>NZ_JBRKIS010000025.1:0-567205 GCF_052983315.1 Sinomicrobium endophyticum
TTGCCAATGGCGCTGGATACTACAGCAGGCCCATAGGATGAATAGCTTTAGTGGCGTGCTCATAGTTATTCCTTTACCATGGCACGCATGGAGGACACGGGGCTCACCCCGTTCTTGTTGCGTGCCCGTACCCGGAAATAATACGTCACACCGTCCTGCACGGGGGCGTGGAAATTGCCACGCGAACTGGACGTTCTGCCGGCAGATTACCATAGTTGGTAATTAATTTTGGTCGTCTCATTTTTTTAAGTTTTTAATGTTATACGTTTGGTTTTAGGGCATGGTGAAAATTGTTTTCACCAGGTTTCCCGGAAAATCAGTTTTACCCCAGCCCTAAAAAGACATTACAAATATCAGGTACGAACAAAATAATATTGACCTAACAATTTCCCTATGAATAAAATGGTGACACTCTTTTGCCTTATTTCATTTCTATTTGTCAATACAGGTTGCAAGAACGATACCGGCTCCTTTCAACAAACGGCAAAAAGAGGATAAATTAAAACTGGAAAAAATCAACTACCTCGGGGCAATCCCGATAATTATCGGGACGCGAGGTATTCAAACGAACAAACCTTAGCCCATTTCGATGCAGAGCATCGGGGAATTAGACCCATTTAATGGGATTAAAATCAAAGCTATATTCCTTGGAAGAAAAATGGATCAGTAATGACATTATAAGAGACACCTATGAAAGATGGTACCCAACCTTAAATTATGATATAATGGAACTGGAAGCCGGAATGGTTCGTAATAATCCAAATCTCAATAATATAAACAAGATATTAATGAAGAATATCGATCGTCTTACTAGGGCCTGTTAACACTACACACTCAAAGCGGCTTTTTGGCCTATTTTCTGCCTCTCTTCGTTATTTTTTCCTTATTTGGCGCTACCAAACTCGTCAAACATGCCTCGATAGACAAAAAATATACTCAAAAATCCATCTTTTCTGGTAGTGTTAACAGGCCCTAAATTGGAAACTCTTTACGAAAGTCCGGATATTGTTAAGAAGAGAGAATTAATCAATATAATGTTCGATAATCAACTTCACTATCACAACGGCAAATATCGAACCTCCTATATGCTCGATATACTCAGTTCTAACCATCAGGAAATGAACAAAAAAGATTGATTGAATAAAAAAAATGAGGGATTCCGAAAAGAAATCCCTCTGGGTTGGCCTACAAGGACTCCCCTCGACTTTGCTCGGGACAGGCTTCTCGTCCGGGCGTGGAACCAACAAAAAAATCCTGCTCCGACAGGGAACAGGATTTTCAATTTTTGCAGTTGGCCTACAAGGACTCGAACCTTGAACGACTGAACCAAAATCAGCTGTGTTACCAATTACACCATAGGCCAGTGCTTTATTGCGGATGCAAATTTATAACAAAGTTTGATTTGCACAAATATTTTTCGCCTTTTTTATTTTGTTTCATATTTCCTTCCGGCTACGGTGACCGGAGGGCTTTAACCTTTATTTAAGAAAATACAGTTGTTTTATTCTTATTTTCACTTTCTAAACACCGAAATACTGATGACCACTACTACTTTTAACCGTTGGAATACACTTCTCGGGTGGGGTGTTTTTCTTATCGCTTTAATTACATACGGACTTACGGTAGAGCCTACGGTAAGTTTCTGGGATTGCGGAGAGTATATTGCCACTTCTTCCGGACTGGAGGTGGGACACCCTCCGGGGGCTCCCCTGTTTCAAATGCTCGGGGCCATTTTTGCCATGTTTGCCGCCGGTCCCGAAGATATTGCCCTGGCCGTCAACTACATTTCGGTTTTATCCAGTGCTTTCACCATATTGTTTATGTTCTGGATCATCACCAACCTGGTGAAAAAGATCGCCATGAGAAACGGAGAAATGTCCCCCGAAACTACCATAGCTGTATTGGGTAGTGGTGTTGTTGGCTCCCTGGCCTTTACTTTTTCCGATACTTTTTGGTTCAGCGCAGTAGAAGCCGAAGTTTATGCCATGGCCAGTCTCCTGATGTCCCTCCTGTTATGGCTGGGACTAAAATGGACCGACAATCTGCATGCCCCCGGGGGAAACCGGTGGTTGCTGCTCATATCCCTTATTACCGGCATGGCATTCGGACTTCACTTTATGGGATTTCTGGCCATCCCTTCTATTGTTCTTTTATACTACTTTAAAAAATATCGCTCCACAACGGTTAAAAATTTCGTAGTAGCTCATTTCTTAGCAGTCATTATCCTTATTCTCGTATATCAATTCTCATTTACATATATTTTGAAGTTATTTGCATGGGGTGAGCTGTCTATTGTCAACCACACCGGACTGCCGTTTCATTCCGGTAGTATTATCACGGCACTTGCAATAATCGCATTGTTCTGTTTTGCGCTCCGTTATACCAGGCGGAGAAAACTATACCAGGCCAATACTTTAGTACTTTGCCTGTTGTTCATGTGCATAGGTTTCTCTTCATGGCTCATGTTGCCTATCCGGGCAAATGCACATACCCCTATTAACGAAAACGACCCGTCCGATGCGCGCCTCCTGCTCTCTTATTACAACCGGGAACAATACGGAGATGCCAATTCACCACTTTACGGCACCATGTATTCCGACATGTTTGCCGATAAAGATCCGGACCGTCCGTATAAGGACGATAAACCAAAATATGAACAAGACGAGAAAACAGGAAAGTATGTGGTTGTCAATAAATACAAAGACGTTCTCCAAGCCTCCAACAGCAAACACGCAGGCATCCTGCCCAGAATGTGGAGCAGGGAACATGCTGCCAATTATATGAAACTCTCCCGCCCCCTACAGTTCAGTGTCAAGCCCGAATATACCTCCAGCAAAGAATTAAAAGATACCATAAACCGGTTTAAAGCGGATTATACTTCAGGGAAAATCAACGAAGAGGGTTATGTGAATTTTCTGCAGCGATTGGCACCTTATATAAATGTAGAGCCGCCCGCCTTACGGGATAATCTGAAATTTATGTTCCAATACCAGTTCGGCTATATGTACTGGCGCTATTTTATGTGGAATTTTGCAGGGCGCCAGAACGACGTCCAGGGACAAATGGACAATAACGGCAACTGGATAAGTGGTATAAAGGCAGTAGATGAAAAACTCGTAGGTTCCCAGGAGAACCTGCCATCGGATGTTTTGAACAACAAGGCCAGGAATACATATTTCTTCCTCCCCCTCCTCTTAGGTCTGGCCGGGCTTCTTTTCCAGGTCCGAAAAGACCCGAAACGTTTTTGGGTACTTTTCGTGTTTTTTCTGTTTACCGGCATTGCAATCCAATTTTATACGAATGTACGCCCCTTCGAACCCAGGGAACGCGATTACTCCCTGGTCGGTTCCTTCTATATATTTGCCATATGGATAGGAATGGGCGTTTTTGCCCTGTACAGCGGTCTCCGAAAATTACTGGCTCCGAAAATACTGGCCCCGGTTCTGAAAATAACCTGCCTGCTTGCCGTACCGGTAGTTATGGCCTATCAGAACTGGGATGACCACGACAGATCCGACCGTTATATTGCCCGGGCTATGGCCAGAAACACCCTCGATTCCATTCAGAAAGACGCTGATGCCATTGTGTTTACCCTGGGGGAAAACGATATTTTTGGGATGTGGTATGCCCAGGAAGTAGAAAAATACCGTACCGATGTGCGGATAGTTTACCCGGGTTACCTGGCCACGGACTGGTATATCGACCAGATGAAACGAAAAGCCCATAAAAGCAGTCCCATCCCTTCTCAACTGGTACACAAGCAATACGTGTACGGAACCAGGGATATCTTGTACCATCAGCCGCTTACCGAGGAAAGATGGGATATTAAACGTTTTATGAACTGGATTGCCAATGATGAAAATACGGTGGAAAACCTCCTCCGCCGTCAGGGAAATTCCCCGGAGCAATACCCCGAAGCTTTCCGGAGCGCTGTTTTTTATCCTACCAATAAAATCCGGGTACCTGTAAATAAAGAGAACGTTCTTCGCAGCGGACTGGTTAAAAGTAAGGACAAACATCTCATAAAAGATTTCATAGACATAGACCTGCCACAAGGCGGTATGACCAAAAGCCAGATGATGATGCTGGATATCCTTGCCAATAACAACTGGAAACGCCCCATTTATTTCACCGGGGGAAGTTTTGACCCGGCAGATTACCTGTGGCTCCGGGAATTTATGCAACTCGACGGACTCGTTTACAAACTGGTTCCCATAAAAACTCCCGCATCCAAAGAAAATCCTTATGAAATGGGCAGGATCGACAGTGACCTCATGTATGATAAGGTCATGAAATGGGATTGGGGCAATTCCGATAAGGAAGGAGTTTATCACGACTCCATTATACGAAGGAGAAGTATTTCTTACCGCATAAATATGGCACGGCTGGCAGAAACGTTGTTACGGGAAGACAAAAAGGACAAAGCCGTTAAGGTTATGGATTTAGCCATACAGAAAATGCCCCCGGATCATTACGGGTATTACACCTTTCTGGAACCATTTATAGATGGGTACTACCTGGCCGGAGATACTGGAAAGGCCCGGGACCTCTTTCGGAAAACCAGTAAAAAATACCAGGAGAACCTGGATTACTACCTGAATTCGAACAACCATCCGTTCATTACGGCAGAAGACATATTGTTTGATATACAGCGTTACAGGTCACTGGTAGATATTGTGGTGAAAAACGATGAAGAAGCATTCGGAAAAGAAGAAACCACAAGGTTTAACCGCTACCTTGACCGTATGGAAAACGATTATCTGTCAAGGCAATCCGCAAAACTGTAAGAACCGTTAAATAGATAAAAACCCGTCCTATATAGCGAATTATTATTAAATTCGCCTTTTCAGAGAAAATCAAGTTCATGACGACAGACATATTTAAACGATGGGATACTATAACCGGATGGACCGTATTTGCCATCGCTTTACTAACCTATGCGCTAACCGTTGAGCCCACAGTAAGCTTTTGGGATTGCGGAGAATACATCTCCACTTCGGCAAAACTGCAAGTAGGGCACCCCCCGGGAGCTCCGCTCTTTCAGATGCTGGGTGCTTTCTTTGCCATGTTTGCCCCGAGTATGGAATACACGGCCCTCATGGTCAACTGTATGTCTGTACTTTCCAGTGCTTTCACCATATTGTTCTTGTTCTGGATCATCACTAACCTCACCAGAAAAATGGTTGTCAGTGAAGGTGAAATATCCCGCCCGGTAGCCATTGCTATTTTTGGTAGTGGTGCCGTTGGTGCCCTGGCTTATACTTTTTCGGACAGCTTCTGGTTCAATGCGGTAGAAGCCGAGGTTTATGCCATGGCCAGTTTACTGATGTCTCTCCTGCTATGGCTGGGAATCAAATGGGTTGATGAACTGCATTCCCCCCGTGGCAACCGATGGCTGGTTCTTATAGCATTTGTAACCGGAATGACATTCGGCGTACAGTTTATGGGATTTCTGGCTATCCCTTCCATAGGTCTGTTATACTATTTCAAAAATTATAAAACCACTACGGTAAAGAACTTTTTGCTTGCCAATATTATCGTTGTAGCAATCCTGCTTCTGGTATATAAATTTTCACTTACATACGTCCTGAATTTTTTCGGATGGAGCGAGATTTTCTTTGTAAACACCATAGGGCTTCCCTTCAATTCGGGAAGTATTATTATGGGACTTATTTTTATACTGGTATTTTATTTTGCCCTGAATTACACGCGTAAAAACAGATTATACCTGGCCAATACCATTACCCTCTGCTTTCTATTCATGTTTATCGGTTTCTCTTCCTGGCTGATGTTGCCTATCCGGGCAAATGCACATACTCCCATTAACGAAAACGATCCCGCAGACGCCCGTGCGCTTCTGGCTTACTACAACAGGGAACAATATCCCGGTGTGGACAGCCCCGTATACGGAGCCATGTATTCGGATATGTTTGCCGGTCAGGACCCTGTAGAGCCTTATAAAAATGATAAACCCAAATACGAACAGGACAAGAAAACGGGAAAATATGTTATTGTAAACCATTACGAGAATTCCATTCCGAATTCCAACAGCAAACATGTAGGGATACTTCCCCGGATGTGGAGCTCCGAGCACGCAGCTAATTACATGAGATTTACCAGGCCTTTGGATTTCAGTATAAAATCCGAATATATTTCCAATGCCGACCTGAAAAATGCCATTAACCAGTTCCGGACCGATTATGCCAGTGGCAGGATAGACGAAGACGGTTATGTGAATTTTCTCCAGCAGTTCGGTCAGTATATCGAAGTAGAACCACCTACATTATCGGACAATATCGGTTTCATGTTCCGGTATCAGTTCGGGTATATGTACTGGCGTTATTTTATGTGGAACTTTGTCGGACGCCAGGACGATATCCAGGGAAAAATGGATAATCACGGTAACTGGCTCAGCGGAATTAAATTCATAGACGAATGGCATCTCGGTCCGCAGGACAACCTTCCTTCGGATGTATTGAACAACAAGGGAAGAAACACGTATTTTTTCCTACCCATGATCCTTGGTATTATAGGACTTATTTTCCAGATCCGAAGAAACCCCAAACAGTTCTGGGCACTCTTCGTGTTTTTCATCTTTACCGGTATAGCGATTCAATTCTACACCAACGTCCGCCCTTTCGAACCACGGGAAAGAGATTATTCCCTCGTAGGTTCCTTCTATATTTTTGCTATCTGGATCGGCATTGGTGTCTTTGCCCTGTACGAAGAACTTAAAAAATGGCTCTCTCCGAAAATACTGGCACCTGCTGTTACGGCTGTATGCCTCCTTGCTGTTCCGGCCGTAATGGCATACCAGAATTGGGATGATCACGACCGTTCCGGCAGGTATACGGCAGAAGCCATTGCCCGGAATTATTTGAATTCGGTACAGGAAGATGCAGGCGCAATCATTTTCTCCATAGGAGATAACGACACTTTCGGTTTGTGGTACATCCAGGAAATTGAAAAACACCGTACCGATATAAGGGTCATAAACTCCAGTCTCTTTGCTACCGACTGGTATATCGACCAGATGAAAAGGAAAGCTTACGAGAGCGAACCCATTCCCTCCCAACTCACCCATGCACAATATGCCTATGGTGTACGGGATGCTATTTATCACCAGAAGCTTACGGACGAACGCTGGGACATAAAACGGTTTATGAACTGGATTGCCAATGATGACAATACCATAGGGAACCTGATCCGCAGACAGGGAGGAGACGTACGACAGTATCCGGAAAATACGAAGAGCACCATATTCTACCCTACCAATAAAATAAGGGTACCGGTCAACAAAGAAAATGTGCTTAAAAGCGGGCTCGTAAAAGAGAAAGACAGCGCCTTGATTGTAGATCATATAGACATAGACCTCCCGGCAAACGCAATAGGCAAAAACAGGATGATGATGCTGGACATCCTGGCCAATAACGACTGGAAACGCCCCATATACTTCACCGGAGGAAGTTTTGCGGCTGCAGAATACATCTGGATGAAAGATTACCTGCAACTGGACGGCATGGTATACAAACTCGTACCCATCAAAACACCGGGGGAACAGGGGAATTTTGAAATGGGAAGGATAGACAGTGACCTGATGTACGACATTGTACAGCAATGGGCCTGGGGAAATTCCGGTTCTCCGGACATATACCATGACCCGGAAACCCGTAAGAACAGTATTTCATACCGGAGTAATATGGCCAGGCTTACCGAAGTCCTTCTGGACGAGGGCAAGGAAGAAAAAGCAAAGGAAATCATGGACCTTACCATGGAACAATTCCCGTTCGATTACTACGGATACTATGTATTCCTGGAACCCTACGTAGGCGGTTATTACAAAACCGGGCAAACCGAAAAAGCAAGGGAACTGTTTTTGAAAATAGCAGGAAAATACCAGGAAAACCTTAACTACTATTTATCTTCCGGAAGAGCATTCACTTCACAGGAAAACATAATCTATGATATCCAACGCTACAGAAGTGTACTGGATGTGGTAGTGGAAAATGATGAAGAAAGTTTCGGGAAGAAACAAACCGACACCTTTAACAGCTACCTGGATCGCCTGGAACAATCCTACAACGGACCGGCAAGTGATTCGCTGGAAGATATGGAGGACCTCCTGGAACAACCTGTTGAAGAACTGGAAAAACCTACGGAACAGCCTGTAGAGTAAATATTCCTGACATTTTAACATTTTCATAAAAAGAAAAGGACAATTTTGTATATTAGTACCGCTATATCGCATTTAGAATTTTTTAATTTATATTAAAACAGCTATGGGTTTTTTCAAAGATTTTAAATCGTTCTTATTAAAAGGAGACATTGTCAATTTAGCAACTGCGGTTATTGTTGCCGGTGCATTCGGTAAAATCGTCTCTTCTTTCACCAATGACATATTGATGCCCCCCGTGGGATTGTTGCTGGGAAATGTGAATTTTTCCGACCTCAAATACGAACTGAAAGAAGCCGTAACCGATGCTTCCGGAGAAATTGCCCAGGCAGCCGTGACCATTAACTACGGTAGCTTTATTCAGTTTATTCTTGATTTCGTTATCATAGGATTCTGTATCTTTATGGTACTTAAAGCATACGAAAGGACCAAGAAAAAAGAAAAACCCGCACCTGCAGCCCCAAAAGGGCCCACACAGGAAGAATTACTGGCGGAAATAAGAGACTTATTGAAGAAATAAACCGCTTCACTGCATATTCTAATCTAAACCCTCCCCCAAAAAGGAGGGTCTTTTTTTGCTCGAAGAATACGGAGAACATATAGGCTTCTCCGGTTTACAGTTCATATTAACCGAAACATACGCTATCTTCACAAGATACCATCTGCACAATCTTTGATCACGACCTCTGAAATTCCCGGTGGCTTCAAATCCTAAAAAGATCAAATTGTTCAAAATAAAACATTTTGTTTTAAAAATATATTTCTTTTTCAGATAACTTGCCCGTATGGTTTTTATACCTACTTTTGCTACCTTAAAATTGTATAACTATTTATTACTGATATAAACATATGAAATGCCCGTAACCGGTTTTTTTGGACACCAACCGATCCCGATAGCTATCGGGATAATCAGGGCATTCCATCCGACCATTTAAAAACAAATAAATTTAAGCAGATGAAAGTTGCAGTTGTAGGCGCCACCGGAATGGTTGGCGAAGTAATGTTACAGGTGCTCGAAGAACGCCGTTTCCCGATAACAGAATTATTACCCGTAGCTTCGGAAAGATCCGTGGGAAAAGAGATCTCTTTCCAGGGCAAACTCCATAAAGTCGTTAGTCTCGCCGATGCGGTAGCTGCCAGACCGGCAATTGCATTGTTTTCGGCAGGTGGGGCCACTTCCCTTGAATGGGCTCCGAAATTTGCCGAAGCAGGGACCATCGTTATAGACAATTCCTCCGCATGGCGTATGGATCCGGAGAAAAAACTGGTAGTTCCGGAGATCAATGCCACGGAAATAACAAAAGAGGACAGGATTATTGCCAATCCCAACTGCTCTACCATACAAATGGTTATGGCCCTCGCTCCTTTACACGATAAATACACCATCAAAAGAGTCGTGGTTTCTACCTATCAGTCCATTACAGGTACCGGAGTAAAAGCCGTACGTCAACTCGAAAACGAATACAAAGGAGTACAGGGAGAAATGGCATATCCCTATCCCATTCACCGGAATGCACTACCTCACTGCGACGTATTTGAAGAAAACGGCTACACTAAAGAGGAAATGAAACTCGTAAGGGAAACCCAAAAAATACTGAACAACAATACCATTGCCGTAACAGCTACCGCTATCCGAATCCCCGTAGTTG
Organism: Sinomicrobium endophyticum; assembly: GCF_052983315.1. NCBI lineage: Bacteria > Pseudomonadati > Bacteroidota > Flavobacteriia > Flavobacteriales > Flavobacteriaceae > Sinomicrobium > Sinomicrobium endophyticum. The sequence continues at coordinate 9,823 of NZ_JBRKIS010000025.1, forward strand.
GCGGCCACAGCGAATCAGTTAACCTGCAGTTTGAAAATGACTTCGAAGTTGGAGATATCCGAAGAATACTAAACGAAACTCCGGGAGTTACCGTACAGGACAATACGGACACCAACACCTACCCGATGCCTATATACGCACAAGGTAAGGACGATGTTTTCGTAGGCAGGATAAGACGCGATCATTCACAACCCAACAGCCTTAATATGTGGATTGTTGCAGACAACCTCCGCAAAGGGGCGGCTACCAATGCCATACAGATAGCAGAATATCTTGTTGCCAATAACCTGGCAGAATAATATTTCCGGAATTTCCGACCATGATAAAAAAGTGTACCGGACCATGAGTTCAGTGCACTTTTTACTTTTCCGGAAAAGAACCGGGCGGATTATACCACAACATCCCAAGGTTTTGTTAAAAACCGGCCCCTGTCTGTTTTGTTTTTCATACTTTTGCCTGGAAATGAAGGCATTTAAGGCGTATATTAGCTTTTCCCTTGTAGTCGCAGTATTATTTTCCATACTGTTCCAGGCCTGTCATGCCATTGACCATGCTTCGGAAACACCTCCCGTACTTAAGGAAAAGCAAAGTGTCATCACCCAATCGGTTTCCAAGTGTCTCGTATGTGATTTTAAGTTTTCCGTATTCCATACTCCGGAAACCATACTCTTTACTCCGAAAGAACATACGGAATTCACCACATACATCAATTCCTACTCTTCCCCTCTTTCCGCATTTGAAAGAAGTATTCGGACTTTAAGGGCTCCTCCTCACGCATAGGCGGTATTTTCAACCGGATTACTGTATTCTATTTACGGGTATCGTACCTATTTCGGTCCTGCGTACACATCCATCTATTGGTTTGAAAAGAATAAATCCGGCTTGAATTATAAACCCTTTTCCGCAACAGGAAGGGCTAACCGTATTCCGAACCAGGGAACTATCTTTAATATTTCCTTATCCGATCCTAATCATAACCCGTTGAAGACTTATGAAATTAATATTTCCTTTATTCCTGTTCATTTCCTTATTGGGAAATCCGGAGGTTATTTTATCTCAAAACTGTACTGCTACACTTCAGGGTGAAGTAGTAGATTTTCACGACGGCACACCACTCATGAATGCGGTAGTGCAGATTCTAGACACCAAAAAGGTCACAGCTACGGATATCGACGGAAAGTTTACCATCACCGCTATATGTCCGGGCAGCTATGAGGTGGAAATATCTCACGAATCCTGTACCACCCGCATTATGAGAATCGAGATCTCCGGAGACACCAGGCAACGTATCACACTTGAGCACCACCTGGAAGAGCTCAAGGAAGTTGTGGTAGAAGGGAAGAGAGATCACCCGATTACCAACTCCGGTACAGAGCAGATATTACACCAGGAAATCATTGACAAATTCAGCAGTGCCTCCCTGGGAGACGCCTTAAAGGAAATAAGTGGTGTTTCATCCCTGAATACGGGAAGTTCCATCGTAAAACCGGTTATACAGGGATTGCACAGCAGCCGGGTTATCACTATGAACAACGGGGTTCGGTTACAGGACCAGGAGTGGGGAATGGAACACGCTCCCAACCTAGACCTGAATGCAGCCGGCAGCCTGACAGTCGTTAAAGGTGCCGCAGCCCTGCAATACGGCGGGGATGCTATTGGCGGAGTGATCATAGCCGACCCGCTGAAAATCCCGGTAAAAGACACCTTATACGGAAAAACCCTCCTCTCCGGGGCTACAAACGGCCGGGGAGGCGCATTAATCTCGTCGCTTACGAAAAGTTACAAGAGCGGGTGGTACTGGTCCGTTCAAGGCACATTAAAACGCTACGGAGATTTCAAAGCCCCGGATTATTCCCTGACCAATACCGGGTATTCGCAACAAGCTTTTACTACCTCATTCGGATTAAACAAATTCACTTACGGATTTGATTTTTACTATAGTTTTTACCGCAATGAAATCGGGATATTGAGGTCCTCCCATATCGGCAGCCAGGAAGATCTCCTCAATGCTATAAACAGCCGGCAGCCTTATGTTATAGAACCCTTTTCCTACGACATCAATGCTCCTAAACAGGAAGTTACCCATCACCTGGCAAAACTCCGGTTCTTTAAAAGGTTCGAAAAACTCGGAAAATGGAATGTGCAGTACGATTTTCAGCAGAACAACCGGCAGGAATACGATATCCGCAGGGGAAACCTCAAAGGAGTGCCGGCTATGGACATGGAACTCACCACACACACCCTTACCTCCGATTTCCGGTTCGACGCGCATAGCAACCGTAAAATAAATACGGGTATTATGTTTCGTTACCAAACCAACCTGCCCGATCCGGAAACCGGCGTTCGCAGATTAATCCCGGATTACGACCGTTACGATGCCGGGGCCTTTGCTTCCGTCTCTCAATACCTGACAGATGCCCTGGTCCTTGACGCCGGTGTCCGCTATGATTTTTCACATCTTGACGCCAAGAAATTCTATCAGAAAAATCGCTGGGAACAACAGGGATATGACGAGGATTTTCAGGATATTATCATAGAAGATTACGGGGATCAGTGGCTCACCAATCCGGTATTCGATTTTCACAGCATTTCCGCAACGGCAGGCCTTCAGTACAAGTCAGGCTCCAATGAAATACATTTTAACTACGCCATGGCCAACCGCGCCCCTAACCCGGCAGAACTATTCAGCGACGGGCTTCATCACTCAGCCGCAGCTATCGAACTGGGGGATTTGAGAATGGATCAGGAGACATCGCACAAGTTCTCTTTTTCCTTTTCCAGAGATACACAAAAATTGCACTTAACCCTGGTTCCTTATGCCAATTTTATAAATGATTTTATGCTTCTGGAACCCACGGGGGGCGAACTGACCATCCGGGGCGCCTTCCCGGTATGGCAATACAAACAGGTCAATGCCCGGTTTTTAGGCGTAGATTTCGATGCTACCTATCACATATCCGACAACTGGGTTTTCGAGCATAAATTCGCATACGTACATGCCAGGGATATGACCAGAGACAGGCCTCTTATAGATATTCCGCCAGCCAATACCTCCAACCGCATAATATTCACGAAACCGGAATGGAGAAACCTGCAATTAACACTGAGAAGCGACTATTTCTTCAAACAAAACGAATTTCCGGACAACAACTTTGATCTCCGGGTCGTGGAAAACGGGGAATACGTAAACCGGGAAGTAGATATAAGCACTCCCCCCGCAGCCTATCATCTTTTAGGACTGGACGCTTCCGCCGGTTTTCCGTTCCTCAAAAAATCGGAGATAACCGTGGGGCTTTCCGTTAACAATATTTTTGATACGAGCTACAGAGATTACCTGAACAGGCTCCGCTTTTTCTCGGACGACCTGGGCAGAAATTTCCAACTGCAGATAAAAATCAATTACTAATTTAATAATCATTTGTACTATGAAAACAATCAAATTACTCGCTTTTTTATGTACAGGAGCACTGTTTTTCGTCTCTTGTTCTAATGACGATGATAATCCGGACCCCGTTAACGAGGAAGAACTGATCACCAAAGTCGCCATAACCCTGGAAGCCCAAGGCGTAGAAACCGTGACGATGGAGTATTCGAACGAAAGCGGATTGGGCCATGACCATGACGATGAAGGCGAAGAAGGGGACGACCATGATCATGATGAACTTGAAGGTGTTGTTTCCGGACCTCTGAAACCAAACACTACCTATATAGGGTCTATAGTACTGTTGAACGAATCTGTTTCCCCTGCCGAAAATGTAACCGAGGAAATAGAAGAAGAGGCAGACGAACACCAGTTCTTCTACCAGGCTATAGGCGAACTGGATATTGAAACCGATTATCTGGACAAGGAGTCCGATTATCTCTCTACCGATTCGAGTAACCCGGTGGGACTTAAGTTTACCTTAACTACAGGTACCGAAGGACATGGCGACCTGAGAGTCGTACTTCGTCACCAGCCTAAAAAGCCCAATACCGGACTTGAAGATGCGGGAGGAGAAACAGATATGGATATCAGCTTCCATGTGCATATAGAGGAATAAAATTCCTAAAAAAAGATTAAAAAAAGCAAAAGAGGCGGTGTATGATACATCGCCTCTTTTACTTAACAGATCAACCTAAAACAAACCCAAAAAGGGGGCGCCGACGCAAACTATAAAGCCGGAACGCCACTCCTTTAAGGCCCCCTAAAACCTAATAATCCTTTTATTACATTTACAATTATCCAAAAAATTAATAATAGCATATTGTTTTGGTTAGCCGGAAATACCATCCCCCATCTTATCCTCTTCCTATCATTTTTCAAACAACGAGGTAAAAGTAAACTTCCTGTAGTATCCACACAACAAGTTGTAGTCTGCATTTATAAATCAAGGGTACATTTTTAACGAAAATCACTACATCAAAAACCCACTAAAAATCTGATAATAAAACAAATAAAAACGAACAAGATGTTAAAAAACAATGATCAGGACCAGATGGGTATTACGGTCTGAAAAAGGCTGTTTTTATGCAATACAACCTGATTAACCAGCATTGTTTTTTATACTGCCCGCTATTTTTTTGATGAAGTAGGAAGGATAAATTCCGGTCTGCCTGGAAAAACAATTTCGAGGCATTGTTTCACCCAATAAATTTGCTGATCTTATAGAAGCCAAATCATAGCACGACACTAGAAAGTGCTGGTTATAGTAGATCCATTGCTATTTTTATACAAAACTAATTATTTCTGGTCCTTTTACACAGTTTTAACACCCACACCTTAAAAGAAAGGAGCTAAATCTTCTTTCTGCCTGCATTTTGCCTTATTTTTGGGTACACAAACACATACACTAACCACAATCAAAATGAAAAAAACAGTAATACTTGCTATCACAGCGCCACTCCTGTGGTGTTCCTGTGAAGAAAAAGAAAATAACGAAATGAGCATAACTTATCCCGAAACCAAAAAAACAGATGTCTCCGATGTATATTTCGACACGGAAATAAAAGATCCTTATCGCTGGCTTGAAGACGACAGGTCCGCAGAAACCGCCGAATGGGTGAAAGCCGAGAACAAGGTCACCCAGGATTTCCTGAAGCAGATACCGTTCCGGGAGCAGATCAAAAAACGCCTGGAAAAACTCTGGGATTACGAAAAAATATCCGCTCCCATACGGGAAGGGGATTATACTTACTACTATAAAAACGATGGTTTACAGGACCAATCTGTTTTATACCGGAAAAATGAAGAGGGCGAGGAAGAGGTCTTCCTGGACCCGAATACATTTTCCAAAGACGGCACGATATCTCTGGGCGAAATGGATTTTTCCAAGGATGGCAGTCTTTTTGCTTACTCCATTTCCGAAGGAGGAAGTGACTGGAGGAAGATCATAGTTATGGATGCGGTCTCCAAGGAAATCAAGGGAGATACCCTTACCAACATCAAGTTCAGCGGAATTTCGTGGAAAGATAACGAAGGCTTTTATTATTCCAGTTATGACAAACCGGAAGGTAGTGAGCTTTCTGCCAAAACCGACCAGCACAAACTATATTACCACAAGCTGGGAACCCTGCAAAACGAAGACACTGTTGTTTTCGGTAATACCCCGGAACAAAAAAACCGATATGTAGGAGGGCACGTAACGGAAGACCAGCGTTACCTGATCATATCTGCAGCAAATTCCACTTCGGGCAACAAACTCTTTATCCTGGACCTCCTGGCCTCCGAACCGGAGCTTAAGACCATAACGGACAGTGAAGAAAATGACCTGGGTGTCCTGGACAACAAAGGTTCCCTGCTTTATATAGTTACCAACTTCAACGCTCCTAATCAGAAAGTTGTTACTGTCGATGCTTCCGATCCTTCCCCGGAAAACTGGAAAGACCTCATCCCGGAAACGAAAAATGTACTTCAGATATCTAAAGGAGGAGGTTTCTTCTTTGCCAAATACATGGTCGATGCCATATCTAAAGTGTATCAATACGACTATGAAGGGGAAAAAATAAGGGAAATAGAACTTCCCGGTATCGGTACCGTAAGCGGATTCAGTGGAAAAGAAGGTCAGGAAGAACTGTATTATTCCTTTACCAATTACAATGTACCTGTCCGCATATACACTTATGACCTTAATAGCGGCATATCGTCCCTTTACTGGAATTCCGGGATAGATTTCAACCCGGACGATTATATTTCGGAACAGATATTCTACAATTCTAAAGATGGTACGCGTATCCCTATGATCATTACATATAAAAAGGGAATAGAATTCAACGGAAAAAACCCTACCATACTGTATGGCTACGGAGGGTTTAATGCAAGCCTGCAACCTGCCTTCAGCACTCCCAATGCCATTTGGCTGGAGCAAGGTGGTGTTTATGCCGTTCCCAATATACGCGGAGGCGGGGAATACGGTAAAAAATGGCATGATGCCGGTACCAAAATGCAAAAACAAAACGTGTTTGACGATTTTATCGCGGCTGCGGAATACCTGATAAAAAACCAATACACTTCGCCGGATTATCTGGCTATAAAAGGTGGGTCCAATGGCGGATTACTGGTCGGGGCTACCATGACACAACGCCCGGACCTTATGAAAGTAGCGCTTCCTGCCGTTGGGGTACTGGATATGCTCCGTTATCATACATTCACCGCAGGAGCCGGTTGGGCTTATGATTACGGTACTTCCGAAGACAGTGAAGAAATGTTTAAATACCTGTTAAATTACTCTCCCCTGCATAGCATTAAAGACACCGTACAATACCCGGCTACTTTAATAACCACGGCAGATCATGACGATCGTGTTGTACCGGCACACAGTTTTAAGTTTGCTGCCACTTTGCAGGAAAACCAAACAGGAAATAATCCTGTTCTCATACGTATAGAAACAGATGCGGGTCATGGCGCGGGAACTCCCATCAGTAAAACGATAGAACAAACCGCAGATATTTTCGGATTTACATTATATGAAATGGGATATAAGAAACTGCCCAATTCCGAAGTAGAAAAAGAAGAAGCTTTGCAATAAAAAAATCAATTCCTCTCCGGGCTTATAAAAGCAATAACCGGAGAGGAATTTTATTTTTAAACATGTTCCTGTAACAATCCTATCAGGGTATTGGCATCGAGCTCTCCGCTTTGACGCCATACCATTTCACCTCCCTTGTAAATCATCAGGGTAGGCAGGCCCTTAACCCTAAGGGCATTGGCCAGTTCCTGGTTTTTATCCACGTCAATCTTAATCACTTTTGCCTTATCTCCCAAAGCTGCGGCTACATCCCGGAGCACAGGGTGCATTGCCGTTGATGCCTCATTCCAGTCGGTATAGAAATCCAACAGGACCGGGACACTGATATCTATTAATTCACCGAATTTTGACATTTTTGCACGGAATTAGTAATACAAATGTAATATTTTCTATGAATTATGCGGTTTTTCCGGCTTTTTTTAGTTCTATCACGGTAATTTCAGGCCAGATTCCCAATCTTCCCGGATACCCCAAAAAGCCCAGTCCCCGGTTCACATTGATAAACTGCCCCATTTCTTTATAGATGCCTGCCCAGTATTTATAACGCCATTTGATGGGGCTCCATTTTATCCACCCGGGAATTTCCACACCGAACTGCATACCGTGAGTGTGTCCGCTGAGGGTAAGGTGATAATGGTAAGGATGTGCTATTACCTGTTGCTCCCAATGCGACGGGTCATGGCTCATCAGTATTTTAAATGCGTCTTTATCCACTTGTGCTACCGCCTTGTCCAGGTCTCCTGCCTTTTTAAAACCGCCCGCTCCCCAGTTCTCCACACCAATCAGGGCTATCTTGTCCTCTCCTTTCCGGATATCCCGGCTTTCGTTGAGTAAAAGATCGAAACCCAGCTGCCGCTGCAATCCTTTCAGTTGCTCCAGATTGGCTTCTTTATCATCCTCACTGTCCCATTGCGCATAATCTCCGTAATCGTGGTTGCCCAGTACGGAATACATACCGTCTCTGGCCTTTAAGCGGGAAAACGTCTCCATCCACGGGAGCAGCTCTTCGGATTTATTGTTTACTATATCGCCGGTAAAGAGAAGTATATCGGATTCCTGGCGGTTTATGAGATCTACCGCATATTCCACCTTTTCCTTATCATCAAAACTCCCGCTGTGTATATCGGAGATCTGCGTAATCTTATAACCGTCAAAAGCATCGGGCAGATCTTCAAATTCCAGGATGTGCTTTAAAACCTGGAAATCATATTTTCCCTTGTACATCCCATATAAAAGACCTGCAAAAGGTATGGATGCTACTCCAAGGGCGACAGCGCTTAAAAATTTTCTTCGTGACGGAATAACGGTATCCGATGCAGAACTATTCCACCTGCGAAATCCCCCGATAACCAATCGTGTCAGGTCTTCTCCAAGCAGAAAAATGACCACTATGAGCTGAAATCCTGTAAAAATAACCAGGTAAGCAAGGGCATAGCTTCGAGCTCCGCTAATACCCCTGTCCCCGCCGGACAAAGCAAAATGATATAAAAAATTACCTAGTACCACCAGAGCCAGGATAGCGTAAACAAACAGGAGATACGGGTTTTTGGTAAACACCCGGATCGCCTGAAAGGCGTAAAATCCCAGCGAGGCATATAAAAAGACAAAGAGAATCCAATTCCACATAGGTAACTTATTAGTTTTGAGGATACAAAATTAACACATTAAAGTTCCTGTGGTTGTTATGGTTATGTTAAAGAAAAACGGGGATATGGCAGTATCCCCGCTTTGAACCACTGTGACAAAGTGTATAGCCGATTGTTAGTTGGTACGGCCTATGTTATAGCTACAGAAAAAACAAGCCCTTAAAAATTAGGCCCTCCGGTATCCCACCAAAGCCTTGTTCCTCCATGATCCGGACCGGACAAATACCCTGCCGCTATTTCCACATTGGCATTGTTGGTGTTCTTTTCGCTGTCCACAAAATTGATGCGGCGTATTTGTATGTCCGTATCAATAGTTCCTCCGCTATTATTGATCATTACCGGAAAAAGTCTCGGATACCCGGTACGGCGAAATTCGCTCCAGGCTTCCTGCCCATCGGGGAACATGGCAATCCATTTTTGTGTGATGATCTGCTCCAGTTGCTCTTCTTTGCTACCACCTGCAAGGAAAGCTATAGTTACATCTCCCGGATAGGCATAGTTATTTCCGGGGTTAAGAGCATCCTCATAATCTGCCGGGGTACTGGTATTATCGGCAATATAATCATCAACACCACCAATACCATGTTGTGCAAAAGAAGCCCGGATACCATTCTCATAATTGGCCCGGGCATCTCCGGCCCCGGTCCAGTCACGCAATGCAGCTTCTGCTTTTAAAAAATACACCTCGGCAGCGGTCATCCAGTCTTTGGATGTTAAATCTCCCAGGTAACCTCCCAATCTGGAATGTTCGCCATAATCCGATTTTGCTTCCATGGCTACGCCCATTCGTATACCCTTATACTCGCCTTCAACGGCTTCGTCCAGTGCCGGTTCAAAATACCGGATCAGGCGACTATCATTAAAACCTTTTAATATAGCTTCCATTTCTGCGGACATCCGGATGTCTCCCCATTCGGCATTAATAACCGATAAAGGATGCTTAAACCCCTGCATATTTACAGACATATCTTCGGTTTCCAGCAATCCGGCATCGCTGGAAAGGGCTTTTTCCCCTTCCATTTTAGCCAACTCCGGATCTACTTTCGATACCCGTATGGCCAGTCGTAAACGCAGGGAATTCGCAAAAGTCCGCCATTTACCAATATTTCCTTTAAAATCGGACTGGTCAAACAGTTCGAATTGCGGTTGTCCTACGAAATCTTTTAACCCGTCTATTGCACCTCCCAGATCTTCAAAAAAGGCGTGATATGCCGTTTCCTGGGAATCGTATTCCCCGGTAGTTTCATAATCGTTGAATTTGGTATACCGGATCGGGCCGAATACATCCGACACTCTGTGCATAGCCATTACCTTGATAATATCCGAGAGGTAAGAAAACATAATGGCATTGTCAAAATCGGTCATGGCCACCTGTTCGTCCACTCCCCTGGCATAGGGCATTACACCGTTGCCTTCACTGGCGTCATAAGCATCGGTCCAGATAAACTGGTTCCAGCCATTATTCAGCCGGTAGGTCTGGTTATTGATATTTCCTTCAAAAGGGGTTGGCGCGGTCATATACCCCGAAAATACATCCGAGTTCAGATTGTGCTGTAACTGGTAGTTCCAGGTAGGCTCTACACGGATAACATTGGAAAACATGGGAGGGAATTTGGCCCCGATATTATTAAAACGCTGTTTCAGGCTCTCATCGGAAATACCGTGAGGGTCCGTATTGATCCCTTCAAAATCTCCTGTGCATCCTACTAAACCGGAAGCCAGAATAGTGATGATCGTATATATTGTTATGTGTTTCATTTTATTTAGAAATTTACGTTAAGGTTCAGCCCTATACTCCTCGTGGAAGGTTGATTATAAATATCTACCCCCTGTAGTCCCAATCCCGTACTTGCAGCAATATTAGGATCGAAAGGCGCATCTTTATAAAAGAAGAAAAGATTGTTGGCAATTACGGAAAAGTTCAGTTTCTCTATAAAACTATCCTTAAAAGCCAGGGTATACCCTACGGAGAGTTCCCTTAAATTTATATTGGTGGCATCATATACGTATTCACCAAGCATACCTGCCCTTCCTCCAACGGCTGTATAGTATTGCTGCGCACTTATTTGCGATGCCGTACCGTTTTCATCCACTACATTAATCATTCCTCCGTTGGCATTACGGGCTTTGGCCGATGCTCTCGATACTCCGTAATAATCGTTTACGGCCTCCGTAACACTTACTACATCACCACCAAACTTACTATCAATCAAAAGGTTTACGGTAAAATTCCCGATTTCGAAAGAGTTGTTCCATCCCAAAGTAAAATCGGGCTGTGCATAGGCTACGGTTTCAAAATCCGTCGACATCAAAGTTCCGGAAGAATTCACCAAAGGAGTTCCGTTTTCATCTCTCATCAAAGAACGCGCTTTGATACTCCCGAAGTTTTCTCCTTCTATCAGCGAATATTCATATCCGTTGACTCCACTTGCGGTAATAATTGCTTCACCATCCTGCAATGAAGGGTGAACAGATACTACTTTATTATCATTTTTAGCAAAATTAAGAGCCGTACTCCATACTAATTTTTCATTTGCAACGGGTTTACCATCCAGTACTATTTCAAATCCTTTGTTGGTTATTTCCCCTGCATTTACAATATTCTGGGAATACCCGTAAGGATTGGGTTCTGCCTGAATATAAAATATCTGATCTGTTGTCCGGGTATCGTAATACGTGAAATCAATACCTAAACGCCCCCGTAAGAACCGCCACTCCGTACCAAACTCAAAGGACTTTTGCCTCTCCGGTTTCAAAGTCTCCCCCTCTATGGGAGCAAAAACCGGAGATCCTACGTTAGGATCAGAAACCGATATATAATTGAGCGGAATTGTTGCATATGGAGGAATATCTTTACCTACCTCGGCATAGGAGGCCCTTACTTTGGCAAAATAAATCGCTTCGGGCAGGGTAAACATTTGAGACAGAATGCCTGTCACCCCCACCGAAGGATAGAAAAAGGAATAGCTATTGGTCCCGGCCAGGGTAGAAGACCAGTCTGTCCTTCCCGTTACATCGAGATATATCATCTTTTTATAATCCAGGTTGGCCGACCCGAATACGGACTGTACTTCGCGGTTCGATACCGATTGCCGCATGTTGTTTGTGGTTGAAATGTTTGCCAATGTAAATATATTGGGATAATTCAACCCTGTTCCGCTTCTCCCGGAATCAATATATATCTTGTCCCCTATCTTGTATTTGGTGAGACTGGTTCCCAACAATACATTCAGGGAAAATTTGTCAGACAGATCCCTGGCATAATTGGCTATAAAGTCTATATATTGCTGGGTATTTTCTGTTTTCTCCAGTATATAACGTCCGTTTGTTCCGGAGTTAACAGGATCGGTCCCGGCGTATATTCTTTTGTCGAAAGTGTAAAATGATTTGTCAAAACTCCCCCTGGACTGTATGGAAAACGCATCGGTTACCTGGTATTTCACGGATACATTCGCAAGTACTCTTTGTGCTATGTCTTTACTCGGATTCCGGTGAATGAGCCAATACGGGTTTTGTTGTATATTCTCATCAAAAGATGATGCGTACTGGTCCATCATATTGGTCCCTGCATTAAAATATTCAAATTTATCCTTGTAAATATTCCTGTCTATTCCCACAGGGTTCAGGTACATTCCGGTCAAAGGATTGGAGTACAAGCCGTTTGTCGGACGATTCCATATGCGTTGATCGGATAGGTTTACACTCGCAGAAACATCTATTTTATCATCGAGAAGTTTCACGGTTTCCCTTAGGGTGATATTATTCCGTACCAGGCGGTTTTCCGGGATTACCCCGCTGCCTATGGTATTGGCATACGAAAAATAGGTTTGGGCTTTTTGATTTCCCCCGGTTATGGACAGGGAGTTAATTGCGGTAAAGCCGGTTTCAAAGAAGTCTTTCGGATCGTTTTTGAGCCCGCTTACCCTCTCCCCCCAGGATTTCGGATCGGCGACACGCCCGTTCTCGGCAATGTCCTGCCCCGCCGAAACGGATTGGTATTCAGATTGCAGTTTAGGAAGAGACATTACGTTGTCGACCGTAAAACTGGAGTTAAAATTAACGGATAACACTCCTTCTTTTCCCTTTTTGGTAGTGATCAGGATTACCCCATTGGCTCCCTGGCTACCATAAAGTGCAGATGCCGACGCCCCTTTAAGCACCGTCATACTTTCTATATCATCCGGGTTTAACATGGACACCGCATCGCCCCCGTCACGGTTCCCTGTCTGACTACCAAAAATATTAGTCCCGGGATCTTCCCCGTTAGACCCGTTACCCGTATTCAATATGGGTACTCCGTCAATGACATAAAGGGGGTCATTATTACTGGTAGATGAATTTCCCCGCAAAACTACTTTTACAGCACCTCCGAGGCCGGAAGAACTCCGGGTGATGGTAACCCCTGCGGATTTACCGGATAAACTGTTAATAGGATTAGTCTGTTTTACTTTAGTCAGTTCATCTCCTTTAACTTCCTGGGCGGCATACGTCAAGGCTTTCTTTTCCCGGGAAATACCCAGGGCCGTAACCACTACCTCGTCGAGTTGGGAAGCGTCTTCTTCGAGAGTTACATCAATTACGGACTGTGCTCCTACGGTAATCGTCCGGGTGACGAATCCCATATAAGAAAACCGCAATTGTTGTCCTTCCGGGACTACTATGGTATAATTTCCGTCAAAATCGGTCGTAGTACCCGTAGCCCCACCTGCTACCAGGATGTTCACCCCGGGTAATGGTGCTTGATCTGCCTTTGAAATTACCGTTCCGGTAACCGTCTTTTCCTGACCATAGACGAGCGCCGACATGGAAAGAAAGCATAGGCTCATTACTAAAATTCTCTTCATTTGTTGTTATTTTTTTGATTTGACAAAGAACATTCCATTGTGAAATTCCACGGTACACAAATTTTCCAGGAGAACACATGAAAAGATTACCCGAAAGAGTTCGTGTACACTTCACAATGAATGATTGACTTTAGTTAGTGATCCTAAACTATAATTATTAAATTTTTGTTAAAAATTATTTATATAAACAACATATATTAAACAACATACGGCGTATATCTGTAGACCAATGATTCAACATATAAAAACAATACACCATATTAACATTATAGTATTTCTTTTTTTAACTTAGGGACTGTTTAAACACCGGAACAATAAGATTCATCAAATAAAACACAGCATACTTATATTCCGCAATGTCAATGACTCTACAAAACCTAACCATATCGGTACATGAAAAAGACATCCGAAACCATTGCATACAACTACACCATACCCTTAAAGTACCATCTTCTCTTCTGGATAATCTATTACTTGTTCAACACTATACGCTGGGGCGGTTATTTCGATGACTACTTTTATTCGGCAAAATCCAACCTTGTCAGTTTTTTTGTGAGCATCCTTTTTTGCTACTGGCATATCTATTTCCTGATCCCGAAATACATCGTCCGGAAAAAGGTCATCCCCTATATTTCGTGGATGGTCATTTCTTCGGTTTTATTTTACTTTCTGAAAACGGGAATGATCTACCTGTTCATAGACAAGGCGATCTGGCCGGAAGCACCGGAGGGACAGACGGCCCCGAGTTTTAATCACTTCATCACTGTTGTCCTGGGTGAGTTATATGTAGTAGCCTTCGTATCGGCCATAAAACTGACGATAGACTGGATCTCCGTAAAAAATCAACGGGATGAGCTGCAAAAACTTCAATTACAGACAGAGATCAAATATCTCAGGGCTCAGATACAACCGCACTTTTTCTTTAATACGCTAAACAGTTTATACGCATTGACCCTGAAGAAATCGGACAATGCTCCGAAGGTAGTAGTAAAGCTTTCGGAAATCATGCAGTATGTGCTTTATGATGTACAGGAACCCGACATCCCCCTTAGCAGGGAGATACGGTATATCAACAGTTATGTTAATCTCGAGGAACTTCGCCGCGGCAATGTGGAGCTCTCCCTAAGCATTATTGGCAATATAGAAGATGTAAAAGCGCCCCCTTTATTGTTTTTACCTTTTATAGAAAATTGTTTTAAACATGGCGGCGGTTCTGATAAGGATATACATATAGATATTACTTTCAAATCGCTTCCCGGCGACGACAGCCTGCATTTTCTGATCAAAAACACGATAAACCCCGAAGATGATTCCATAAAACCCAAAGGGGGAATCGGCATACAGAATGTAAAACGAAGACTTTTTCTGTTATACCAGAATAATTTTGTGCTGCAAACGGGGATAAAGAAGCAGTGCTTTGTGGCGTATCTTAAAATCCCGGTATATGATTAGTATTACCTGTTTTGCAGTTTTCTTATAATGGTTTCTATTTTATCCTTATCCGAAGAAGCCACCATCGTTTCATCCTGAAATTTAAGGCTGTTCATGGAGATTTCCGGGGTTTCGGATAAAACCTGCCGAAACGTGGTTGCGGAAAAATGAATTTCCCGGAACCCATTTTCCGAAAAGTCTGTAATATTATCTGCATTTACCCCTCCTCCGGGCATAATAACCGGACGTCCCTCACAATGTCTCTGCAATTTTATCAGCATATCCATTCCTTCCCGGGCAGTGCTTTTTTGTCCGGAAGTCAATATTCTTTTTACTCCCAGGTTATACAACCGGTCTGCTGTTTCCAGAGGGGTATTAACCCAGTCAAAAGCGCGGTGAAATGTAAAGGACAGAGAACCGGAGACATCCACAAGCTCTTTGGTACGCTCCGCATCCAGATCATTTTCCCGGGTGAGTACCCCGGAAACAATCCCGGCACAACCGGTTTCCCGGCAAAATTCTATATCCCGTTTCATAATATCAAACTCCGTATCGTCATAACAGAAACTGCCACTCCTCGGGCGGATAAGTACGTAAACCGGAATATCGAGTTCTTCCGTTACCTTCTTTATCAATCCGTAAGACGGGGTGATTCCCCCCACGGCGAGTTCCGTACAGAGTTCTATACGGTCTGCCCCGGCAAGTTGGGCATTACGGGCAGATTCAAACGAATTGGCACAAATTTCTATTAACATGAGGTATTATTTATATTTCACAATAACCTGGTATCCTTTAAAGAACATGGGCACCTCACAGGAAGGTGCCCTTTATTGATGTATCGGTCTGTTGATAAAGCCTTTTTATCAGAAAACCATGGGATTATTTCTTTTCGGCAGTCAGTTCATCTCCACCATCCTCGTTTTTATCCCCGTGTTTTACTCCCATAGCATCCAGTCTTTTTATAACAGGCTCCAGGCGATAAAGAAAATTATCATAATTTTTATTCTCTTTTGCACTCCACGCCACTTCACCCATTGCAATGGCCCGCGGATACTCCATATATTCCACTTTTTCCGGAGAATCGATATATTCCGTCCATAGATTCACCTGGCTGCCAAGCACGTACTTCGCCTCCTCAGCGGTCAGTTCTTCCGGGATCGGTTCAAAGCTGTAAACCTTTTCCAGGGGTAGGTATCCTCCGATAGCAAGCGGGTCTTTCTTTTCTTTATCCTCCTTGTACTGGTAATAATCCAGGTAACAGTATGCCGTCGGGGTCATTATAACGTCATGGTGTTGCTTTGCCGCCTCTACTGCTCCTTCGATACCTCTCCACGACATTACCGTAGCATTCGGCGCCAGACCTCCTTCGAGTATTTCATCCCAGCCTATGATCTCCCTTCCTTTACTGTTCAGGTATTTTTCGATCCGCTGAATGAAATAGCTTTGCAGTTCGTGTTCGTCGGCAAGTCCTTCGCTTCGTATGAGCGCCTGGCAAACATCGCATTGTTCCCATTTTTCTTTGGGTGCTTCGTCACCTCCGATATGGATGTATTTACTGGGGAAAAGTTCCATAACCTCATCCAGAACACCTTCCAGAAAGGTAAAAGTCTCTTCTTTGGTACAGTAAATATTACTGTGTATCCCCCAAAGGCCCTGCACCTGGTACGGCCCTCCCGTACAACCGAGCTCCGGGTAAGAAGCCAGTGCCGCCTCGGAATGGCCAGGCATTTCTATTTCGGGGATTACGGTAACAAAGCGTTCCTGCGCATATTTTACTACTTCCTTTACTTCTTCCTGTGTATAAAACCCTCCGTAGCGGGTGGTGTCCCACTTTCGCGGCTCGTCCTGGTAGTGACCTATCACCGTACTGTCCCGATAGGCTCCTACTTTCGTTAATTCGGGATATTTTTTTATTTCAATACGCCATCCCTGGTCTTCGGTAAGGTGCCAGTGAAACGTGTTAAATTTGAACATCGCCATCAGGTCTATATATTTCTTGATAAACTCTACAGGGAAAAAATGGCGTCCCACATCCAGCATCTGCCCCCGGTAAACAAAACGGGGCTCGTCATATATTTCTACCGTAGGGATAGCAATTTCTTTTTCGCCGTTTTCCATGTAATTTCCACTTTCCAAAGCTACAGGCATAAGCTGCCGAAGACTTTGAATGGCGTAAAAAGCCCCTTTGGGACCAGCTGCGGAAATGATTATCTTCTTTGGTGCTACACTCAGTTTATATCCTTCTTCATTGGTTATGGTACTATCTTCACGAAAAACCACAGCATTGCGTGAATCTTCATCGGTTTTTTCCATCCGGATTTCCGAACGGTTATTTACATAATCGGAGAAAAAAGTACCTACCTGGGAAAAAGATTCCGG
Source organism: Sinomicrobium endophyticum (assembly GCF_052983315.1). Classification (NCBI taxonomy): domain Bacteria; kingdom Pseudomonadati; phylum Bacteroidota; class Flavobacteriia; order Flavobacteriales; family Flavobacteriaceae; genus Sinomicrobium; species Sinomicrobium endophyticum. The sequence goes on from NZ_JBRKIS010000025.1 coordinate 27,127, forward strand.
GTATAAAATTTTTGTGTCCTCATCCAGAACAAAAACGTCATTCTGAAATTCTATTTCCACAGGTTGAGGGATTATTCCTACTTTTTCAACGTTTTTCTTCTCCTTTTTACAAGCGGAATAGAGAAGAACCAACGTCATTAGTATACAAAACCGGGTCGTTTGTCTAAAAATACGCATAAAGGTTATAGTTTTTGAATTAACATGCTTTAAATCAAATATATAAAAATACATTTAAAAACCATCAAAAATGTTTTTTCACAAAGTGTTATCGATACCATTTTTCAATTCCATTAACAGAAGCCTTTGATAAAGGATAACCGGATGACCATATATGACACAGCCGGGAAATCGTATCCGATCCCCGGCTGTGTATACTATAAAGGCAATTGGTCATCCTCCGTATTTTTCAGGGCTGATGCCAGGTTAGATTTCCGCAGCCATCTGCTTTTCCTTTTTCTCTTTTTCCTGGGCATCCACCACAACAACAGCGGCAATATTCACCATTTCCTCCACACTTGCCCCCAGTTGCAGTATATGTACCGGCTTGCGCATTCCCATCAATATGGGGCCAATGGAATCTGCCTTATTGAGTTCCTTCATTAACTTGTAGGTAATATTGGCAGCATCCAGGTTGGGAAATATAAGCGTATTTACTTTTTTACCTGCCAGTTTGGAGAACGGAAATTTGTCCTGCAGCATATCCTTGTTCAGCGCAAAATCCGACTGTAATTCTCCATCCACGATGATATCCGGATAATACTTGTGCAGATACGTAACAGCTTCCCGTACTTTGGAGGCTTCGGGGAAAGAAGAAGAACCGAAGTTACCATAAGAAAGCATAGCGATAACCGGTTCAAAACCGAACATCTTTACCGTATGGGCTGTCATTTGCACAATCTTGGCGAGTTCTTTTCCGGTAGGATTGATATTTATGGAAGTATCGGACAGGAACATCGGCCCTCTTTCTGTGATCATCAGGTTCATGGCAGCGACTTTGGCCGTTCCTTTCGCTTTTCCGATCAGTTCGAGCATGGGTTTTACAACAGACGGATAGCTTCTGGAGTACCCGGTAATAAGACCGTCCGCATCTCCTTCATTGACCATCATTGCAGCAAAATAATTGCGCTCCCGCATTTTCTTCTCTGCTTCGTAAAGGGTGATCCCGCTTCGCTTCCTGCTCTCCCAGTAACGTCGCGCATAATGGTTTTTTTTATCGTTATGCTCGTCGGTTTTAGGATCGATGATCGGAATATCCGCATCAAATTCGATCTCTTTCTTGAGCTCCCGGATAATATCTTCTCTTCCCAAAAGGATAGGATGTCCTATACCTTCTTCATAAACAATCTGAGCGGCTTTCAGTACATCGAGCTGATCTGCTTCTGCAAAGACAATACGTTTCGGGTCGGTTTTTGCCCTGTTGTGGAGCAATCTCACTATTTTGTTATCGTTACCTAATCTCTGCATGAGTTCTTCCTCATACTTTTCCCAATCGACAATGGGCTCTGTTGCCACTCCGCTTTCCATAGCAGCCTTAGCTACTGCAGGGGGGACCTTGGCTATAAGTCTCGGGTCAAAGGGTTTCGGAATTATATATTCCCTGCCGAAGTTGAGTTTGGTTTCTCCATAAGCAATATTCACCTGCTCCGGCACGCTTTCCTTAGCCAGTTCTGCAAGCGCCAATACGGCTGCCTTTTTCATTTCTTCGTTGATCTTCGTTGCCCGTACATCCAAAGCGCCGCGGAAAATAAAAGGAAAACCGAGCACGTTGTTCACCTGGTTAGGATGATCGGAACGCCCTGTTGCCATGATAATATCTTTGCGAGTCGCAACTGCCAGGTCATAAGATATCTCCGGATTGGGATTTGCCATAGCAAAGACAATAGGATTATCGGCCATGGACAACAGCATTTCCGGGGTTACGATATCCGCAATGGACAGCCCTATGAAAACATCGGCATCTACCATGGCTTCTTCCAGGGTATCTATTTTACGGTCGGAAGCAAACTCTATTTTTTCCGTGGAGAGATTTTCCCGGTCTTTCCGGATAACTCCTTTACTGTCCAGCATTACAATATTTTCTGCCCTGGCGCCGAAAGATTTGTACAACTTGGTACAGGATACTGCTGCCGCGCCTGCACCGCTTACCACTATTCTTATCTCTTCCATGGTTTTCCCGGAGATCTCCACGGCATTGAGCAGCGCGGCAGCCGATATAATGGCCGTACCGTGCTGGTCGTCGTGCATAACCGGTATATCCAGTTCTTCTTTCAGTCTTCTCTCTATTTCAAAGGCTTCGGGGGCTTTTATATCTTCGAGATTGATCCCTCCGAATGTAGGCGCTATGTTTTTTACCGTTTCGATGAACTTGTCCACATCTTTGGTGTCCACTTCAATGTCAAACACATCGATATCCGCAAATATCTTAAAGAGCAACCCTTTGCCTTCCATAACCGGCTTGGCAGCACTGGGACCTATATCTCCTAATCCGAGAACCGCTGTTCCATTGGATATCACGGCAACCAGGTTCCCTTTGGAAGTATATTTATACGCATTGCTAACATCTTTCTCAATTTCCAGGCAGGGTTCCGCCACACCGGGAGAATACGCAAGCGCGAGGTCTCTTTGCGTAGCGTAACGTTTGGTAGGAACCACTTTTATTTTTCCCGGCTGGGGTTTTGCATGGTAAACCAAAGCCTCTCTTCTGAGCTTGTTATTCTTTTTAGTCATGTCCAGTATTTTATAGGAAATACAAAGGTAAAAGGAAAATTAACTGGTGGCATAAGAAATCGTTAAAATCGAAGCGCCGGATCCAGGAAATCCGGCACTCTTTAAATCTTATGTTTATCCGTCTGTATCCATCAGTGTACGGCCACTTTTATCTCTTCTTCTTCGGTGATTACATTAGACAGGTTTATAGCTGTTTCTATCAGGGCCAGGTGGGAATAAGCCTGTGGGAAATTCCCCAGTAACCTTTTCGTTTTAAAATCGATATCCTCACTGAAAAGCCCGAGGTGGTTACTGTAAGAAAGTAGTTTCCCAAACATCTTTATCGCCTTTTTATGCTCCCCGATTTTATACAGGCTGTTAATAAACCAAAAGGTACATACGGTGAAAGAAGACGTCGGGAGACCGAAATCATCTTTGTTCTTATAGCGATACAGCAACCCTTCGTAACACAGTTCTTTTTCGATGGCCTTTACGGTCTTGATATACTTGGGATCATTGGCCTGGATAAAACCATAAGGCTCCATCAACAGCACGGAAGCATCGAGATCTTCAACACTATAGGCCTGGGTAAACGCCTGGACTTTCTCGTTCCACGCCTTCTTCAATATATCTTCGCGTATCCGGAGTTCCAGGTCTATCCACTTGGTCACATGCTGGGCTTTTCCCAGGATATGAGCCACCTTTATGGCTCGGTCTATAGCTACCCAGCAAAGAACCTTGGAAAAGGTAAAATGGCGTTCTTCGGTGCGGAATTCCCAAATACCCTTATCGGGCTCTTCCCAGTGTTCACGCACCACCCACACTATACCTTTGGTAATGGTCCACAATTCTTCACAGTTGTCCAGCGAGGTTTCAAATTTCAGGATCTGCTGGTGAATCACGTCCATAAGGATGCCGTAAACATCATTTTGACGCTGCTCGTAGGCCGCATTACCGATCCGCACTGGTTTGGAGTTCCTGTAACCCTTGAGGTGATCCAGCGTTTTTTCCTCCAGTATTTTTTCTTTGTTGATACCATACATGATCTGCAGCTTTTCATCTTTGTCCGGTATGATATCTATAATAAACTGCAAATATTTCCCGGCTAAATCCACATGCCCCAGGGCAGAAACAACTTTTATCACCATAGAGGCATCCCGTATCCAGCAAAAGCGATAATCCCAGTTTCTCACTTCTCCGATGGTTTCCGGAAGTGAGGTGGTGGCAGCAGCCAGCACGGCACCGGTCCTGTTATGGCTCAGTAATTTGAGAGTCAGGGCACTTCGTATGATCTCTTTATTGTACTTCTTATAAGAAGGCGTGCGGTCTGTCCAGTTCAACCAGTACACTTTGGTACGTTGCATATCCAGGTATGCCTGCTGGGTATTCTGCCGGAATATTTTTTCATTATAGCTGAGCAGGAAAAACTCATCCTGCCTGAGTTTTATCTCCTCACTGTCCACAACTTTTTTCTTGTCCAGGCTGCTGTACAGGTACAGGGAATCGTATTTACCTTCCTGCGTAACACTCACTATAAAATCCGCTTTTATCTTTGTGGAAGTATCGGCTATGGCATATTCCAGCTTAGGATCATATTTTACCCTGAACACCGGTTTTCCGGATACATATTGAATGTAACGGATAATATCGGGCGGAGCATAATGTCCGCTGCTTTCCAGTTTATACCTCGGCATAAAATCGTATACCTCAAAAATATTCTTCCCTTCCGAAAACCTGGTTACCAGGATATTGGTATTCGGTATATAGCTTTGTTCTATAGTATAATTATCGGATACGAGAATTTCAAAACTGCCACCCACCTCATCGTCAAGTAACTTGGCAAAAACCGAAGACGAGTCAAACTCGGGAAGGCAACACCAGTCCAGGGATCCTGTTTTGGAGATTAACGCGGCACTTTTACAATTTCCTATAATTCCGTAGTCGAGATTGTCCATTAATTCAAGTATGGTTAAAGTGGTTCGTAGTTGTGTTAAATACCCGCTTCCGGCAACCGTACCGATTTTGTCTGATATATCCGGGGAGTTTTCCGAAACAGGTATCTACATCTTAATAATGCCTTTTAAGACCCTAAAATTCGAATAAAATCCTTAAATTAACGAAAAAAAGATCGGTTAATTCAACTTTTGCGAAATAAATAAAATAAAAGGAGGCGAGTCATGAAATGAAAAAAAAATACGCATTCATAATATGAAAAAGAAAACAATGCCCAAATAGCTTAAAATTATAAATCGAATGAACAAAACCATAATTGTTTCTAACAGACTTCCTTTACAAATATCCTTAAACAATAATAATCTCGTGGTGACCCCAAGTATTGGCGGACTGGCCACCGGGATGAAATCCGTACATGAAGGTGGTGAAAGCTTGTGGATAGGATGGTCGGGGCTGAAAGAAGAAGAACTCGACAAGGAACTTTCGGAAAAAGTAAATGCCGCCGTAGCCAAAGAGAATTGCGCTGCGGTGTCCCTTACCGGGAAGGACCTTGATAATTTTTATTACGGATTCAGCAACAACACCTTATGGCCCATGTTCCACTATTTCATGGAGTACACTACATTTGAAGGTGAGCACTGGGAGTCCTACAAGGAAGTCAATCGTAAATTTGCCGCCACCGTATTACAACACACCGACGACGGGGACACCATATGGGTGCACGACTACCAGTTATTGCTGCTTCCGGAACTCATAAAAAAGGAACGCCCTAATGTTTCCATCGGTTTCTTTCTCCATATTCCCTTTCCTTCCTACGAAGTATTCCGTACTCTTCCCTGGCGGGAGGAATTACTGAACGGTATGCTCGGGGCCGATCTGCTGGGTTTTCATACCTACGATTACGAAAGACACTTTCTGAGTTCGGTACGTCGCATATTGCGCCTGGACACTCATTTTAACGAGATATCTTACCAGGGGCGTACACTTCGGGTAGACTCTTTCCCTATGGGGATCGACTATGACAAGTTCCGAAATGCCGCCATTGCACATCACAAACAGGCCCCGGAACAAAAATCCGACTTACAAAAACGGCTTGACGCGCACTTACAATCTGCCCCGGATGCGAAGATGATACTCTCTATAGACCGGCTGGATTATACCAAGGGTATCCCCAACAGACTGAAGGCATTCGAATATTTTCTGGAAAAGTATCCGCAATTCCGGGAAAAAGTACGTTTTATACTACTGGCTGTCCCTTCACGTTCCAACGTACCGCAATACCAGTTACTGAAAAAAGACACGGACGAACTGGTAGGACGTATCAACGGAAAATTCTCCACGGTAAACTGGACCCCGATCTGGTATTTCTACCGTTCCATGCCTTTTGAAAACCTCATTGACCTGTATACTTCATGCGGAGTTGCCCTGATTACCCCTATCCGGGACGGTATGAACCTGGTCGCCAAAGAATATATAGCTACACGGGTGGACAAAGACGGTGTTCTGGTTTTGAGCGAAATGGCAGGAGCGGCAAAAGAAATGAATGAGGCCCTGCTCATCAATCCGAATAATTTCGAACAGATGGCCGATACGATAAAAAGGGCCCTGGAAATGACCGAGGAAGAGCAAACGGAAAGAAATACTTTCATGCAACAACGCCTGGAACGGTACAGCGTGGAAAAATGGGCCAAAGAATTTATGAAGGCCCTGCAAAACACCAAACAACAACACCAGGTTATCGTCTCCAAAAAAATAACCCCGGAAATCAAAGAACAACTATTTGACGCTTACCATAAGGCAAAAAGAAAACTCATTCTCCTGGATTATGACGGCACCCTGGTCAATTTCACCAACCTACCCAAAGATGCCAAACCGGACGATGCACTCTACGATCTCCTGGACAACCTGAACAACAGGGAAAATACGGATCTGGTTATCATAAGCGGACGGGATAAGGAAACCTTTACCAAATGGTTCGGAGACCGGGGATATACGCTTATCGTAGAGCACGGCGTATGGTTAAAATCCGGCGACAAAGAATGGCAGGCACTTGAGAAACTGAAAAAAGACTGGATGAGTAACCTGAGACCTATTATAGAAACTTTTGTAGACCGTACCCCGGGAACTTTTATAGAAGAAAAGAATTTTTCGCTGGCGTGGCATTTCCGTAAAGCCGACCCGGAACTGGCCCAAAAGCGTGCCACGGAGCTGAAAACCGTTCTCACCAGCCTTATTTCCAATCACGAACTAAGTGTATTGGAAGGCAGCAAGGTTATAGAGATAAAAAGCAGTAATGTAAACAAAGGGAGGGCTTCATCCCGCCTGCTCGCAGAAAAAGACTACGATTTTATTTTTGCCATCGGAGACGACTGGACCGATGAATACATGTTCCGGGAACTTCCGGAAGATGCGTATACCGTAAAAGTGGGCCTCAAAGAAACCAGTGCCAGATATTACGTGGAAGATACCGGTACCGTAAGAGGATTTCTAAAAGAATTTCTAAAGCAGTAAAGTATAGCGGGACTTTGGTTGTTTTGTAAAAAACTACAGATCTGAAAAACATATCCACAGACCTTTTCCGGTGTCAGGTTCCCTATCCGAATGACACCGGAAAAGTTCTTTCCGTATGCAAACGGAACTTCCTCAAAATAAAAAATATAACACATTTGGAATATAAGAAGATATATTTTATTGAATATCTATTTTTTTGGCACCAAAAAATGTATTTCTTTTGTATTATGGCTCCTTATACATGCCGTAAGAGATTTTGTGTAGAAAGCCTCTCTTTAATGAGAATATTATGAGTCAAGTTACCTTAAAAGATATAGCTTCCATATTGGGGGTTTCGGTCACCACGGTATCCAAAGCACTAAAAGACTACCCGGATATCAGCAACGATACGAAGCATGCGGTAAAGCTTTTGGCAGAAAAGCTGAACTACAAGCCCAATATACATGCTGTAACATTGCGTAGCAATCAATCCAAAACCATAGGGGTGATCCTGCCGAAGGTAGACCACCAGTTTTTTGCAGAGACCATTACGGGCATTATTTCCGAGGCCAACATACACGGCTACCAGGTTATCGTACTGTTCTCTGACGAATCTATGGTTACGGAAGAAAAACAGGTAGACCTGCTTCTCGAAAAAAGGGTGGATGGCATTCTGATGTCACTCGCTAACGAAACCAACCGTTACGATCACCTGCACAAGGTCGTCAAAAACCAGGTCCCCCTGGTATTGTTCGACAAGATCACGCGCCAGGTAAACTGTTCCAAAGTGATCATAGATGATGAAAAGGCGGCTTTTAAAGCTGTTGAACACCTTATAAAAACAGGTTGCCGGAAGATTGCCCTCTTCGGCGGTCCCAGGTTTCCCAGCAACTACAATTCCCGGCTGAAAGGATATACCAAGGCCCTGGAAAAATACGAAATAACCCCGGACGAATCGCTGGTATATATCTGTGAAGACCTGAGCATTGCCGAAGGAAGGGAAAATGCCGCCAAACTATTACAAGTACACCCGGACACCGATGCCATTTTTTGTATTACGGATCATATAGCACTCGGCGCTATTTCGTATCTGAACGATGCCAACATAGCCATTCCGGACCAGGTATCCGTTATGGGATTCAGCAATTGGCTCATAACCCCGTATATAAAACCCCACCTTTCTACGATAGACCAGCCCAGTGTTCAAATAGGCAAAGAATCCGCTTCCCTGCTTATCGATGAAATACACCGCAAGAACAAAAAGTTACCGGTGGAATTCTATGAGATCAAATTACAGACACACCTGGTATTACGGGAAACTACCAAGACCATTGCAGTTAATAAGTAAGAAAGGTATCAGGATTTTTTCAAAAATTTTATATTCCGCTTCAATCCCTCATACTTTGTGCGTTTCACGGCAGATTTTCTGAAAATTTCCCGGAAGACATCCTCCGTGATCTCTTCCCAGTCCTTTTTGCTCATTTTCAGCAGGTCCGGATGCGGATCAAAAAGAGGTTCGCTATGGGCTTTTGAAAAACGGTTCCACGGACATACGTCCTGGCACACATCGCATCCAAACATCCAGTCGTCCAGTTTCCCGTCAAATTCTGCGGGAATATTACCTTTCAGTTCTATGGTAAAATAGGAAATACATTTGCTTCCGTCTACCACCATCGGTTCTGCGATGGCCTGGGTGGGACAGGCATCTATGCAGGCCGTACAACTACCGCAATGGTCCGTTGTAACGGGATGGTCATATTCCAGTTCCAGATCTACAATAAGTTCGGCTATGAAAAAGAAAGACCCTACCTTTTTGGTTATCAGGTTGCTGTTCTTTCCTATCCAGCCCAATCCGCTTCGGGTAGCCCATGCCCTGTCCAATACCGGCGCGGAATCCACAAAGGCCCTGCCGCCTACTTCCCCTATCTCTTCCCGGATAAACTCCAAAAGCTGTTTTAATTTATCCTTGATTACAAAATGGTAATCCCGGCCATAGGCATATTTGGAGATCTTGGGGCTGTCGGTATCCCGGGGTTGTACTTCTTCCGGAAAATAATTAAGGGTAAGGGATATAACGCTTTTTGCCCCGTCTACCAGTAACCGGGGGTCCAGTCGCTTATCAAAGTGGTTTTCCATATATCCCATTTCACCATGCATATTCCGCTTCAGCCATTGTTCCAGGCGGGGGGCTTCTTCTTCCAGGAATTCCGCTTTGGATATACCACAGGACATAAAGCCGAGGCGTTTTGCTTCGGCTTTAATACTTTCTGTATACCTGTGTTTTATATCGATCATGTGGCTGTGTTCTCTACGGACGGGACAAAGATACTTACTTCACCGCAATTATCCGAAATACGGAAAGAGAACACTACACTTGTATCAGAACCCGTACCGGATGCCCACTTGTATCTGGTAAGGATTTCCGGATGGCGATGCTACCCCGGTATTGGGATTGACATTGTAATTATACGTATTGGAATCCGTATCAAACCCTCCTATGGAGTAGATATTCTGGTTGCCCAGGGTTTTGCGTGCTCCCCAATTTTTATTCAGCATATTGGCCAGGTTAAACACATCGGCAGACAATTCCACGTATTGGGATTTAAAGGTGTTAAACCTTTTCCTGAGGCTTACATCCCAGGTGCCGAAGAAATCATTGATACCGCCGTTTCTCCCGGCAATTTTTCCGTAACTGTCCCGGATATAATCTTTCAGGTGCTCACTGGCCTCCGGGTTGTTCAATATTTGTTCTATACCCTCCCTGTACGCTTCCGGTGTTGCGGAATTATTCGGATCAAAAATGTAAGCCAGGTCATTGGAACTTACGAAGTCTCCGTTTACATTGCCGTTAACTATCAGGGAATAACGCGTTCCGCCGAATCCGGAATAGCGGAAAGAAAGACTGAAACCGTGAAAGGTAGGCAAAGAACCGTACAGCACCAGTTTATGCCGAAAATGATTGTTGGAATAATTCATCTGTCCCAGGTCTCTCGGATCGCCGGGAGTCATGGTGACCAGGGTTGCCGTATTGGCTACATCCCCGTTAAAGCTGGTATTGTCTTTCGTATCGTTCCAGGTATAACTGAACGATAGTATACCGTCCTCGAAATATTGGTATGTTCCGTCCAGCACAACAGCATAGTTATTTACTTTTCCATCGCTGTTCAGTTTCAATACTCGCCCTACCCTGTCCGTTTTCCTGCCTTCCGCCCAGTTAGCGGCACCGTTGGAAGGGTCAATGGTATTGGCCGGTACATATACACCGCGGTTCCCTTCGTCAGCCAGACGGAAATAAGGATCATCCACCATATTGGCATCGGTGTACATGTAGTTGTTCCTGGCAAAGGATGCATACAGGCTCAACCCCATTTTAAAACGATTGGTAATAAAACGGTTATAGGAAAGGTTGGCTTTATAGAGTGTAGGTATCTTCACATCGTCCCCGTTCATATTTATGGTATTGACAGGGGCGATACCCAGTTCTTCCAGTATTTCCGCTCCCGGGGCCGTAGAAGGGTCTGCGCGGTATCCCGGAAAATCCGGGGTGGGGATGTCTACATCATTACGGTTAATATCTACCGATGCCACGCGGGTGCCGTCAAACACCATATTGTTTATCATCACATAGTTATTGATATCCGCTCCGAAAATACCTGCTCCGAACCGCAAAATGTCTTTTTGCCTTTCCCCGATATCCCATGTAGCCTGTATCCTGGGCTGAAGCTGGAATGTAGTAAGGCTTTTATCGGTACGAAGTCCGAAATCTTCGTGGACAATTTCATTGAAATTCGGCTTATCCATGTAGTTCGTATAATCCGCCCGTATACCGGCCATAAATTCAAAACCGGGAAAGAGGTTGGTCTGCATCTGGGCATAAGCACCGGCGGCAATGATATTCTGTTTTACTGCCGGATCATCCATCAAATTGACCTCCCGTACATAGCGGTAGGGATTCAGATTCTCGAAATCATCCAGTCCGGTAAAGTAAAACCTTCCGTTCATTTCACTTCCGTAGACAGACTTCATATGTGTATACATCAGGTCTACCCCAAAGGTATATTCTATTTTATCCGTGCTGTAATACAGGTTATCCACGAGCTGGAACACATTGTTATAGAATGATTCCGGGATGTAGCGCTGTCCTCCGAGCTGAATAGTGGTAAATACATCGTTACCGTTTACCTGCGACTGCACCCGCTCTATAATGGCACGGGGAATATTTGCCGAAGGTATCTGGTCTCCCGGAAAAGCGCTTTCGGAAGTTCGCAGGTACTGAAGCTTCAGTTCATTTGTCATTTTCGGGTTCAGTTCGGAACGCAGGGAAGCCAGAAAACTGTTGTCGGTAGTTCGCACATTACTGTAAACCTCGTATAGGTTAATACTGCTGTTGTCCGAAATCCCCCTGCTGTTAAGATCGAATACGTAATTATTACGGAGTGTCAGGAGGTTCTTTTCGTTCAACTGCCAGTCGATACGGGCAAAAACGGCATCTGTTCCCCGTTTTCTGTTGAAAGAGCCAAACTGCGGAGAATCCGCCACTCCGTATTTACTACGTGCAATATCCAGAAAGCGATCGAGAGATTGCTGTGATACGTTATATCTGCGCTCATCTTCCGGAGTTTGTATATCGGCAATCTGCAAAGGGTTGGTATCTTCCTGGTGGTCCCATGCCACAAAAAAGTGCATTTTGTCTTTAATGATCGGCCCTCCGAGAGAAAAACCGTATTGGTAGGATGAAAAGTCTTCATCGCGTTTGTTGCCACGTATATCGTTCGGGCTGGATAACCAGTCGGTGCGGGCAAAGGTAAACAGACTACCGGTAAGGGTATTGGTACCGGATTTGGTAACCGTATTTATGGAACCTCCCCCACTTCTTCCATAGGTGACATCGTACTGGTTGGTGGAAACTTTAAATTCGCGAATGGCCTCCATGGAAATGGCATACGAACCACCGCGACGATTTGCGGTACCTCCGGATGTGGGGTTACGTGCCGACATTCCATCTACCGTAAAGTTTGTAGAAGAAGGCAGTTGTCCGGAAAGGCTGTTGCCCGTACTAAGCGGGGACAGGTCTATCAAGGAAGTGAAATTACGTCCGTTTACGGGTAATTTCTGAAGATCGCGGGAAGTCACCGATGTAGCTGCCCCGAAATTCTTTATCGTATTCTTTAATTCGGATGCAGACACCACCACTTCATCCAGTGCTTCGGCAGATTCTTCCATTTTAAAATCTACCCGGAGTGCATCTCCCTGGTTCAGTTCATATCCTGTCCTGGTCTGGGTCCCGAAACCGAGGTAAGAAACTGTGATCGTATAAGGTTTACCGAGCGGTAGCTGTTTGAGATTGTATTTACCGCTCATATCGGTAATGGTAGCCGTTGAAAACCCCGTGGATTCATTTTTCACCATGACGGAAACTCCCATCAGGGGTTCGGAGGTATAGTCAATGACAGTTCCTTCGATAACAGCATGTGTAGTTTGTGCCGTTATCGTGAACACAGGACATGCCAACCACAACAACAGTAGTAAACGAATAAATTTCATATGTAGTAAGATTCAGGTTTATGAGGAGCAAAAATAGAATGGGGGCATTATGCGACTGTATTGTAGAAATTAAATTAACGTAAATAATACGGTTGTCGTGTTAAAAAAGATGAGATAGATAGTTGGGTAGCATTTTCAGAACAGCTCTCCCTGAGAGCCGCCCTTGATTCTGCCAAGATGTTTATACGCTGCTTCCGTAACCTCCCGCCCTCGGGGGGTTCTCATAATGAACCCTTGCTGGATAAGGAAAGGCTCATATACTTCTTCAATGGTATCCGCACTTTCGGAAACAGCAGTGGCCAGGGTAGTAATCCCAACAGGACCTCCCTTAAACTTATCTATAATGGTAGAAAGTATCTTGTTATCCATTTCGTCCAGTCCGAAGGCATCTACATTAAGTGCTTTCAACCCGAATCTGGCTATCTCAATATCAATCTTTCCATTACCTTTGATCTGAGCAAAATCGCGTATCCTTCGTAACAAGGCATTAGCAATACGGGGTGTTCCACGGCTTCGGCCGGCAATCTCTATTGCGGCTTCCATGGTAATAGGCGTTTTGAGTATATGGGCACTCCGCTCTACGATAGTGGACAGAAGCTCCGTAGTATAATATTGTAACCTGCTGGAAATACCGAAACGGGCACGCATGGGGGAAGTGAGTAATCCGGAACGCGTGGTCGCCCCTATCAGGGTAAAAGGGTTGAGGTTGATCTGAACGGTACGGGCATTGGGCCCGCTTTCTATCATGATATCTATCTTGTAATCTTCCATGGCCGAGTACAGGTATTCCTCTACCACAGGGCTCAGACGATGGATTTCATCTATAAAAAGCACATCCCTTTCATCGAGATTGGTCAGCAATCCTGCCAGGTCGCCCGGTTTGTCCAGTACGGGTCCGGAAGTCACTTTTATCCCTACGCCGAGTTCGTTGGCCAGGATATGGGCAAGCGTGGTCTTTCCCAGTCCGGGAGGCCCATGAAAGAGGGTATGGTCCAGGGCATCCCCGCGAAGATTGGCGGCTTTCACAAAAACCTTCAGGTTTTCCAATACCTGGTCCTGCCCGGCAAAGTCATCGAAAGAAAGCGGCCGGAGCGTTTTTTCTATATCGATCTCTTCCGGAGAAAAATGGTCGCCTGTAGGATCCAGATACTCGTTCATACGGACAAAGATAGCAGAAATGGACAACAAAAGAATTTATCTTCCCGGCTAAATTAATACACCACCTGTTAATCTTCCTTTCTTTTGTGATAAAAATCGTAACTTCCCGTTATGTAATATAAAGATCATCTGCAATTTTATGGAAACCCAAGAATATTCTGCCAATATTGTCAAATATATCCCTTTTCTCTATGTCGTTTGGGCCGACGACCTCTTATCGGCTTCGGAAATATCTGTTTTTAAAAAGGCGGTTAAAGAAGATTCCCTCAGCAGGGAAGAAAGAAAACAGATAAGTTCCTGGCTAAAAACCGAAGATCCTCCTCTTGACGAAGTAATTGCTTCCTGGAAACACCTTATAGACCAATCGGGTGTAAAGCTTGTGGAGAACGAGACCTATCCTCTTACCTCGTTCAGCATGAAATTGTCCCTTCCCGGGAACAGCGAAGAAGAGATACCGGATGAAAATCTCAAATTCATAGAGATCAACCTGGGGATACAACCCAATCATTACCGGCACCTGTTCGACATAACGACCCGGCAATCCCCGAAAGCGGATTTCTATGATCCTATACAAATTGACGCGATTTTAAAAGGGGAACACGCACCCCACATCGATACTTTCCGGGAGTTTTTGTCCGATCCCCTCTTTCAATGGGAAATTTCGAGGGACAAAGACGTTTTCCGGCTGCGTGTACTGGAACAGGTAAAACGTCTGGCTTCCGCAGGATATGGAGCCATGGCTTACGATAAGGAATACGGCGGAATCGGAAACATGCCTGCCTATGCAGGCATCTTTGAAAACCTCATGTTCATAGATGGCAGTCTTACGATAAAATTCGGGGTACAGTTCGGCCTGTTCGGTGGAAGTATCCATAACCTGGGCACCAAAAAACACCATGATCAATGGTTGAAAGCTACCGGAAAAGCCGAAATACTGGGATGTTTCGCCATGACCGAAACCAGGCACGGCTCTAATGTGCGGGGTATTAAAACGACCGCCACCTATGTCAAAGAAACTGATAGTATTGTCATTGACACCCCCGGCGAGAACGACAATAAGGAATATATAGGTAATGCATTGCACTCCACCATGGCAACCGTATTTGCCCAGCTAATTGTAGATGGCACTAATGAGGGAGTGCATGCCATAGCAGTCCGGATACGGGATGAAAAAGGGAACCTGACTCCCGGTGTTCGCATCGAAGACAACGGGTACAAACTGGGACTGAACGGTGTGGATAACGGTAAAATATGGTTCAAAAACGTAAGTGTACCGAGGGAGAACCTTCTCAACCGCTTCGGTGACATTGACAAGAACGGTAATTATACATCGGACATAGATAATCCCAACAAGCGTTTTTTCACGATGCTCGGCACTTTGGTAGGTGGACGTATATGTGTGGCCAAAGGGGCGATAGGCGGAACTAAAATGGCCCTGGCAACCGCGGTAAAATACGCTTTATACCGCAGGCAGTTCAACAGCGGGGAAAGGGTCCAGGAAGACCTTATCATGGACTATCCTTCGCACCAGTTACGCCTTATCGCCCCTATTGCGCAGACCTATGTTTACCACGTTACACTGGAGCATATGATACGCTCTTACTCCTCTTCAACCGAAGCATCAAGGAGAAAGATTGAAACCCAGGTAGCGGCTTTAAAAGCCCTTATAACTGACTTTTCCAACAAAGCAATACAGGAATGCCGCGAAGCATGCGGAGGGAAGGGATATCTCCTGGAAAACCGGATTGGCGATCTCAAAAACGATGTGGACATCTTCACCACTTTTGAAGGGGACAATACGGTATTGCTCCAACTCGCAGCCAAAGGGGTACTCACCGACTTCAAATCGGAATTCAACAGCGATAGTTACGGAGATATTTTAAAATTGGTGGGGACACAACTAAGCGACCGCCTGACCACTTTTAATCCGCTATTTACCAATAATACGGACAAGGAACACCTGTTCCATCCGGACTTTCACCTTGAAGCTTTTCAATACCGCGTACGCCGGCTAACCTTTACTGCCGCTTCGAGAATACGGCGTTACATTAAAAAAGGAGTCCCGCCACAGCAGGTGTCACTCAACATTCAGACACACCTCATAACTTTGGGGAAAGCTTATGGGGTAATGTTGTCTTATGAAATATTTGCTGATTTCGTAAACCAAATAGAGGACGAAAAGATGCAGTTTATCTTCCGGAAACTCGGTGCGCTTTATGCCCTGCATCAAATCCGGGAGAACGCTGCCTGGTACCTGGAACACGGTTATATAAGCGGCAACAAATCCAAAGCGATAAGACAACGGGTAGAGAGGCTTTGCACGGAGCTAAGGCCACATGTGGTATCTCTGGTAGACGGTTTTGGTATTCCGGAACATTGCATGACGGCTCCTATAAGCAAGAAATAAGAAAGGCCCCGTTTCCGGGGCCTTCTCATATATTATATGATCTCAAATTCTAGTGGTTGAGTTCTTCCTCCCCATCCTGTAAAGGCACGGTTTGCGGAACAAAATCCTGTCCGGGTATTACGTACTCTCCATCTTCATTAGTCTTACTGTAGTCATAAGCCCATCGGTGTACTTCCGGTATTTCACCCGGCCAGTTGCCGTGGATGTGCTCTACAGGTGTAGTCCATTCCAGCGTATTGGATTTCCAGGGGTTCTTAGGAGCTTTTTCTCCGTAGAATATACTGTAGAAAAAGTTATAAAGGAATACTACCTGTACCGCACCGGCTATAAGGGCAAATACGGTCATCACCACATTGATGTCCATAAGGTCATCAAAGATAGGGAAGTTGGTATTGGTATAGTAACGTCTGGGAAGACCTGCCATTCCAACAAAGTGCATAGGGAAGAAAATACCGTAAGCACAGACAGCAGTAACCCAGAAGTGTACGTATCCGAGGTTTTTGTTCATCATCCTTCCGAACATTTTGGGGAACCAGTGGTAAACCCCCGCAAGGAATCCGTATATGGCAGAGATTCCCATTACCAGGTGAAAGTGCGCCACAACGAAATACGTATCGTGAACATTGATATCCAGCGTACTGTCCCCGAGAATAATACCGGTAAGACCACCGGTAATAAAGGTAGATACCAATCCGATGGAGAACAGCATGGCAGGGTTCATCTGCAGGTTTCCTTTCCAAAGGGTGGTGATATAGTTAAAGGCTTTTACCGCAGATGGTATGGCGATCAATAATGTTGTAAATGTAAATACCGAACCGAGGAACGGGTTCATTCCCGATACGAACATATGGTGCCCCCATACGATCGTAGAAAGGAATGCGATAGCGAGTATAGATGCAACCATTGCTCTGTACCCGAATATAGGTTTACGGGAATTGGTAGCGATAATTTCGGATGTGATACCCAATGCCGGTAACAATACGATATATACTTCCGGGTGACCGAGGAACCAGAAAAGGTGCTCGAACAGTACCGGCGAACCTCCCTGATGATGCAGTACTTCTCCCTGGATAAAGATATCCGAAAGGAAGAATGAAGTACCGAAGCTTCGGTCAAAAATAAGCAATAATGCAGCCGAAAGCAGTACAGGGAAAGAAACCACCCCGATAACAGCAGTAATGAACAGGGCCCACATAGTAAGCGGTAACCTGGTCATAGACATACCTTTTGTCCTGAGATTTAATACGGTAACGATATAATTAAGCGACCCGAGCAGAGAAGAAGCTATAAATATAGCCATGGAAACAAGCCATAAAGTCATCCCCAATCCGGAACCACCCTGCGCCTGTGGCAATGCACTTAGCGGAGGATAGATAGTCCACCCTGCAGCAGCCGGCCCTGCTTCCACAAAAATGGAAGCTACCATGATTACACAGGAAACAAAGAACAGCCAGTAAGAAATCATGTTCATAAACCCGGATGCCATATCCCGAGCACCGATCTGCAACGGAATCAAAAGGTTACTGAACGTACCACTCAATCCGGCAGTCAATACGAAGAATACCATGATAGTACCGTGAATGGTAACCAAAGCCAGGTAAATATTCGGGTCCATCACTCCTTCCGGAGCCCATTTACCCAGCAGTATTTCAAATATCTTAAAAGACTCCGATGGCCATGCCAGTTGCATACGGAACAACAAAGACATCAAGATACCGATAATCCCCATGAACAACCCCGTAATAAGGTATTGCTTTGAGATCATCTTGTGATCATAACTGAAAACATACTTCGAAATAAATGTCTCTTTATGATGATGTCCGTGATCGTGCTCCTGATCCCCTGCGTGTGCTGTTGCTGTTGCTGACATAATCTATATACTAATCGTTATCGTTATTGTTACTTTATTATTTTCAATATACATATTGTGCCGGTTATTCTTCGGCTCCGGCAACCATTTCTCCGAAGGTTTGCTGCTCCTTTATCCACGCATTGTATTCTTCCTCGCTCTCCACAACAATCTTCATCTGCATATTGTAATGCGAAGTTCCGCATATTTTATTACACAATAAAAGGTAATCAAATTCCCAATCGTCCAGATCTTCTCCTTTCATTTTTCTCTCGGCACGAAGTTCATTAATGTGTTTCACTTTCGCCTGAATATCCGGATCCTGACGCATTTCCTCGGTGGTAATGGTCGGCGTAAAAGAAAACTGCGTAATCATTCCCGGAACGCAGTTCATCTGTGCTCTGAAATGCGGCATATATGCAGAGTGCAATACATCCTGGGAACGCATTTTAAACACTACTTTTCGGTTAACGGGTAAATGAATTTCGGTAGTGGAAATAACATCGTCCGTTCCATTAGGGTCCGAAGAGTCGATTCCAAGAATGTTCTGTCCGCCAAAATCGTTAAGGAAACGGACATTGGCATCTCCGAGAACATTATCTTCTCCTGCATATCTTGCTTTCCAGTTGAACTGCTGTGCATACAATTCAATAACCAAAGGATCATCTTCGTCATTGATATCCATAATGGTAGTCCAGGTATAAAGACCATAAAGGATAAGTCCGGCAAGCGTTATTACCGGGATAATGGTCCAGATAAATTCCAGCTTGTCATTATCGGCATAGAACAGTGCCTTTTTCCCTTTAACACCCCTGTATTTATATGCAAAATAGTACAACAGGGTTTGCGTAATAAGTTGTACGACAAATATAAGCACCATAGAAACCGTCATAAGGGTATCATAGTCTTCCCCGTGAGCGGAAGCTGCCTGCGGCAATAGCACTTTTCCCCATTTCCACAGACTATAGATAGTCAGTACATACATGAAGCCCAGGAAGGCAAACATTAAATATCCGTTCAGCTTGTTATCCTTATCATTAGCTATTTGGGCATCTTTCAGTCCTATCTGAGAGAATTCAAATATCTTCGTCATTTGCCAAACGGCAATGGCAATGAGTATAAGTACAATTATGGTTAAAAAAGCAGTCATCTTACTATTTCCTGTTTACTTTAGTTTCTACTGAATTAATAATGAAAGTGTTTGCTCTCTTCTATGTACGGATTTCGTTTCGGTACCAGAGGTGCTTTGGTGAGCGCACTGAACACCACAAAAATAAACAGCCCCAGAAAGAACAATACGCCTCCTACTTCAGCTATTCCAATAAACCACTGGTCACCGACAGTAGCAGGCATTATCATATTGTATATATCCAGGTAATGTCCTATTAATATAACTATACCTGTCATTACCACAAACCAGTTCATTCGTTTGTAATCACTATTCATCAACACAAGCAGCGGGAATACGAAATTAAGCACTACCATCCCGAAGAAAGGAAGTTTATAATCTTCTATTCTCGTAACAAAATACGTAACTTCTTCCGGTATATTGGAATACCATATCAGCATAAACTGAGAGAACCAGAGATACGTCCAGAAAATGCTTATTCCGAACATAAATTTCGCCAGGTCGTGTATGTGACTGTTGTTTACTTCTTCCAGATATCCTCTTGATTTGAGATAAATGGTAATCAAAGCAATAACCGTAATTCCGGATACGAACATGCTGGCAAATACATACCACCCGAACAGGGTACTATACCAGTGCGGGTCTACACTCATAATCCAGTCCCATGACATCATAGACTCGGATACGAGGAAGAAAACCAGGAACCCGGCAGATATCTTGAAATTTCTTTTAAAGAAGCTGTTATCATCGGCAGTGTCCTGCGCAATGGAGAATTTTCTTGAAAAATGACGATAAGCAGCCCATCCTGCAATGTATATAGCTGCCCTGATAAGGAAAAACGGTACGTTGAGATACCCGACTTTACCTTGTATAAGCTCATCGTGTGCCACTACTTCGGCATCCATCCAGATAAACAGGTGGTTCATATGCACACCGGACAGGGCAAGTATAACAAACACCAGTACAGCCCCGGGGAGTAAATAGGCCGTAATGCCTTCCATTACTCTGAAAAGTAATGGAGACCATCCTGCCTGAGACACCCTTTGGATCGCATAAAATGCAAGAACACCCAGGGAGATCATCATAAAGAAGAACGCCGCTATATAAAGCGCTGCCCAGGGTTTGTTCTGTAATTGATGCAACAAATGTTCATCGTGCGATGCATCATGAGCTGTAAGCTCTTCGTCATGTGTTCCATGTGCGTCATGGGTGGCAGCTTCGTCGTGCCCTCCGCCATGATGCGCATCTGCTACCATAGCTTTTGCTTCTTCTACAGTACCCGGTGCAGCGAGAAAACCATAGCCCAGACCGAGAACACCAACGATCATTAGAACAAATGCAGACAGTCTTAACTTATTCGAAAACGTGTACATATCCTGAAAATTCTCTTTATTGTATTTTGTAATTCCGTATTTCGTGCGGGGGAAGAAACTTCAAAGAACAACTTTCTTATCTTCTTTCCCGTATCACATGTATACCAATTATATTACTTCGTCAATTCCCTGTTGAGTTCCTCCACATACATCACCACCTGCCACCGTTCTTTTTCATTGAGCTGGACAGCATATGATCCCATAGAGTTCAGCCCGTAATATATTACGTGATAGATACTCCCCTCTGTTATTTCCCTGTCTGCATAGCTGGGAACACCGAGAAACTTCTCACGTTTTACCAGTATGCCTTGTCCGTCACCTTTATCTCCGTGACAAACCGCGCAATAAATACCAAACAATTCTTTTCCGTCTCCGAGATTATCTTCTACGGAAAGACTATCCATTGCAAGCGGGTTTTTCAATTCTGCAGCGGCAAGTTCTTTTCCTTCCACGGTATTTTCATAATCGTAAGGCATCCACCCCCGATTAATAGTATTTTCCGCAGGCAACTGGGCTTCCACACCGTTCTTAAAAGCATCCGACTCCTGATAGGTTTCATAACCCACAGATTCATACATATTAGGCATAAATTGGTAGTTCGGTTTTGACTTGTTGAAACACGAAGTCATCACCGCTGCCGTACCAAGCACTATTCCTATTTTTATAAAGCTCTTCATTTAAACAGTATTTACGTTGTTAGGTTACCGGGATAATGAGCTATATCTTACAAACTCAACAACCGGACTCCTCTATCTAATGCTTTTCTGAAACTTTTACTTCCACCGCCCCTGTTTCCTGTAAAAACACAGACAGCTCATCTTCATTACCACTTATCGCAACCTCCATCAAAAAGTGATCGTCCGTCGTTCTCACATCGGGGTTCTCCGCTTTTTTAAAGGGCCACAATTTACTTCTCAGGTAAAAAGTGATTACCATAAGGTGTGCCGCAAAGAATACCGTCAATTCGAACATGATCGGCACAAATGCGGGCATATTGTCCAGGAAAGAAAAACTGGGCTTACCGCCTATGTTCTGCGGCCAGTCTTCTATCATTATATAGTTCATCATGGCAACAGCTACACATAACCCGATACATCCGTAAATAAAAGATGCGATCGCAATCCTGGTAGGAGCCAATCCCATAGCCTTGTCCAGGCCATGAACGGGAAATGGCGTATATATTTCCTCAATGTGGTGATGGGCAGCCTTCACCTTTTTTACCGCGGCCAATAATACATCGTCATCGGTATAAATAGCTTGTATTACTTTATTACTCATGATCGCCGTCTCTTAATTTTTTATAGTTTTCACCAGATGATTTCATTATAGTCTTCACTTCTGCCTGTGCTATTACAGGGAAAGTCCTGGAGTAAAGCAAAAACAGAACAAAGAAAAATCCTATGGTTCCCACGAAAATACCGATATCGATAAATGTAGGTGAGAACATCGTCCAGGACGAAGGAAGGTAATCCCTGTGAAGCGAAGTAACAATAATCACAAACCGCTCAAACCACATTCCTATGTTCACCACAATAGAGATAATAAAAGAGAACATAATACTTGTTCTGAGCTTTTTAAACCACATGAACTGCGGAGAGAACACATTACAGGTCATCATACACCAGTATGCCCAGGCGTAAGGACCCGTTGCCCTATTGAGGAATGCATATTGTTCATATTCCACTCCGGAATACCAGGCGATAAAGAGCTCGGTGATATAAGCACATCCAACGATAGACCCGGTGATCATAATAACGATATTCATCAATTCTATATGCTGCAGGGTAATATAATCTTCCAGGCTAACGACCTTTCTCATGATAATAAGAAGGGTATTTACCATGGCAAACCCGGAGAATACCGCTCCCGCAACGAAGTAAGGCGGGAAGATAGTCGTGTGCCAGCCGGGGATGACCGAAGTTGCAAAGTCAAAAGATACTATAGTGTGTACGGAAAGTACCAGCGGTGTTGCCAGACCGGCAAGTACCAGAGATACTTCTTCGAACCGCTGCCAGTCTTTTGCCCTTCCGCTCCATCCGAAGCTGAGCAGACTGTATATTTTTTTCTGGAAAGGTTTTACCGCCCTGTCCCTGATCATCGCAAAATCCGGAAGGAGGCCTGTCCACCAGAACACCAGCGATACAGACAGGTACGTAGATATTGCAAATACGTCCCAAAGCAGGGGAGAGTTGAAGTTCACCCAAAGCGAACCGAACTGGTTTGGTATCGGCACCACCCAGTATCCGAGCCACGGGCGCCCCATGTGTATCAGGGGGAACAATCCGGCCTGTACCACAGAGAAAATAGTCATGGCCTCCGCAGAACGGTTAATGGCCATTCTCCATTTTTGGCGGAATAGTAATAACACGGCAGAAATCAGTGTTCCTGCGTGACCGATACCAACCCACCAAACGAAGTTAGTAATATCCCAGGCCCAACCTACGGTTTTATTCAGTCCCCAAGAGCCTATTCCTGTTGAAATGGTATAAATTATACACCCTATTCCCCAAAGAAACGCTACCAGGGCAATGGAGAAAACAATCCACCATTGCTTGTTTGCCTTGCCCTCTACAGGCCTGGCTACATCTACCGAAACATCGTGATAGCTCTTATCTCCGATTACCAGGGGTTTACGTATAGGTGCTTCGTAATGCGACGCCATCTTATAATTTTAATATTTATTACTCTTTTAACTTATCGTTATATTGTCTGTCACCTAATATCCCCGGAACTTTTCATTCCACTTGCAGTGCAGACAATACGGATCTACGCTTCCTCCGTATTTCTCACTTTT
Organism: Sinomicrobium endophyticum; assembly: GCF_052983315.1. NCBI lineage: Bacteria > Pseudomonadati > Bacteroidota > Flavobacteriia > Flavobacteriales > Flavobacteriaceae > Sinomicrobium > Sinomicrobium endophyticum. The sequence continues at coordinate 50,530 of NZ_JBRKIS010000025.1, forward strand.
ACGTGATAGAACACATTAGGCTTGGTCCCCACATGTTCCAACAGGTGATACATCCTGTCGCTCTTTTTAAGAGCAAACACTTCGTCTTCTTCATTATTTATATCTCCGAACACCATCGCACCGCTTCCGCAGGCAGCAGAACAAGCAGTCTGGAATTCATCCTTACGTACTTTTCTACCATCTCTTTTGGCATCGAGAATAGTTTTCTGCGTCATTTGAATACACATGGAACATTTCTCCATAACCCCTCTGGAACGAACCACCACATCCGGATTGAGAACCATTTTCCCTATATCATCGTTCATGTGGTAATCAAACTCATCATTGTTATTGTAGAGGAACCAATTGAAACGACGTACTTTATACGGACAGTTGTTCGCACAGTAACGCGTACCTACACAACGGTTATATGCCATGTGATTCTGTCCCTGACGACCATGAGAGGTAGCAGCTACAGGACATACGGTTTCACAAGGAGCGTGGTTACAGTGCTGGCACATTACAGGCTGAAATGCAACCTGTGGGTTTTCGGAAGCTTTTTCCATTTCACCGAAAGTGGTCAGTGAATCCCCCAGACCGGAAATAGATTCTACCACTTCGTTATCTCCTTCAAAGCTCTCTTCGGAAGAGTAATATCTGTCTATACGTAACCAGTGCATATCCCTGGACCTTCTCACTTCAGATTTACCTACTACCGGCACGTTATTTTCCGCATGACATGCAATCACACAGGCCCCGCAACCGGTACAGGCATTCAGATCAATGGAAAGATTGAAGTGGTGCCCGATGGAAGTATCAAATTCAGCCCACAGATCAACACTGGTCGCTTCCACTTCATTGTGGTTCAAAGATACTTTCGGGGTTACATTCCACTCTTTAGCATCTTTGGTATTAAATATTTCTAGTGTAGTTTCCTTTACGATATCACCACGTCCCATCAGGGTATTGTGGAGTTGCACACAAGCAAACTCATGTTCTCCGGCTACTTTTTCAATACTTACCTGCTGAACCGACTTAAATCCGTCGTACAACATATAAGCATTAACCCCGGTCTGCATCTCGGTTTTCACACCTTCTTTCTTCCCATAACCGAAAGAAAGTCCGACAGAACCTTTGGCTTGCCCAGGCTGGATTAATACGGGGACCCTGTCCAGGGCAACACCGTTAACCGTTACCTTGACATAACTTCCGTTAAGCCCGCCGTTTGCCACGTGTCTGTTAACCAGACCAAGAGCCTCGGCATCCGCTTTGGAAACCGTGAGATAGTTATCCCAGGAAACCCTGGTAATAGGGTCCGGGAATTCCTGCAACCACGGGTTATTGGCTTGCTGGCCATCTCCCATACCTGTTTTCGCATACAGCATAAGCTCCAATCCGCCGGAAGAAACAGAAGCGAGCTTCCTCGCCATTCCCGCTGCATTACCAACCGGGACAGCTTCCGGAACTCCCTCATTTCCAACCTCCTGAGCACTGTCATTTTCCGTTACAGCATCCACTACCAAAGGTGCAGAAGCTACAAAAATTCCATCGTGAAGCGCTTTACTCCAGGAACCTCCTCCTAAAACGGAAGTACTCCAGAAATCTTTAATATAATCATAATACGTTTTATCGCTACCAATCCATTTCAGCAATGCATCCTGAAACTGTCTCGTGTCAAATAAAGGACGAATAGTAGGCTGCATAAGACTGTAATGTCCTTGCTTTATTTCCGCATCTCCCCAGGATTCCAGGTAGTGCGGTGCAGCCGCAATATATTGTGAAGCTATGGCCGTTTCGTCTTCTTTCATAGAAAAGGTAACGGACAAGCCTATATTTTTCAACGCTTCGGTAAATTCAGCCGAACCTGGCAGTGTATACCCAGGGTTCACTCCACTCATAATAAGCGCACCCACTCTTCCGGACTTCATATCCGCAACCAGCTTGCTTACTTTTTGGGCATTACCCTGGCGCAACAATCGGGGAGCCTTAACGTCAAATGCAGCGCTTTGCAGCATTTCGTTGATAGCAAGCACCAATCCCTGTGCGTCCACATCATCAATCCCGGTAACCACTACGGCTTTTCTGCCGGCTTTTCGCAATTGAGAGGCAGCATTTTTAACCGCCACATCCGCACGCTCCGGAAGTTCTCCGGAAACAGAAGAGCCACTCAGGTAACCATATAATTTAGCCAGAGCTACTTTTTGCTGTGAAGGCGTTACAGCAACTCTTTTATCCGCATTGGCCCCGGAAAGCGACATATTACTCTCAAACTGAATATGACGGGACATTTTCCCGTTAGAAGGCACTCTTCTCTTCGCATATCCACTATCAAAGCCTCCTCCGTGCCAGTCTCCAAGGATATCCGCTCCAAAAGAAACTATCACATCCGCCTTAGAAAAATCATAATCCGGAAGGGCTCTTTTACCATATTTTTTCTGAAAAGCATCTAAAGCAGTATCTTCGGAAATGGCATCGTACTGAACATGCTCGACATTTCCGAATTTCTCCGCGAATTCCGCAATTAACCGGGTCGTCGAAGGACTGGCAAAGGTCTGTGTCAGCAATACTATAGATTTGCCACCGGCCTTAGTTGCATTCAGTTTAGCCACAACTTCAGAATCCAGGTCGTCCCAGGTTATATAATTACCTCCGGACTTAGGCCCCTGCACCCTCTTGCTGTCATAAAGAGATAAAACAGAAGCATTCACTCTTGCATTCGGACAGTTATTAACTACAGCTTCGCTATTGGCTTCAATTTTTATCGGCCGTCCTTCTCTCGTCTTAACAAGTACACTTGCAAAATCATATCCGTCCGCTATAGTAGTAGCGTAATAATTGGCCACTCCCGGTCGGATCTGCTCCGGTTGCACCACATAAGGAATAGCTTTTTTAACTGGGCCTTCACATGCAGCCAACGTAACGGCAGCCGTACTAAAACCTACATATTTAAGAAAGTCTCTCCGGGACGTTGAAGACGCTTCCAGGTTCTCTTTGTCCCCTAAAAACTCATCTACCGGAATCTCCTCAACAAACTCATTCTGTTTAAGTGTCTTTACGATAGAATTGCTCGGATCCAATTCCTCGACACTTTTCCAGTATTTTTTGTTTGACGCCATGTTTTATATAAAATTAGCTCTTTTTAACAATGGAGACGCACATGAATGCGCCTTTATTTTTTTACTAATAGTGACATTTACCGCACTCCAACGCTCCCATCTGTGCAGCGGTAAGTTTTTCTACTCCGTACTTCTTAGATAATTCCTCGTGTATCTTTTCGTAATATTCGTTACCCTCCATCTTAACGTCGGTCTTTCTGTGACAATCCACACACCAACCCATAGTAAGCGGAGAAAACTGTCTTACCACTTCCATTTCCTCAACAGGACCGTGACATTCCTGGCAAGCCACACCGGCAACAGTTACGTGCTGCGAGTGATTGAAGTATGCGAAATCCGGAAGATTGTGAATCCTAACCCACTTTACAGGCTTGGTCTCACCGGTGTAAGCCTGGTTCTCAACATCCCAGCCTACAGCAGCATACAATTTTTCGATCTCCCCATCATAAAACTCTTTGGAATGTTCTGCAGTAGCCGTTTCCGGCGCTACCTCCATTATATTCTTATGACAATTCATACACACATTCAGGGACGGTACTCCGGAAGTCTTGGAAACCCTCGCAGAAGAGTGGCAGAACTTACAATCTATCTCATTATCCCCGGCATGGATTCTGTGTGAGAAATGTATCGGCTGCACCGGCTCATATCCCTGATCCACACCCACCTGCATCATATATCCGTAAACAAAATAAGCAGAGACCAAAAGCAATACGATCACAGAAACAAACACCAGGAACTGGTTTTTCACAAAAGCCATCCACAACGGAAGCCTTTTCGCTTTCTCTTCAGGCAATTCTATACCTTTTGCTTCCGCTATACGCATCAGCGTCCTGTTCACCAGGACCAGCATTATGGCAAGCATAGCAAAAACCAGCACCAGCGCCCCCAGCACAACTTCATTCGGTATCCCCGAAGAATCCGCAGCAACAGCCTGTCCAGCACCAGCGGCACCTCCCGCAACAGCAGAAACCGGCGGGTTTTCGGTATATGCAAGAATATCATCTATATCCTGCTCGGACAATTGCGGAAAAATATTCATGGCTGCACCATTGAACTCCTCGTAAATAGCGATAGCCTCCGCATCGCCGGACTTCCGCAAAGCCACATTGTTCTTTATCCATTTGTGCAACCAATCCCTGTCACGCTTATCCGTAATACCAGCAAGAGCCGGCCCTGTCATCTTTTGGTCCAGCTTATGACAGGCTGCACAATTGGAATTGAATAACTGCTTCCCTCTGTCAGGGTCACCTTCTTGTCCAAAAAGAGTTGTGGAAAACGCCAGCAGAATCGCCAGACTAATACTTAGAATTCCTGAAACAGAATTGCGGTGTATCACCTCTTTCATATCAATATTATGTGTTATCGCTCCTTAATTTGGCATGGTTTTTTCGTCTGATAACAACAGAAAAAACACAGGTTCTTAAAATCCGTGCACAAAAATACGATATAGACTTCATTTGGGAAATGTTGGCAAAGCGTTAATAATTAATTTATAACAATTCTAAATAAATTTTAACGTTATGATTTCAAGCTAAAAAATTACTTTTGCACAAAACAGTATTCATTATGAGATTTTTAAGCATTCACAGTGGTTTACCCCTTTTATTTTTCCTACTTCTCGCCATTACCGGCACGTACGCACAGGAAGGAAAAATTAACATCCGGCAAGATGTTAAAGTTGAAAAACTCCTCACCGCCAAAACAGAGTTAAACAAAGACGACAGTGCCTCCGACAGATACCGTATTCAGATATACAACGGCTCCCTGGAGGGTGCTACCAAAGAAAAGGCCAAATTCCAAAACGCCTTTAGTTTTAACTGTGATATTACTTTCAAAACGCCGACATACCGGGTTTACGTTGGTAAATTTCGCACAAAACTGGAAGCGGACAGGTATTTAATAGATGTTAAAAAGCAATACCCCAGTGCTTTTATTATAACTCCGTAAACAATCGGGGCCCTTGATTGCCCCGGTACCAGAAGATCATTTCTTCACCGAATTCTTATGTATGAAGAATTAAAATACTGGCATTTAAAGGACCACCGGCTTTTTCGCGCACTAAACTTCAGGCAGATCCGGCAACTGTGCGTCATTACAAACTTTAAAAAAGCTCATAAAGGAGATATCCTCTATTTTTCCGATTCCGATACTCCGCGTATTTATTTTCTGAAAAAAGGAAACATAAAAATTGTGGAGACCGATCAAGACGGTAACGAAACCATTAAGGAAATCTTAAGAAAAGGGGACCTGTTCGGCGAGCTGAGCCTGGAATCGGACGGACCTTTAACCACAGAATATGCCCAGGCCCTTACCAATGACATTATTGTTTGCAGTTTTTTGCTTTCCGACTTCGAAAACCTGTTGTTAAAATATCCGAACCTGGCGCTTTCCTATACCAAGTTCGTAGGCCTGAAAATGAAACGTCTGAAAAACAACTACACCAACCTTGTTTTTAAAGATGCCAAAAGCAGGCTTTCCGTCTTTTTAAGGGAATGGTGTGAACAGGAAGGGGTTTACGAAGGCAACCAGGTGACCCTCCGGAATTACCTGACCCAACACGATATCGCACAAATCATCTGCACGACCAGGCAAACTGTCACACAACTGCTCAATGACCTGAGAGAAAAAGAACTTCTCGTCTATAACCGAAAAGAAATTATCATACCCGACATTTCACGGATATAACCCTGCTACTTACCACACTTTTTTTTATCCAATTGCAAGACAGCCGACATTTTACCATAACGGGACCACATAACTTTGCCGAATAAAAGAACCCTTTATGAGAACTATTATATTACTTGCGCTGCTCGTCCCCGGCATCTTTTACGCCCAGGGAACGGCAAAGTACCGCAATATTGCCAACGGCGTTGCCATTCACGGATATGACCCGGTAGCATATTTCGAACAAGGTAAAGCCATTGAAGGTAAAAAAGAATTCCGGGCAACTGTGAATGGCACCGTCTATTATTGTTCATCCGCCAAAAACCGGGAGTCTCTTCTTGAAAATCCGGATAACTATCTTCCTCAATACGGAGGATGGTGTGCTTTTGCCATGGGAGATTATGGAAAAAAGGTGGATGTCAACCCCAAAACATTCAAGATCACCAATGGCAAATTATACCTGTTTTATAACAGTTTCCCTACAAACACCTTGAAAAGCTGGAACAGGAACGAAGCACATCTCAAGCAAAACGCAGATCAAAACTGGAAAAAAATAACCACTTTTAAAAACCCGGGAAAATGAAAAAAGTCATTCTCGATTGGGGTATCCGTGCGATACCGGCAATCATTTTATTACAAACCCTGTTTTACAAGTTCACAGGAGCTCCCGAATCTGTCCATATCTTTTCAACACTCGGGGCGGAACCTTATGGCCGTATCGGACTGGGAGTGGTCGAACTCCTTGTAGCTATCCTTTTACTCATACCTAAAACCGCCGTCTACGGAGCCATTGCCTGTCTCCTCATTATGGCTGGCGCCATAACCTCACATTTATTTATGCTGGGAATCGAAGTGTCTAATGACGGTGGCGCCCTCTTTTCCCTCGCTTGTGTCACATTCGTTTTCAGCAGCTTGTTTTTAATTATACGCAAAAAAACCCTAAATTACCCTTCGTAAACGCTTTTCAATATGCTTTTCGATTCCTTAAAATCAACTCTTGACGAACTGACTATCCTGGCGGAGCAACTTACCCGGGCAGAGTACAATGCCCCGTGCCAGGAGCTCAACGGAGCCACCATAGGACAGCATTATCGTCATATTATTGAATTTTTCCTTTGCCTTATTCACAACTATGATACCGGAAAAGTAAACTATGACAGCAGGCAGCGGGACCCCCATATAGAAACAGAAATCCCTGTAGCCCTGGAGCATATTAAAAGTATCGGAAGTTTGATGAAGAAATCGGACAGACCATTGCTCCTGGAACAGACTTTTAACGGGCTTCACATACATATACAAAGCAATTATCTCCGGGAACTGCTCTATAATCTTGAGCATACTATTCACCATCAGGCCCTGATACGCGTAGCTGTCCTGAAATTGAACAGGATATGTGTAAGCAATACCTTCGGAATAGCCCCTTCGACTATCGAATATCGTAAAAAACAATGTGCACAGTAAGTTTTGTAAATACCGGAGCGCAGGTGATCCTGACATCCAACAGAGACGAAAGCACGGTAAGACCTATTGCCTTTCCACCTGAAATTCACATCATCAACCACAAAAAAGTCGTATTCCCAAAGGACAGTCTTTACGGGGGAAGCTGGTTTGCAACAGATACAAACGGAACAACAGCCATATTACTCAATGGCGCCAGGGAAAAACACATTCCAAAAGGTAATTACAGAAAAAGCAGGGGATTGATTTTACTGGAGATCATAGGCGCAGATTCACCGGTAAAACACTGGACTACGATAAACCTGCACAACATAGAACCTTTTACTATTCTGCTGTTTTCAACTCCCGATCTGTTTCTCCTGCGTTGGGACGGTACCGCAAAAGAGACCATCGCATTGGAAGCGGAAAAACTGCATATACTGTCTTCTTCCACCCTGTACACAAAAGCGAAACAACAGCAGCGTGAGCAATGGTTTCACCGCTTTACAACACAACATGAAGAACTCACCCCGGAAAAATTGCGTGATTTTCATCAATACACGGAAAAAGACGATAAAGAAACGGGACTGGTAATCAACCGGGGAAATCTGCTCAGAACCCTCAGCATCACCCAGAGTGTTATCGGAAAAGACAGCACCTGCATGCATTACCTGCAACTCTATCCGGAAAAAGAATTTTTAAGCGTTCGATTATGACTCTCCGGAATTTAAAATTATCCGTACATAAAATCACCCATTGGGAATACTGGCCTTTTCAGGTTATCTATGCCCCGATCAGTATTCTTTGGTTGTATTATGCCATACGCTCCGGGTCGCTTTTCTTTTTTAACACCGTAAACCCATCTATCCGAAACGGTGGTTTTGTCATGGGGTCCAAACGCAATATATACAGCCTGATCCCCCAACAATTCTATGCAAAAACCGCATTTGTAGCAGAAAACACCCCGGACTCAGACCTGGATAAAATCCGGAAAAACCGGGGACTGAATTACCCCCTTATCGCAAAACCGGATATCGGGCTTCGGGGAAATGCGGTAAAAAAAATACATTCCGAAACAGAGTTGCAAGCTTACAACAGGCAGGCAGGTTTTGATTATCTTATCCAGGAGTTTATTACCCTTCCCAGGGAGATCGGTGTTTTTTATATAAGGCTCCCCGGAGAAAAGAAAGGGCGGATTACGGGAATCGTCTCCAAGGAATTACTTACGGTCACCGGAGATGGCATATCCACCATCAAAACCCTGCTTCAGCAAACACCCAGGCATCAACTTCAACTAAAAGCCATTACCAAAGAATACGGCGACCTGCTGGACCACATTTTACCAAAGGACGAAAAGCGAATACTGGTACCTTACGGCAATCATGCCAGGGGAGCCATGTTTACGGATTGCAGTCATATAGTGAACGATGCTATCTGCGAGGTCATAGACAACATGTGTACACAAATACAGGGATTTTATTACGGAAGACTGGATCTTATGTTCAACTCCGTCGAAGAACTGGAAAAGGGAAAGAACTTTATGGTTGTGGAACTCAACGGGGCCATGAGCGAACCCACGCATATTTACGATCCCGGCCATTCGCTCGTATTTGCCTGGAAGGAACTGGCCCGGCATATTACATACATGTATAAAATCAGTAAAATGAACCACCAGGCACAGGGCATACCGTATCTTACCTACAGGAAAGGGGTCCGGGAATTACATGCACATTTTATCCAGAACAGGAAAATAGCCGGTTTTTAAACCTGCCCTTTATTCAGGAATGTTTTTTACAGTAATTTCCGGGATTAAAAACAAAAACGCCCTGATCTTTTCCGGAACAGGGCGTTTTTTATATTATGAGAAAATTTTACTTCAACTTCTTCTTCACTTCCACTTCCCGGAACGCTTCTATGATATCTCCTTCTTTGATGTCGTTGTAGTTCTTCACTTGCATACCGCAGTCATAACCTTTGGACACTTCTTTCATATCATCTTTAAATCGTTTCAGGGAAGAAAGTTCACCTGTAAAAATAACCACACCGTCACGTATCAGGCGGATACTGGAGCTCCTGTATATCTTACCATCGGTAACCATACACCCGGCAATAGTTCCTACCTTGGATATCTTGAAGGTTTCTCTTATCTCGGCCGTACCGGTTATCTCTTCTTTCATTTCCGGAGACAACATGCCTTCCATCGCATCTTTCAGATCGTTGATAGCATCGTAAATAATAGAATATGTACGGATGTCTATTTCTTCTTTGTCTGCTATGGAACGGGCATTACCCATAGGCCTTACATTAAATCCTATGATGATGGCATCGGAAGCCGAAGCCAACAATACGTCGGATTCTGTAATCGGGCCAACGGCTTTGTGGATGATATTGATCTGTATCTCATCCGTAGTGAGTTTCTGGAAGGAGTCCGTCAGGGCTTCTACCGAACCGTCCACATCCCCTTTCAGGATAATGTTCAGTTCCTTAAAGTCTCCAAGCGCTATACGGCGACCAATCTCATCGAGGGTGATATGCCTTTGTGTACGTACGGACTGCTCTCTTTGCAACTGGGTACGTTTGGCAGCAATCTGCTTGGCTTCTTTTTCATCGTCAAACACATGGAATTTATCTCCCGCCTGCGGCGCTCCGTCGAGACCCAGAATGGATATCGGCGTTGAAGGTCCAGCCTCTTTGATCAGGTTCCCCCTTTCATCGTGCATAGCCTTCACTTTACCACTGTGTTTTCCGGCCAGTACATAATCTCCTACGCGGAGTGTTCCTCCCTGCACCAGGATAGTGGCTATATATCCCCGTCCTTTATCCAGGAATGCTTCTACTACGGTTCCGCCAGCCGTTTTATCCGGATTGGCTTTTAATTCCAGTATTTCTGCCTCCAACAGCACTTTTTCCAATAACTCGGTTATCCCGAGCCCTGTCTTAGCGGAAATATCCTGTGATTGTATTTTTCCACCCCAGTCTTCTACCAACAGGTTCATGGAAGCCAGTCGTTCTTTTATCTTATCCGGATTAGCCGTAGGCTTATCCACTTTGTTTATGGCAAAAATTATGGGCACCCCTGCTGCCTGGGCGTGACTGATAGCCTCTTTGGTTTGTGGCATCACATCGTCATCCGCTGCGATCACTATAATCGCAAGATCGGTTACCTGTGCTCCCCTGGCACGCATCGCGGTAAACGCTTCGTGACCCGGAGTATCCAGGAAGGTGATTTTTTGTCCGTCCGGAAGGCTTACTCCATAGGCTCCGATATGCTGTGTAATACCACCGCTTTCCCCGGCTATAACATTCTCTTCACGGACATAATCCAGCAACGATGTTTTACCGTGGTCTACGTGCCCCATCACCGTAACGATAGGCGCTCTAGCTTTCAGGTCCTCTACATTATCTTCCTGCTCTACAATAGACTCTTCTATATCGGCAGTTACAAACTCTACTTCATATCCGAATTCTTCCGCTACGATAGAAAGGGTTTCCGCATCCAGACGCTGGTTCATGGTAACCATTATACCAAGTGACATACATGCCGAAATAATTTTGGTCGTAGGAACGTTCATCATGGTTGCTACTTCGGCTACGGTAACAAACTCCGTAACTTTGAGCACCTTACTGTCCAGTTCCTGCTGTGCTATATCCTCTTCCGATTTCTGACGGTGGAAATCCCGTTTCTCTCTTCGGTATTTGGCTCCTTTGGACTTACTGGATTTCCCCTGTAATTTTTCCAGGGTTTCCCGCACTTGCTTCTGCACTTCTTCGTCCGTAGGCTCTACTTTGCTTACTGCCGGTTTAGTACCCGGCCTTACTCCTTTTTTACGGAAATTGCTTCCTCCCGGTTTACTACCCGGAGTAAAGTTTCCACCCGGACTATCCTTACTTATTCTTTTGCGTTTCCGCTTTCTGTCCTTATTATTGGCATTGTTGTTATTCCCTGGCTTAGCATCTCCGTCCTGGGCAGCCGGTTTCTTTTTCTTAGGCTTCTCAAATTGGGTCAGGTCTATCTTCTCTCCGGTCATTTTAGGGCCGGAAAGTTTTTGATACTTGGTTTTAAGCGTTTCGCTTTCTACCTCTTCGTCCTGTACAATGACTTTCTGGGTCTGGGCCGGGGCCTGTTCCTGTTCTTTTTCTTCTTTTGGTTCCGGCTTTTCTTTTTCCACCGCTTTTTCCTGTTTTACTTCCTTTTCTTTTTCGGAAACTACAGGGGGTTGCTGCTCTTTTTCTACTTTACCGGTATCTTCCGGAGCAATTTTTTCTACAGTTTCTTTCTTCTCGTCTGGTGTGACGGTTTCTTCTGCCTTACTCTCCGTGATTTCGGGAGCTTCAGGTGCATTACCGGTAGTTTCTGCCGGGGGAGTAGCGGTTTCGTTCACCTCCGGCGTTTCTTCGGTAGTATTTTCTTCGGCCTTCTTGGGATCCAGATCTATCTTTCCTACGGTCTTCGGCCCGGACAGGTTGGCTTTCGCCTTAATGACCTCCTGTTGTTCCTGGGCTTTTCGTTTCATCTCCTGCTCCCGTTCGAGTTCCTGGCGTATAGCTTCCTTTTCTTTTCTCTTTTCTTCTCCTACCTCTTTGGATGCTACTTTTTTACTTTTATCCGTCTGAAACTCTTCCAAAAGAACCTGGTACACCTCGTTGGATATCTTTGTAGTGGGTCTGGCCTCCACATCATATCCTCTGGACGACAAGTGTTCCACTGCCCTGTCCAATGAAATGTTCAGTTCTCTCAGCACTTTATTAAGCCTCAATGTTGCGTTTTCAGCCATAAATATTTTTTTAATCCTCTAAAATTTTATTCTGAACTTTATTATGGTCTTTTCACCTTTTCAAACGGAAAACGATTCTGCTTTTACACCAGGATACCTTGTTTAGTATAACCAAATAGTTTTAAAAATGCAACCACATAAGTGGTTTTTCCAATCTTTTAGTCCTCGAATTCTTCTTTCAATATTCGTTTTACCTCCAAAATGGTCTCTTCTTCCAGATCGGTTCGTTTTATAAGGTCTTCCACATCCTCGTCAAGTACACTCCTCGCGGTGTCCAGTCCTATTTTTTTGAATTCGCCGATAATCCAATCTTCTATTTCATCGGAGAACTCGGTAAGTTCCACATCTTCTTCCACTCCTTCGCGGAACACATCTATTTCATACCCGGTAAGGAAGCCTGCAAGCCGGATGTTATACCCTCCTTTTCCTATAGCTTTGGAAACTTCTTCCGGTTTGAGTATTACCTCAGCCCTTTTGGTTCCTTCATCTATAGAAATTGACGTTACCCTGGCCGGGCTAAGCGCCCTGCTGATGAACAATTGAGGGTTGCTGGTAAAATTAATTACATCAATATTTTCGTTTCCGAGTTCCCGGACAATACCGTGTATCCTGGACCCTTTCATTCCCACACATGCTCCTACCGGATCAATCCTGTCATCATAAGAATCTACAGCAACTTTGGCTTTTTCTCCGGGTATCCTCACTACTTTTTTAATGGTAATCAGTCCGTCAAACACTTCGGGGATCTCCTGCTCAAACAGTTTTTCCAAAAAATCCGGAGACGTCCTGGACATGATTATGGCGGGTTTATTCCCTTTCAGCTCCACGTTTTCTATGATCCCTCTTACGTTTTCTCCTTTCCGGAAAAAGTCGGACGGGATCTGTTTTTCTTTCGGAAGAACTATTTCATTTCCCTCATCATCCAGCAAAATAACGGCTTTATGTCGAATATGATGCACTTCTGCCGTATAAATTTCACCTATCAGGTCCTTAAATTGCTTGTAAATGGTCGTATTGTCATGTTCGTGTATCTTGGAAATAAGGTTTTGACGCAGCGCTAAAATAGCCCTTCTTCCCAGATCTATCAGCTTTACTTCTTCGGAAACATCTTCTCCAACTTCAAAATCGGGCTCTATCTTTCGTGCAGCCGTCAATGAGATTTCCTGGTTAGGGTCCTCTACTTCACCATCGGCAACCACCACCCTGTTCCTCCATATTTCAAGGTCTCCCTTATCGGGGTTGATGATGATATCGAAGTTATCGTCAGAACCGAATTTTTTCTTCAGCGCATTTCTGAAAACTTCTTCCAAAATCGCCATCAGCGTTACACGATCTATGAGTTTATCATCTTTAAACTCAGAAAATGAGTCGATCAATGCAAGATTTTCCATGTCAAAAACTTAATAATTAAAATATTATCATCACTTTAGCCTCGGCAATATCCGAAAAAAGGATCTCTTTTTCTATGGTCACCGTTCTCTTTCCTTTGCCTACCGGCTTAGGTTCGCGTTGTTTCCACTGTAACTTTATACCTTCTTCGGTAACTCCTTCCAGATCCCCTTCCAGGGTTTCTCCGGATATGGTTTTCACCTTTAGCTTCCTGCCTATGTTTTTATTGTATTGTCTTTGGTGCCCTATAGGCTCGGCAGCTCCCGGAGAGGTCACTTCCAGAGAAAAGTCCGTCTCATCCCTGTCCAACTGGTGCTCTACATGCCTGCTCACCAATATACAATCATTGAGAGAAACACCGGCATCACCATCTATAACTACCTTAATTTTATTGTCGGGCGAAATAGAGAAGTCTATTAAAAAAAGGGACTCGTGCTCGGCAAATACCTCGGTAAGAAGCTCTTCAACTCTTTCCTTTAACATCAATAATTTTTATAAAAAGAGGGGACTCAAGTCCCCTCCGAAATAGTTTTTTCTCTTTCTTCGCCGCAAATATACAACTTTTGCTTTATAAATAACAATTGAAACCCAATAAATTACCACATCTCAAAAAGGCGGATACGGAAGAAAGTCTGCAAACCCGGTATTCCGGTAACCATAACCATCCTCAAAAACACTATTTGCCCAGCCATTCTTTAAAGTCCACGACCCTATCCCTGCTCACCACAACGGAAGTACCGAACTTCGGGTTCAGGGACAGGATGAGCCTTCCGTTGAAGTAATTCTCAATGGAGCGGATAGACTCCACACATACGATCATCTTGCGGTTTACACGAAAGAAATCCCGCGGATTTATCCGGCGTTCTATCTCTTCGAGGTTCAGATCTATAACACACCTGTCCCCTTCTTTATGACGGATAAAATTAACGCCTTCTTCGGCATAGAAATAAGCGATATTCCTAACGGGTATATATTGAAGGGCACTGCCTTGTTTTACCAGGAAACGCTCCCGATAACGGGGCGACTGTAATGCCTGTTGCAGCATGGAAACAGTATCTTCCGGAAGCAAGGGAAAAATCGTTCGCAGGTCGTTGTACTTGTCCAGAGCCCGCTTCAATGCTTCGGTATCTATGGGCTTTAACAGATAATCCACACTGTTTACCTCAAAAGCCCGGAGCGCGTACTGGTCAAAAGCCGTTGTAAATATAACCGGGGCACGGACCTTTACTTTCCTGAAGATATCAAAGCAAAGTCCGTCCGCCAGTTGTATATCCATAAAAATAAGCCCCGGCATACCAAATTCCCGAAGCCATACGACAGCCGAATCCACGGAATCTATAACATCTGCTACCTCCATATCCTTCCGAAGGATGGCCACCAGTTTAATCAGCCTTTCTGCCGCTGGTTTTTCATCTTCTATGATCAGTACTTTCACATGGTTCGGTTTTAATTGTCAATATGGGTCATCTTTCGGGCATGATGTCTATCAACGGAAGAAAAACGACAAAAGAGGTTGTACTTACCAGAATGTCCACAGGTTTTCCCGTTATGATCCGGTACCTGTTCTCTATATTCTTCAGGCCAATCCCCGTAGAGGTCTCCTCCTGTTTTTTCCGCTGTAAATTATTTTGCACGAAAAGCTGTCCCGCCTCATCTACCCCTACTTTTATACGCAGGGGATGCCTGGTGGAGATCTCGTTATGTTTTATGGCATTTTCAAACAGTATCTGAAGCGCCAACGGAACGATATGATATTTTCTATACACCTCATCCACCTGAATGTCTACCTGAAAATTATCCCCGAAACGCTCCTTGATCAGATGAATATAAGATTGCAAAAATTCCAGCTCTTCTTCCAACGGAATTAAAGGTTCGTCCCTGATTTCCAGAATATACCTGTAAACTTCCGATATCTTTTTCACAAATGCTTCCGCCCTGGAGGTGTCCTCCGGGATCAGATGTGCCAGTGTATTCAGGCTGTTGAACAGAAAGTGCGGGTTTACCTGGTTTTTTAACCCTTCTAATTGCGACTGCATATTGTCTTTGGCCAGTTGCGCCTTCTCTGTCTGGGAACGTTGTAACAGGCTGTAAAACCGGATGGCTTCGTAAACCGTAGTGATCAGAAAAACCAAAAGCAGTACGATCATGGTTTCCTTGACGGAATGGTTTTTTTCTATTCCTGTCATATTCTGGATAAACGGGTTTAGCGTATATTTTAATATCCACTTGACTGATACATAGGTAAGTAACACCAGCACGATCTGGATCATCACCCGTTGAACGATCTGTTCCTGCCTGGGCCATTGCCGCATGCACTGTAACATTAAAAAGCGAAATACAAACCAGAATATCGTGGTATTGACCAGTGAACCCGGGTAATAGTATATCCAGACCCCTATTCCTTTTTCAGCAAGGACATCCCCGAAGACCAACCCTATGACAATTGCACTTACCAGGGGAATGCCCAAAAGGAGCATCCACCGGTCATCGAATCCCATAATAGACTTGGATCTTTTAAACATTTTTACAGCAATCTGCATACATCTTCACTAATGTACGGGCAACACAAAGTTAACAAGTTTCCCGGATTGTATTCTGTGTTCCCGTTACGTAAGTTTTGCTATTCTTCATCCGGAAATAATTCGCTCTGCACCTTCAGAATGGCCAGTACTGCAATGACCATCTTCACATCCGGCGGCGGCCCTTCCATGCGAAGTATTTTGTCTTTGTCTTCCAGGTCAAAATTTATCCGGTGTTCCGGAAAATGACAGGACAACACCTCTACACACTCTTCTGCTATGGTCTCTTCCCCGACATTGGTCACAAATATTTCGACAACGGACAGAGAAGTCTCTTTCACAAATACCTGTTTTTGGTTCATTTTACTGTGCTTTAAAACTGTATCCTGTAGAGAATATCCGGAAAAAAACCTCTTTGGTACAGGGTATTTATGGTCCCGGAAGATTCGTTATACCGTTGTAAAAAGATGTTGTCGCGATTGGTAATGTTCTGGAAATCCAGGTAGAATTGCTGGGAAAGTTTACCTTTTTTACTGTTCCACTGAAAACCCACTTTTATATCCAGCCTTAAATAAGGGGAAAACCTTTCGGAATAGGCTATCTCATCGAATTTAACCTCCCTGCCGGCTGCCATACTCCCCTCCAGGTCTATCGGTGTATAATACCGGCCCCCGGCGGTGGTGAACTTCATGTCAACATTAAAAATATTTCTTTTACCTTTTCCCACCAAAAATTCCTTACCGGCCAGAAAATTAAGGATATACCTATTGTTAAACGCGGTATTTCTACTTATCCCGTCGCTTCCTTCGTAACCGGAATCATACCAGGAACCTGTAAACAGGCCATAGTATCCTTTTGAAAAGAATTTTTCCAGGGTCAGTTCCACCCCATAGTTCCTCCCTGATCCTTCGTTGACCAGATAATCATTGTCCGGAAAACCAAAATCGTCGCCTACATTCAACAGGGAAAAGCTGCTGGAAAAAGGATCTACCGGCACCTTGCGAAGGTCCTGGTAATATACTTCCGCTTTCACGCGCCAATCGGCGGACAATTGCAGGTCATAACCCAGTACATAATGCAGGCTTTGTAAAAAACCCAGGTCTGTATTGGACTGTACACTTTGCCCTTCATCATCCACGGATTCGAGAAGGTAAACGGGCAGAGGCAGCATCTGGTGATGCACCCCGAAACCGGCAGTAAAAGACTGGTTGGGACGGAAACGCCATTTCAGGGACAATCTCGGCTCTACAACAAAATCCTCATTTTCATTAAGGTACTGCATATGAACTCCCGTATTCAGTTCCCAGCGATCGTTAAACTTATACCTGGACTGTACATAGGCCTGGTACAATGCCATAGTACCATCAAAATCACGCAATGTCCGTTGTTGCCCGTTCTCCGTATCCCAGGCATAGGTATCCAGGGCATACAACTCCGCTACAACTCCACCCCGAAAGGTATGCTTTGCACTAAACTTACTGTTGACATAGGTAGAAAAGGTATACCTGGTATTGTTATCATCGACCTCTTCGGACAGGGTCCTGCTTCCGTCATCATTCACCTGGTCAATACTTACCTGGGTACCGGTACCCGACACTGCAAGGCTGGTCTTTAAATAAGTGTTCTCGCTAAAGGCAAAATGATGATTCAGTCCTATCACCCCCAGACGGGAGTCCACATCGGCATCTTCATTCTGATTGGCAAAGAAATCGTCTTCTTCCACGTCGTCGGCATCGAAAAAGACATCACTGGTACCTCCTATACCAAAGAGCGTAAAGCGTCCGAATTTACCGTACCCGGTATCTACTTTAAAGGAAAGGTCATTATAATTGGGATTTGCCGTCGTACCTACTTCAAGCCCCATATTCTGGGCCAGTTCCACAAAACTCTGCCGGTAAGAAACCACAAAAGACCCCCCGTTCTTTTTGAACAACGGACCTTCTATCATGGCTTCCAGTCCGCTGAAGGCTGCCAACTGCGCTGTGGCTTCCAGGCGGTCCCGGTTACCATTGCGGAAGCGTATATCGAATACCCCGGCATTGGCATTGCCGTATTCTGCCGGGAAAGCGCCTGTCAAAAAATCGGAATTGGACAACAGGTTGGTGTTAAGCGCACTTACAGGCCCTCCTGTAGTTCCCAGGGTAGAAAAATGATTCGGATTGGGAATCGGGATGCCTTCCAGTCGCCACAGCACCCCTATAGGAGAATTTCCCCGGATCACCAGGTCATTCCTGGAATCGTTATTGATATTCACCCCGGCATAATTGGCCGCCATCCGCGATGCGTCATTGGCCGCGCCGGAAAAACGGGTAACTTCCTCCAGGGAAAATGACCTGGCACTGACTGCCGCCATTTCGTTACGGGGCCTTCCTTTTTGTTCTCCGGAAGTTACTACAACTTCGTCCATTTGTACGATCGACTCTTCCAGGGAAGAATTCATCACTACTTCCTTACCTGCCGTTACCCTTACGCTAGGTATGGTAGCGGAAGTATACCCCATATAACTGATCCGGATATCATGTCTTCCGAGCGGCACACCTTCAATACGAAAATATCCATCCATATCGGTCACCACCCCCAGCACGGGACTGACCGTAAGCACTTCTATCGTTGCTCCCATCAATGGCATTTCGGTTTGCCTGTCCATAATCCTGCCTTTTACGGTTTGGCTTACGGATTGTGCGGAGACAACGGAAACCAGGAATATAAAAATGAGAGAGAAAATGGTTGTTTTCATGGTTTTTCCCGGCAAGTTGATGTCTCACACTTCAACTCACAAGCTGATTTCCATGAATTGTAGCTAAACAAACATGAACCGGAATATAGAGAGATGAACCGAATTACGTTTTATTCTATTTCCTCTATTTCCTTTTTCCGGTCTTTCTGCAGGTTGGCCCGGAGAAATTCCTCATCACCGGGAGATTGCACCACAAACCCGGAAGCCTTGTCTATTTCTACATAAAGGCTGTCGGCAACAAAATCGAGTACATGTCCGCCCGAGGTCTCATCTCCCGAAAGATAATGCAGGTGAAAACCGGGAACATTCACCCTGCCCATATAGGCAGGAAGACAAAACCCGACTCCTGTTCCTTCGGTATGTTCCAAATTGAACTCGTATTGGTGTTCCTTCAGATGTTCTGTCAGCGGCGGATAAGGCTTTTTTCCGGGGGCCGGGGCCCTGGCCAGCACTTCGGGAAAAACACCGGATATACGGATAGCATACATTTCGTTGCGGTTCAGTACCGATTGTAAACGGGACTTGAACTCCTCATAATCCATCCCTTTTTGCTCCAGGGTAAATGTGGTATCTGCCTGAAAATGTTTTACAAAAGCTACGGGTATCTTATCCGAATCCGGCACTCTATGTACGCTTCCGTCGTAACGTATTTTATACACTTTCCCCTCGTTCATATACAATTCTCCGTCCATACCATTAAATCCACCTACCCCGATACTTCCTTTTTTCCGCAGTTCACCAACGGACAGGTCCCCGTCGTATACCCCGGCTAGCAGGGCATCGATAATGGAATACTGGTACAGGTAATCCGGGTATTCTTCGTTGTTATCCCGAACTATTGTACTTTCCGTAGCTTCCGTCTTTTCGGCGGTAGTACAGCCTGCAATATACGCCAGGCACCCTGTAAGCAGAAATAGTACTGCCCTGCAATATGATCTTCTCATTGGTGTCACCAAATCATTCAGATCCTTTACAGCCCCGGCCCTGTCTTCTATTACCTCCTTGTTGAAACGGATAACTATGGCTTTATTTTGTTCTGTTGTCATAGTACATTAAACCACCAAGGTAACAAAATGAAGGCTTTCTTCTACGGGTTTCTCAAGAATCTCTTCAAACAGCGCAAACAGTTCCGTGGTATATGGTTGTTCGAAATGGGTGTCCAGGTCCGCCCTGCTTTCCCACCGTTCGTAGAGCACAAATGTTTTCGGGGCGTCTTTCACGGAATGGATGTGGAAAGCTACGCAACCGGGTTCGGGGCGACTGTTTTGAGCGGAATACCCGAATTGTCGTATAAACCTTTCCTGTTCGCCTTCTTTCACATTAAATATCACAAAAAGATCTGTTGCTTCCTGCGGATCCCGGGGCGCCCTCCCGTAATGTACCGGGGATATGGGGGCAAGATCGTTCAGGAACAAAATGTCCATGGGAGCGGTCAACGCTTTTTCGCCAAGTTCCAGGACCGCTTTGGTATAGGGTTTTTCGAAATGAGCATCGAGGGCCTCCTGGTTCTTCCAGCGTTCGAACAGGAAATACACATCCGGATTTTCCCTGGCGCGATACAGGTGCATGGAGAGGTTACCCTCTTCGTTCCGTGCCTGTACCACGTCTTCCCGGAGCAGTTTTTCCAGTGCTTCCCGGTATTCGGGTTTGGCGTGAAAAGTGACGAGCATGGCAAATTCCGTCCGCAAAGCTTCTTCGCGGATATCGGATGTTGTTACGGATGAACTGGTATGTGTCATTGTTTTGTAGGTTTAGTGTTATTCATAAACCCGGAGGACCTCCCCGGTGTTATTATTTTCAATAGCGTTTACATAGGCATTCGCAATCTTTTCCATGCTTACGGGTTTTAAGCCCGGAAAGAGATGACCGAAATCCTTTGCAGAATCCTCCACCATTCCGGGACTTACCACATTGACCCGGAGACCTCTTTCCAGTTCTATTGCTGCGGACAGCACAAAACTGTGCAGGGCGCCGCTTATCAGTCCTCCACCGGTTACTCCTTTGGCTGGCCTGTCGGCAAAAATCCCGGAAGTGAGGATAAAACAGCCGTTGTCGTTCAAGTAGTGTTGTCCGGTAAGTACCATGTTTACTTGCCCCAGCAATTTGCCCTTCATATTGATGAGCAGGTCCATTTCCGTCAGGGTACTGAAATTATCCATCGCTCCCGAAGCCGCCGTACATATGCAGGCATCAAGGGATTTTATTTCCTCGTACATTTGCTGTATGGATTTTTTGGAGGTAATATCCACACGGACATCTCCGCTGTTTCGTCCTGCCGTAATGATCTCGTGTTTTCCCGAAAGGGTTTCTGTAATTTTTTTTCCTATAGTGCCGTTGGCTCCTATAATCAGTATCTTCATTAAAGGTTTTTGTGTTTAAATGAACTTATTAATGTAGCATTCCTGTAATTTATCCATCCCGTTTATTACGGCGGGAAAAGCCGTACATATACTGTTTATGAGAAAGTATCCATGCGGATGCCTGTTAGGACACCCCTGTTTTCACCTCGAAGCCTTTTTCCAACAAAAACCGCTATCTGTCAAAACATTAATTGTTCACCAGTTTCATTGCGCCTTCGGCATAGCGGTCACCCAACACCTTTATGTTATCGGAAAGCTCCGTAACGGCTCTGAGCTCTTCTTCCGAAAATGTCACATCTGCCGCGGCAGCATTTTCTTCGAGGTATTTGACCTTCTTGGTGCCAGGGATCGGGATAATATCTTCTCCCTGGTGAAGCAACCATGCTATGGCCAGTTGTGCCGGCGTACAGTTTTTGCCTTTTGCTATTTCTCCCAGTTTATCTACCAGTTTTTTGTTATGCATAAAGCTTTCTTCCTGGAAACGGGGCAGGTTTTTCCTGTAATCTTCTTCTCCTGCCGGGATATCTTTTAAAGTCCCGGTGAGCATTCCCCTTCCGAGCGGACTATACGGCACCAGGGTAATTCCCAGTTCCCGGCAAACCGGCAGGATATCCTTTTCCAGATCGCGTGTAAAGAGTGAATATTCACTTTGCAGCGCCGTGATGGGATGTTCGGCAAAGGCTTTTTTCAGGGAAGCGGCGGAAGCCTCAGAGAGTCCCAGGTAGCGCACTTTTCCTTCCTTAACCAGGTCGGCCATAGCGCCTACGGTTTCCTCTATGGGCACATTCGGGTCTACACGGTGGCTGTAGTAGAGGTCTATAGTTTCTATATTCAACCTTTTTAAACTAGCCTCGCACGCTTGTTTCACATACTCCGGGCTGCCGTCAAAATACGTTCCGGGCGTACCGCTGAATCCGGTGCTGTTTTCTTTTTGACGAAAGCCGAATTTTGTGGCTATGAATATCTTATCCCGGTGCGGCGCCAGTACTTCAGATATAAGCGTTTCGTTATGCCCCATACCGTACATATCTGCCGTATCCCAGAAATTCACACCGATATCCAGGGCGTGTTTCAGTGTTTCCACAGATTGTTTGTCATCTCGGGGACCGTAAGCAAAACTCATTCCCATACAACCGAGCCCGATAGCAGACAGTTTTTCTCCTGTTTTTCCAAGTGTTCTGTAATTCATGTTATATGTTTTAGATTTGTACTTCAAAGATATCCCGGAAAGGAAGTTGACGGGTTTCCATATTCAAACCAAAAATTATAAAATTCAAACCATATCATCCCAAATATTTAAAAAAACACGGAAAAAAACTTCAATTACTTTTGTTGTATATCAACACAATACATACAAAAAGGCGTTTTTAGCGGGTATACAAATAAAACGATCTCTTGCACACTGCTGGTTTATACGGCAAACAAAAGCTTTTTACTTTTTACCGGAATACATATCTTAGCATAAACCCTTATATTATGGAAAAACATCGATGTGGTTGGTGCGTGGGAGATCCGCTTTACGAAAAATATCACGATGAGGAATGGGGAATGCCCGTATATGACGATGCCACTTTATTTGAATTCCTGATCCTGGAAACTTTCCAGGCGGGACTGAGCTGGATAACGATTCTGCGCAAACGCGAAAATTTCAGAAAGGCACTGGATAACTTTGATTACCGGAAGATAGCGAATTACAAGGAAGACAAAATCCTGGAACTTTTGACAAACGAAGGGATTATACGCAACAAATTAAAGATACGTGCCACGGTAAGCAATGCCCTGGCCTTTATAAAAGTGCAGCAAGAGTTTGGCAGCTTCAGCAATTATATATGGGGTTTTACGGAAGGGAAACCGATCCGGAACAAACTTCCCGACTATCGCCATGCCCCTGCCAACACCCCGCTCTCGGACCAGATCAGTAAAGACATGAAGAAACGCGGCTTTAAATTTGTAGGATCTACGGTAATCTACGCTCATATGCAGGCTACAGGAATGGTTAACGACCATGAGGTGCATTGTTTCCGTTATCCCGAAGTGCAACAGATATAGAAGAAGGAGAACTTCCAAATAAACTTTTAACGGAAAAATAAGTATTTGACTCCCATTTGTTTTTAATATCCTGTTTCTTTGTGCCTGCTTTGCGGCACGGATCGAAAGAAGTCCGGGATTTAACCTTCGCTGTTATTGTTTTCCAGGATTTGCATAAAGGCACCCCTGGTTATTTCCCTTGCTCCCAGGCTGGCAAGATGCGATGTATATACCTGGCAATCCAAAAGCTTATATTTTTCCTTTTTCAGTTTTTCTACCAGGGTAATAAAACCCGCTTTGGAGGCATTACTCTTCCTGGAAAACATGCTCTCTCCACAAAATACATTCCCCAGGTCTATACCATAAAGCCCCCCTGCCAGTGTTTTTCCCTGCCATACTTCTACGGATTTTGCATGCCCAAGGGTATGTAAATGGCAATATGCCTCTATCATATCGTCGGTTATCCACGTATCGTCCTGCCCCGTTCGTTTTATTTCGGCGCAAGCCCGGATAACGGAACGAAAATCCTGATTAAAGGTAACGGTAAAAACCTCCCTGTCCAGTATTTTCCGCATACTTTTGGACACTTTTAATTCCTCCGGAAAAAGCACCATCCTCGGATCGGGACTCCACCACAATATGGGGCCATCCTTATCGAACCAGGGAAAAATACCGCTCCGGTATGCCAGCATGAGACGTTCCGCCGAAAGGTCGCCGCCAATGGCAATGAAACCGTCCTCGGATGCCAGGGAAACCGGGGGAAAAACTATTTTTTTATCCAGAAAAAACATAGGAAAACACTTCTACACTATTTTTATTCGTTAAAAAAATAAAAACCTTTTTGATTTTACAAATTTTTTATTCATATTTGTCATGTCTTTGTGAGCATTTATTTTTCATCATTGCTTTTTGAGTTTGTCACAAAGGCAAAACCTAAAACCACAACATTAAGTCCCGATACAACCTGTCGGGACTTTTTATTTGTCCGTAAGTCTGCGCTGCTATTTTTTCGCCACAAATCCCGCAACCAAACGTTAATATTCAGCAAACCCTGGAGCTTGCCATACAGCTTTTACCCCATGATGAAATGGAACTTTTTGAAAACCTGGTAGAAGCCTCCGGCGGAATACATGAACTTCTGAAAGACTAATCATATCTTACGCTCACCACAATAATGGCAATATCCAATACGCAAAGACAACAGATTGGCTTTGGTTGCCCTTTATCTACTTTCTGTATACTGTGTCTAATGGTCCGTTGCACTATAAAACACCAAATCCCGGGCTTGCAAGCCCGGGATTTAGTATTACGATATACGGCTACCTCCGGTTAAAAAGGCAGGTCGTCGTGTTCTTCTTCATTAAAATCATTGGCAGGCTCAAATGCATCGGCCGGCGGCACCTGGGGCATTCCGGGAGATGGCTGTTCGGCCTGTACGTTTTCTATACGCCATCCCTGGATAGAATTGAAATATTTGGTTTCTCCTTGCGGGTTTACCCATTCTCTTCCTCTAAGGTTAATTCCTATTTTTACCTCTTGCCCCACCTGAAAACTATTGAGCAGATCGCATTTGTCCTGAACAAATTCTACCAGGATATGTTGCGGGTATTGTTCTTCTGTAGTTACCACCACTTCACGCTTTCTGAACCCGTTACTACCATAAGATTTCGTTTCGTCAATAAGCTTGATTCTTCCTTGAACTTCCATAATTAAACTCTCTTTTATCGTTGTTTCACCTGTATTACGTATCTGTTTACTTTTTAGGAACGTGCTGTTCTATATTTTCCTTCCGTTCGGCCAGCAAGAGTTTCCAGGCCGATTGTACGTCGTTTTCTTTTAAATATTTCTGTGCCTTTTTGTGTATCTTGTTTTCGTCATCCGAACTCAACAGCCCTTTTATTTCCACCGAATCCCTCACAAAGTCCTCTATCTCTTCTGTGGAAGGCAGTTGTTCTACGTTGCCCAGCATACCGAGGTCATTGCCGGTAAGCACTTTGCTTTTCCGGATAGTTTCCGGAACCTGGTCTACACCTATACCGAGGGTTGCCAGAGGTTTCGGTATCTCAAAGAAACCATCTCTTGCCCTGGAATAATAGTTTCCTCCTGCCCGTGCCACCAAATCAATTTTATGCTGGTCTATCTGTCCTTCATCGTTCATTACCGCTTCATGGACATGCATTTTCAGCACTTCGCATATAATAAGGTTTCCGGCACCTCCTTCTTTGCCAAGCTCCACGATCTCTTTTACCCTGCACTCAAACTGTGCGGGAGATTCGGCTACCCGGAACGGTTTTACCAGATCGGAAGGAAGCATGGTAAGTCCTGCTTTTACAAACTCATTGACCCCTTCCGGATATTCGGTACTGGACAATGATGCCTGTTGTACCATAGCATAATTCACTACATTGATCACCACTTCTTCGGTAGCCCAGGCATTTTCCAGGGTATGCTTGGTGGTGTTGTCGCGCACCCTCCTGCTCGGAGAAAAAATAAGGACCGGCGGATTGGAACCGAACACATTAAAAAAACTGAAGGGAGACAAATTAGGGTTCCCTTCCGCATCTACGGTACTGGCAAACGCTATAGGCCTGGGAGCCACTGCACCAAGTAGCAATCCGTGAAATTTTGCCGTGGAAACATCTTTGGGCTCTATGGAATACATACCTCGTTTTATAAACACAAAAGTAATTAAACCTATAGATATATAAAATCTTTGTACTACTTAAACAATAAATTTGCAGCTTTTACTTTATATTTATTGAAGTTATCCGAATTGCCCATGACCTCTGTCAAACAAAAAAGCATAGCCAAGTGGATCCTCATAAGCATGTCCGTATTAGTGGTTTCCCTCATTTTGTGGAACACCTATGTTTTTTTTCAGCGTTTTAAAGAAGAGGAGCGCATTAAAATGAAAATATGGGCTGCGGCACAGGCCGAACTCCTGCAGACTTCGGACCTGGACAAAGACCTGGGAGAATTGCCTCTTAAAGTCCTCACCAACAATTCCAGTACTCCTATGATACTGGTCAATGTAAACGGCATTATCACTCCCGGAAACATGAGTGGAAAGGTTATTGAGGACCCGGAAATGATCCAGAGGAAAATACGGGAATTTGCCAGGGAAAACGAACCGCTAGAAATCAGCTATAAAAATGAAAATCTAGCTACGTTATACTACGGAAATTCCGACGTGCTTACAAAGCTTAAATATTATCCCATTGCGCTTACGCTTATTATCCTGCTCTTTATTGCAGTGATCCTGATGTTCTACAGAACCTCGAAAATATCGGACCAGAACAGGCTCTGGGCCGGAATGGCCAAGGAAACCGCACATCAGATCGGCACACCGCTATCTTCCCTGGTGGGATGGGCGGAGATACTGAAAACACAGGACACGGATCCGTCTATAATTGTGGAGATAGAAAAGGATATAATGAGATTACAGACCATTACAGACCGTTTCTCCAAAATAGGTTCTGTTCCGGTACTAACCCCGCTGGATATTGTAGAAGAAACCCGAAATGCGTTTGACTATCTCAGAGGGAGGACTTCCAAACTCGTTTCTTTTGAATTAATAGCCCCGGATCACCCGATCATGGTCAAAATAAACGCGCAGTTATTTAGCTGGACCATAGAGAACCTGGTAAAAAATGCCATCGATGCCATGAAGGGAAAAGGGGACCTGAGAATTGAAATTAAAAGTTCGGGGAAGCATGTAAACCTGCTGGTCACGGATACGGGCAAGGGTATACCGAAAAATTATTACAAAACCATTTTTTCTCCCGGATTTACCACAAAAAAAAGGGGCTGGGGATTGGGATTATCACTGGTACAGCGTATTATAGAGGATTATCATGAAGGGAAAGTAAAGGTATTGCATTCGGATTTAGGCAAGGGGACAACCATGCAAATTACGCTAAAAGTCATTTTTTAACGTTACATAAAAAGATCCAATCACAATGAACTCGTTTAAACTTTTTTGATTGAAGCGAAAAAGTTTAAACGAGTTCAATAAACACCTAACAGACCATGTCTTCAAGTGAAAAACTTATTGCCATCAAAGAAGCATCTCTTTCGAATAACTGCCCCGAATGTTATACGGACACCGGGCTTACGCTTACTTTCTATCAAAAGCATATAGAAAACCGATGGTTTAAAAAGGTTACCGGTGAAGTTTCCAACACGCTTTGTTGTAATAAATGTAATTCTGTAATTTACCCGGTAAAATGGACAGACGATATAGAACGTGTTATGGAATATTACACCAAAACCGTCATTCCAAACAGAACATCTTTCCGGTTATCCAGGTTGTCTTTTATCCTTATCCTGCTTTTGATAGTCATTGTAACAGGAATTTTTGCCATGCTCCACTACACCGGGTATGGCCAGGGAATTACAACTGCTCCCTGATCTTTGATGCTATAGCCTCAAATTCTTCTCTCTCCATGGACACCTTGTACTGAAAGGTCATTTCCTTCATTTCGTTAAGGGGGATAAGGTGCACATGCACATGAGGTACTTCAAGGCCAACTACAGCAATACCCACACGTTTACAGGAAACTGCTTTTTCCAGCGCCAGGGCTACCTTTCGGGAAAAAGCCATAAGACCGGTGTATGTTTCTTCGTCCAGGTCAAAAATTCTATCCGTTTCTTTTTTGGGGA
Source organism: Sinomicrobium endophyticum (assembly GCF_052983315.1). Taxonomy (NCBI): domain Bacteria; kingdom Pseudomonadati; phylum Bacteroidota; class Flavobacteriia; order Flavobacteriales; family Flavobacteriaceae; genus Sinomicrobium; species Sinomicrobium endophyticum. The sequence continues at coordinate 78,196 of NZ_JBRKIS010000025.1, forward strand.
CGCAGAGCGTATGCCCTTTTGCATTGGGATTAATATCCAGGAAAGCAAAATAGTTCTCGTCCTCGGCTATTTTATAACAGGGTATTTCCCCGTTAATGATCTTGGTAAAAATGGTTGCCATAGTAAAATTTTTAATGTGTCAATTGCAGCATAATGGACCAATTATCGAATTGGCTCATGGGCCAGTTTACAACGGTGTCCTAAAAATAAAAAATCCTTTTCCGAACGCATCAAAAAAGGATTTATTTTTTCTGTGGAAAAGTTTACTCCCTGGTAATCTCCAGAACCTCTAACTTCAGCGTACCGTTAGGCACCTGTATCTCGGCAGTGTCTCCTACCTTTTTACCTAAAAGTCCTTTCCCTATGGGGGAATTTACGGATATTTTCCCGGTCTTGAGATCTGCTTCACTCTCAGCTACCAGTTTATACTTCATTTCCATACCGTTATTCAGGTTCTTTATTTTAACCGTCGACAGCACCAGTACTTTGGAAGTATCCAACTGAGATTCGTCTATAAGCCTGGCATTGGCCACGACTTCTTCCATTTTCGAGATTTTCATTTCCAACAGGCCCTGTGCCTCCTTTGCTGCATCGTACTCTGCATTCTCGGACAAATCTCCTTTATCCCTCGCATCTGCTATGGCCTGGGATGCTTTCGGTCTTTCCACACTCTTAAGGTGATCCAACTCGTCCCTTAACTTCTTTAGTCCTTCTGCCGTGTAATAAGATACGTTACTCATAACTTCATCGTTTAAATACAAAAAATCCCCTTCGGGAGAGGATTTAAGCAAATATACAAATTTTTGGATAATTTTAATTCCGCACCAATAACAATACTAAGGTAGCCGAAACGTTTTTTAACTTAAACTCTTTACCTTTACATACGTATAGCAAAAACGACTAAAACCCGTATCCGTGAAAACAAAAATGTTCGCAACCGTTCTTTTTCTTTTATTTTTTATCTGTTCCTGTAGTGATAATTCAAAGGATAGAAACCCTTATCTTCTGGAAAACGAGTTCAGTTTTGATATAAATATGAACCTCCCGCTGTATAACAGCCTGAATACACCCGGAAATTCCGTTTACATCGGCAACGAAGCTGTGGGGATCAAAGGTATTTTCGTGATAAACACCGGTGGTGGTTTCTACGCCTGGGAAGCCAGTTGCCCGAACCATTCCCCAAACGATTGTTCTACCATGACCATAAAAGGAGGTACCAATTGTATATGCCCCTGCGAAGACTACGAATACAACCTTTTTAACGGGCAAATGCTGAACAGACCGGATACGGAAGACAGAACCTACGACCTGTTGTTCTACCAGACCCAGGTAAGCGGGAGTACCGTGAGGGTGTATAACAATTAAGAAAGGGTATTGTCTGGAAGGAACCGATCCCGTGTCACCCCGGGAAGTAACGTTTTGGCAACCGCATAAATTAATAATGACGTATCTGTCGGCCCGAGCCCTTCGGCTGTGCTCAGGATAAACTAAAATCGAGGGGTTTTTAAGCCCGAATGATGTCTAAAAGAGGTCTCGACTACGCTCAACCTGACAGTTGTTTATGTGTTTGAAATTCAATTTTTTTACAAAAATGCGTCATGGGTAGCGCAGCAAAGGGGCTCCTTCCAGATAATACTTTCTAAAACTTCAGCGTAGCCCCTACCAGGAAATTGATACCGGCCTGCGGATAATAACCGGCCCCTTCTACTGTGGTTATGCTTCCCGGATTAATCCGATCGCTGTCATAGGTGTAAAAGAAACCGTTAGATTCGTATTTGACGTCAAAAATATTATTCACCAGGCCATTCAGAATAATTGATTTGAAGATAGTGTTGGTTTTTATTTCGTACTGTATATTAAAATCATTCACAAAATAATCATCCAGTTTAGAGCCTTCGGCATCAATATTCCCCATATACTGCTCTCCTACATATTTGGAAAGAAATGAAAGTTGCAGATTATCTACGGGAAGGAATGTCAGCATGTTTCCGGCTATAACTTTCGGAGAAAAAGCGATATTGGTATTCCCCAGGTGTTGCAATTCCCCGTCGCGACGGAATACGAAATCTATATTCCTGTTATCGCTCCATGCCACATTGGGCCTTAATACCCACTTATCGGACAGGAATACGGTAGCATCGGCTTCCAGTCCCAGGCGATAGCTGTCCCCGCTGTTCTCCCGGACAGGGGCTCCCACGTCGTTGAGTTCGCCGGTAAGTACCAGCTGATCTTTATATCGCATATAATACGCATTTATATTGAGTTTGACTTTACCGGACAGATAACGCCATCCCAGTTCAAAATCGTTCAGGTATTCCGGCCGGGGGTTTCCGTTCTCATAATCATTCCTGTTAGGTTCCCGCCCTGCTCTGCCATAGGAAAAATAAAAGTTGTGGTTCGGGTTAAGCGTATAGGTAATTCCCGCCTTGGGATTAAAGAAATTAAACGTATCGTCTACCAAACCCGTATCTTCCCCGTTGGCTTCATACCGGATAGTCCTGTACTGCACATCTCCGAAAAGGCTCCAGTGTTCGCCGAGTTGATAATTGGCTTTTGCAAAAACATTGAAATCTGTTTTTTTGGAAAAATCATCATAGTACCTGTCGCGGATGTCGCTTTGGGAAGCGAAGCGTGCCCAGATGATCTCCCCGAAATGATCTCCTTCGTATTTGTTCCACGCACCCCCGACAATAAAGTCTATATTATCCTCTTCATAATGCGCGGAAAAGGTAGTCCCGTAAAAATCATTATCCAGCCACCTGCGGCGAATAAGGTCCGTGCTGTTTATAGTGTCATTCTCCGAAATAATGGGCGTTAATCCGTAACCGGAAAAGGAATCATCCTCCCGGTATTGTTCAAAATACCCTCTTCCGTACGTATAGTGAAATGCGAGGTTGGTACTCCAGTTACCCGATAACTTCTGGTTCCAATGCAGCTGGACATGGTCCTGTGCATAGTCATCGACTTCATTGTCATAGAAACGGACATTTCCTTCGGCATCCGTATATTCCCCGGCAGAGTTATACGTTCTGTTGTCCTTAAGGGTTTCTGCATCTATACCGTTCCACGCCTGGTATGTGATCTGGTGACCACCGAATACCAGTGCTTTGATAAGGGTGTTATCGCTAACATAGGCGCCTTGCAGAAAATAGGACTTCAGATCGGACGAAGCCCTGTCTATATACCCATCCGAACGTATTACGGAAAGGCGTCCTGCCATTTCAAAATGGTCGTTAAGTTTTCCCGTGCTGAACTTCACCGTATGTTTCCTGGTATTAAAACTACCATAGGAATTGGATATCTCCCCGCTGGCTTCCTCGGAAATCACATCGGTAAGCATGTTCAGGCTGGCGCCAAACGCTCCGGCGCCGTTGGTAGAAGTCCCTACCCCCCGCTGCAATTGCAGGTTTTCTACGGACGAAGCAAAATCGGGCATATTCACCCAGAAAGTTCCGTGCGATTCCGAATCGTTATACGGGATACCATTGATGGTAACATTTACCCTGGTTGCATCGCTCCCCCTTACCCGGATACCGGTGTAACCCACTCCCGCGCCGGCATCGGTGGTAGTCACTACCGAAGGCAGGTAATTCATAAGTACGGGAATATCCTGCCCCAGGTTTCGCGGAGCCATCTCTGTTTTATTCAGGTTACTGAAAGTCACCGGGCTCTGGGCGGTAACCCTCACGGCCGAAACCAGTACCTCATCCAGGGATACCAGTTCGGATAGTGTGGAATCCTTCTCTTTTTCTTCCTGCGCCCAGGCTTGTACTCCAAAGCCAATCCATAAGACCAGGGTTAAAAAAATCTGCGGACGGAATAGTTTTCCGTCATTTAAAAATCCATACAACATATTCATTCGTAACAATTTTGTACGAATAAAAGGGGTCATTATTCCTCGGTTAAAAATAGATTGTTTCCGGCCGGAGAGATTCTTTTTTATACAATTTGAAAATCCCTGTGCGCCATATGGCTTCCCGAAAGCCGGAAATTTGAATTTCCGGACACCCGGCCCTCCCTAAACAGCATTACCTGTTCCAGGTTCTATGGGTATGATCTCAGCTTGCCCCCGCCGTGTTCTGTACATCTTACGACGGTGTTTAAGCACCCCTTTGAGATATTTGAGCTCTGCAAAATTACAAGGTAAAAATGTATTTTCAATACCGCAACACGGTTTTTTTAATACCCTCTCCTTTCAAAAATAAATTATACACATATACAAGTTTGGCAGGAACTTTGTATTTTACTCCTGTATGCCGGGATTTTGCTCCCGTCTTCCTATTTTTGTCTTATGAGCACCAAAAAGAGCACGATTACTTACAAGGTACTTTTGAGTTATATTGCCCTGGCCATACTTATTATGGCCGTAGGCTGGTTTATATATGCCGAGTTCCAGATATTTACAAAAAATCAGAACACCAATACCTTCGAAAGCAAAAAACTACTTAGAACTAGTTCTCTCATAACCCATCTTTATGAAACGGAAAGCCTCGCACGGATAACACTGCAATCTTCCTCTCCCAGCAACTTTAATGCTTTTATGGACGAAACTGCTGTCCTTTATGAAGAAATAGACTCTCTAAAGCCATTAATTGATAATGAAAATAAAATAGGGCTTCTGAACTTACTGGATAGTGTAAAAATCCTGCTGGATAAAAAAGTAGACAATATCCGGGAACTCCGGGCGCTAAAAAGAAGGGATGAAACCGATGTTTCCCTGGAAAAGGCCATTCAGGAAATTACCCAGATGGAATCTTCCGTGGGAATGGCTACCGTAGAGAATGTATTTGACAATACAGAACAACTTAGGGAGCCCCAAAGAGATTCTTTGCAGGCATGGGTTGACCTTATCAACAACTACCGAAACGATCATATTGATCCTTCAGACAGGGAAAAAGTAGCAGATTCCGTTTTAACTGCTTCCAAACAACTTCTAAAAGATTTAAAACTGAAATCCCTGAAAATAAAAAGGACACTCAGCAACAAGGAAAGCGAACTATTGAGAAATGACATCACTATTTCCCAGCAGCTCCGGGAGATCCTGTCTTCTTTTGAAAGCGAGATCATAAACACTACGAATACACTCAACAGACAAAGAGATGTGGCTCTAAAAAATACTGTACGGGTTATCACCATAGCAGCTGTCATAGGATTATTGCTCACTATTTTCTTTTCCTACCTTATTCTGAATGATTTCTGGAAAAGCCAGTCTTACAGGAAACAACTGGAAAAAGCCAAGAACACTACGGAACAACTCTTAAAAAGCCGGGAACAGCTTATTTATACCGTGGGGCATGACCTGAGAACTCCTCTCAGCACTATTATAGGATATACGGACCTTCTTCACAATACGGAGATCAACCCAAAACAGGAGCAATATGTCTCACGGGTTAAAAATGCCTCCGAATACGTAAGCAGCCTGGTAGACGACCTACTGGATTACAACAAACTGGAAGCAGGGAAAATTAAAATAGAAAACACCTTGTTTTCTCTGGAGCATATCATAACAGATACGGCAGAAGGCACCCGGGCACTATACCCAAAAAAATCCATTGAACTGATCATAGAACTGGATGAGCGCCTGAAACGCAATCTGGCGGGCGATCCATTCCGCATCAAACAAATACTCACCAACCTCATCGGGAATGCTTATAAGTTTACGGAAAAGGGGCATATTCTTATCAAAGCGGGAGTGCTGGAAAAATACGATACTACCTACCGGGTCCGGATCGATGTGAAAGACACGGGTATAGGAATACGGAAAGACAAACAGGAGATCATTTTTAACGAATTCACCCAGGCAGAAAGTGCCATAGAGAAAAAATACGGCGGAACCGGACTGGGGCTCACCATATCCAAAAAGCTGGCAACCCTCCTTAACGGCACCCTCGAATTGAGCAGCACAGAAGGAAAAGGCAGTACTTTTACCTTAAAGCTCCCCCTCCAGATACCAGCCGAAGAAACGGATAAAATAACTCCGCCAAAATCGGTAGCTCCAAAACTTCAAACCAAGGTCAAAGCCATACTGATAGATGATGATGAATCCGTACTCAGTCTTACTTCCGAAATCCTGAAACAACAATCGTGCAACGTAAAGGCTTTTTCCAAAGCATCGAAGGCTCTGGACTATATAAATAAAAATGATTTTGACATTATACTTACCGATATTCAGATGCCGGAAATGAATGGATTTCTGTTCCTCGAGACCCTTCACAGTGACGAAAATTTCCGCAATACCAAAAAACCGGTTATCGCCATTACCGGAAGAGCAGACCTGAATACCGAAGAGTATACGGAGGCAGGTTTTGCTGCTGTCATACAAAAGCCTTTTGCGCCCGGCACCCTTATCGAACTTATTTCCGTACTTCTGGGAGAAAACCATATGGAAGCAGGGGAGTTTCAAAGTCCTGTCAGCGAGGAAATCTACCTCCCTGCCAATAACACCGGATTATACAACCTGGAAACACTGCGAAAACTATTGCAAAACGATGAGGAGGCACTAAAAGAAATTTTGCAGACTTTTATAGAAGCAACAGAAAAAAATATGGAAATCCTCACTGCCCAGTTTAAAGACAAGGATGTAGAAGGGGTAAAACACACGGCGCATAAAATGCTGTCCATGTTTAAACAAATAGAGGCATGGGATGTTGCCGAAATACTGGAAATACTGGAATTCTATCGGCAGGACACATCCAGTGAAGAAGTGGAAACATACGCCAGGGAACTACAGGAAAAAATACCTGCCATACTCCGGGAGCTTCGGGAGGAAGCCGAGACGGTATAGTCCGTGAAAAGAAAAAACTAGAGTTCTATATTGTATAGCTTCAGCTTATTGTACAGGGTCTTTCGATTCATCTTCAGCAATTCTGCAGCCTTACTTTTGTTGTTATTGGTTTCGCGAAGCGCATTGAGTATCATTTCCTTTTCGTTTTCCGTTTTAAAGAAACTATACTCCATCCTTTGATTCTCCGGTTCGAAAATTTCCTGTGGAAGTGCATCTTCCTGGATATTCTCGGTAACTGTAAGCAGGGTAGCTCTCTTTATGACATTCTGTAATTCGCGGATGTTTCCCGGCCAGCTGTAATTCTTAAATGCTTCCGTTACTTCGGGAGAAAATCCCAATACATTCTTCCCCAGTTGCTTGTTGGCCAATTCCAGGAAATGGTCTGCAAAAAGCATAAGGTCTTCTTTTCTCTGGGACAAGCTCGGAACATTAATGGAAAATTCATTCAGCCTGTGATAAAGGTCTTCCCGGAAATCTCCTTTACGAACTGCTGCCTGGAGATCTTCATTGGTTGCGGTAATAAGGCGTATATCTACTTTTATTTCCTTGCTGCTCCCTATCCTCTTGATCCTCCTTTCCTGAAGCGCTCTTAAAAGCTGGATCTGGTTCTCATAAGAAAGATTTCCTACTTCGTCCAGGAAAATAGTTCCGCCGTTAGCGGTTTCAAAATGCCCTAATTTATCGTTTACCGCACCGGTAAACGATCCTTTCACATGCCCGAAAAATTCACTGGCGGCTATTTCTTTTGGTATGGCTCCGCAGTCTACTGCTATAAAGTTTTCGTCCGCCCTGGAACTCTTATTGTGTATAGCCTTGGCGACAACTTCTTTCCCGGTTCCGCTTTCCCCTATAATTAAAACGGACATGTCCGTAGGCCCGACAAGGTCGATGTATTGATTGAGTTTTCTGGAAGCCGTACTGGCACCTGCAACAAACGTCTCGCCTCTGTCCGCTTGTTGTACCTCCGCTTTTGCTGAAGGTTGCTTTTTCTCTGTCGTACTTTCTTTGGCCTCCTGTAACGCTTTGTTGATAATTAAAAGCACTTCATCCGGGTTGAACGGTTTGGATATGTAGTCAAAAGCCCCTCTCTTCATAGCTTTGACCGCAGTATTTATATCTGCATAGCCGGTCATTAAGACAACAGGGACAGCGGGAAAGTCCTGTTTTATTTCACCAAGCAAATCCAACCCGTCGTAATTCGGGAGACGTAAATCCGTAATAACCAGGTCGAATGTCTTCTCTGCTATTTTACTCTTGGCCTCCGAGGCGGAAAAACTGGTGGTAATATTGTGTCCGTTCTTGGTCAAAAATTTTTCCAGCACCTTGCAAAAGGCTACATCATCTTCTATAATAAGGATATCGGGCATCAAGTATTCAAATTAAGTAATCCTACATCAGGGGGTATTGCCGCCTTAAAGATACATTTTATATCCGTATTGGTAAAGTCCGCAAGTTTTTGGTAATTTCCCGGTCAAACCCGATGTTTTACAAAAGTAAACACTTAAAATCATTTCCTCAGTTAAAAAAAATAAAAAAAAGAGACCGCCTCCGCGATCTCTTTTACTAACCAACCTAATCTTGGACACAAAATCACTTCTGTATCCACTCACCGTTTTTATTAGCATTAGCTGCCGTTCTTTTTTGCATAACAATCATTCCCTTTATTTACAGTACCTGTCAGCATTTCAGTTTTTTTGAATTCATTTTCTCTTATTCGCATTCTCAACAGGTTTATTATACTGTAATCTGATTTATATAATGAAATTATAGTGCCATTCTGAAATTTTATCATGTACAAATTACAAAATACTGATAAATAATACATTACAATAAACCTAAAAAACACACTATTTTAGGAAGTGTGTAACCCGTTATGTGTAATGTCCGGGCCAATGTGTAAATTTTATACACAATTAACCGCCAACCCTAACCATACAAGAGCTACCTGTCGTGTTATAACAGAAATATCAACCGGCCAATTGCAGAGCAATCAAAAAAGCTACGGCCTCATAAATACTCCAATAGCAACTGATAATCCCGAAAGAACAAGGGAAGATAATATTTGTACACATATGGAAGGAGATTTTTTCAGTTGTAGAATAGGATTACGTAGAGATAACTCAGAACTGCCAACCCGAAAACTCCGCAACCTTTACGCTTGATCCGTCACCATATCCCTGTCAAAGAAACAGATACTGATATGGATTCGAAATAAAAAAGAAAGGCCACCTACGGGAGACCTTTCTTTTAGCTAAATCAAGTGTATATAATAGAGAGGGACTTATCCTATTTCTGGATCCATTCTCCATCTTCGCTGGCGTACAATACAGCAGCAGTACCGTCAACGGTAATGTCAAGCTTGTACTCTTTGTCTTCATTCACAGCGGCTTTGTCTAAAGTAGCATTAGGGAAATCTGCAGCCAGGGCATCTTTTACAGCCTGAGGCACATCATCGGCAGATACCTCTGTGTATTCTTCCTGAAGAACCACATCCATTATTCCATCGTGAAGTACCGGGGTGGTAGCAGAAATTGCTGTGAAACTTCCTAACGCTAATACTGAAGCAAAAACTAACTTTTTCATAATACTGAGTTTTAAGATTATATTTATTTTTCCAATTCTTATATTCTGTATTATGAAATAATGATGCCCTTTTAATACATATTCCTTAAAATTTTAATAAAAATTTGATTATCAGTGACTTAAAAATAAACCGGTAATCAACCCAGCCTTTACTATGTGTAGAATTTCGGAGAAGGCTACACAACAGTGTGTAACGATTACACAATTTCACACCTAAAACCTGCTGATAACAAGCCACTTACAACCTTAAAAAAGAAAAAATCCCAGCCGAACAGAAAAGTTACAGGATGGGATATACGTATACGAACCTAAATGATTACATAAGAAAACTGTAAATGACATCAACCTTCTTCTTTCACCTGGTGAGCAGGTTTAAGCAAATCGTTTACCGTCTTCACCGGGTTGAAGGTTATAAGGGGAACTTCTACAAATACCGTATTCCAAAAAGCCATACCACCATTCCACAGTCCGGGGCGTTCCAACGCCTTTAATTCCTTTCCTTCTTTCGTCTTTGAAGTAATAAACGCCTGTTTTGGGTCCACAAAATCCGGAAGGTTGTATTTTTCTCCTTTATAGTTCTTTATTCCGCATACGATATCTACCGGGTTAAAATGGGTGGCCCCGTTCAGAATCTTAATTTGTCGTTTATTACTCCTGTCTATCTGTGCCGACTCTATGATTTGCAGGGAAATTTTCCCGTTCTCATCTTTAATCCAGAAAGGTCCTCCGCCGGGATCTCCTTCGTTCCTCACCATACCGCATACCCTTATCGGCCTGTTCAGCTTTTCCATAAGGTGTTCTATCTGGTATTTCCTGGTGTATTTATGAAAATCCGGAGCAGTCAGGGTATTGAGCTTTTCGTACAGGAAAGATTTGATCTCATCGATTTGTTGTGCGGTCACTTCTTCCTCGTCCAGCATCCTGGCGTAGGCGAATACCTTTTCGCGGTATTTTAATAATATTCCTGCCAGCATCTTCTTATAATCAGCCATTTCGTGCTTATACCTATACACTACCACATTGTCTATATTCTTAATAAAGATCACATCCGCCTCCTGGTCGTTCAGGTTTTCTATCAGTGCACCGTGCCCTGCCGGGCGGAACAATAATGAACCTTCCTCATTCCGGAAAGGTTTATCTTCGGGGGTTACGGCAATGGTATCTGTAGATTTCTTCTGGAAAGAAAAGGAAATAGTAAAAGAAGCCCCGCTCTTTTCTTTCACATAACTCTCTATACCATTAAATTCCGCATCAAATTTGCGGGCATGTTTTTCCGAAATGGTAAAATGCAGGTTTGCTACTCCATTAGATACATCGTACAATGCCGCTTCATATAAATGTTCTTCGAAAGCTGTTGCACTATGCGTTTTATACTTGTGGAACGGCAAAAGCCCTTTCGGGAAAGCCCCGTAGTCAAATCCGTCTTCGGACAGCATTTCCTTAACGAAGAGATATTTCTGCCTGTCGTCGGACAAACGATCAAAATCAGGGTCCTTTTCTCTAAGGCTTTGCATAACCTGGTCGTAAAAAGGAAGCTTTTCTACTCCGACGAAAAAGGTTTGCATATCCTGGGCCTTTTCCCGGTTCACATAAGTATTAAAGGTATCTTTTTCGGGATTAAAGCTTTCCAGGAAGCGGAACAATGCCCGGAACATACGGGTTGCCGCACCCGACGCCGGTACAAATTTCATTATATCCAGGCCATCCTTTTTTTCGTCATAAAGTGATATGAAATGTTGCTTATCGCTTTCGGAAACGGATATAATACCGTTATTTACTGTGGCAGACTCTAACAAGTGAACAAAAGGCACGCCTTCTTTAAAAATTTCTATTTGCTGCATTACCTGTTCTACGGTTATCCCTTTTTGCCGAAGTAACTCTTGGTCTTTTTCAGTAAACATAGTTGTTTTTGCTTTTTGGAGTAAAGTTGTTTTTATTGCATGAGGTATTCTACATGCCTTATCGCTTCCCTAAGGCGCTCTTTTTCATTTCCTTTCAGAACAACATAAGGCTTTTGGTGCTTTTTGAGAGTATTTTCAAAATACCGGAACATCGGCTCCCGCTCGCCGGGTTTATCTCTCAAATCGTCCTCTTCCCAGGGAACGTCAATATACGTCAAAAAGTATAAATCGTACTTATTATGCAGGGCAAATTTCTCTATATCCGGGTCGCATTCACCATAGTAAATCTCCGAATACACTTTCAACTCCAGCAGGTTCGTGTCACAAAACAATAAGGTATCCGCAAGTGCACTTTTCTTATTTTCCACAAGCATCTGCCCTTCAGCAATAGGCAGCATATCTTCCGGTTCACAGGTTTTCTGTTCCCGGTCCCATTTCTCCTGGAGGTACTCCCGCATATATTCGGGCACCCATAACGTATTGTAATGGGCGGCAAGTTGCCTGGACAGTGTGGTCTTCCCGGTAGATTCCGGACCGATCAGGACTATCTTAATAAGGTCTCCGGGCTTTTGTTTAAGTTTTTCTTCCATGCTAAATATCCGAATATGGCTATTACGGTAAAAACAGCGTACTGCAATGAAGTAAATACAAGTCCTTTATACATATAAAGCGGTACGGAAATAAGGTCTCCTATGATCCAATAGATCCAGTTTTCCAGTTTCTTTCGCGCCATGAGCCACATTCCTACGAAGAAAATAGCCGTGGTAAGGGTGTCTGCATAAGCGGTCCAGCTATCCCAGCGATCAAAAGCTTTGTAAACGCCGAATACAAACCCTATGGTAAGTACAAAAAGTATTACAGACCACTGTTTTTCTTTAGAGGTAGTTCTCGTAACCGGTATAAAATGGGTGGCGTCGACCTTTCGGGTCCAGAAATACCAGCCATAGATACTCATGGAAAAATAATACCCGTTGATAAGCATATCTCCCAACAAACCATAAACCCACAGAATATACACATAAATGGCCGTGCTTATAATTCCCGTAGGATAAACCAGGATATTTTCCCTCTTGGAATACAGCACGCTCAGGAGGCCAAAGATCATAGCGATAACCTCCAGCGCTATCAGGTGCAGCGGAACATCCTCATACTGGGCAAAGGCCCAATCAAAAATGTGGTTCATAATCGCTGCGGTCCGATTTTACGATCTTCATGTACAACAGTCCTCTCTCCACCAATTCAAAAGCTTCTTTTATTTCCGTGGTCAACAGGGCCATCACTTTATCATAATCGCCATACACCTGTGTACTCAACGGGTTTTCCAATACCGTCAGCCCGGAAGCCCTGAGTTTTTTGATAAAATGAATAATAGCATCTTCGTATTCGTCCTGTAGCGGGGTCAATGTAAGTTCTACTGAAATTTTCATGTGATTTTCTACTGACTGATTAATTATTTTGCCCGGTTATCCGGAGCAACTTTTTTGTAATTTATGCTTTTCCTATGTCCGGCTGTTATAACTCTCTAAGGGCATAGGCACAACTAAACCCTTCGAATTCCAGGAACGGCACACGATATTTTCTTATTTGCCCTTCGTAATGTATCCACGCGGCGGTTTTACCTTCCTCCAAAACAAACGGAATAACCTTCGTATGATCTTTAAAACTCATTCCCCGAACCGCAAAAACCTTGTACAGGCTCTCTTTGGCACACCAGATAATAGTAAGTTTACGTACCAGTTCCTCCTTATTGCTGAGGTAGCTGAATTCATAATCTACAAACTTATCGGCTATGATCGTAATTTTTTCCCGTTGTTTCTCAATATCGATGCCCACAGGGAAATCGCTGATGATCACCGCAGAAAATTCGAAAGAATGCGTAATGGAAATGTATTTACCATCTTTGAGATGCGGTTTCCCGTTTTCATCATAAAACAAGGCTTCCGCTTCATATCCGGCTTCTTTCAGCAATTGCCGGACACTTAAAAAACCCCTGCGATGAATATCGGATTTCATGGAATCCACACGTTGCAGGCATTTTTGTGTTGGATTTATGTTCTGCAGAAGTTCCTCGTAGCTTTCTTCAATTTTCCAGATCCGTATGGTAGTATTCGCGTTTACCGCTATGGTTTTATACAGAGGCATATAAAGGTTTCCGTTCTGAAAGCCCCTCGGGGCATTTGACAATACAAGCTGAAGTTGGTATAACCGAACTATATAGCTGCTATATTTTACTTAGATAAAGTTATTACGTAACTTTGTCCCCTCTTTTCCTTTTTTCCGGAAAGGAGACATAAACCGCTCAAAAAACAAATATACGATTATGAATACAAAAACGGCGCCCTACGTAGCATATAAAGTGAAAGATATTTCACTGGCAGATTGGGGAAGAAAGGAAATAGAACTGGCGGAAGCCGAGATGCCCGGCCTGATGTCGCTCCGTGAAGAATACGGTAAAGAACAACCTCTCAAAGGGGCACGTATTGCAGGTTGTCTGCACATGACCGTACAGACTGCCGTGCTTATAGAAACCTTGGTTGCCCTCGGAGCAGAGGTCACCTGGAGTTCCTGTAATATTTTCTCCACACAGGACCATGCCGCCGCAGCCATTGCCGCTGCCGGAATACCGGTTTACGCCTGGAAAGGTATGAATGAAGAGGAATTTGACTGGTGTATCGAACAAACCCTGTTTTTCGGAGAAGACCGTAAACCTTTAAACCTGATACTGGACGATGGCGGAGACCTTACCAATATGGTACTGGATCGCTATCCGGACATGGTTTCCGGGATCAAGGGGCTTTCGGAAGAGACCACTACGGGAGTTCACCGTCTGTACGAAAGAATGAAGAACGGTACCCTGCCGCTTCCTGCGATCAACGTTAACGACTCGGTAACCAAGTCGAAATTCGACAACAAATACGGCTGCCGCGAAAGCGCCGTAGATGCTATCCGAAGGGCCACCGATGTGATGCTCGCCGGAAAACGCGTTGTGGTTTGCGGATACGGGGATGTAGGAAAAGGAACTGCAGCTTCTTTCCGTGGAGCCGGGGCTATTGTTACGGTAACGGAAATAGACCCCATATGCGCCCTTCAGGCTGCCATGGACGGTTATGAGGTGAAAAAACTGGAAACCGTGTTAGGTAAAGCCGATATTGTTATTACCACAACCGGAAATAAAGATATCGTAGTAGGCCGTCATTTCGAGAAAATGAAGGATAAAACTATTGTATGTAATATCGGTCACTTCGACAACGAGATAGATGTTGCCTGGTTGAATAAAAACCACGGGGCTTCTAAAGTGAACATCAAACCCCAGGTAGATAAATACACCGTAAACGGCAACGATATTATACTACTGGCCGAAGGACGACTTGTAAACCTGGGATGTGCTACCGGGCACCCGAGCTTTGTGATGAGTAACTCTTTCACAAACCAGACCCTGGCGCAGATAGAATTGTGGAAAAATGAAGACCAGTACGAGAACAAGGTATACACCCTGCCTAAACACCTCGATGAAAAAGTAGCCAGGCTGCACCTGGAAAAAATAGGTGTGGAACTGGAAACGCTGAACGAGGAACAGGCAAAATATATTGGAGTTACCGTAGAAGGTCCTTATAAACCGGATTACTACAGGTACTAACCCTATTCCCATATATAAATCAGATAAGGCTGTTTCAAAACAATTTTGAAGCAGCCTTAAATTTTATCTCCTGTTTTCACGGAGAAAAACTCCGTATTCTTTAATTTAGCATAAAACAATTTCATGAAGATCATTTCCTATAATGTAAACGGTATACGGGCAGCGCTAACCAAAGGCTTCCTAGACTGGCTGCAAAGCGCTGATCCCGATGTAGTCTGTATCCAGGAAACCAAGGCGAGAATGGACCAGTTAGACCTTTCTCTTTTTGAAAAGGCCGGGTATCCTTATCACTACTGGTTCAGTGCCGAAAAGAAAGGATACAGCGGAGTTGCCATTCTGTCCAAAACACAACCGGACCATGTAGAATTCGGAACGGGGATAGATTATATGGATGCGGAGGGAAGAAATATCCGCGCCGATTTCAATGGTATTTCCGTTATGAGCCTTTACCTGCCCTCCGGGACAAATATCCAACGACTGGATCATAAATTGCAGTACATGGCCGATTTTCAGGAATATATAAACCGGTTAAAACTGGAAAAACCAAACCTGGTCATTTCCGGTGATTACAATATCTGCCACCGTGCCATAGACATCCACGACCCGGTGCGCAATGCCAATGTATCCGGTTTTCTTCCCGTAGAAAGGGACTGGATCGACAATTTTATAAACAGTGGGTTTATAGACAGTTTCCGTCACTTTAGCGCGGAACCGCATAATTATTCGTGGTGGAGTTACCGCGCCAATGCCCGTAACAATAATAAAGGATGGCGTATCGATTATAATATGGTAAGCAAGCCCCTGCAAGAAAACCTGCAAAGGGCCGTTATATTACCAGAGGCAAAGCACAGTGATCATTGCCCTATACTGGTAGAACTGAACGTATAAAAACCTGTAATCATGTTTCGAAATATAATTCTCGGTATCGCCTGTATTTCTCTGGTGTCTTCCTGCGTATCTTCCAAAGTGTATAAAGACCTGGAGAGCCGTTACCATTCCCTAAAAGAGGAAAGAGACACCCTGGCCGGTAAAAACCACGAACTCGAAACCGCAAAGAACCGCCTGGAAAACGAGCTTTCGGCTTTGCAAAAAGTACACGATGACGCCGTTGCGGAACGGGACAGGCTGCAACGGGAATATACGGCAGCAAAAAACAATCTCGAAAACTTACAGGAATCCTACGACGCGCTGGAAAAGAACAGCAGCACGGCCATAGCGGAGAACTCCAAAAAGAACCGGGAACTCCTGGCCGAACTGGAAACCAAAGAAAATGCCCTGGCTGAAGAAAGCGCTCGCCTGGAAGCATTGAAAAAACAACTGGAAACCCGGTCAAAACGGGTAGATGAACTGGAAAGCCTTATCGCTTCCAAAGATGCCGCCATGCAAAAACTGAAAGATGCCGTCTCCCGGGCCCTTCTCGATTTTGAAGGCAACGGATTAACGGTAGAGCAACGGGACGGCAAAGTATATGTTTCCATGGAAAACAAACTGCTGTTCGAAAGCGGAAGCTGGGCCGTAGGTTCGGAAGGGCGAAGGGCTGTTGTGGAACTGGGGAAAGTACTCGCCCAGAACCCCGGTATTTCGGTCCTCATCGAAGGGCATACCGATGATGTGCCTTACAGGGGCAGCGGACAGGTTAAGGACAATTGGGACCTTTCCACAAAAAGAGCTACTGCCATTGTTCAGATACTCCGGGAAAATGCAAGTATCAACCCGCAGAACCTTACTGCTGCCGGAAGAAGCGAATATGCCCCGGTGGCCCCTAACACCAGTACGGAAGGAAAGGCAAAAAACAGGAGAATAGAGGTTATACTCACACCTAAGCTAGACGAAGTATCCAGGTTGCTCAACGAAATATAGTCATCTTTGTAAGAATCAAATGCTCCCGGAAAAGCCTGATCACTACTCTTTTCCGGGTTTATTTTTATAAATCAGAATATTGCTATGAAATACACTACACTACCCAATACCAATATTAAAGTAAGTAAAATATGCCTGGGCACCATGACCTGGGGACAGCAGAATACCGAAGCGGAAGGACATGAACAAATGGATTATGCCCTGGAACAAGGTGTCAATTTTTTTGACACTGCCGAACTCTATCCCGTACCTGCCCGGAAAGAAACCCAGGGAGCTACGGAAGAGATCATAGGCTCCTGGTTCAAAAAGACCGGGAACAGGGACAAGATCATCCTGGCATCCAAAGTAACCGGGCCGGGATATTCCAACCAGCATATCCGGCAGACAGGTTTTCAGAAAGAAGCCATACATAAAGCTATCCATGCCAGCTTACGTCGTCTGCAAACGGACTATATAGACCTTTACCAACTGCATTGGCCGGAACGGAACACCAACTTTTTTGGCAAAAAAGATTATACACATGACGAAAGCGAAGAATGGCAGGACAATTTCGCTGAAATCCTGGAAACCCTTAACGGACTGATCAAAGTAGGTAAAGTGCGCCACATCGGGGTATCTAACGAAACACCTTACGGCGTAATGCGCTTCCTGGAGGAAAGCAAAAAGCACAATCTGCCCGGAATAATAACGGTGCAAAATCCGTATTCCCTGTTAAACCGTCTCTATGAAGTAGGCCTTGCCGAAATATCCATTCGCAAGAACATCGGCCTGTTACCGTATTCTCCCCTGGCTTTCGGGATGCTCAGCGGAAAATATCTGGCCGGAAAACCGGGAAATGCAAGGATAACCTTATTCCCTACTTTTAATCGTTACAGCAATACCCAAGCCACCGAAGCGACCCGCAGATATTACGAACTGGCAAAGAACAACAGTCTGTCGCCCGCTCAAATGGCCCTGGCCTTTATAAATCAGCAACCCTTCGTTACCAGCAATATTATCGGGGCTACCTCTATAGAGCAACTCCGGGAGAACATAGATAGTATCCATATACAGCTGGATGAGACCATAATACGGGAAATAAACACTATTCACAAACAGATACCTAATCCGGCTCCTTAAGCCGAAACGCATCGTCGATATGGAATTTAGCATGTTGTTTCCCGGGGGACAAATCCTTTTTTAGTATTTTTGAACCCGGATAGGGCTAAAGGCGCATTCGCAACTTCAAATTTGAACCTATGAGTGAAATAAGACACAACTGGACCAAAGAAGAAATACTGGAGATATACAACAAACCATTCATGGAATTGCTTTACGATGCCGCTACGGTGCACCGTAAACATCACGATCCGAATACCGTACAGGTTTCCACGCTCCTATCCATAAAAACAGGGGGATGCCCCGAAGATTGCGGTTATTGTCCTCAGGCAGCACGTTATCACACCGATATAGAAGGCAACGACCTGATGAGTGTTCAGCAGGTAAAAGCACAGGCCCTCCGGGCAAAATCCGCCGGAAGTTCCAGGGTATGCATGGGGGCCGCCTGGAGAAATGTAAAAGACGGACCGGAATTCGATGAAGTGCTGGAAATGGTACGTACCATAAACAAACTGGAAATGGAAGTGTGCTGTACCCTGGGCATGATTACCGAGAACCAGGCGCAAAGACTGGCCGAAGCCGGTTTATATGCGTATAACCACAACCTGGACACTTCCGAAGAATATTATAAAGAAGTCATTTCCACCAGGGGATACGAAGATCGTTTACAGACCATAGAAAACGTACGCAAAACCAATGTTACGGTTTGTAGCGGGGGTATTATCGGAATGGGAGAAAGCGCTGGAGACCGGGCCGGAATGCTGGTTGCCCTTTCTACTCTCGATCCGCAACCGGAATCCGTACCTATCAATGCCCTGGTAGCTGTAGAAGGCACCCCCATGGAAGACCAGGAGCCGGTGGAAATATGGGAAATGATACGCATGGTAGCCACTGCCCGTATTGTAATGCCCAAGACCCAGGTTCGCCTTTCGGCCGGGAGAACAAGTATGAGCAGGGAAGGACAGGCCATGTGCTTCTTTGCCGGTGCGAATTCCATTTTTGCCGGGGATAAACTGCTCACCACCCCCAACCCGGATGTCCATGAAGATATGCAGATGTTCCGCGCATTGGGACTCAATCCGCAAAAACCCTTTACACAGAAAGATCAGCCCCAGACCGTGGAAGCCGAAAATTCCCTGTTCCATCCCCTGGGAGAAAAACCCAAATGGAGCAGACCGGGCCATATGATTCCCCGTAATGAAATAGCTAAACAAAAAAGTAAAT
Organism: Sinomicrobium endophyticum; assembly: GCF_052983315.1. Taxonomy (NCBI): domain Bacteria; kingdom Pseudomonadati; phylum Bacteroidota; class Flavobacteriia; order Flavobacteriales; family Flavobacteriaceae; genus Sinomicrobium; species Sinomicrobium endophyticum. The sequence continues at coordinate 97,283 of NZ_JBRKIS010000025.1, forward strand.
AAATCAACTACCTCGGGCCAAGCCCGCGAGGTATTTAAATGAACAAACCTTAGTCATTTCGATGCAGAGCATCGGGGAATAAAACCCATTTAATGGGATTTAAGCAAAACGGCAGGCTATAAAATCGCAATAAAAAACCATCCGGAATCCGGATGGTTTTTTCGTGATATAATAAGGCTACCGGGATTATTGGGCCATTGTTTGCCGGAATCCTCCTGCTGTGAATACCGCCATCATCCGGTCTTTCTGTCCTTCAGTAAACATATTCAGACATTCATCATCGGAATAGTCCATAAAGTTCATGGTCATGTTATTACTTCCACAAGCAACTGTCGGATAAACAGGGCATCCTCTGCTTGGCCCGTCCGCATCCGGAGTATCACTTACAAAATCGCTGGCGCCACAACCACCGTCACCCCATATATGACGAAGGTTTAACCAATGCCCTACCTCGTGTGTTGCCGTTCTACCTGTAGAATACTGCGTATCTCCTGTGAATCTGTGATCTAATACCACACCGTCCGTAGACCAGTCCCCTCCCGGGAATTGCGCATATCCGAGAATATTTCCACCACGGTAAGGCATGTTATTCACCACCCATATATTTAAAAATTCCTGTGGATTCACTACATCACTGCCCCCGCTTGAGGTAAATTTCATAGAATCATCCGGTCTCCACTGACGTTTATTGCTGTTCACCCGGATCACCTGTTCCAAAGTAAAACGGATGTTTATATCAGATTCGACAGTAGCAAATTCAGCCGGGATGCCATTCCTTCCCGGGTTGTTAAGATTAAAATCCTCGTTGAGCGCATTTATCTGGGATTGTAATTGCGCATCCGGTATATTCTCACTTTCTGCCCTGTAGATAACATGAAAGACCACGGGGATTTCAATAACCCCATCTGCGGCCAATCTACTTGTTAATTTATTCTTAATTGCTTCTTTAGTATGAAACTCTACGGATTCCATCCGGGATGCCAATTCCGGATTCTCTTCTAATTTCTCATCAAGAACCCCCATAGTACCACATTGATCCTTAGATACGGTAAACTCTTGTTTTTCAGGAGACAGATTTTGCTCATCTACTTCACTTACAGAATTTTCACACGAAGTTAAGACTAAAGCCATTGCAGCTAAACCCAAAAATACTTTTCTCATAAATTAAAGATTTATTGTTAATGTTTTGTTAATGCAATTATACAAATTTTTAACAAAAAACATGCGTAATGTTTATTTTTTTATTTTCTGTCTCCGGAATTACCTTATAAATGAGGTGTTTTTTTTTCCCTTACGGTACGCCAATAAAGTTCTCCCATCCTATTACTCAAAAGCTATAAACCCACTTACCGATTCATATTTTTTAATCAGTTCTTAAAAAAAGTCTTTCCGGTTAGATTTAATTTATTAGTTTTGCAATCCATTTGCCTCGGTGGCGGAATTGGTAGACGCGCCGGATTCAAAATCCGGTTCTTTCGGGAGTGTGGGTTCGATTCCCACCCGAGGTACAAGAAAACCCTGTGAAACGTTTGTTTTACAGGGTTTTTTGCTTTTCAAGGATTATAAATATACCGCAAAAGTACCCGGATTTTCCTGTATCTTACTTAAGGTCAACAAATAAAGATGATAACCAGGACGGTCATCACCAAAGTCCCGGCTATGATTCCAAAAAGAAAACAGGTCAGGGGTAAACAGAGCCACCGTGTTGTCTTTAGCTCTTCTGTGCTTTTGGTAGGTTTAGACATGATTAGTCTTTCAAAAGTTCATGTATTCCGCCGGAGGCTTCTACCAGGTTTTCAAAAAGCTCCATTTCATCATGGGGTAAAAGCTGTATGGCAAGCTCCAGTGTTTGCTGAATATTAACGTTCGGTTGCGGGATTTGCGGCGAAAAACTACCATCCGCATATGCCGAAGCTATTACACAAACCTTAAGCATACTACTCACCGTATACAGTATATCTGCCGGGCCATAGATAAAAATATCTGCCTTGTACCAGAGCCTTCCCGGATTTTTCCCTATTTTTTGGTAGTTCCGCTTAGCCAACCGTTTTAAGCGGTCGGTAATCCCGGTATTCCCCCCGGTCTCTTTACCCGGCAATGCTTCCACCATCTTTTTGCAGCCATAAAACCGGGAGTAGAATTCTCTTTCTACCAAAGCCAGTACCTTTTCCAGCTTGGCTTGCAAGACGGCGATCTGCTCCGGGCTGATATGGTAACCCCGATCGTAACGAACATCCCGGTAAGCGATGTCGAGTAGTTTTAGCAATGGTGTTTCCTGTTCATTTTCCGGCGAAAATAGCTGTTCCAGTTCCCGGACAAAAGGGCGTATATATTCCTGGTGATTGGCAATGCTGTGGCATACCTTTTCCTTGCCCATAGCAAATAACTCCACGGTGCGGTAAGCCAGTTCAAAAGCCTGGTGCAGCATAAAGGCCGCCTGTGGTAAATTTTCCTTTTCCAGGTAAAACCGCGCACCATCCCTGAAATCTACAACTTTGCCGTATTCTTTTTGAAAGAAGGTTTTGGCCTTGTCGAATACCCGTTTCATCTCCACAGCAGGCAGCAAACCCGGTGCTTTCGCTCCCGGGGCGGAATAGTGCAGGTGCTTTGGCAAACAGGCGTGCAGGAAAAAGATATTCCCTTGCGCCAATTGTGCTTTGGCGTAGCTTTCCGGGTATATTCTGTACAGGTATTGCGGATGCTCTGCAAAAATGGCGGATACCGAAGGGAGATCGCCTTTAGGCTTGTCCGCATCTTTTTGGATAACCAGTAGACAGTTTTTTCGTGCCCCCTGTACTTCCACCCCAAACGTGTAGATATACTGCACCTCCAAAAGAGGTACTATTTCATGGATAATTTGTTCTATACATGATTTCATAAGCCAATAATTTTAAGATGAATGAAAAAGTATAGAGGTAGTATATGGGTGAGGCAGTGTGTTAAAGAAAGGAAAAGGCGTCCCTCTTCCTCTCCATACTACCTCAAAAATAACAGGGCAAACACCCTGTTTGCTTTAGCATGCGAAAATTCTACAAGTGCAATCAAAGCTTTGGCTATAGAGAAAGAAGAGTTACCTGAAAATAAATAGGCGTGGAACTCAACTTAAGGCCTTTGAGGTACTGGTATACCCTGGAAACGATAAGAGAGCCCACGCCATGGTCGTGAGCAAATCTACTTATCATCTCGTTTCCATAAAAATTACCAGTTTTCAAAGGCGAGATTCAAAGCAATTGCTTCTAATATTTTCTATAAGAAGTGTCGCAAATATATGTTTATCTAAAACAAATATAATAAAAATATTAGAAATGAGAGTGAAGACTCTCAAAAAAGAAATGAATAATAGTTTCTTTTGTTATTATGGCTAGTGAAAACCAACAACAAAGCAGTGCTTCAAGGAAGTTAAAAAAGATATTTCAAGTAGATAAATATGTGTGCAAGTATCTTACCGATGAGTGGTTTTCGGACGGTAAATCATTACGGGAATATGGTAAATTGTATGGTGTAAATTATCATGTTATTGAAAAGATAATTCAAGAAGACGGCTATAATATTCCTTTGAATACTCTAAATACTATATGTTTCAATAAAGGAATAAAACTTTCAGATTTTTTTATCATGGTAGAAAAAAAGTATGGTAATCTTATAGATGATACCTTTGTGGTTAAGAAGAATTAAATCAATATAGCTCCTATCCTTGAATGGACTGTACTTCTTTACTAAAAATGTAAATTGCATTCCAAACACGAATTTAATGACCAAATTAGGCCTCTACCTTGCTAAGAAATCGGTAAACAGATCTGACGTATCTCGCAAAACTGGAATCAGCAAAACCAGGTTGAGTGAACTCTCCAATAATGAAAAAACGCAACTCAGAGTAGAAGAGTTGTACCTTATTGCATTGGCTATTGATGTAGATCCATGTGAAATACTCCATGAGATTTGTAAAGACATTAAGCTATTATCTAAAGAATAACTCCAGAAAATCCCCCTGTAAAACATCAAAACGATGCTTCCTTACGCTCAAAAAATATTCTGTTTAGGTAAAACAATGTCCCTTTTAACTAAAAACAACCCATTTTTAGCCAAAATAATATTCCGTTTAGCTTCCGTAAGCCAAATTTGGATCAATTCCATACAAATTTTAGCCGTTTCGGCTAAACAGAACTTCGTTTTACCCTAACGGGAGATCATTTTGGCTAAACGGGACATTGTTTTACCTAAACGGGAGATCATTTCAGCCAAACGGGACATCGTTTTACCTAAACCGGTAGTGGTTTTACCTAAACAGGACATTGTTTTGCCTAAACCGAACATGGACCGGGTTAAACCTTTTCCTGCCTAATGCAAACGGCAACCGTTTAAAGCTAAACGATTGCCGTGATTGTGCAAAACTTAAGGTATTTACGCCTAATGTTTAGGTTGTTTACCTAAAAGAAAGGGCGTGTTACGGTGTGTTACCTTCGTCTCCTTCCTGCGCTGTTGGCCTGGTGCGTGGAAAAAACTGTTTGAGTTCTGCCACTTTTTCGGTATGCCCGTTTTCTCCCGCTCCTCTTTTGTACTGGGCATAGCCGTAGTCTATAAGCGCATCGCGGTAGTTGTCATAATCGTGCATTTTTTTGGTGCTCTCCATCTGGTATATTACCCTGTTGAGCCTTTCCGCACGGGTTTCCAGGAAGTGACGGGCCTGGTAGTCTTTTTCAAAATCGACCCAATCCACTTCCGGGGCGCTCAGGTTGGGACTATTGTGATAATAGTCGCGTACCTTGTTTACCAGGAGTTTGTTTTGTTCGTTGATAGAGCCGTACTGTGAGCGCTGGGCCTCGGTAAGTGCGGCCAGTTTGCCTTCTATCAGGCTTTCCAGTTGCGCAATTAAACTGTCTACCTCATTTTGATCTTTTTGAGTGAGCTTAGATTGGATTACGTTTCTCATAATATTGCTTTTTGAGAAGTTAAACAATTGGTTTTTAGTATATTGATTTCGCAATGTATAAAAACCCCTCAAAACGATATTACGGAAAACCACAATAACTCCAATTTTAACAATATTTTATAAATCTACAGAAGAAAAACAGGAACAGGGAATCCGCACACATTGTCCAAATCCACGCTACGCTATACTTCAAAAAAAAGAGGTTGACCACGAAGGCAACCTCTTTACTACTGCTCTACATAGGATACCCCTACCCTTATGCAAAAGCAACTTCATAGACGATTAAAACAAAACCATCCCGTTAGACCATTTGGGATAATAAGAACGTGTTTTGCATCCGAAAGTCTATGTTCTCCAAACAACCTAAATCTTTATATCGGTGTGTTGTAACACATTACTATTCTTCTATAAGATACAAATATATACAAAAAACATAAAAACTAACCATATATCGTTAGAAAGAGGTGCGAAAATTTTTGGACTTTTCTCTAATCTATGGATAAACCAACTTTTAATCATCTTTTGGGAGGCTTTATCCGGTCTAAACGTGAAGAAATAGGCTGGACGCAGTCCGACCTGGCTTCGCGCATAGGCAATAACTCCCAGAATGTTTCTGCCATAGAACGGGGTATCGTAAGTCCAACATTATTCTGGTGCAGCGAAATCCTGGCTCCTGCCTTAAATATGACCTCCATAGACTTCTTAACCGAATTTGAAAAATTCAAACAAGCCAAGTAAGCTGCACTCTCTTTTTCGCAAACTATCTGTATTTTATATCCATAGCACAAAAAAAGACCGCTCCTGACAGAAACGGCCTTCCCAATCCTTATTATTCCAATACTGGTAATGTGTTACACGGTGATATCCACATCGGCTTCCCGGATGGCGCCGAATCCCCCGGACACATCTGCAAAATTGTGGATTCCCCTGCTTTTCAGAATAGACGCGGCGATCATGGAGCGGTACCCCCCGGCGCAATGGATGTAGAACTTTCCGCTTTCGGGGAATTCCGTCAAATGATCATTGAGATAATCCAGGGACGTTAAATGCGCTCCTTTTACGTGGCCGGATTCATACTCGGTTTCTTTGCGTACATCAAAAACGGGCACTTCCGCTTTCTTTTGCATTTCCTTTAATTCTTCCGCGGTAACGGAGTTCACCGTATCGTATTCCCTGCCGTCCTCTTTCCATGCTTCAAAACCTCCACCCAGATATCCTAGGGTATTGTCAAAACCAACACGGGAAAGCCTTGTAACGGTCTCTTCTTCCCTTCCTTCGGGCGTAACCAGTAATATGGGCTGGGCCGTATCCATAATAAGCGCTCCTACCCAGGGTGCGAAACTCCCGTCAATGCCTATAAATATAGACCGGGGAATGTGTCCTTTTTCAAAATCACATTGGTGCCGTACATCCAGCACTACAGCGCCGGTTTTGTTTGCCAAAGCCTCGAACTCCGAAGGGTTTAACGGGCTGGCACCACGTTTCAGCACCTCATCGATATCCGCGTATCCTTCCTTGTTCATCCGCACGTTATGCGGAAAATATAGCGGCGGAGGCAACAGGCCTTCAGTTACTTCTTTGATAAATTCTTCACGGGTCATATCTTCCCGGAGCGCATAGTTTACTTCTTTCTGATTGCCGAGAGTATCTACGGTTTCCTTCATCATGTTCTTACCACAGGCCGATCCTGCTCCGTGACCGGGGTATACAATGACACTATCCTCCAAAGGCATAATTTTTTCGCGCAGGCTGTCATAAAGCAACCCCGCCAGTTCTTCCTGGGTCATGTGGGCCGCCTTTTGCGCCAGGTCCGGTCTTCCCACGTCTCCCAGGAAGAGGGTATCGCCGCTGAAAATGGCGTAATCTTTTCCGTCTTTATCCCTAAGGAGATACGTGGTACTTTCCATCGTGTGGCCGGGCGTGTGCAATGCCACGATAGTTATTTCACCGAGAGGAAATTCCTGCCCGTCTTCTGCTATAATCGATTCAAAATCCGGGTTTGCGGTGGGGCCATAAACAATGGGGGCTCCTGTTTCCCTGGACAAGGTAACATGTCCGCTTACAAAATCGGCGTGAAAATGGGTTTCGAAAATGTATTTGATCTTCGCCCCGTTCTTTTCCGCTTTTTCTATATAAGGGTGTACTTCCCGAAGAGGATCTATAATTGCCACCTCGCCTTTGCTCTCTATATAGTAAGCTCCCTGGGCAAGGCATCCGGTATATATTTGTTCTACTTTCATGTGTTTATTTTTATCGTTTTTTAATGGTCAGACGGAACCCCTGCCGGCAGGCAGGTTTAATGCTTAAAATAATCGTTATCCGTATGTTTAAAGATTATCTTTAATCCTGTCGGTTTCATCATACAAATTTAACAGGTTGTTTTTTCTTTCTCCATATAACCGGGCCAAATTACTATCCTGGCTCGGGATGTTATATGACTTTTATCACTTATCTTATAAATGTGTAAACTCTTCTATGAGGATGTATACAGCCATGACCAGTACAAACCAGCCAAAGCCTTTTTTCAGTTTCTTCCCATCGGCTTTGCCGGAAAGGTAACTACCTGCAAATATCCCTGCAATGGCTATTCCTGTAAAAATGAGCAGCAGGTTCCAGTCTATTTGCATTACACCGACATCTCCGGCAAAACCTACGATGGAATTAATAGATATGATAAGCAAGGAAGTGGCTACTGCTTTTTTCATGGGCAGTTTGGCAAAAAGTACCAGGGCGGGAATAATAAGAAAACCACCCCCGGCTCCCACAAAACCGGCAACAACGCCTACCAGTATCCCTTCCAGAAAAAGAATGTGATAGTGATAATCGGATACATTGGTAATAATATTTTTTTTCTTGTTGCGCAGCATGGAAATAGAGGTAATGAGCATTATTACAGCAAAAAATACCATAATAACGTGGTCTTTGGTAACCTCCGTTTCGCCGACAGAGAAAAGGTTGTGTGGAATAGCGGGCATAACAAACCTTCGCATTATATAAACCACTACAAAAGCAGGGAAGGCAAACACAAAAGCTGTTCTAACCTGTACCAGTTTTTTCCGCATGTTGATGAACGCACCGATAAGCGAAGATACTCCGACGACAAAAAGGGAATAACCCGTAGCCGTGGCCGGGCTGACCCCCATTAGGTAAACGAGGACAGGAACCGTTAAAATAGACCCCCCTCCACCGATAAGGCCAAGAATTACGCCTATGAGAAGAGCTCCTATGTAACCCGATATCTGGAGAATATCCATAATGCTGTACTTACAATTTGCTACAAAAGTAAGATATCCGGAAGAGGTAATCGGTAACAAAGGTTACATGGTAGGGCAAACACACTATATATAGAAAATTCCGGGTTCGGTGAAAAGTTAAAAACAGTTTTTTAGTCCCGATATATATCGGGATGGAGTTCGGAGTTGATGAGTTTAGGACTGAAACTAAACTACAGGCTTTAAGTCCTACAGCGTTTTAATGTCCGGTTAGAGAGAGAAACAACTCTGGATAACCTGTTCCAGGTTTTAGCTTTTAATGTGCTCATAAAAAGAGTACCTCCAAAACTCAGAACTCATCAACTCCAAAACTCCTTAATTTTTAAGATGCGTTGCCCCGAGTTATACTATCTCAACCCATTATAAGTCTATAACTTTAATACTGTTTCGGAACAACTGTATTTTCCCCTGGTTTTCTAGTTTTTTCAGCAACCTGGATATCACCACCCTCGAGGTATTCAGGTCCCGCGCTATGTCCTGGTGGGTGGTCTGGATGACATCATCATGGGCTATCATGGCTTTGTCCCTGAGATGGCGCAGCAGGCGTTCATCCATTTTAAGGAAGGCAATAGAATCGATCGTATCCAGCATTTCCATAAGCCTGTCGTGATAACTCTGCAGAATAAACTGGCGCCAGCTTTTATAGGTCGCCATCCAGCTTTCCATTTTTTCTACCGGTATCATAACGAGCTCCGTATCGGTTTCAGCTACGGCCCGGATCTCACTTTTAGCGAGCCCAACACAACAGGAAAGGGTCATGGCACAGGTATCTCCCCTTTCTATAAAATAGAGTACCAGTTCGTTCCCCTTTTCATCTTCACGTAAAATTTTTATGGCCCCTTCCAGAATAAGCGGCATACCCTTTATAGGTTCCCCGATATCCATAAGCTGGAAACCTTCGGGTACTTTTTTCAGCTGACCTACCCGGTTTATCTCCTCCAGGAGAGGGGCTTCGAAGAGGTAACCGTAATTTTGTTTCAAGGCTTCTATCATGCACCTAAGATAAACAATAATTGGTGTTGAGCTATAGCCGCAATGACACCGGTTTTATTTAAAAGCGTTGAAGCCTGTAATATCTGCCCCGGTAATTAGCAGGTGTATATCGTGCGTACCTTCGTAAGTGATCACGCTTTCGAGGTTCATCATATGGCGCATAATACTGTATTCTCCCGTAATTCCCATACCTCCGAGCACCTGTCTTGCTTCACGGGCTATGTTTATGGCCATTTCCACATTGTTCCGTTTTGCCATGGATATTTGCGCCGTAGTGGCCTTTCCCTCGTTTCGCAATACTCCGAGCCGCCATGCCAGTAATTGTGCCTTGGTGATCTCCGTGATCATTTCAGCCAGTTTTTTCTGTTGCAATTGGGTAGCCGCAATGGGTTTATCGAACTGAACTCGTTCTTTGGCATAACGAAGAGCCGTATCGTAGCAGTCCATCGCCGCTCCTATTGCTCCCCAGGCGATGCCGTAACGGGCAGAATCCAGGCAGCCCAGGGGTGCCCCGAGCCCGCTTTTTCCCGGCAGAAGGTTTTCTTTGGGTATTTTTACATTATCAAATATGAGTTCCCCGGTGGCCGAAGCCCGGAGCGACCACTTGTTATGTGTTTCCGGTGTGGTGAATCCTTGCATGCCACGCTCCACAATAAGACCGTGTATCCTTCCGCCTTCATCTTTTGCCCAGACTATAGCAATATCCGCGAAAGGCGCGTTGGATATCCACAGTTTGGCCCCGTTGAGCAACAGATGATCTCCTTTGTCCTTAAAATTGGTAACCATACCTCCCGGGTTGGAACCGAAGTCAGGCTCCGTAAGCCCGAAACAGCCCATAAATTCTCCGGATGCAAGCTTAGGCAAGTATTTTTTACGCTGTTCTTCACTACCGTATTTCCATATGGGGTACATCACCAGGGAAGACTGTACGGAAGCCGTAGACCGAATGCCGCTGTCTCCTCTTTCTATCTCCTGCATGATAAGCCCGTAACTGATCTGGTCAAGGCCCGCACCTCCGTATTCCTCGGGAATATAGGGTCCGAAAGCACCTATTTCGGCCAAACCGCCGATAAGTTGCTTCGGAAATTCCGCACGTTGTGCATATTCTTCTATAACAGGCGATATCTCCCGCTTCACCCAATCGCGGGAAGCGGAACGTACCAGTTTTTGTTCTTCCGACAAAAGATCATCCAATTGGTAATAGTCCGGGGCTTCAAAGAGGTCTGGTCTCATGTATTAATGATTAAATTACCCTTCAAATATATCTAATGAAATATAACATCACAAGGTTTATTTGTTATATTTATTAAACAACATGTCTCCGATGCGCCATACACTATAGATTTTGCGGGGGTACAAACAAAAACACCTCCAGATTCCTGAAGGACCGGAGGTGTTTTATTTCTGATAATAAAAAGGTGAAGAAGCTTATTTATACAACTCTTTATTGGGGTTATCCGTCATATAAAAGATTAATTTTCCTCCTTTGAGGATATCGCTGTGTTTCAGAAAAGGTTTCTTTAATGTCTCCCCGTTGAATTCCGCCTTTTCCACAAACACATTTTTTTCTGACTGGTTCTCTGCTACGATTTCCAGTGTATTTCCATTTTCCATATGAATATTGGCGTGTTTTACGGAGGGGCTGCCCAGTGCATAATCTTCGGAGCCGGGAGCCACCGGATAAAATCCTAAAGTACTGAATATATACCAGGCGCTCATCTGTCCGAAATCGTCATTTCCACCGAGACCGTCTTCACCGGTCTGGTACATTGCTTTCAGGATCATCCGTATTTTATCCTGCGATTTCCACGGCGTATCCGTCCAGTTATACAGGTATACCACATGATGTGAAGGTTCGTTGCCATGCACATAGTTACCGATGATGCCTTCCCTGGAAATATCTTCGGTCTTTTCGAAATATTTATCGGGGAGTTCCATGGTAAAGAGGGAATCCAGTCGCTCCGAAAAGCGTTCTTTTCCTCCCATCATGTCTATCATGGTAGCGGGATCGTGTGGCACGTAAAGGCTGTAATTCCAGGAATTCCCTTCTATGAATCCCTGTCCGTGAGTATCCAGCGGATCAAACTCTTTTTTGAAACTACCGTCACTTAATTTCGGACGCATAAAGCCGGATGCCTTGTCATAGACATTCTTATAATTCTCCGATCTCTTGATGAATTCCTGGTAAATATCCTCTTTACCCAGCTTCTTTGCCGCCTGTGCTATAGCCCAGTCATCATAAGCGTATTCCAGGGTTTTGGATACGGAAGCACCGTTTTTGTCTTCCGCCACATACCCCATATCCAGATAGTATTGCAATCCGTCATAATACCTGGTACGTGCAGTTTGCACACAGGCTTCCAAAGCATGTTCCACATCAAAATCCGCATTCCCCTTCACGATGGCATCGGCAATAACCGAAACGCTATGGTAGCCTATCATACACCAGTTTTCATTGGCGTAGTGCGACCAAACGGGCAGCATAGGATGTACACTCTGATCGTAGTGAGCGAGCATGGATTGCACCATATCTGCATTCCTTTCGGTCTGCATCAGGTTAAACAACGGGTGTAATGCGCGATAGGTATCCCACAGGGAAAAGCTGGTGTAATTGGTAAAATCCTTCGCCTGGTGAATGTTCATATCCAGACCGCGGTATTTTCCGTCTACATCCATGTATTCCGTTGGCCCGAGGAAAGCATGGTACATGGCTGTGTAAAAATTGACCATATCCTCTTCGGAAGTGGTTTCTACGACAGCCTTGTTCAGTTCCTTGTTCCACAATTCCCGGCCTTTCTTTTTCACCTGTTCAAAATCCCAGTGTGGGATTTCGGCTTTCATATTGGTTACGGCACCCTCGGTACTTACCGGGGAAATGGCAAACTTTATTTTTATCTTTTCGTCTTTCTCCGTTTTAAAGTCGAAATACGTTCTCAGCTTTTCCCCGGCCATTTCGGGGAAATTCTCCTCCTGGTTGAATTTTCTCCAGAAGCCTTTGTACACGTTGTCGTCATAATTGGCCTGTCCGTATTTGACGAACGGTTTACTGAAAGACATAGCAAAATACACTTTACGGGTGCGGGCCCATCCGTTGGTCTGCCGGAAACCGGTGACCAGGGTATCGTTTTCCACCCGGACGAAAGTCCATACATTCTTCTCATCGTAATTATAGATCCCCGCCATCAGGTCGAGAACAATATGTGCTTCGTCCGATTCGGGAAAGGTATACTGGTGCATTCCCACCCTGCTGCTCGCAGTGAGTTCGGCTTTTATATCATAATCTTCCAGTTGCACACTGTAATACGCCGGTTCGGCCGTTTCCGTATTGTGAGAGAAAGCCGAACGGTAGCCGTTTTCGGGTTTATCCGCTGTTCCGGGATTCAGCTGCAATTTTCCTGTGGTCGGCATAATCAGGAAATCGCCCAGGTCGGAATGCCCGGTACCGCTGAAATGGGTATGACTGAAGCCTACGATTGTTTTATCGTCATACTGGTATCCGGCACAATATTTATATACATCCGGGTTATACCTGCCATTTACGGCATAGGGAATCGTATCGGTATCGGGACTTAATTGTACGCTTCCGAAAGGTACGGTTGCCCCGGGATAGGTATGCCCCATTTTGGCTGTGCCTATCATGGGGTCCACGTAGCGGGCGAGGTCCTCCAAAGCAGGATCATTATTTGCTTCGTCAACAGGTATTGCATCCTTCTTCCCGATATTACACCCTTCTAAAAGAAAGAATAAAATCATCAGAATAGCCATAGGAATCCCCTGCGTGCTATGTTTTATTAAAATTGATATATTATTTTGCATTTTATTAAAATTTCAAACATTTATTTGCTGTTTACAATACCCATTTGATCTAAGAAGGCATTAATACCAGTCCGTAAAAAAACCAACCCCTAAAATGGAGTTGGTTTATACAGGATTATTTATTTGGCTTTTTTTTGCGGATCCCGGTGTGTATTGAAAACAGTATAGACGACAACAGTATCTGCCAGTATTTCATAGATAATTACAAACGGAAAACTCCTGATGTACACTTCGCGATAGGGCTTTCTCCTTATTTGATAGTGTTCCGGGTTTTGCTCTATTTCCGTCACATATTTCTCTACTTCATCCATAAACTTTTTACCCAGGCCCGGACTTTTGGATTCATACCATGAAATGGCCTCTGCCATATCGTATTCAGCCCTGGGTTTTATCAACAGCTTATAAGCCATACTTTTGCTGCAACCTGGCTTTTACTTCCTCCCACTCATAAGAAGGCGTTTCTTCATTTAAATGCCTTGTTCTTTCTTTATCCAATTCATCATATATCGTATCCGGCACCTCCGGATTTTCTGTCAGGATATCCCGGATCTTTTGCAGAATAGATGCACTTTTTGTGTGCAGCAAAAGGTCTATGAGCTCAAGTTTAAGCAGTTGTACGTCCATTTTCTGTCTGTTTTACACAAAGTTACTCAATTTTTCACTTCACCGATCTATTGATTGGAAAGGGAATAAGGAAAATCCGCTTTCTTCACTCCCCTGTTCTTATTCGGTGTATCCGACATTTCCATATCGATAACGGCACCTTTCATAAGCGCTTTATGGCTCAACCAGTTTTTGGTATATTCTTTCCCGTTGACACTCATCTTTTGTATGTACCTGTTCGAATCGCTGTTCTCAGGAGCATTGATGATTACTTCTTCTCCGTTCTGCAATTCCAGGGTCATCTTTTTGAATAAGGGTGTTCCCATTACATACTCGTCGGTAGCAGGACAAACGGGATAGAATCCCATAGCGGAGAATACATACCAGGCCGATGTTTGCCCGTTGTCTTCATCCCCGCAGTAACCATCCGGGGTAGGCCTGTACATCCTGTTCATGGTTTCTCTTACCCAGTGCTGGGCTTTCCAGGGTTCTCCGGCAAAATTATAAAGGTATATCATGTGTTGAATGGGTTGATTACCATGTGCATACTGTCCCATGTTAGCCACCTGCATTTCCCGGATTTCGTGGATAACGCCCCGATAGTAGCTTTCATCAAAAACGGGAGGGAGGGAGAACACTTTATCGAGTTGTCCTGTGAATCCTTCTTTACCACCCATCAAATCAATGAGTCCCTGTACATCGTGGAATACGGACCAGGTATAGTGCCAGCTATTCCCTTCGGTAAAGGCATCACCCCATTTGAACGGGCTAAAGGGTTTCATGAATTTGCCATCTTCATTTTTACCCCGCATCAGCTTGGTTTCGGGATCGAAGAGGTTCTTATAGTTGAGGCTTCGCTTTTTGTAAAGTTCTATTTCCTTTTTCGGTTTGCCAAGGGCTTTTCCTAACTGGTAGATCGTAAAATCATTATAGGCGTATTCCAGCGTCCGGGCGGCATTTTCATTGATTCCGACATCATAAGGTACATATCCGAGTTTATTGTAATATTCTACTCCGGCACGTCCTACGGCAGTGAGCGGACCTGCATTATTGGCACCGTGTATCAATGCTTCATACAGGGTTTCTATATCATACTTGTGTTTACTATCTATTTTGAGGTAAGCATCAGATACTACGGAAGCAGAGTTGTTTCCTATCATCACATTCCGGAGTCCGGGGCTGGCCCATTCCGGTAACCATCCGCTTTCTTTATACGCGTTAGCCAGTCCTTCCTGCATCTGGGCGTTCAGTTCCGGGTACATGAGGTTAAGGAAAGGGAAGAGGGAACGAAAAGTGTCCCAGAAACCGGTATCCGTAAACATATAACCAGGTAGTACTTTTCCGTTGTACGGGCTGTAGTGTACTACATCCCCGTTTTCATCATATTCGAAAAATTTTCTCGGGAATAACAGGGAACGGTAAAGGCAGGAATAGAAGGTACGCATTTGTTCTACAGTACCTCCTTCTGCTTTTATACGGCCAAGTTCCTTGTTCCAGATATCTCTTCCTTTTTTCTTTACGGTATCAAAATCGTCACTTCCGATTTCTTTGAGGTTGCGTTCCGCCTGTTCGAAGCTTATGAAGGAAGAAGCTACCCTGGCATTTACTTTTTCTCCTTTTTTGGTCTTAAACCCGATAACGGCCCCGGCATGGTCCGCTTCCATTTCAAGAGCATCTCCGAGTTTATCCCCGTTAAACGTAGAAGTTACCTCAAAGGCTTTGTCAAATTCGATAACGAAGTAATTTTTAAAGTTTTCCGGCACGCCACCACTGTTTTTGGTCGTATACCCGATAACCTTATTTTCGCCCGGTATTATTTTTACGTAAGATCCTTTATCCAGGGCATCGATAACGACATAAGAACTGTCTGTTTCGGGGAACGTAAAACGAAAACGTGCTGCTCTTTCGGTAGGCGCCAATTCCGTAGTAACATTGTGGTCGGCCAGGTATACGCTGTAGTAGTATGGCGTTACGGTTTCCGCTTTACGGGAATACCAGCTTGCACGGTCGTCTTCGTTAAAACCGAGTTCTCCGGTCACCGGCATAATAGCGAACTGACCGTAATCGTTCATCCAGGGGGAAGGCTGATGTGTTTGTTTGAAGCCTCTTATTTTGTCGGCAGTGTACATATAGGCCCAGCCATCTCCCATTTTTCCGGTTTGAGGGGTCCAGAAATTCATTCCCCACGGAAGGGCTATGGCAGGATATACATTACCGTTGGACAGGCTGTATTTAGAATCGGTTCCCATAAGAGGGCTAGCCCAATCTACGGGATTATCCACTTTTTCCACCATCACGGTTTGCGCCTGTGACATCTGGAACAGGGCAATAACGGCGAAAAGAACTGTTGTTAACGATTTCTTTTTCATAGGAGGTTTTAAAATTTATTAAAAATACAGGTATAATCAAATTTATACAAGCATACCGTTGAAGGAAAAAATAAAAAAAGCTGCCTAAAATACGGCAGCTTTTTTAGTTTATTTACCACCCCGGACTCTGTTCTAAGTTAACGTGAGTTCGATATAAAACTCAAACTATCTACTCTGATATCCTTCATTTTGAGTGAGGTTCGGATTGCGTTGCAACTCATTTAAGGAAATAGGGAACACCAAATCTGTTGGTTTAAACGTTGCTCCTGCTGCATTCTGTGCCCCTATTAAATCTATATAAGTCACTTCCCCCTTGGCGGATTCTGAAACTTGTGGAAATTTCATAGTCCTCACACAATCGTCCCAAATTTTAAACTCCAATGGAAATTCTCTAAGCCTTTCTGTCCAACAAGCCTCTATAAACTCCTGAGTAGAAAGCATCATCAACTCACTCTCAATATCCGTAATAGAAGATCCCTCAGTATTAGCTCTTACCCGTATCTGTGCTAAATAATTTGCAGCTTCGGGTGTCACCCCTTCCGTTTGCGCAATAGACTCTGCATAATCGAGATACGCCTCCGCCAAACGGTAAATATTCCAGTCTTTAGTAGACCTACCCGTATTCAGCACAGCTTCTTCATCAAAATAATACCAACAACCTGCTTGCCCCTCCGGAGCAGTCCAAGTTTTGTTATTAATCGGATTGGTATAACTCCAGTGAAAAAACTGCTGAGGCTGAATACGTAAATCGTCCTCTTCATACACATTTAAAAAACGATCGATAGGACCATAAACCCTCTCAAAAATAGAATACGTTCCAAACACCCCTGTAGCCGACGAAGTAAACGCATAAGTTGGCCGCCAACCACCGTCATTAATAGTAGCATCGTATTCCTGACTGTAAATCACCTCGCTTAAATCATCAATAGTACGCAACTTATTATAGGCACTGTTCCCCCCCAAATCATCATTAGTAGCCAAAGTATGCGGAGAATCAATTACCATTTTCGCATAAGTCTTAGCATTAGCATAATCTCCCGTATAGAAATACACATCCGTGAGCAACATCGTTGCCACATATTTAGAAATACGATGCCCGTTTGCTGCAAAAGTCGCCTCCGGCAACACGTCAATAGCATCCTGAAGATCTAATATAATCTGATCGTATATGGAACTGCTTGGTGCCCTTTCCGGATACAACTCATCCAAATTAGAAGGCTCTAACAAAAGCGGCACATCACCAAATGCCTTCACCAGATAAAAATAATTAAACGCCCGAAAAAACTTTGCCTCAGCAACAAGCCGATTTCTCTTTCCTTCATCCATATCAATTCCGGGAATACTCACAATAGCATTATTAGCCACATTAATCGCCTTAAAGCAATTGTCCCACATACCATCCGAATTCGCCGAAATCTCATTAGTATGATCCTGTCTCGTCAACAATCTGGAATACCTACACACCACTTCTTGTCCCTCATAACTATTCGTAAAATAGCCGGTTAGCATCCCCATCACAGAAGAGTGAGACCCTACATACGCACTGGGAGCAGCCGCAATACGCTGGCTGGCACCATTCCTGTACAGGTAATTCACATTGGATTCTGCCTGAGCTTCAGTTTGATAATAATCTCCACTAGATACAGTGGACTTAGGATTCTCATCCAAAAAATCGGAACACGATACCGATAACAGAAGAGCCGATATCGACAATATTTGCCATATATTTTTCATTGTAATTCTCATCTTAGTCGGTTTAAAAAGTTACATTTACACCTAATGTCCACGTTCTAGCTCTCGGATAAGAATAGAACGCCATATTTTGTCCAAATTTATTCGTACTACCTTGCGATGTCGCTTCGGGGTCATAACCGTTAAAGTCACTGGAAGTTACAACAAAAGCGTTATTTACATTCATATACAACCGAAGTTGTGAAAGCCCGAGGGAAGTACTTTTCTCAGAAGGGAATGTGTACCCCAACTGGATCAGGTTAGCACGTAAATAAGACCCGTCGGCAATCCACGATGAATCCACCGTAGTATCCTGACCCGCATGTCCGGAATTGGTCAAATAGATAGCCTGCTGCATTGTATTCGGGTTCGTTCCGTCGTAGGCGTCGTACAAGATGTCAGACAACCCGTTAGTAATACCAAACCGGTCATACGCTGGGTGATAAAACTGTTGCATGGTTTCTACTCCCCAAACAAACTGCATATCTACCGTCAGGTCAAAATTCTTATAAGAAAACGTATTAATAAAACTTCCTGTCCAATCCGGCATACCTTTGCCAATAATCTCCTTCTCACTGGTCCGCTTAGCACGACCTATCTGGTCTCTGTTAATATCGCCATTTTCGAAGTCCTCTTCCGTATAAACTCCCAATCTTCTATACCCGAAAAAGCTACTCAGGTTTTCTCCTACTCGCAAAATACTATTAGAACCACCTACCCAGCTGTTCAACTCTATATCCGCATTATTTTCTCCCAGCTGAAGAATCTCGTTTTTGTTATAGTTCATATTCAAGGTAGTATTCCAGGTAAAATCCTCTGTCTGCACCGGATACGCATTTAGCATGATATCCAATCCTTTGTTGGCAACCGAACCTACGTTCTTATAATAAAAATTAAATCCTGAAGTCCTGGGCAGTGGTGTCTCCAGCAACAAATCTGTCGTTTTCTTATGGTAGAAAGAAGCCTCCAGATTCAACCTATTCTCAAACAACCCCACATCCACACCGATATCAAACTGAGCCGTTTTCTCCCATTTCAAATCCGGATTCTCAATAGTACTTATATAAGACCAGGGTGCACGTGTACCATCTTGCAGTTGTGTTCCGGAATCCACTAGCGCCAAAGACTGATAAGGATCAATTTCCGAATTACCCGTCACCCCATAACTGGTGTGCAACTTTAAATTACTGATCAGGTTGCTATTTGCCAGGAAATCCTCCTGAGAAATATTCCACGCCAGGCCTGCCGAAGGGAAAAACGCGTATTTATTATTATCCCCAAACTTAGAAGACCCGTCATAACGACCTGTAAGCGTAGCCGAATACTTATCATTAAAAGTATACGCCAATCGCAGGAAATAAGAATTCATCGCCCAGCGGTTAAAATCCGAATCAGGTGCATCGGGGGTAGTTCCGGCCCCCAAATTAAACCACTCAAAAAAGTCATCACTAAAACCTTCGGTATACGACCGGTCATAATTGTACTTTCGCTCCTGCCACGAAAGTCCTGCCATAGCATTTACCCGATGCTTGTCAAATGTTTTGTTATACGTCAAATACGTTTCCTCCTGCCAGTAAAAAGTATTCGTATGTTGCACTTCCGCCCAACCATTTGGCAAAGAAAGATTATTCAAATCAATAGAGGAATACCCTCTATAGGTAATATTGTGGCTATCCACACCGTATTGCGTCTTCAGATCCAACCCGTCCGCAAGGTGAAACGTCAAGGCAGCATTACCAAAAATCTGGGTATTGTAATTCATCCGTTTCTGCTTCTCTAAGATCATCACGGGATTAGACATCCCCTCGAACCCAAATCCATCGGCCATAGTTGTACTGGCCGAGGTAGTATAATTCCCACCAGAATCCCTAACCGGCATCCACGGCAACATCTCTATCATAGTCCTACGAGCATCCTGACCTCCTCCGGTTTCAGGTGTATATCTACCCCAAGTGTGATTCACCATTAAATTGATGGAAGTACTCAACCAATCCGTCGGATCTGCATCAAAAGCCACCTTGGCATTCACCCTCTTGCTATAGGTATTATTTACTACCCCTTGTTGATCGGTATAATTTAAAAATGCCCCTACGGAAGATTTCTCACCTCTCGACTGAATCCCCACCTGATGATTGTGCGACAATGCCGTTCTGGTAGCCTCTCTTTGCCAATCGGTATCGTACAAAGGATTACCGTTCTCATCAAAATATTCTCTATCCGAGAACCAGTACGACCTATCCAAAGACCAGTCATACCCCATATACTTATTCTCATTCTCCAAACCAATCATAAAAGCATCGGTCCACTCTTGTGCATTTAGAACATCCATATAGCTCGCAGGCGAACTCAAACTTACAGAAGTTTGGTATGTAATAGCAAGTCCTTCCGACTTTTTACCTCGTTTGGTAGTCACCAAGATAACCCCATTCGCCCCTCTGGCACCGTAAATCGCCGTAGCAGAAGCATCTTTCAAAACCTCCATACTCTCAATATCGTTGGGATTCACCAATCCGAAATCCTCCATAACCACCCCATCTACCACATATAGAGGAGTAGAGGAAGAATTAATAGTAGACAACCCACGTATCACCACACGACTCTGATAAGCTCCGGGCTGACCAGAATTGGAGTAAATATTCACCCCGGAAACCTTACCCCTCAAATTATCCAATGCACTAAACTGCTGATTCTTAACAAGATCTTCCCCTTTAGCAACAGAGATAGACCCGGTTACATCCGATTTCCGCATCGTACCATATCCGACTACCACGACTTCGTCCAGAGCCTGGGCATCCTCCTGGAGCGTTACGTTTATAGTAGTTTCCCCATTTACTGGAACTTCGTTGTTTTTATAACCGATATAGCTGAATACTAATACGGCATCTTCAGGAACATCACTCAGGGTATAGTTCCCATCAAAGTCGGTCTGGGTCCCGTTACTCGTACCCTTTACCACAATGTTAGCCCCGGGTAATGGCCCGCTGGCATCCGACACGGTCCCGGAGACCGTAACCTGGGCCTGCACCGCTCCGACAGCACAAAACAATACTGCGAAGAGTACAAGCTTTTTCATTAAAATTGTCTTCATAAATGCTGATTTAGTTTAGAATTAAGTTTTTTGGTTGTAAACCATTGTTAAGAACACATTTTTATTGAAAACGCTAAAACGTTTTAGCGATCCGATAAAAATTTTAGCGTCTTTTTAGTACTATTTTATAGCACCTGACACTAAAGCAAAAAATTAACACTTTATTAGCACGGTGCTATTTTACGAAAAAAAATCTATCTCGCAAAAAAAGACCTGTTTATTTATGGGGTCTGTAAAAATTAAATCTCAAAATAATGGTTTTCGCTTTTATATATTGGTCAAAGTCTCAGTAAAACCAACTCCTTTTAACAGGATGACACAACCCAGTTGCAGGTAAAAACCACTTGATACACCTCCTGTCTTCAGAGGATGGCAAAGAAAAAGCCAGCCGCAGGTTTTCACCTGCGACAGACTTTCACACAACAATCTAAAACATGAAAAATTTAATGGAGAAGGTCACGAAGTTGTTATTCTATTTACACGCTATAGTTCTCCCAATCCATTATTTCTCCCCTGTCTTCGGGTTTAATACTCCTTTGTAACATCTTCTCGTCATATGCCATTCCGTGTTTATCCAGGACATCCTGCGGGACTCCGTCCCAAACGTTGGGAGTATTCCCTACGTACCCCAGGTCCTTTATACCTATCTGGCTGGTATAAAACCCGGTGGCAACCAGGTTCCTAATCCTGGAAAAGAATACTGCTCCCTGTTTGAGCTCCGGGGTCACTTCTTCCGGGTAGGCTATATCCTTTACAATACTTTCCCTTTCTTCGGCCGAACAGGATATAAACTGCTTGTTATATCTAAGGCCGCTTTCCCGATCCAACCACATCAGTCCGCCCCGTAGTGGCACCTGGTGTTCCGGAATATCCTTAACGATGAACTCTATGAATTCCGGGACACCGGCTTCCGTTGCGGAACCGGAAGTATCATCGGCCGGAATAATAATATCCGCCAGTATGGCAATTGTAGCCATTTCGTGTTCGGTAAAAAAGATTTTACTGTTCAGCTCCGTATCCCGTACGGCTTCTTCCGGAGTACGTCCGTAGCCTTCGCCCTTATCCGTACTTTCCGGGGTAATTTCTTCTTTCTTCTCTTCGGCAGGTATACATCCGTGAAGCATGAATCCGGAGGCTACACCACCTATTACCAGGGTTTTTATTGTTTCTCTTCTGTCCATTTGTTAGTTTTTTAGTTTGGGAGTTGATTAGTTTTGAATGATTTTTATCGTAACTTGTTGTCTTCCATATTTCTCATCAACTCATCAACTAATTTAGACATTCATTTTTTTCATTTCTTCCTTCAGGTAATCCGATGCTCTCCAGGCCAGTGCCAGGATGGTCCAGGTAGGGTTTTTATCTGCCTGCGACACAAAAGGGCCTCCGTCCACTACAAAAAGATTAGAGACATCATGCGCCTGGTTATACCGGTTTACTACCGATGTTCTGGGATCATCCCCCATACGGGTGGTCCCTACTTCGTGAATGATCCTTCCGGGGTTTTCCAGACCGTAATCGGTTTCCGCACCGGGTCTGTCTCCCAGGGCAATTCCTCCCATCGAATGGATCACCTCCTCGAAGGTGTCGTGCATATGCTGAGCCTGTTTCCGTTCTTCATCGGACCATTTGTAATTAAATTTCAGTACCGGGATACCGTATTTATCCACTACATTATGGTCGATTTCACAGAAGTTATCTTTTCTCGGAATACTTTCTCCCCTTCCGGCCATGCCGAAGGTAGCGCCGTAGAACCTGCGAAGATCGTCCTTGAAATCCGCACCGTATCCTCCTGCCTTTTTCTTCTGTCCGTCTTTTCCGGGAACCTGGCCGTTAATCTTTTCCATGTTAAAACCAAATCCATAAGCAGGCATTCCCATACCTCCCCAGTATTCGATATGATATCCCCGTGTAAACCCGAGGTTTTTGCTATCGTTCAACCACCATGGAGTGTACAGGTGCATTCCGCCTACACCGTCTTCGTTATAACGTTTTCTGTCCAGAAGAGACGGAATTAATCCCATCCGGGAAGCCCCGGTAGAATCGTGAAGGTATTTACCGACGAGATCACTGGAATTTGCCAGCCCGTTAGGGTGTGCCGCCGATTTGGAGTTTAACAATATCCTTGCGGAACTACAGGCACTGGCAGCCATGATCACCACCTTTGCCTTTAGTTCGTATTCCTGAAGGTCTTCTTTATTTACATAAGAAACCCCGGTAGCCTTTCCTTCATCATTCGTAAGTACTTTGCGCACCATGGCATTGACATACAGATCTACATTTCCGGTCTCCATCGCAGGGTTTACCAGTACGGAGGACGAAGAGAAATCGCCATAAACACTGCATGAACGGGAACATTGATTACAAAAGAAACAGGCTCCCCTCTTGTTGTTTACTCTTTTGGTAAGAATGGAAAGCCTGGAAGGGATCATCGGAACACCTACCTTTTCAGCTCCTTTTTTTATGTACAATTCGTGTAATCTCGGCTTGGGAGGGGGAAGAAAGTAACCATCGGGTTCATTGGGGATGTTCTCTTTAGTGCCGAATACCCCTATCATTTTATCTACCTTGTCATAATAAGGTTTTACGTCATCATAGCCAATGGGCCAGTTATCGCCCTTACCATCAAAGTCTTTGCGTTTAAAATCGAGGGGGCCGAAACGGAGAGATATACGTCCCCAGTGGTTGGTCCGTCCACCGAGCATACGGGAACGAAACCAATCGAACTCTGTTCCTCGTTCTTTGGTGTAGGGCTCGCCATCGATCTCCCAACCTCCGTAAGCCATGTCAAAATCACCGAATGGTCTTACGGTGCCGGCTCCACGCCTGGGAGATTCCCAGGGCCAGCGCAACTGCGTTCGCTGCTCCGGATTGGCGGGATCGAAATGCGGCCCCGCCTCCATCAACGCTATTTTAAATCCGGCTTCCGAAAGTACGTGTGCCGCCATACCTCCTCCTGCTCCGGAGCCTACAATACATATATCATAGGTCTTGGTTTGTTCTTTGATCTGAAATGACATTCTCTATTTTTTACGGGTCTTCAATTAAATTAATTAGTAATTCTGCGTCTTTAATTTTTTATTTTCAGTACATGATAAAAATTTGATTTTCATGAATTTTTCTTGTTCCGATCCCGATAATTATCGGGATCATCCGGGTTGATCCCAGCCCTGTAAAGAGTGAATCAAGGAAAATCAGGTTCCCCTTAGGGTTAGGGGTAAAACTGATTTTCCGGGAAACAAGGTTAAAACAATTTTTGTCATGTATTAATTTTATTATAAGCTTTTCATTCCAGCGGATCGCTTTTTACTCCCTCTTCGGTAATCTTAACGGGAAGGATAAATCCGTCATCATCGAAATGCATTTCCTCGATACAGGTTTCCCTGGAGTTCCCGTCCGTTTCATCCAAAGGCCTTCGGTGATAAACAATATACCAACGGTCTTTTCCGGGAACTTTAATCACCGAATGGTGCCCGGCTCCCGTAGCTACCTCCATATCCTGCTGAAGAATTTTGCCTATGCGCTTAAAAGGCCCCATGGGAGAATCGGCAATAGCATAGGCCACACTGTAATCCGGACCCGTCCAGCCTCCTTCGGACCACATGAAGTAATATTTCCCGTTGCGGATGAACATAAACGGCCCTTCCACATAATTTTCCGGGGTGATTTCCCGAAAGGTTTCTCCATTCTCAAAAGGAATAAAACCAGTAAAGTCATCATTGAGCTGTGCTATGTTACAATGCTTCCATCCTCCGTAAATAAGGTAGTGTTTTCCATCCGAATCCCGGAATACAAACTGGTCTATTGGCTGCGCGCCATTGTGAAATTTATCGATAAGCGGTTTCCCCAGATAGTCCTTAAACGGACCTTCCGGCCGGGATGCAACCGCAACCCCGATACCGCCATACTCATCATCACTTTGTATATCATTGGCCCCGAAAAACAAAAAATATTTACCATCATTTTCAATAATGGAAGGAGCCCAAACGGCACGCTTCGCCCATTTCACGGAAGTGGTGTCCAATACTTTTTCGTGTTTTGTCCAGTATACCAGGTCGGGAGAAGAAAATGCGTCAAAAAAGACCTGTTTGTCGTAAGGTGCGGAGTAGGTAGGATATATCCAATACTTATTGTCAAATATAATTCCTTCCGGATCGGCATACCACCCTTCGAAAACCGGGTTGTTATTGCGAACCGGATTTTCCGTCTTGTCCTGGGCATTTACCGAAAAACCGAATACCAAGAATACGCTGAAAAGCACTGTGTATTTCAAAACCTGTTTTTTTGTAGTTATACATCCCTAAAAACCTTCCTGCAGTAACAAAACAGAACCCATAATAGCGGGTTTTTGTATAAAAAACATGCTAAAACGTTTTAGCATGTTGTTGAAAAAACCGGAATTATGGGGCTTTTCATATCTCGGATTTTGTTAACAAATGAGGTCTACTGAACATTCATTGTGCTATTTTACGAAAAAAAATCTATCTGACAAAGTACAGGTGTTTTTTTTACATAAAAACTAATAAAATACAAGTATTAATAGAAAATAGGCAAACGCATTATTGTTAAAAAATAGCGCTGCTCCGGGATAATAACTACCGGGCAAACCACCGTAAGAAGAGACATAGGGTGGCATTGAAGACAAAAAGATCTTATACGGTTTTCTTCTTTCCTGCAGACGACTCCCTTACTACCAGCCGGGCAGCCAATTCAATTTCATTTTTACGGATATCTCCCGAACCTTCTTCCTGCATCAATTGGTGCAGTACACTTTCCACCAGCTTGTTTGATATTTCTTTTACGGGCTGGGTAACCGTGGTTATTGCAGGTGTATGCATCCGGAAAACTTCACTATCGTCAAAGGCAATGACACCAATATCATCGGGGATGGACAAATTTTTTTGTCTCACTGCCTTCAGTCCGCCTACCCCCAGGTAATTTGACGAAAAGAACAGACTATCTATTTCCTTGTTCTCCGATAAAAATTCGGCAACGGCATTTACTATAAAAGATTCTGTACTGCCATAGGGAATCCGCAGAACAAACTGTGGTAACCCGGACGCTTCCAGGGCGTTGATATAACCAAGATACCGGCCCGCCATCTGGGTCTGGGTAGAATCGAGAGTCACAAAGCCTATGTTATGGTATCCCCGTTCTATGAAATGCCGAATAGCATTCCGGGTACTTTGTTCGTTGTCTATTACCACATACCCGGTAGAAATACCGGCGAAATACCGATCAAACAGCATAAGAGGCACACGGTTGGCAACCAGGTTCTCGATTTCCTTTTCAATGCCCTCGGTCGGAGTAATAATATAGGCATCTACCCTTCTGTCCTTAAAGGTTTTTATAAGCTCCCTCGTCTTCTCCGCATTGTTTTCCGTACTGCAATAAACAATTTTATATCCGCTATTGTTGGCACCGTCCTCAATATGCCTTGCTATACTGGAGAAAAAGGGATTGGATATATCCTCTGCCATGAAAGCTATGATCTTGGACTTTCCGTTCCTGAGACTTCTTGCGAAATGATTAGGCCTGTAATCCACCTCCTTGACAAACTTCAGCACCCGGTCTATGACCTCCTGGCTTATCCTGTTTTCCCTGGCTTTTCCGTTAAGTACCAGGGAAACGGTAGTAATGGATAGTTGAAGTTCATTTGCAATGTCCCGGATGGTTCGTTTGTTCTTCATTTTATAATTGGTGTCGGTTAGGATTTAAAACCCTGCCAGTGAAAGGCAGGCCTGCAATCTCATTGCAGCATATTGGTTGTGTAAAAAAATATAGTCCAGGTTATTGAATCTATCGATATTACCTAAATAACTTAACAGCCCAATAACCAAAAAGGAATTTCCCCGACTGCCGGACGGGCAGGATTGCTTATCAAAAAACAGAACATATTTTACATTCCTGTTATTTTTAACAAGTGTGCCACAAATATATTAAAACGAAACCGACATGACTACAATAATCTTTAGACACATAGGACAACGATTATTTTAGTCATCAAACCTGCCTGCAGGCAGGGGTTGCATCTGACCATTAAAAAAAAATAAACAGATGAAAATCAGAAATTCCTTCGGAAGGATAAAGAGTACCGGATCACATTTTCAGATAAAAATCGCGGGTAAGATTTATGTATTGTTCCGTATAGTGATGTCTTTCTTTTTCAATGCTAAGTTCGTCTGTTTCGACTTCCCTCCTCCGGAAAGAAAATGATAAAAGAGATCTTTTAATCCCGGTTTTTCCTTTCTCTTCGGAACCTCTGACCCTGGTTATCCGGTACGGTAACAGCCCCAGCTCGCCTGCCATTTCCGTAAAACTTTCTTCTTCTTTATAAGGAAGGACAACATGAAAACTACCTTCTTCGGAAAGCAACTGGGACACAGATTCCAACAATTCCTCAAAAGGAAGAGAAATCGTGGCCCGTGCAATATCCCTTTGTATATCGCCTGAAGGAACATTTTCTGTAAAAAAGGGGGGATTGGAGACTATCAGGTCGTAAGTATCCTCTGTTTCCTTTGTAAATTCGTCCAGTGAAGCATGATAGCAAAACAAACGATCGTTCCAGGGTGAATTCTCAAAATTTTCCACACACTGCTCATATGCCGCCTCATTTACCTCCAGAGCATCTATCAGTTCCGCACCGCTACGTTGCGCCATCATCAACGCTATAAGCCCTGTTCCCGCACCTATATCCAGGATAGAGAAAGGTTTTCCGGACACATCGGCCCAGGCACCGAGAAGCACTCCGTCTGTCCCCACTTTCATGGCGCATTTGTCCTGGGACACGGAAAATTCTTTAAAATTGAATGGCTTATCAGACATCGTTGGAAATTTAGTTACTCCCGAAAACACCAAATCCTTTTACACAAAGGATCGATCGGAAAATCATTGAAAAAAGCCGTAACAGGCTACAAATACAGGTCTATCAAACCCTCAGGAGTATTAACTACAACCGTACGGTTATCCCGGTCTATCTTTTCGATAAACTCATCATTCATAGGAATAAGTACCTCTTTACCCCCCCGGTCTATCAGGAAAAGGGATTGGGCCGTAGTATCGTTTATCCCCTTTATAACTCCGACTTTTCCGAAGTTTTTATCCTCTACGGTAAAACCTATAACTTCATGAAAGTAGAATTTATTTCCGGAAAGTTTAGGTAATGTGGTAAGCGGAAGATAAAGTTCTGCCTTCATAAGGGCATCCGCCTCTTCTTCGCTAAGAACATCTTCGAGCCGGAGCCTTAACAGGTCGGATTTATGCAGGGACGATTCTTCAATAAAAAAAGGAATCAGGTCATGGCCTACGGCTATGAACACTGATTCCAGATTTTCGTACAATTCGGGTTCATCGGTATCCAGTTTTACCAATACCTCACCCTTAAAGCTGTATTTCTTGACTATTCTTCCGAGATAGAAGCAATCTTCTTTCTTCATCCCTTCCAAATATTAACTACTCTGCAGCTTCTTTGTTTTCTTCAGCAGCTTCCTCTGCGGCTTCCGCCGTAGCCTCAGCTTCTGTTTCAGGAGCAGCTTCTTCTGCAACTTCCTCTTCAGGAGCTTCAGCCTGGACAGCTTCCGCTTTCCGCTTCTCGCTGATTTCTCTTTCTGCTTCTAATGCTTTAGCTTTAGCTTCTTCTTTAGCTTTGGTCAATCCTTCGGACTTCTCAGAAACCTTCCCGGTTTTTTCCTCCAGCCATGCTTCAAATTTAGCTTCTGCCTCTTCCTGGGTCAACGCACCTTTCTTTACACCACCAAGTAAGTGTTTTTTAAGCAACACTCCTTTGTAGGAAAGGATCCTTTTGGCAGTTTCCGAAGGTTGAGCACCATTCTGCAACCACTTTACAGAGCCGTCTACATTGAGGTCTATCTGTGCAGGGTTGGTGTTAGGGTTGTAAGTTCCCAGTTTCTCCAGAAATTTACCATCTCTTTTAGAGCGTGAATCCGCAGCTACAATCCAGTAAAAAGGCTTCCCTTTTCTACCGTGTCTTTGCAATCTAATTCTTACAGGCATAATACATTAATTATATGGGGTTCCCGACCCCGGTTATTAATTATGAAATACTCCTTCCAAAAAGGAGGGTGCAAATATAACGATTTTTTACCGTATCTTATCCTTATAATTTATTTTCTTTTAGGTCGTTACTTTTCCGGCAAAAAATCTAATTTTGAACCGCCCTTCACCAAATAATACATAGAACTCGTTTAAACTTTTTCGCTTCAATCAAAAAAGTTTAAACGAGTTCATAAAAAACAAGGCCTTGAAAAAAGCAAAGATATTACATATAGACAGCAATCACCCCCTGTTATGGGAACAGCTGGAACAGGCAGGCTTCGAAAACCACATGAATTATACCTCTTCCAAAGCCGAAATAGAAGAGAACATAGACCAATACCAGGGCATTGTCATCCGAAGCCGTTTTAAGATAGACCGGGAATTTATGGACAAAGCCGGAAAACTACAGTTTATTGCCCGGGTAGGAGCAGGCCTTGAAAATATAGATTGCGATTACGCCAGGAAAAAGAACATTCATCTCATCGCAGCTCCCGAAGGCAATCGGAATGCTGTTGGAGAACAGGCACTGGGAATGCTGCTTTCTTTGTTTAACAACCTCAATAAAGCAGATCGGGAAATCCGCGAGGGGCAATGGCTCCGGGAAGCGAACCGCGGCCATGAGCTGGACGGAAAAACCGTAGGTATTATCGGTTATGGCAATATGGGAAAAGCTTTTGCCCGCAAACTAAGGGGGTTCGATTGCCGCGTTATCTGTTACGACATCCTCCCGGATGTCGGTGATGAAAACGCCACACAGGTCTCCCTGGACGAACTACAACAGAAAGCCGATGTGGTGAGCCTGCACACCCCGCTCACTCCCCTTACGGATAAAATGGTGAACAGCAACTTTATTAATGCTTTTACAAGACCTTTCTGGCTGATCAATACTGCCCGGGGGAAAAGTGTTATTACCAAAGACCTGACCGAAGCCCTGAAAGATAAAAAAGTCCTCGGTGCGGCGCTGGATGTGCTTGAATATGAAAAAAGTTCTTTCGAATCTCTTTTTTCCGAAGATCGTATACCCGAAGCATTTCAATACCTGTTACAAGCCGACAATGTATTGTTGTCGCCTCATGTCGCGGGGTGGACTTTTGAAAGCAATATTAAACTGGCTCAGACCATAGTAGATAAAATCAAACTCTTTTATAACGGTTAGCGCGGATAAGACCGTAATACAGATAAAATTATCAACCCTTCGGCCTTCCGTAAAGGATACTTTTTTAACAAAAGACCACCGGGATTGCCCGTATATGAAAAATTTTCATATTTTTAACATACTATAATCAAACCGAAATCATTTTCAATCATGAGTGAAGAAAATAAAGACGAAAAAAACTTTTCTGACAAAGCAAAAGAAATGGGCGAAGAAGCGAAAAAAACCGCTAAGGAAATAGGTGACGAGGCTAAAGAAAGTGCCCGGGAATTCAGCGACGGCGTACAGCAAACCATCCACAGCCAGGAGAATAAAAAAATACTTGCAGGAGTATTGGCTATCGTGATAGGGTCTTTGGGAATTCACAAATTTATCCTCGGGTATAACAAGGAAGGGATCGTTCAAATACTTCTTTCCTTCTTATGCGGTCTCGGGGGTATCATAGGTCTGATCGAAGGGATCATATACCTTACCAAGTCAGATGAAGAATTTTACAATACGTACCAGATCGGTAAGAAGCCCTGGTTCTGATATCCGGATCGGATGACCTGTGTGCTTGTTCCAAATTATCATTTTTTCAATCAAGTTAGCAAGGGCAATACCCTGTAAACCATAATCTGAGAAGCTATCGGTGTATTCCGGTAGCTTCTTTTTTAGTGGCAAACAGGGTAGAATTTAAAAGATCGAAAGGCATTTGTTAGTTCGTCGGTAACAGGTCTCAAAAAAACGGTTGCCGATTTTCCTTTTTACACAAAGCCATTATCTTTGCCCGAAACCCTCGTATCTGTCAAAAAATGCTAGACGTTAAGGATATCTCATTCCGTTTTACGGAAAAACCGGTGCTGAATGCTGTGCGTTTCAAAGCAGAACCCGGACAAATCATATCTGTGATCGGGGAAAGTGGCTCCGGAAAAAGTACACTTTTACGCGCTGTTTACGGCCTTTACGACCTCGATGAAGGAGAAATTTACTGGAAAGACAAAAGAGTACTTGGCCCTGCATATAATCTGGTCCCCGGGGAGCCCTACATGAAATATCTGGCGCAGGACTTTGATCTTATGCCTTATGTATCGGTAAGGGATAACATAGGAAAGTTCCTGTCCAATTTTTACCGGGAAGAAAAATCCGAAAGGATAGACGAACTCCTGGAAATGGTAGAGCTCCGGGAATACGCAGAGGAAAGACCGGGAAACCTCAGCGGGGGACAGCAGCAAAGGGTTGCCCTGGCCAGGGCCGTGGCACAGAAGCCGGAAATACTGTTGCTGGACGAACCGTTCAGCCATATAGACAGTTTCCGTACCAATAAACTGCGCAGGGACCTCTTTGCTTTTATCCGGAAAAAGAATATTACCTGTATCATCGCTACTCACGACAGTGTTGATGCACTTTCGCATGCGGACAAAACACTGGTTATGAAGGACGGTAAGGTCATTCGCGAAGATGATCCGGCACAACTGTATCAAAAACCCGACAATAAATATATCGCTTCCCTCTTCGGGGAAGTCAATGAAATACAGGCAAACCTGCTTTTTCCCGCAGAAAATTATCCCGATCACAAAAGGGTACTCGTATATACCCATGAATTACACACCACCAAAGAATCTGCCCTGCGTGTACGTGTCAAGGAATCTTATTTTGAAGGCAACCGCTACCTCATCAGGGCCCTGCACCGTGGGACCGCCCTTTTCTTCGAACACCCTTACCCCATAACACCGGAAGAAACCGTCTACCTCAAAGCGGAAAAAAAGATAGTTAAAGAAAGAATAAAAAAATAAAAGAAAACCTGCTAATCCATTCGGCAACTTATATTTGCGTCCGAAGCCAGTAGTGGTTGGCCATATTAGATAAAAACCTGTTATGAAAAAAATTTTGTCTTATCCGCTTTCTGCCCTGTTTTATTTGTGTTTCGGGCTATGCCTGGTTGTATTTCACGGCATCCAGTGGATATGTCTCAACCTCTTCGGGTACACCGCTCATAAGAAAAGCGTTTCCATACTGAACCTCCTTTTAGTGCGTTGCACCAGTATACTGGGGACTACCTATACATTCGAAAATCGTCATCTCGTACCCGAAGGTGTACCGCTTATTATCGTTGCCAACCATCAAAGCATGTACGACATCCCTCCGATAATCTGGTATATGCGGAAGTTCCATCCCAAATTCATCAGTAAAAAGGAGCTTGGCAGAGGTATTCCCAGTGTTTCATTTAACCTGAGACACGGAGGTTCTGCGCTCATAGACCGCAAAGACCCGAAACAAGCACTTCCCGCTATAAAAGCGATGGCTGAATACATTGAAAAACACAACCGGGCCACCGTTATTTTTCCGGAAGGTACGCGAAGTAAAAACGGGGTCCCGAAACGCTTTTCGGAGAATGGTTTGAAAATATTGTGCAAATATGCAACATCCGCTTATATTGTACCTTTAAGCATAAATAATTCGTGGAAAATTGTTAAAAACGGCAATTTTCCCTTAACTTTGTGTAACCGGGTAACCTTCAGCATACAACAACCATTTGCCATCCAAAATGTTCCTTTTAATGAAATAATAGAAAAAACGGAAAACGCAGTAAAACAAGGAATAATCATATAAATTTATTATGTCTATAAAAAACGTGCGACTGGAAGTAATGCAACTTCTGGAGAAAGATATCGATACTTTTGTGGATAAATATTTAATCCCTGTGGATACCATCTGGCAACCCAGTGACTTTTTGCCCGATTCCGAAAATGAGAATTTTCTGGAAGACGTAAAAGAGTTACGTGAGCTGGCCAAGGAAATGCCATATGATTTCTGGGTAGTACTGGTGGGAGACACCATTACGGAAGAAGCACTCCCCACTTATGAATCCTGGCTGATGGATGTGGAAGGGATAGACCAGGTCGGAAGAAATGGCTGGTCCAGATGGGTAAGGCACTGGACAGGTGAAGAGAACCGCCACGGAGATGTATTGAATAAATATCTCTACCTTTCGGGAAGAGTTAATATGAAAGAAGTGGAACGCACTACACACCACCTTATTAATGACGGGTTTGATATTGGCACGGATACCGATCCTTATAAAAACTTCGTATACACCAGTTTTCAGGAACTCGCCACATACATTTCACATAACCGTGTAGCCAAACTGGCGAAAAAATATGGCAACCAGAGACTTTCCAAAATGTGTAAGATCATTTCCGGAGACGAAATGCGTCATCACCAGGCTTACAGCGAATTCGTAAGGCGGATTTTTGAAGTGGATCCAAGCCAGATGATGCTGGCATTCCAGTATATGATGAAACAGAAAATAACCATGCCCGCACACTTCCTGAGAGAATCCGGCCAAAAACTTGGAGCAGCGTGGGAACAGTTTTCGGACTCCGCACAGCGTATTGGAGTATACACATCCTATGACTATGTGGATATTATCCAGAAACTGATTGCCAAATGGCAGGTTGACAAGATCACGGGGCTCACCGACGAAGCCGAAAAAGCAAGAGATTACCTGATGAAACTCCCCGCGAGAATGCTGAGAATTTCCGAAAGGATACAAATCCCCCAGGAGTCCCACATATTCAAATGGGTAGAGCCCGCAACAGCCAGATAACGAAAAAACAATTATATTTTCTAAAAATCCTTTCCTTGATCCGAAAGGATTTTTTTAATTTTCCATCATGAACAATCCCGAAATTATCCCAAACACCATAGCTTTTGTAAAGCAGCAATTAGAGAACGCGGAGGGCGGCCACGACTGGTTTCATATTCAAAGGGTTTACAATAACACTATGCTCATTGCACGTCATGAAGAAGTAGACCTGCTGATAGCACAACTAGGCGCCCTGCTCCACGATATTGCCGACAGTAAATTCCACAATGGTGACGAAAGTATTGGCCCCGGAGTTGCCCGGGCTTTTCTGGAAGGCCAAAACATATCGGAAAGAGTTACGGAACACGTAGTACAGATCATTAAAAACATCTCCTTTAAAGGCAGCTACGAAACCAAAAGCTTTCGCTCGAGGGAACTCGATGTGGTACAGGATGCCGACAGACTGGATGCCATAGGAGCTATTGGTATTGCACGTGCATTTAATTACGGCGGATTCAAAAACCGGGAACTACACAACCCGGATATACCGCCCATACGCTACGAAACCAAGGAAGAATATAAAAAAAGTACGGCCCCTACTATCAATCATTTCTATGAGAAACTCCTTCTTTTAAAGGATATGATGAACACGGAAACAGGTAAACGGATAGCCCTGGAGAGACATCGTTACATGGAAGGCTTCCTGGAACAGTTTTACGGGGAGTGGAACGGGGAAAAATAATTTTCACTACCTTTAAAGAAACTGTTTTAAATTAGAAATAACCAAATCCCCCAGCCATGAAAAAGCTACTTATCCCCGTTTTTGCAGCTTTCTTTTTGATCTCCGGATGTAAAAACGAAAAAAAAGAGACACAAAAGAAAGAAAGCATTTCAAATGAAACCCTCAACTCAAACCCGGTTGAAACCATAGACCTCTGCTTTTTGTCCACCGGGAAAGATATAGAACGGGAAGACCGTGTTATTCGCGACTCTACCATACTGACGCTTCACGTGGAACAGAAAAAAGTCCAAGGCATATTCAACTGGTTCCCCGCTGAAAAAGACGGGAGAAGCGGAACGGTGGAAGGAACCATGAAGGACGGAATCATCCTGGGAAAATACACCTTCAACCAGGAAGGAATGACCGAAACCCAGGATATCCGTATAGAGATAACCGATAATGAGGCAAAAATCACTACCAATCCGGGAAAAGAGGGAGCATTTGTGTTAACCGCCGAAAAAACGGACTGTACTCCCTAAAAAAGTTTTAACTGTCCGTCTTTGTAACTTTCGTGAAGTGAAGTATTGAGATGCGGGTAAGACGTATCTGCGAAGTACTTCCGTTTTGCTATCTGAAACAGCGTATGTATCTGCTCCGCTATTCTGCCCTCTCCTGTCATGCGCTTACCGTAACGGCTGTCGTTAAGGCTTCCCCCGTGGCAATCTTCGATCTGGTGAAGTACTTTATCTGCCTTGTCCGGCATCGCTTTTCTTATCCACTCCGAAAATATCTGTCCAATAGCCCCGTTCAGTCTTACAATGGTATGCCCTATAGAAACCGCCCCGTTATCCGCAGCGGCTTTTGCCAGCGGCAACACCTCATGGCTGTTTATCGAAGGGATTATCGGGGCTATCATTACATTCACGGGAATACCGTTTTCCGATAATTTCCGTACCGTTTCCAGCCTTTTCTTTATGCTCGCCGTCCGGGGTTCCAGTACCCTCCTGGTTTCTTCCGAAAGAGAGGTTACCGATATATTGACTGCAATCAGATTATCCGCAGCCAGGTCTTTAAGAATATCCAGGTCGCGCATTACCATGGCATTTTTGGTTATGATGCCCACCGGATGCCTGTATTTCAGGAAGACCTTCAGACATTCACGGGTAATAAAGAAACGTTGTTCCGCCGGCTGGTAACAATCCGTATTTCCGGAGAGCACTACAGTATGCGCTTTCCAGTTCTTACTTCTAAGTTTTTCTTCCAGTAGCTTCGGCGCGTTTTCCTTGACCAGGATACGCCTTTCAAAATCCAGTCCGGCACTGTACCCCCAATACTCGTGGCTATTGCGTGCATAACAGTAAATACAACCGTGTTCGCAGCCCTGGTACGGGTTCATCGAATATCCCATCCCCACATCAGGACTGTCCACCTTATTCACAATGGTCTTGGGAAATACTTTCAGGTATTGTGTCTTGTTATTGTCCGCTTCATCTCCCTCCAGCCTGCAATATTCCAGGAAATCATCCCTCATTTCATGCGACATTTCCAGGAACCTGTTCTTCACATTTCCCTGCGCTCCCCTTCCTTTTATATAGGCATCTTTTTCCATAGTTTAAATTTACAAAATAGGGATCCCTGAAAATGTTAAAGCACAAAATGGTTATCAACAACAATTCTATTGACTGAATACCAGATATATACAAAACTCAAAAGAAGTTCATCCCCATGTGGATTTATAAGCGGTGATAAAACGGGAAAGGTTTAAAACCTGATGACAAGGGTATAAAAAAATTGTAGAATGCACTGCTCCGGCTGAATAAGCCATTGCCTTGTACATTCTACAATATATAAACAGAGGGACTGTTATCTATAACGTAACTATTCCCTTTTATTGTATTGGTTACACGCTCTTTTCCACACGGTCCATACCTACCAGCCAGGTACGCATGTCTGTCTCACGGAAAATGATGTTCCGCAGTTCCGCAACGGGAACACGTTGTTGCTCCATAGTGTCCCTGTAGCGGATGGTTACCGTATCATCCTCCAGCGTCTGGTGGTCTACGGTGATACAGAACGGGGTGCCTGCGGCATCCTGCCTCCGGTAACGGCGCCCTACGGCATCCTTCTCGTCGTACTGTACCATAAAATCCCACTTCAGTTCATTCACGATTTTACGAGCCACTTCCGGCAGCCCGTCTTTTTTCACCAGTGGCAGGATCGCCGCTTTGGTAGGGGCCAGCACAGCCGGTATTTTCAATACGGTCCTTGTGGTGCCGTTTTCCAGTTCTTCATCCTTCAGGGAGTTGGAAAACACAGCCAGGAACATACGATCCAGTCCTATGGATGTTTCTACCACATAAGGCACATAACTCTCATTGAGTTCCGGATCGAAATACTGTAGTTTCTTACCGGAGTATTTTTCGTGGTTCCCCAGGTCAAAATCCGTACGGGAGTGAATACCTTCCAGCTCTTTGAACCCGAACGGGAACCTGAATTCAATATCCGTAGCCGCATCTGCATAATGGGCCAGTTTTTCATGATCGTGAAAACGGTAATTGTCTTCTCCCATTCCCAGTGAAAGATGCCATTTCAATCGGTTTTCCTTCCAGGTTTCGTACCATTTCTTCTGCTCACCGGGGCGAACAAAAAACTGCATTTCCATCTGTTCGAATTCCCGCTGGCGGAAAATAAACTGCCGTGCTACGATCTCGTTCCGGAAGGCTTTCCCGGTCTGTGCTATACCGAACGGGATCTTCATCCTACCGGTTTTCTGAACGTTGAGGAAGTTTACAAAAATCCCCTGTGCAGTCTCCGGACGAAGGTACAGATCCATGGCGCTATCCGCGGAAGCTCCCAGTTTGGTGCCAAACATCAGGTTAAACTGCTTTACATCCGTCCAGTTTCTCGAACCCGTTTCCGGATCGGCGATTTCCAGTTCTTCTATAAGTGCCTTTACATCGGCCAGGTCTTCGTTTTCCAGGGATTTTCCAAGGCGCTTGAGTATGGTATCGGCCTTTTCCTGGTATTCTACAACTCTTCCGTTTGTGGCCAGAAACTGTTCTTTATCGAAAGTATCGCCAAAACGCTTTTGGGCCTTTGCTACTTCCTTCTCTATCTTAGCTTCAATTTTGGCTACATAATCTTCCACAAGCACATCGGCCCGGTATCGCTTTTTGGAATCCTTGTTATCGATAAGCGGATCGTTAAAAGCATCTACGTGGCCAGAAGCTTTCCATGTGGTAGGATGCATAAAGATCGCGGCATCTATTCCCACAATATTTTCATGCATCTGTACCATGGCTTTCCACCAGTACTCGCGGATATTTTTCTTGAGTTCAACCCCGTTCTGTGCATAGTCATATATCGCACTGAGTCCGTCGTATATTTCACTCGAAGGAAATATATAGCCGTATTCCTTTGCATGGGCTATTACCTTCTTAAAATGTTCGTCTTGATTTGCCATAGCGCAAAAATAGAATTTTTAACCGCAAAAAATAAGACATTCCGACCGAAAAAAGAGGGTTTTGCCATTATTTTTTGTTACAAACCTTATGCTACTGCATATTGCACAAAATACTGCTTTCCTATTACTGTCAGGGCAAACGCATCGTAAAATTATAAATAGTTCAAGGTTGCAGGTTACAAGTGCCGTTCTGAGTGGGGCCGAAGGGCACCTGGTCTCCCCGTCATCCTTACCATCTCTATCCTCCCATTTCCCAGGCTCCTTTAACCCCAGGTCACATTCCCACATTCTCACATTCTCAGATACTGCGCACATGATGCGTTTGCCCTGACATTACCATCTGTTCGTGCATATTTCCCTGGTAATGCCTAAATTTGAAAGAGCCAAATCCTTAAAATGACATTTCTTCTCCGTATTGTAAGCGATATATACAATCTTCTCTTTCCGGAAATTTGCCCGGGCTGTTCGGTCCGTTTATCCCCCGGCGAACACACTATATGTACGGCATGCAGACACCGGCTCCCGGTAACGGAATATCACCGCTCCCGTGAAAATCCGGTAGAAAAAATATTTTACGGCAGGGTTAAGATAGAATTTGCCGCGGCCCATTTACTGTTCCATAAGAAAGGGGTCACACAGCAACTGATACATCACCTGAAATACAAAGGACATCCGGAAATAGGGATATTTCTCGGAAAGTGGTACGGGGCCTGCCTTGCGGAAAGCGGCCTGCAAAACAAAATAGACATGGTTATCCCGGTTCCCCTGCATCCTAAAAAACAACGAAAAAGAGGCTATAATCAGGTTTCTGCCTTTGCCTGGTGTATTGCCGATGCCCTACAGGCAGAATACAGGGAAGATATTCTTGTTAAAACAACAAATGTCAAAGCACAGACATTTAAAAGCCGGTTGGCACGCTGGAAGGAAGGCGAAAGCATCTTCGATATACGGCAAAGCATACCTTCTGCCCCCTGTCATATATTACTGGTAGATGATGTCATAACCACGGGATCGACACTGGAACGTTGCGCCCGGACCCTGCAAAAACACGGGAATGTTAAAGTAAGTATTGCTACCATGGCTATTACCGTATAATTTTTAAAAATAATCGTTACTTTGTCAGGCGACAAACAAGTTTGTTTACATGAGACAAAAGGCTATAAATACCGGGCTGTTCCTATGCATTTTTCTAACCCTTCTGAATTGTGCCAAACGGGGCTCCCCTACCGGAGGAGAAAAGGATACGACACCTCCCAAAATGGTATCGGCAGAACCGGATACATCCAGCACTAATTTCAAAGCGAAAAGGATACGTATCTATTTTGACGAATATATTAAACTAAAGGACATTCAGAAGCAGCTCATCGTATCTCCCCCTATGAAAACTACGCCACAGATCATGCCACAGGGGAGTGCCAGTAAATATATAGATATTAAAATAAGTGATACTCTCAGAGAAAATACTACTTATGTATTTAATTTCGGGCAGAGTATCGTAGACAATAACGAGGAGAACCCGTATTCTTTTTTCAAATATGTATTTTCTACAGGAGACTATGTGGACTCCCTTACCGTAAACGGATATATAACAGACGCTATTCAGAAAAAACCGGACAACTTCGTATCTGTAATGCTCTATGAAATAGACTCGACATATACCGATTCTATCGTTTACAAACAGGTTCCCACCTATATCACCAATACCCTCGACAGTTCCAGTACGTTCCAGATCACCAACATTAAGGCGGGGAAATATATGCTGATAGGGTTAAAGGACAATTCCAGTACCAATACGTATGTACCTAAAACGGATAAAATTGCCTTTATTAAAGATTTTATCGACGTCCCTACCGATTCGGTGTACCGCCTGAATTTATTCGAGGACAATTCATACTACCGGGCTACCCGGCCGGTACTCGCTGCCAAGAACAGGATCATTTTCGGGTATGAAGGTACCGCAGACGCGGACAGCATTGCCATAGACATGCTTTACCCCGAGCCTCCTGCGGATTACAAGTACAGGATTATAAAAGATAAAGAAAAAGATACCCTGCATTACTGGTTTACCCCTGTTCAGGCAGATTCCCTTATTTTTAAGGTAACAAATCCACGTGTCATGGTCCGGGATACTTTTACGGTAAAAATAAAAGAATTATATAACGATACACTTACCATTTCCCCTACACAGAAAGGGAGTTTATCTTTTAAAAAACCTTTTTCCATCGGTGCCAACACCCCCATCGGTTCTGTCACCAGGGAGAAAATTTCCGTGCTGAACAAAGATTCCGTAGCAGTTGATTTTACCCCGGAAATCGACGAAAAAGAAAACCTTGTCCGGTTGAAATGGGAGACACTTCCCAACGAGAAATACCGGGTAACCATGCTTCCGGGTGCCATAGATGATTTCTTCGGAAAAACCAATGACACGCTCAGTTATAACCTCAGCACCAAAAGCTTTGCCGATTACGGAAACCTCCGAATGATCCTTAGCAATGTGGATTCTTTTCCGATCCTCCTTCAGCTTACGACGGAAAAAGGTGAAGTAAAAGACGAGATCTATGCTGAGGAGGCGAAGAGTTATTACGATTTCAACTATCTCGATCCGGGAAAATACCTTCTTCGGGTGATTTATGACGATAATGGCAACGGTAAATGGGATACGGGCGATTACCTGGAAAAAAGACAGCCGGAAAGGGTAAGTCACTTCCCCGGTGTCCTGGACATAAAAGCGAACTGGGAGATCGAACAAGACTTTATTCTCAGGAACCCTGCGCCGCCGGAACCGAAAAAAGACAGTATTCCGACCAATAACGAAGAATAATGTCCCGGATTTCTTCGCAGGACAAAAGGAAATCAAAGAAGTTTGAATTCATCCCTGTCATCCAGAAAACGAAGTTTATCCCGATAATATGTTATTTTTTCCTTATCCGGTGTAGCGTATAGTGTTTCCTCATTTTCGGAAAATACCATCTGCTCCCCGAGCACATCATATACGGCGGAATGCCCCGGGTATTTATGCCCGTTGTGGTCTTCACCCACCCTGTTCACGCCGATACAGTAGCACAGGTTCTCTACGGCCCTTGCTTTCAGGAGTATGTCCCAGGAACTTATCCGCGGGGAAGGCCAGTTGGCAACGAACAGGAGCATATCAAAATTCTCCGTGTTTCTCGCCCATACCGGAAAACGCAGGTCGTAACATATAAGCGGACAGATCTTCCATCCTTTATACGCTACGATAAGTCGTTTAGTACCAATATCGTATACCTCATTTTCCCCGGCC
Organism: Sinomicrobium endophyticum; assembly: GCF_052983315.1. Classification (NCBI taxonomy): domain Bacteria; kingdom Pseudomonadati; phylum Bacteroidota; class Flavobacteriia; order Flavobacteriales; family Flavobacteriaceae; genus Sinomicrobium; species Sinomicrobium endophyticum. Next base: position 138,322 of record NZ_JBRKIS010000025.1, read on the forward strand.
AGGGTAAAAGCGTGTTTTTTATCGTAATGCTCCACCTTTCCGTCCGGATGAACAAATAACAAACGGTTATAATATTTCCCCTGTTCTTCGATGATAACACTTCCCGTTATCGCTACGTCATTTTCTTTCGCTGCTTCCCGCATCCATGCCGTAGTTTCCCCTTCCATACTTTCGGCAACCGCTTCCGGTTTCATGGTAAACCCGGAGGTAAACATTTCCGGAAGCACCACCAGGTCGGTATCCCGTTGAAGTTCGTCTATTTTTTTTCGCAATATCGTTCTGTTTGCATGGGGATTTTCCCAGGCAAGAGCGGTTTGTATAAGTGCGGTTTTTAATTCCTTACTCATTATTTCATTCATTTTTTAATCTAGTGACAAGCTAATTTACGCACTAAATGAAATTTGAAATACTCTGTCCCAAGCCATCGGAATACTTCGAGGTAATTGTCTACAGTAATCTTTTGTCCCAATGATAATCTTCCGTGTCTTTTAGTATCACTTTATCAAAATCGGGATGACGGGTATTAATTATATAATTATACTCTCCTCTCACCAAAACGGAAGGGACTTTTAATACTAACGATATCTGCTTCACATACCAATCACTTCCCTTTTTTTGAAGATTCGCATAATTAGCGATGCTTTTCCAGTTTCGGGATAATTTTCCCGGATTTATTTCTTTATAATATTTTTTTTCATCGGGAAGCGTAATAGTCATAAGTTTATACATAGCCCTGTTCATAATGGCATTCCTATGAACTACCAATTCCAATACGGCCAATGCCCTGCTTTCCGCACAGTAAATAACATATTCATTTTCCTTGTTCCACCGGTTTGCGGCACCCGAAGCCTTAAGAGAAAAAGCATATTTTGCCATTGAAATCCTGAAAACCTCCATACTTATCAAACATTGTCTCCATACTCCATTGCCGTCAGTCTACTGTCTATCAACCTGATACCGCTAATCGTATTAAGAAAACCAAGAGGTTTCCTGTTTTCCAGAAAGACATTGGGCATTTCCAGCCAACGATTAAAGTCCTGTGAACTTCCAAAAACTTCTGCCCCATGTTTTACTAATGACAAAAGCATTACGATATGCTCTTTGATATCAATCCTTACATTAGCCGCATCTTTTCGGTACTTGATAAAAGTTTTGGGAGCAATATTGAGTATTCCGGACAGTACTTCATCACTAACACCTATCTTGGATTTTAGTATTGTAATATGTAAAGGAGAAAAAGGCTTTTCAGACAAATACGTTACCATCCAGGCCGCTTCTATTTCACTGGGGATTTTCCGGAACAATTTTTCTTCAGTAACCATACCCGACCCTGTTTCGGTAAAAATACCATTCATAACAAGTAAAATTACATATTTTTATCCATTTAATAAAATATCCGTTCTGATATTCATATGTTTTAACGCACTCCCAACCCGCTTACATCATTTTTCGGGTATTCTTCCCATTCGTTTTCGTCATAGGATGTATTGGGCTTTATAACTTCTGTTTTTCTTCGAAATGTTTTGTCCATTCCCCAGTTCTCATCTCCGGGAATGCCTATATGGTCTATGATTATCCCGTTTTTCATAAGCACTACCTGGTCATTTCCATTGAAACCAAGCGCAGAACCACTTGTATTAGCTATTTCATCAGCGTATAAAATTTCATCATATCGAGGATTTGCATATACTAATATTCCGCCAGGAGGAATAATCCCTGAGAGTTCCATTGTAAATCGTTCAAAATTTCCATCCCCATTATCATCCCTTGCCAAAACATAACCATCCATGTCTATATCCACATCCGTAGCATTATAGATCTCTATGAATTTATTATATGAAGACCCTTCCACATACTCTGTGATCATCAGGTTTGTTCCACCGAGACAATCTTCGTAGGGTTCTGTAAAATCCAGATCGTCCGGGTTTCGGGGTACCAGGCCATATTCATCCTGGTATACGGAGACAATTCCTGTGATACTTCCTTTCCCGTCATTTACCGTTTCTCCCGAAAAAGAAGCTTCTTCCCTGGTAAATACTTTTACGGCATCGGTACAATCCGTGATTATCCGTATCCCGGAATATGTCACTCCCAGGGTTTCAAACTGCACGTTATCCATCCTCACAAGCCTGCTTTCATAGGTTTTCAGATCATCGGAAAGCATAATATTTTCCGGTTCCGGAAGATGTCCGGATTCTGCGGATACTATATTCTCCAACGGAATGTCTTTTATGTAAAGTAGGCCATTGGTCTTTTCCAGGGAAGTATTGGAGAGAGAAAGTTCTACCTTGTCTCCCGGGTTCAACGTGTGCCCCGAAGTAAAAGAACAGACAATTCCGGCAGTGTCATCCTCTATTACGGCATTTACTTCACTTGTATTTCCGGCTTCCCGGTCAGATATAACCGTTGCGGTGATCTTTATGTTTTCGGATATCTCCACGGTCTTTCCCTTATACATAGTCCTGACATAGGCAATGGTAGCATCGGCCCCGACAGGATCACAGGAATACACAATTTCTCCGCATCGCTCATCATTAAAATCCAGATCGTCCGTATCCCGGATGGTAAGCTGATATTTATTGCTGTATTTTCCGAGTACCGCGGTTATCGTTCCGTTTCCGGAAGGCAGTATTTCCGACTGGAAATCGGCATAACCGCTGTTCCGCAATACAATTTCTTCTCCGTTGCAGTTTCTGAGTATACGGTCCGTTCCGCTTTCTCCGGCAACTGCATATGGCTGACACATGTCTTCCGGGCTTATTTCCATCCCCGGAAGTCTCACCAGCGTATTTATCATTTTATCCTCCAGTTCATTCACCAAAGTAATTTCGGGAATAATGTCTACGGCATCCTCACAGGAAACAAAAATATGATCGTGAACCTTGGAAGCGGGCAATCTGCCTACGGACAAAGTCCCTCCCGCATTGGTAAACACCCCGCCAACTTTCAGCACTCCCTGGCTTTTACCCAGGTACAACCCCTTTAACCGAATACGTATTTTTTTTCCTATAGAATATAAAAGGTGGTAATCCCTTAAATCCAGATCGATCTGAAATCCCTCCTGCGGATGCTCCGGCCTGTCCTGGATATGCAGGGTTCCGTAAAAATTACCTGTCTTATCACTGGAAATAACATAGCCTTCTACTACAAGGTCTTCATGTATAAGCATTACCTCATCTTCATACAGTTGTTTGACTTCTGCAAACGTAATATTAGGCTCCAGTTCTTTTTCTTCGCACCCCGTGGCCGGGTTATCGTAGGTACTGTTCACACAGGCCCATTGCAGAACCATAAGTACTATTACTGTATATTTTTTTATCTTTTCCATATCAGAAACTGACTGCCAGGTTTATAAAATAAGTTCGTCCGAAACCATACCAGTACTTTGGTCCGAACGAAGGGACTCCTCTTGCCAGGTCGGAAGATAATTGTCCGAAGTTACCATTGCGGCTTTGTTCATATCCTCCTGTCCGGTACACGGTATCAAATACATTATTCACACTGACAAAAAGCCCTATGTACCTGCCATTTATCAGCCAGGATTTCCCCCCGGTAAGGTTCATAAGGTAAAAATCATCCGGTTTTTCCTGTTTAAGCAGGGCAGACACTGCTTCATCCGTAGCATCGGGAAAGCGCTCCCCGGTTTCGGGGTTCACATAAAAACTGTCAGTCCGGGTTATTTTGGATATATCCACATAGCTATCCGCCAGGTAATTTGCAGTCATCCCCACCCACCAGTAGTCCGGGTCCCTGTATTCTATCCCCAGTGAGTATGCCTGTTGCGGTCCGGTCGCGAGTCTGTACCCCTTTATCGATGCCTCGCCGAGATCCAGGAATCCATCGGGGTTTATAAGGTCTTCTTCTCTTCCCGCAGTATCGAAATTAATGGCTACATCAGCATTATCGGCATAGGTAAATTTTCCATAGGCCCCGACTGCCGTGAGCTTTACTTCCGGGGATACATGGTAAGACACCCCCAGCTCACCTCCTACATGCCGTTTTTGTATTCCGCTGACCGTTTCCTGTACAAAATCACTCCCCACACCGGCATCCACATAAAAGAAATTCACATTGGTAACATCCTCGAAACCGGTGTAATAACCACTTAACCTGGCCGTAAGCCCGGGTAAACGAAGGAGATAGGAAACATCCCCGCTAATTACGGTTTCCGAAGTAATATCTTTTACCGGTTCATTATTCTCTCTCGGGTTTACAAAAGAATTCTGCAACAGGGGCGCCCTGGAAATATAGCCTCCCCGGATACTCAAGGCATGTCTCCCGGTAATGTGATACATTCCCCCGGCTTTTACTCCGTATTCCGAAAATTTAAGGACATCGCTTTTCCCAAAAGAATTATCTGCGAAACGCTCATTTAAAAAATGCCCTTCTCTCTGGTAATTGGTGTATCCGAAATTCGCCGCAACAAACGCATTCCATTTTTTGCGCTCGGCCTGCAGTTGTACAAAACCCTGTGCCTGTTGTGCGTATATACTATAATTGTAATTAAATGTATCTCCTTTATATTTTAAAGCTTCGCCGTTCACATCGTTCCTGGTGTCGGTAAAAGGGTCTTCGTCTTCATGAAAATCCCCTCCCAGAAGGTCGCTTATGCTCGCATAGTTTTCCGATGTCGATGTTTTATAGACGCCCCCGGCATTTACAGTGACCGAACCGCCCAGGCGAACAAGTGCCGAAGTGTGGAACGTAAGCGCCGTTTCATCCGAATTGTCATCGTAAAGTATATAAGCACTTTTACCTTCCTGTGACGGATTGCTGTTTATCCGGTATAAAGTGCCCCAGTCTATCTGGGGGTTTTCATAAAATCCCTCCCTCGCCAGGGCGGCGTTTTCAAAGTTGGCGCCGGAGGGACTATTAATGTAAAATCCGGGTAAATACCGGTAATAAACCGGGTCCGGGTTCGGAGCGTTGTAATACCCCAACCGGCTTCTCCCATAGGTGCCGGACTGCCAGGCAGCTCCTGCCGAAAACCGGAAACTGTCGCTTTCGTGGAAATAGGAAAGCAATGCGACAGGTTCTTTTATTTTTCTTTCCCTGGAATTGCGGATATCACCATCCTGCATTCCCCAGTACGGATTGTATTTTCTTCCGGCCATGTCAAACACTTCCCCGGTTATCGCCGCCGAACTTCCCCTCCGGTTCGGCGCATATATCCCGGAAACCTGAATACTGTTCTTTTCATTGAAACGGTATTCTACCGCACCGAAAAAAGACCAGGCATCATAAAGGGTACCATCTATATACGCTTCTCCGGCCCATCGCCTGGAAGCGGATAAGGTATATGCCAAACCATTCTCCTGCATACCCGAACTATATGTAGCCATAAACCTGCCATTGTAAAACCTGTTGGACGCGGAGGACGATATCCGGAAACCGGGCCTGTATTCCGATGCCCTTATAATGATATTGGTACTGCCCAGCACTCCTCCGAAATGATACGGGGAAGGGGATAACCCAAAGGAGAGTTCCTGGCTCCTGGTTACATCATTCAGACCGCCCCAGTTATTCCATTGCGGTCTGCCGTTGAACATCTTGTTCATGGGAATCCCGTTCAGCATTACCACTCCTTCCCTGGAATCGTATCCCCTTACTTTAAAAAAAGCCTGGCTAAAATCAAAAGCAGCCCTTTGCAAGTAAATATCTCTCGTAGCCTGTAATATACCGGATGCCACATCTGCCCCGCTTTCATCATCCTCCAGTTCGTTATCCGTTATAATTGCGAGGGTTTCCGACATGTCGCCGGAAATATCCTGTTCCAGGAACACATCGCCAATATCCACATCTTCTTCGTTCTTTGTCAGGATCAGGGGAAAAGTCCTGGAAAGATATCCGTCTCCGCTGATATGGAGTGAAAAGTTCCCCGGGGACATCCCACCGAAGACAAACGTACCGTCCGTTCCGCTACGCTGCCTGTGTGCGGTCCCTTGAATGCGAACGTGAATGCCTTTCAGCGGGACCCGGGTACGATAGTCCAATATCCTTCCCTTGACACGGGAAAGCGTCTGGCCAAAGCTGCAATGTATATATGGTAATAAAAACAGTAAGAGTAATTTTTGTTTCATATTCTGGTTTTTTTTAGTTGGAGCACAGGCTTTTAATACATTATACTATGCCCGCTATTAAATTCTACACCACAAAATGAAAGGAGTCCCAATTTTTCGTGATAAATTTTTTCTATAATATCCGTAAGCACCAAAAACACTGTACTTCAGCAAGTTTCATTTTTTCAAGCCTTTACGGCTACAGATACTTTTTCTATCTTTCTCCCGGTAATTGTATTTCACCCTATTCACATCTCATTATGACAAAACCTGTACTTCTTCTACTGTTTGTCACAGCATTTTCTCTGCGTATGGTTTCCGCACAGAAAAAGTACACCGTAAAAACCATCGCTTTCTATAATGCGGAAAACCTCTTTGATACGATTCAAAGTTCCGATACGGATGCCGACAGAACCCCTTCCGGAGCTTACAAATGGACTTCAGGGCGTTATGCGGATAAAATATCCAAACTGGCCCGGGTGATTTCGGAAATCGGGGAAGAAGTTACCGGCACTGCCCCGGATGTCATTGGCCTGGCAGAGGTGGAGAACGGGAACGTACTGCACGATCTTGTCAATGATAGTGCCCTGGACAGATACGACTACGGGATCGTCCATTTCGATTCTCCCGATCACCGGGGTATAGATGTCGCTTTGCTGTACAGGAAAAGTACTTTTACGCCTATCGGCTTTAGCAATATTCCATTAAAAATATACAACGAGGAAGGTTACAGAATATATACCAGGGACCAGCTTCTGGTCAGCGGTATTCTCGACGATGAACCCGTTCATTTCATAGTCAACCACTGGCCTTCCCGCTACGGGGGAGAAAAGAAGAGCAGGCCAAACCGGATGGCGGCGGCAGAACTCAACAAAAAGATCATAGATTCCCTGCTTACTGTAAACCCTTCTGCAAAAATTATCAGTATGGGCGACCTCAACGATGATCCTACCGATCCGAGCCTGAAAAAAATACTGAAAACCAGGAAAAAAAAGGCAGAAGTAAAAGACGGGGAACTTTTTAACCCGATGGAAGAAATGGCACAAAAAGGCATGGGCACCCTTGCTCACCGGGATCAATGGCATTTGTTCGACCAGATATTCTTTACGGCTGAACTTCTTAAAAAAGATAGATCGTCTTATCGCTACTGGAAAGCGGGAATCTATAACAAACATTACCTGCTCACACCGACGGGCCCTTATAAAGGCTATCCGTTGCGGAGTTATGCCAATGGGAGCTATTCCGGTGGATACAGCGATCACTTCCCTGTGTACATATATCTCGTAAAGCAGATACGGTAAAGATATTTCAACAAAAACAGCCTGCTTCCGGACTACTTTCATTGGTTACATTTCTCACTTTTCAAAACAGAAAAACAACACTTTCTTAACACTAAGCGTTGCATAATATCTTCGCATTTAATATCTTGCAGGCTCTATATAGTTAGATATTTGATTTGGTATTTTTAGTAATTAACCTTAATTCTTTAAATTTTAAGTATTATGTCATTTAAAGCAACTTTATCTGTTGGCGGCAAGAAAGTCAACATTTTGAATGCCAATTATGACCTGGCACAAGAGGTAGATGCTACCGGACGCCCCTCTTCAATAACCCGTGGGGGACGTATTAATCTCACTGTAGAATCCACCGGAGATTCCTTTTTCCTGGAGTGGATGACCAACAACTTCGAGCGTAAGAACGGAGTGATCACTTACATTAAACGCGACACGGATGCCAAACTACGTGAAGTGAACTTCACCGAAGGCTATCTCGTTAAATACCGGGAGAATTTTGACCATAACGGCGATAATCCTCTCACGGAAACGTTCACCATATCGTGCCGTGTCATCGCCAGTGGTGGCGGAGAGCACATCAACGAATGGGTTTAGGTATTTAATTTCTCATTTGATATTGTAATAAGCGAGCCGATCAAATATTGCTATCAAAGGGAGTCCGTGTGACTCCCTTTATTTCCTTAAATACCCTGTAGAAAAAATTGTATCCCATGTAATAACCCAATAGCTTATGTCTTTTTTAGCCAAGTTCGAAATCGATGAAATGTCCTATAACGTTCTGGAATATGACATCCGGGTAGAAAAGGGTACGGACCACAGCGGAAAACCCTCTACCAATGCTAAAGGCGGTGAAATTCGCCTGGTGCTGGAAACCGATATGAAAGATAGTTTTTCCGACTGGGTAATCAGCAACTCCCAGACCAAAGACGGGAAACTGATCTTTTACAAACGGGACGGTATGAGCCGTATGCGCACTACTTCCTTTAAAAAAGGATACTGTATCCGTTATCACGAAAAATTCCGGGCCATAGGTGACGAACCCATGACTACGGAAATTGTTATATCCGCCAAGGAAATAAACATCGGTAACACTGCTTACACTAAAAAGTGGCCGATGCAGGCATAAGGAACATCCCTGGATTTCCTCAAGAACATATGCCCCGGGAAAGCGTATTCCCGGAGCTTTTAGTTTATTTCCATGCGCCGGAGATCAGTGCGAGTGCTCCGTCTCCCCTTTTTTCATCTCCGCAAGCAGGTAATAGGCGCCTTCCGTTACCACTTCGGCCTTTCCAGGAATGGTCTTCAAAGGTTTTATCTCTATCCAGCCTTCCATCGTACCTCCTGTCATGATTTCCGCCCTGGTAAAAGCCCATTCTCCCTGCCCGGCATCCTTAACATCATGGTCATCTCCATCCCTTTCTATATTTCCCGTACTTTCATTTTTGATAAAAATGTATTTTTTGCCTTCATCTTCCACTACAGCCAGTTCCGGCAAGGCAATCGTTTTCATGTTTTCCACAGCTATTAATCCTTCTACGAACATTCCGGGAACGAACGGTTCTTTGTCGCCTTCCAGGCTGGCGTGCATCCGTACCGCCCTGATCGTACTTTCGTAATTTTTGCCTATTTCCGTGATCTTCCCTGCCACAGGCCTGTCCCTGTCATTGGCAATATACAGGGTTACTTTCTGTCCTTCTTTGACCTTATTCAGGTCCTTTTCATACACCAATAGATCGGCATGAATGTTTTCCTTGTCTATGATACGGAAAAGCCGGCTTCCGGTAGTGATCCGCTGTCCTATGGTCACTCCTGTTTCCCTGACGTAACCTTTTATCGGGGATACGACCGGAAGGGCATCGTAAGTTCTCCCGTTTATAATGGCTTCGGGATTTACCCGGAGTAACCGCAATTTGGCTTTCGTACTTTCCAGCCTGGCTGTAACCGATTTATAATCGGAAGTGATGCGTTGGTAATTTTTTCCCGAAGCCACTTTATTTTCATAAAGTTTCTTCTGCCGGTCAAATTCCTGACTGAGATATTCATATTCGCTCTGCAATTCCCTCAGATCGGCCTGCAGGTCGATAAACGCGGGGTCTTCGATGTAAGCGAGTACCTGTCCTTTTTTTATTTTTTCTCCGGGTTTTACCAGTATACGGCTTATATTTCCATCCATAAAAGAACCCACTGTTGCTTCATCTTCCGGGTACAATTCCAGTTCGCCCGTAACCCTTATGGTTCCGTCCAGGTTAACTGCGGTAAGATCTCCCAGTTTCAGGTTTATGGCTTCCCGTTGCTTCCTTGTGAGGGTCACCGTATTTTCTTCGGTATGGTCCTGCCCGTCCTGTTCTTCCGCAATTGTTATTTTCCGGGTTTCAGATGTCTTATCCTTGTCTTTTGTCTTGCCGCAGGCGGCAAGGAAAAGGACTGTGGCGATAAACGTTATTATTCGGATTGTTTTCATTGTTTTTCTTTTTATATTTTTGAGACACAGGGTGATTGAGACACACGGCCGTGTGTCTTTACTTTATATTTTTCCCGGGTTAATTATCGACTATGGTACCGGGTTCCAAAAGGTATTTGAGCTGTATTACGGTCATATTGTATTCGCGCAGGCGGTCCAGGTAAACATTCCGGACCTCCCTGGCATTATTCAGGTTCTGAATAAAAGACACGTAATCGATCTCTCCTTCGCGGTAGCTCAGCTCTGCCGCGGCGATCTGCTCCAGCGCCAGTGGCAATAGCTGTTCCCGGTACAATTTTACCGTGGCGCTTAGCTTATCGTAATCGTTCAGCATGGTACTCACCCGGGTCTGCAGGTTTATCTGCTGTTGTGCCGTTTGCTCCTTTGCTATTTCCACCTGTACTTTCGCCGCTTTGGCCTGTGCGTTTCGGTTCCAGAAAAACAACGGTACGGACACACCGAGGTTCCAGGAATAAAATCCGCTTTGCCCTGCTATTTCCTGCCAGCCATAAGAAGCGTTTAATTTGGGCAGAAAATCTGCCTTTTCCGTACGCCACAGGGATTTCCGGGTCTCCGTCTCCAATTCTGCAAGTTGCATAGCCGGATGTTCCTTTACCTTTTCTTCCCATACTTCCCGCATTCCTTCCTGTTCTATAAACAAAGCAGCGGCATCTTCCACTTCAAAAGGGGTTTCTTTAAGTATCCAGCGGTTTAAGGTGTTCAGCCCTTTTTTATAGTCATTTTCCGCTTCAATTTTCCTCGCTGCTATTGCCCCGTATTGTCCTTCCGCTGCCAGGAGTTCCAGTTTCGTGGTCGCTTCCGTTTCGTAACGCAATCTTGCCGCCTTTAAAAAATCGCTATAAATACTGTCCAGCTGTACGGCAAGTCTGAGTTTTTCCCGGGCATTTACCGCATTGTAATAGGCGCTGTATACTTCCATGGCCATATTAAGCCGCACCACATCAAGTCGCCCGGTCTCTTCTGTCACACGGGCTTTATTAAGCGCTGATTTTGCCATGGTGCCAAAAACATCGATATTACTTTGCCCGATAGTAAGTGTGTTCCGTACTCTATCTGCTCCCCCGTATTCCTCTCCGCCGGTACTGATACTGGTCTGCCCGGGATCAAAAGCCGTAGCCCGCAGCGCTTTTTTCTGCTCCACAGACAGTTCTGCCTGTTTTATTCCCGGATGTTCTTCCAGGGCTCTGGAAAGCGCCTCTTTTAGCGAAACAATTTCCTGCGACTGTTGTGCACGCATAGTCCCGGGAAGCAAAAGCAATAGCAGTAATCCCAGTCCGGGTAAAACATTCCTGTTCTTCATTGGATTTTTTTCTTTTTTTACTTTTCTGTTTTCTATGATATAATAGAGAATGGGCACCACGATAAGTGTAAGCAGCGTAGCTGTCGCCAACCCTCCAATGACCACTGTCGCAAGGGGACGTTGTACCTCTGCACCCGCAGAAGCAGAAACAGCCATCGGAAAGAAACCAAGCACATCGGTCAGCGCCGTGAGGATTATGGGCCGTAGCCGTTCTTTTGTCCCCAGGAGAATACGCTCTTTTATATCCGACACCCCTTCTTCTTTAAGGCTGTTGAAACGGCTTATCAGTACCAATCCGTTGAGCACGGCAACACCGAAGAGCACGATAAACCCTACCCCGGCAGATATGCTGAAAGGCATTCCCCGTATCCATAAGGAAAGTATTCCTCCAATCGCGGCCAATGGCACTGCCATATAGATCATAACGGTCTGCGACAGGGATTTCAGGGCAAAATAGAGCAGGATAAATATCATGGCCAGTGCAATGGGCACAACAATGGCAAGCCGGTCCTTAGCCCTTTGAAGGTTTTCAAAAGCGCCTCCGTATTTGATGTAATACCCCGCCGGGAGATCCAGTTCCGCTTCCATCTTTCCCTGAATTTCTTCCACCAGCGATTGCACGTCCCTGCCCCTTACATTCACACCTACCGATACTCTGCGGGATGTATTGTCGCGGCTTATCTGCATGGGGCCCGGCTTAAAATCTATTTTCGCGACTTCCTGTATCGGTATCTGCCCTCCTTCGGGAAGGTCCACATAAAGGTTCCGGAGATTTCCAATATCTTTCCGGAACAGTTCATCGAACCGGAGTACCAGGTCAAAACGCCGCTCCCCTTCAAAGACAACCCCTGCCTTACGCCCTGCAAATGCCGTGCTGATATAGGTATTCAGTTTTTCTATGGTAAGTCCGTATTTGGCCATTTTCTGCCGGTTATAGCTCACCGTCATCTGGGGGAGCCCCGATGTGGCTTCGGGCCGTACATCACCTACACCGTCAACACTCCGGATAATACGCGCCATCTGCTCCGCCTTTTCCGCAAGCACTCCCAGGTCTTCTCCGTATAGTTTAACGGCTATATCCTCCCTTACTCCCGTAAGAAGTTCGTTGAACCTCAATTCCACAGGTTGTGTAAATACGGTGTTTATCCCGGGGATAACCTCTATGGCCTCTTTTATTTTTTCTATGAGCTCCTCCCTGGTCTCTACCGTTGTCCATTTGGATTTGTCTTTTTCCAGGGTAAGGATACAATCGGCAATATCCATAGGCATGGGATCGGTGGGTATATCGGCAACCCCTATACGCGAAACCATGGTCTTTACTTCCGGGAAAGAGGTCACTATTTTCTCCACTTTGGTCGTTGCGGATATACTTTCGGACAGGGAGCTCCCCGGACGGAGCAAAACCTGCATGGCCATATCACCTTCATCCAGCCTGGGCAGGAATTCCCCTCCCATACGGCTGAAAACAAAAACGGATAACCCGAGAAGCACTATCGAAAAGATGATCACGGCATTCCCCGCCTTAAGCGCCTTTATCAATACGGGACGGTATACATCCTGGCAGAAATTAATGATCCTGTCTCCCGTATTCTTAATAGCCCGTTCAAAGCGGTAAAACCTCGTATTCTCTTTCGATGGTTTCAGAAATAATGCCGACATGGCAGGCACGTACGTAAGGCACAGTACTATAGCCCCGATCATGGCAAACCCGAAAGTATAGGCCATAGGCTGGAACATCTTGCCTTCTACCCCGGTGAGGAATAAAATAGGGGCAAAAACGATAAGGATGATCAACTGCCCGAAAAAAGCGGAATTCATCATCCGGCTACCGGATTCGTATGCAATGGTATCCATTTCCCGCCCGGTCAGCGATTTTGTTTTATTACCAAGCCTTTTCTCTATGAAGTGCACCGCCCCTTCAACTATAATCACCGCCCCGTCCACGATGATACCAAAATCGATTGCTCCTAACGACATCAGGTTGGCCCAGACCCCGAATACTTTCATCAGGATAAGGGCTACAAAGAGAGACAACGGTATTACGGAAGCCACCAGGAGCCCCCCGCGGAAACTACCCAGCAACAATACCAGGACAAAAATAACGATCAACGCCCCTTCCACAAGATTTTTGGTTACCGTGTCCGTAGTTCGTTGAATCAGGTCGCTCCTGTCTATAAAAGGTTTGATGGTAAGTCCTTCGGGAAGGGATTTTTCGATCTCCGCTACACGTTTTTTTACATCCTGTATGACTTTATTGGAATTTTCTCCTTTGAGCAATAGAACCATGCCTCCTACGGCTTCACCATTACCGTCACGTGTTACGGCACCGTAGCGCACCTGGCTTCCGAAACGGACGTTTTCCGCGACCGAACTTATAAGTATAGGTTGTCCGTTTACGGTTTTTATAACGATGTTCCGTATATCGTCGAGGGATTTGATAAGCCCTTCTCCCCGGATAAAGTTGGCCATATGGCCTTTCTCTATATAAGCCCCTCCGGTATTGGCGTTGTTTTGCTGCAAAGCCTCATATACTTCGTGAATAGACACCCCCGCGCTGTTAAGCCTTGCCGGGCTTAAGGTCACCTCATACTGTTTGACTTTTCCCCCGAAGGAATTGACCTCGACTACACCGGGCAACAGCGCCATTTGCCTCTTTACGATCCAGTCCTGGACCGAACGGAGCTCAGTAGTAGAATAGTTGTCTTCATATCCCTTTTCCGGGACTATCGTATACTGGTATATTTCGCCGAGCCCGGTTGTAATGGGGCCCATTGAAGGTTCCCCGAAACCGGCGGGAATTTCTTCTTTTATTTCGGAAAGTTTTTCACTTACCAGTTGCCTGGGGAGGTAGGTCCCCATATCGTCTTTGAATACAACGGTAACTACGGAAAGCCCGAAACGGGAGACAGACCGTATTTCTTCCACCCCGGGAAGATTGGAAACGGCGAGTTCTACCGTATAGGTTACGAATTGTTCAATGTCTTCCGTGCCCAGGTTAGGGGCCACGGTAATGATCTGTACCTGGTTATTTGTTATATCGGGAACGGAGTCCAGGTTTATGGTTTTTACAGCATACCACCCGCCACCGACAATAGCTATTACCATTAAGAACACTATAATTTTGTTCCTAATAGAAAAGCCGATGATCTTATCAATCATACGAATTCAATTAAGTTTAACATTCAACAAATCAGACTCCGCGTATTTTCGGCGAAATCCGTCTTATCAGAAAATGTTAAACCAATTGAGGCGGTTGTAAAAAGGAATGGTGGTATTCCCTCGGAAAAGAATAGTGCAGGGGAAAATTATCGGTATAGTTCCCGACAACTTTAAAATCGGGGTAAACGGGAAGGGCTTCTAACGAAATTACAATCCCGCAACAGGCACAGGTGCAAAAAGGGGTACAGTCCAGGTGACCGACATCCGTGCTATCCATATCACAATGCACTTCCGTAAGGCTGACATCATGCGGATCGGGGGTAACCGTATCCGAACAAGGTGTCACAGACAGTGCCAGCACATAAAGACTTAATAATATGGTTAATACTTTTCGCAACGATCTGCTGTTTTATCAAAACAAAGGTACACTTTTTAAGGTTTTCCGCACATAACGATATCTTAAAATTTATTCCTGTCAGGAATATTGCCCGAATTATAAGACAGGTCTGTCACATTACCAATAATAGTATAAATTCTTCTGTAATTTATAAAGCATCATCAAATAAAATCAAAATATATTCCGCCACATTAACCATATATTAACGGTGATACCCAAAAATACCACTTACCGCAATTTTATACTCCGCAAATATTTTCCGATATTTGTATACGATGAAACCTATATGGCAAGGATTATTAGCATATTTACAATTCCTCATAAAACGCAATCCGGAATGAGGGAGGTGGACTTTTGTATTTTAAAAAAGTTTAACCTAAATACCACATTATGCCATTCTATCACAAACTGGGCAACATACCCCATAAAAGACACACCATATTCCGGAAACCGGACGGGAGCCTTTATTACGAACAATTATTCGGCACGGTCGGTTTTGATGGCATGTCCTCTAATATTTACCACGAACACCGGCCTACGCAGGTAAAAGAAATAAAAAGTTCGGTTGATGTCGCTCCGAAAATTGCAGTGGGAAACAACATTAAATCCTATCGCTTTCACGGGTTTAAAATAGTCCCCGAGAACGATTACCTGCAAAGCAGGAAAACGGTGCTCACCAACAATGATTGCAGCATTATCCTCGCGGCACCTAAACATTCTACAAAAGATTACTTCTATAAAAACGCAGATGAGGACGAGTTGATCTTTATTCACAAAGGGAGCGGAAAACTTCGGACACACCTGGGAAATCTCGATTTTAAATACGGGGATTACCTGCTCATACCGAGGGGGACCATTTATAAAATGGATTTCAATTCCGAAGATAACCGCCTTTTTATAGTCGAGTCGCGCCGTCCGATCTACACCCCGAAAAAATACCGTAACTGGTTCGGGCAATTGCTGGAACATTCGCCGTACTGTGAGCGGGATATCCGCCAACCCGGGGAACTGGAAACTCATGACGAAAAAGGAGAATTCCTGATAAAGATCAAAAAGCAAAACGAGATCTTCGATGTCGTATATGCCACACATCCTTTTGATGTTGTAGGATATGACGGGTTTAATTACCCGTACGCCTTTTCCATTCACGATTTCGAACCGATAACCGGGCGTATACACCAGCCGCCACCGGTACATCAGACCTTCGAGACCGATGCTTTCGTGGTATGCAGTTTTGTACCGAGATTATACGATTACCATCCGGAAAGTATTCCTGCACCGTATAATCACAGCAATATAGACAGCGACGAAGTGCTCTATTACGTAGACGGTGATTTTATGAGCAGGAACGATGTTGCCGAAGGGCATATTTCCCTGCACCCGGCGGGCATTCCCCACGGGCCCCATCCCGGCGCGGTGGAACGAAGCATCGGAAAGGAAAAAACCGATGAGCTTGCCGTAATGGTAGATACCTTCAAGCCACTGATGCTTACGGAAGACGCCATGAAAATCGCGGATGATTCCTATCACAAATCCTGGTTGGAATAATTCGATAATGAGCCAATGTGATAATGTGCCAATTAAGCAATGAGTTAATTATCACATTTCTTAGTACATAACAAAATCTGATTTTGGCATTATTTATCGGAAAATCAGTTTTACCCTAGCCCTAAAGCCTGCCGGCAGGCAGGGGAATCCGATTTTCCTCGATTTCTCCCTTTAGGGCCGGGGTCAAAAATCGAGGAAAATCCTGCAGAATTGAATTTTGTCATGTACTAAAATCACATTTACTAAAGAACGTATTTGTTAAAATTTTAACCGATGACTTTCAATGAAAAATACAAGGGTAATATTATCCTCGTAAAATCATCGCCACATCCAAAACAGGAAGGAATTACCTGTCCGAACCCGCCACCAATTGGCACATTCACTAATTAACAACTTATCAAATTAAAAAAAGATGAAAACCGATAATACATCCCTTCACCTCGAAAAAACAGTTCCCCAGGCAGAAGATTTCCTGCCTATACTCGGAACGGACTATGTAGAATTATACGTTGGCAATGCCAAGCAGGCCGCACATTATTACCAATCCGCATGGGGCTTCCAGCCCTTAGCATATGCCGGACTGGAAACCGGCGTAAAAGACAAGGTGTCCTATGTACTGCAACAGGACAAAATACGTCTGGTACTGACGTCTCCCCTGCAATCCGGCGGCGATGTCAACCGGCATATCGACGCTCATGGCGACGGGGTAAAAGTAGTGGCCCTATGGGTAGATGACGCCACCAAAAGCTACGAAGAAACCACCAAACGCGGTGCCGAAAGCTATATGGAGCCCAAAGTCATAGAAGACGAACATGGTAAAGTTGTGCTTTCCGGGATACACACGTACGGAGAAACCGTACATATATTCGTAGAACGAAAGGATTACAAGGGCGTATTCATGCCCGGGTTCAAACCCTGGTCACCCGATTATAAGCCGGGAGCCACAGGACTTAAATATATAGACCATATGGTAGGAAATGTGGGCTGGAACGAAATGAACAAGTGGTGCGAATTCTACGCCAAGGTTATGGGCTTCGCCCAACTTATTTCTTTTGACGACAAGGATATCTCTACCGAATATACCGCCCTGATGAGCAAAGTGATGAGCAACGGTAACGGCAGGATCAAATTTCCTATTAACGAACCGGCGGAAGGAAGAAAAAAATCACAGATCGAGGAATACATCGATTTTTACAATGGCGCCGGTGTGCAACATATAGCGGTTGCCACGGACAATATTATCGAAACGGTAACACAATTGCGCGACCGTGGGGTGGAGTTCCTCAAAGTCCCGAAAACATATTACGAAACCATCCTGGACAGGGTGGGGGAAATAGATGAAGACCTGGAACCACTGAAAGAACTCGACATCCTGATCGATCGGGATGATGAAGGTTATCTTCTCCAGATATTCACAAAGCCCATACTGGACAGGCCCACTATGTTCTTTGAAATCATCCAGAGAAAAGGGGCGCAATCTTTCGGGAAAGGTAACTTTAAAGCCCTTTTTGAAGCTATTGAAAGAGAACAGGAATTGCGGGGAACCTTGTAAAAGACGAAAACACGTATATACCATAAAAAAATCCCCGGATTTGACGATCCGGGGATTTTTATTGTTTTCCTTAAGAGCAATTAGTCCGCGAGGACAATCACCCTGTTGTTTTTCATCTCAATAGTACCGGAGTTGATCGGTAACAGTGTTTCGTTTTTCTCTCCTCTGGAAAATCTATCCTGAAACTCTTCCCTGATCTTTACATCTCCATAAATTTTCACATGCCCTTTTCCTAGGAGGGATACGATAGGCGCGTGATCTTTCAACATCTGGAACTCCCCGTTTATTCCGGGAACCGTAACCGAAGTCACTTCTCCGCTGAACAAGGTCGCTTCAGGCGATACTATCTCTAAATACATATATCTTTATCTTTACGATTTATAGCTTACGGTCTGAACAAATCCGCAAACAACAATTCTAAGCTTCAGCAAGCATTTTCTCTCCGGCTTCGATAGCTTCCTCTATGGTACCTTTCAGGTTGAAGGCAGCTTCCGGAAGGTGATCCAACTCACCGTCCATGATCATGTTAAAGCCTTTGATAGTATCTTTAATATCTACCAAAACACCTTTTAATCCCGTAAATTGCTCTGCAACATGGAAAGGCTGAGATAAGAAACGCTGTACACGCCTTGCCCTGGAGACTACCAATTTATCTTCTTCAGATAATTCTTCCATACCAAGAATTGCAATAATATCCTGCAACTCCTTATATTTCTGAAGAATTTGCTTTACTCGCTGAGCACATTCGTAATGATCTTTTCCTAAAATATCAGCAGACATAATTCTGGAAGTAGATTCCAGTGGATCTACTGCCGGATAAATCCCCAATTCCGCAATTTTACGGGATAGTGAAGTTGTAGCATCCAGGTGGGCAAACGTAGTCGCCGGCGCCGGGTCGGTAAGGTCATCCGCAGGTACGTAAACCGCCTGTACGGAAGTAATGGAACCTTTTTTGGTAGAGGTAATACGCTCCTGCATGGCGCCCATCTCTGTTGCCAGTGTAGGCTGATATCCTACCGCCGAAGGCATACGCCCGAGAAGTGCGGACACTTCGGAACCTGCCTGGGTAAAACGGAAGATGTTATCCACGAAGAAAAGTACATCCTTTCCTTGTGCGTCACCGGCTCCGTCACGGAAGTACTCCGCTATGGTTAGACCGGAAAGCGCCACCCTTGCACGTGCTCCGGGAGGTTCGTTCATCTGTCCGAATACGAAAGTCGCTTTGGATTCTTTCATGGTAGCTTTATCTACCTTACTGAGGTCCCAGCCACCTTCTTCCATAGAGTGAAGGAAGTCATCTCCGTACTTAATAATTCCGGATTCCAGCATTTCCCGCAAAAGGTCATTTCCTTCACGTGTTCTTTCACCTACACCTGCAAATACGGATAATCCCCCGTGTCCTTTGGCTATGTTATTGATAAGTTCCTGGATCAATACGGTTTTACCTACACCGGCACCTCCGAACAGACCGATCTTTCCTCCTTTTGCATAAGGCTCTATGAGGTCGATTACCTTAATCCCGGTAAACAAAACCTCGGTAGAAGTGGACAGTTCCTCAAATTTAGGGGCTTCCCTGTGAATAGATAAACCATTGTCTCCTTCTTTCGGTAAATTTCCCAAACCGTCAATAGCATCGCCTATGACATTAAAGAGACGTCCGTAAACATCCTCTCCTATAGGCATTTGTATCGGGCTTCCGGTTGCAACCACTTCTGTCCCCCTGCTCAAGCCGTCTGTAGAATCCATCGAGATAGTCCTTACGGTATCTTCACCAATATGTGACTGTACCTCCAGAACGAGTTTAGAGCCATTTTCCCGGATAATTTCCAGGGAATCGTAAATTTTCGGGAGTTCGGAATCCGCAGCAAACGCGACGTCTACAACCGGACCAATGATTTGTGCAACTTTACCTGTAACCTTCGACATTACTTAGATATTTAATGTATAGCTTTTTATATACTGAAACAATCTTGCCTGCTTCCGCATCCTCCGGGGATTTTCCCCGTGCTTTAACAAGATATTTTTTTCGCGGTGCAAAGATATATTTTTTGTATAGATATAGAAATGGTTTTCGTATGTTTTTTTGTGAAATATTTAACCCACACAAAATTTTACCTCACGCATTTACACCACATTACATCTTATCGTACTCCGTGGTAGTAACTTCCCGGTATACGGAACCACCCTGCGAGTTTACCTCATCCACAATCATGGTGAGTGTGCGCCTGGAAACAGAGTATTGCGCCCTTTTCAACCCATCTTCGCTTTCTCCTTCCTTATACAACAGGATAATCTCATCTTTATTTATGGTATAAGTACCTGTGTAAGACCCTTCGTCTTCCCCTCCGTTTTCGCGATAGTAATGTACAAAAGATCCGTCTTCCCGGAAACGCATTTCCAGAACATTGTTTTCGTCATAAAGGCTTTCTGTTTCACTTATCTTTTCTCCGTCCCTGTAACGGATAAAATGATAACCCCTCGCTTCCCAAACCCCTTCAATAGCTTCTTGCGGGGATACGGAATCGTCATCATTATTACAGGAAGTAAACGCAAAACCGGTAATCAACAAAACCAACAACAGTGTTTTTTTCATAACAAATATTTATTTTCCGCAAAAATAACCAAAATAGCCAAGGTTATCCGGCTCCTTTACAAACTTTAGCTTTTATCCGGTGCGGTACGCCGGCAAAACTTCACAGTGGCGGGACAGATACGGCAAGGCAAACACATCATAATTGCGTAATTCTATGTTTAAGGTTTGTTGCCGGTTACCCGGTTGTTGATTAGTTCGGAGTTGGTTAGTTAGGGAGTTGAAACGGGAAACCTCCCCTACAAAACTCCATCCCAATATATATCGGGACTCCCAAACTCCCAAACTTAGCACCCAATAGCTTCTATCTTTATCAGGTTCCTAGCCCAGCCGAAGGGCAATCTTCATCAATGACTACAACCAATCACTACAAACCACCAACACCCCTCGTCTCCTTGTCTCTTTGTCTCCCTGTGTCTCATCCCCTTCATCTGTCTTCCCTTATATAATGCGTTTGCCCTGACGGATGCGGAAAGCATTCCTTTTTCCTGATTAAAATCGTACTTTTGGAGTCTTCAAACTCATAAAAAATAAGGATCATGACAAATCACGTCACTACAAAATGGCTCGGCGATATGGCTTTTGAATCTACCAATCCCGCCGGAACACTCAAAATAGATGCAAGCCCTGAAGACGGGGGAAAAGGAGAGGGTTTACGCCCCAAAGCACTAATGCTCTCTGCCGTAGCCGGATGTTCGGGACTGGATGTCGCTTCTCTTATCAAAAAAATGAAACTGGAAGTAGATGATTTTGTTATTGAAATAGATGCCGAACTCACAGAGGAACATCCCAAATATTACCATGCGGTTACCGTAGAATACCATTTTCACGGCAACAACCTGGACGAAAAAAAATTACAAAGGGCAGTAGACCTCTCTGTAGAGAAATACTGCGGTGTCATGGAAATGTTCCGTCACTTTGCCAAAATGGACATTAAGACCTTTTTTCATCAAAAATAAGGGATATATACGACTATGAAGCAACTCCTGCTCATCGCCCTCTTTTACCTGGGAACCGGCGGAAACTTATTCGCGCAACAAATTCATCACGTTATATCCCACAAGGGAGAAACCGTAGTTACCGACCCGTCAAAAGGCACTAACAGTTATCCGAAATGGACGGTTTTCCCGGACCGGAAAGAAGATATACGTTCTGTTATACTACGACTGACTTTCGAATGCCCGGACGGCATGCGGTGTGCGGACTGGGATTACCTGGACCACGTAATCGTAAGGCAAACAGGCGGCGCAAAAGGAGATACACTAAATTACGAAATAGCCCGTATGCTCACCCCCTACGGAGGAAGGTTCCGCGATAAGTGGAAATTCGACTGGAAAGTAGATGTTACCGACTTCAGCAGCATACTCAGGGATAGTGTACGTATAGATTACGTCCACACCGGTTATGAAGACAACAAGACGAGAGGGTGGAAAGTAACGGTTGATTTCGAAATTATGAAAGGTACCCCGGTAGCAGCGCCTGCTGCCATTCATAAAGTCTATGACGGCATTTACGATTACGGTAATAGGGAAAACCCGATAGAAGACCACCTGAAACCCGTTACCATAAAAGCTACACCTGAGACGGCTTTCGCACGTCTAAAACTGCATCATACCGGGCATGGTATGGACAAGAATGGTTGCGGAGAATTCTGTGACAAATACCGGGATATAAAATGGAACGGAAAACTCCTGGACCGCAAAAATATCTGGATGGCCTGCGGGGAAAATCCCCTGTATCCCCAGGCAGGGACCTGGATATTCGATCGTGCCAACTGGTGCCCGGGCTACCTGCTCCAACCCGACGAATATCGCATACCTGTTACCGCCGGAGAAGAGTATACTCTGGATGTGGATATGGAGCCTTACACTACGGATAATCCGAGTGCCCAGGAACACATTACCGCCTACATTATCGAATACGGGAAGGTGCTTGCCAAAAACGACGTCACCCTTACGGATATATTATCCCCCTCGGACGAAGCGGCGCACGGAAGGGAAAATCCCAATGGAGGGCTGCCTGTTATCCGGGTAAAGAACAACGGGGAAAACCCGCTGGAATCCATACTCGTTAAATACTTTATCGAAGGGGAAAAGCAAAAAACTTTTAAATGGAAAGGAAATATCCCTTTCGGGGAAACAGCGGTCATTACCCTTCCGGAAGAGATTTTCAGCGCCAAAGATTCTGTCGGTTTTACCGTGGAACTGTCCCGGCCTAACGGTAAAAAAGATGCTTTTCCCGGGGATAACCGGAAAACCTCGGTTTACCAAAGACCCAATATACTTCCGAAAGACATTGTAATATATTTTAAGACCAATAAAAAACCGGGACAGAACAGTTACCGGATTTCGGACAGTTTTGGAAAAATACACTTTAAAAAAGACAGCACATCCTTAAAACCGGATACGCTTTACAGAGATACCCTGGCCCTTCCGGATGGTAATTACACCTTTACGGTAGAAGACAGCGCCGGCAACGGACTGGAATTCTGGTACCACACTAAAGAAGGCAGGGGCGCGGTAAAACTGCTCGATACCTTTGTTCAGGCAATCCGCCAATTCGAATCGGATTTCGGCAGTAGTATCCGCTACAATTTTGCCGTGAAAAAAGGAATGCCTTACCGGACAGACCCAAAACCATCCGTAGCCGTTTTCCCGGCACGGACAGACGGACCCGTAACACTGGACTACTTTGCAAACACGGAAGAAGACGTGAAAGTACGGATAACAGAACAGGAAAACGAAGACCATGTCCTGGAAGAACATCACTATACAAAACTGAGCAAAGGCAATTTTACTTACGATCTTTCTTACCTACCGAAAATGCGTTGTTATATACAGGTATTCGTAAAAGGAGAGGAAATATTTAAGAACAGGATACGATTAAAGGAATAAATTCTATGCGCTGGACCATAAAACCGCAACCGGATACAGAAAAAACAAGGCAGCTTGCCGCATCTCTCGGTGTGGCCCCCATTATTGCAACCCTGCTTATACAGCGCAATATCGGGACCTTCGAAGAAGCCAGACGCTTTTTCCGGCCATCCCTGAACCATCTGCATGACCCGTTCCTTATGCGGGACATGGACAAGGCCGTTCATCGTATAGAACAGGCTGTCAAGGACGGGGAAAACATCCTTGTATATGGCGATTATGATGTGGATGGTACCACATCAGTGGCTTTGATGTCTTCGTATCTCCACAGTTTCTATCCCCATGTCGCCACCTATATTCCGGACCGTTACGAAGAAGGCTACGGCGTTTCTTTCCAGGGTATCGATTACGCGTCAGACAACGGAATAACCCTTATCATAGCCCTGGATTGTGGTATCAAAGCCATAGACAAAATAAAATACGCAAAAGGAAAAGGTATTGATTTTATTGTTTGCGACCACCACCGGCCTGGAGAAACACTGCCGGACGCGGTAGCCATCCTGGACCCGAAGAGGGAAGACTGTGAGTATCCTTACAATGAACTGTGTGGCTGCGGAGTGGGGTTCAAACTCATCCAGGCCCTGGCATCACGCCGGGGGCAAAATATCACAGATCTTATTCCTTATCTGGACCTGGTGGCAACGGCCATCGCTGCCGACATCGTTCCGATTACAGGAGAAAACCGGGTACTTGCCTATTTCGGACTCAAACAAATAAATTCCGGGCCCAGGGCAGGTATCAAGGCAATAATCCATACCCTCAACAAACAACAACTGAACATCTCCGATGTGGTTTTCATCGTTGCCCCGCGAATTAATGCCGCAGGGCGTATGAAACACGGCCTGCATGCCGTAAACCTCCTCACGGAAACCGATTTTGATACTGCCGTAGAATTTGCGGGGGAAATCGAAACCTTCAATACGGACAGAAGGTTGCTCGACCAGCAAATAACCGAAGAAGCCCTGCAACAGATCACCGACCGGATGGAACAGGAAAAATGCACCACTGTGGTCTACGACGAAGGCTGGCATAAAGGCGTTATAGGCATTGTAGCGTCCAGGCTTACGGAAACATACTATCGCCCCACCCTGGTATTTACAAAAACCGGGAACAAACTGGCCGCTTCCGCCCGGTCCGTAAAAGGCTTTGATGTTTACAATGCCCTGGAAAATTGCGCGGATTGTATTGAACAGTTCGGAGGGCATAAATACGCAGCCGGGCTCACCCTGTTGCCGGAACAATACGAAAACTTCAAACAAAAGTTTGAAACCGTGGTCTCTTCTACCATAGACAAAAAACTTCTCGTGCCGGAAATCTCCGTGGACGCCGAACTGGACCTTCATGATATCACTCCGAAATTCTACCGCGTCCTGAAACAATTCGCCCCCTTTGGCCCGGGAAATATGGCTCCTGCCTTCATGTCTTCCAACCTGCAGGATACCGGATATGGCAAAGGTGTGGGGGAAGACGAAAAACACCTGAAAGTAACAGTCACCCAAAATAATTCCCCCGCATTTGGCGGTATAGGCTTTAACCTGGGCAATAAAAAAGAGATGATCAGTAACCGAAATCCCTTCCAGGCCGTTTATTGTATCGAGGAAAATCATTGGAACGGTAATGTGAACCTGCAATTGCGCCTTCAGGACATCAAGGAATAGCCTTTCTGAAAAATCTTTTGAGTTATACACATAGATACTACTTATATTAACCTCATAAACAAAGAGTTAAATATTTGTATACGTATCAAATGAATAGGCATTTCAAAAGAACCTGACTTTGTGGGCTTTGTGAAAAACTTTGAGCCCTTTGTGGTTTTCCCTGTCACGGGTCTTATTTTATCACTGAGATTCACAAAGTAGGTACAGACCTGCCTGCCGGCATAGGCAGGGTTGCACAAAGTATTGTAGAGAAATTAAATGCATAACTCAAAAAATCTTATAAAAATCGCCGCTTACGGTTAATTGACCTCGTCAGAAAATTCCTTTGTATTTCACAAGAAACATATTTTTATTTAGAATGAATAAAAATAATTGTATATTTGTGCGTATTTCAAACGAAATAATACGCTATCCCGGCGATTAAAATGCAGAGATAAAAACAATAAAACCTACACTGTCATGAACGAAATATATTGCATTTACCGAAACGATATAGGAATAGCCTTCCAATGGAAAAGGGATATTGCAAGAAACAATTTCGGGAAATTACAGATCGTCTTTCGCGATATGGGCTTTTACCTCTCCCCGGACGAAGTCGGCCAATTTTACAATTGCGTACGCCACGCCAAAGAATTCGAACGCTGTGCGGAATGCAGGCACAATAAGGAATACCGTTCCATTCTGCTGCGCACACCCGCGGATAAGGTAGACCTGGCGGTCAATGTCTACGAACTCCAGCAAATAGAAGACCTCATAGAAGGAACGTTATTCCAGATAAAACTGGACAATTACCTCAACCAGATCTGTGGAGAATAGCGTCCGGCCCGTTCTTTTACTTCTTATACTCTTTTAATTCCAGGATTTTCCCGTCAAAAACGGCATACGTATAATATCCTATCCAGTCACCCAGGTTAACATAAATAGCTGTGTCGTTCAAACGTACTTCCAGTGGCAGGTGGCGATGACCGAAGATAAAATAATCGTAGTGTTTCTGTTCCAGTTTACGCCTGCAGTACTGTACCAGCCATTCTTTATCCTCCCCGAGGAATTCTACATCCTCATCCCCGGATATAACCTTATTCTTAACGGAAAGGTACTGTGCCAGCCTTACACCAATATCGGGATGCAGCCATCGGAAGAACCATTTGGCAACCGGATTGGTAAACACTTTTTTCATGCGTTTGTAGCCTTTATCCCCCGGACCAAGACCATCTCCGTGACCTATCAGGAATAGTTTATCATTCAGCAAAAATTCCCGGGGACGATGAAAAACGGGAATGTTCAGCTCCTTTTCGAAATAACCGTTCATCCATAAGTCGTGATTCCCCACGAAATAATATACCGGGATTCCACTGTCCGTAATTTCCGCAAGTTTTCCCATAGTCCGGGTAAATCCTTTCGGAACTACCGTCTTGTACTCAAACCAGAAATCAAACAGGTCTCCTAACAGAAAAATGGCAGCTGCGTCTTCCTTCACCGTATCCAACCACTGTACGAACTTCTTTTCCCTGGGCAGGCTTTTATCTCCTGTCGGCGCCCCGAGGTGGTTATCGGATGCGAAATATATTTTTTTACCGTCCGGTATGTGGATACTTGTCGTCTGCAAATTCAAGATACAAAGTTCAAAAATTACTTTTCAGGCCATACTCTTTTTAACGGTTATCCTCCGCATACCACTCCGCATAGGAAGTCTCCGTTTCATGAAGTTTCAGGGAATGTAACGCTATATCTTCGGGCAATCTGGCTTTTATTTTTTCGGAAAAGTCAATGACCATATTCTCGCTGGTAGGCTGATAGTCCACCAGTAATACATTATGCCCATGTTTTTTTAACTCTTCCGCAAGTTCCGCATGCGGGGTATTTTTGTTAAATACGGTGGCATGATCAAATTTGTCCACGATCTCTTCCTTAACAATCATTTTAAGGTCCCCGAAATCTATAACCATACCGCATTTTACATGCAATGGATCCGTAATGGGTTTTCCTATTACCGTAACCGCCAGTTTGTAACTGTGCCCATGTACATTTTTGCACTTCCCGTCATAACCGTACAGGGCATGCCCGGTTTCAAAACCAAACAGCTTGGTAAGGCGAATGTTGCTCATAACTCCTCCTGATGTTTTTGCTTTTCTGCTGCAAAGATAACCAATTCGGAAATGGCAGGTTTTACCTATGAACGATTATTTACGTACCCGGGATTCTGACCGAAGGTATTTTTTAGCCGGTGTAATCCAAAATTATGTACATTTGCCGGCTTTTTATCTGTTTATTAATGGCAGTGAACGAACTGTTTGAGCAACTGGATTTTGTTGAAAATCCGCTCTATGAAAAAATAATCGCCGACCTGATGGACCGGCAATACAGTATCGTAGAAAATTTCTTCCCCCGGGAAGAAGTCATCACTTTACGCAATTCTCTTCTGGAAAAATACGAGGAAGACCGTTTTAAGAAGGCTGCCATAGGAAACCGTCTCAGTGAAATTATCGAAAAGGCGGTTCGGGGCGACTTTATCCTCTGGCTCAACGAAGCCGGGGCCAATACAGCGGAAGAACACTTCTTCACCCGCATCAATGACCTCATCGCTTACCTCAACAAAACGTGTTTTATGGGGATCTTACAGAAAGAGTTTCACTATGCCGTATATCCCAAAGGGACTTTCTATAAAAGGCACCTGGACACTTTTCACAACGACGACAGGCGTAAACTCTCTATAGTGTATTACCTCAACGAAGAAGACTGGTTACCTGAATACGGCGGGGAGCTCATAATATATCCGAACGAAAGCGACAGAGACCCCGTTACGGTGTATCCTTTTCCCGGAAGGATGGTGATCTTTGAAAGCCAGATACTGGAACACGAAGTAAAACCTGTGGGAAGGGAACGGCTGAGTATTACCGGATGGCTGAAAACCAGGTAAAACTATATAGTTTGTCCTTTTAACATATCAGTTTCGGACAGGTAATCCAGGTATTTCTCAAAATAACCAGCTTCGGCCTTATCTCCGGATATATAGTAATCAATTTTCTTTTCTTCGGGGGCACTAATGACATCTATCTTGGTCATCAGGTTATTCACCGTTCCTTCATTACCGTCCAGGATCCGGATATGTCCCGGTATCAATTTTCGTATCTGTTCCCGGAAGAAAATGAAATGGGTACATCCGAGGACGATAGAATTGTATTTACTCCAATCCGGTTGCGACAATTTTTTCTCCAGGTACGCCGTTACTTCCGGGCCATTGAGCTTAAATCTTTCCGCAAACATTACCAGTTCCTGCAGGGACAGATAATCCACTTTACCATCTGCTTTCAGGTTATGCACCAGATCATTCAGCTTTTCTTCCTTCAGGGTGAGGTCTGTAGCACAAACCAGTACCTTATATTCTTCACTGCTCTCAATGGCAGGTTTTACGGCAGGTTCCATACCTATTATCGGAAACTCGTACTTCTCCCGAAGATCCCTGACTGCGGCACTGGTCGCCGTATTACAGGCCAGTACCAGGGCCTTCAGTCCCTTTGCCGCTAAAAAATCCACAGCCTGAAAGACCAGCTCCTTTATCTCTTCCCTGCTCTTTGTCCCGTAAGGGGCATTCCGGGAATCCCCGAAGTATATAAAATCCTCCCCCGGCATTTTCTTTATGGCCTCATACAATACGGTAAGCCCTCCGGCACCGGAATCAAAAAAAGCTATCTGCATATTATGTCTTTTTAACTGCTCAGGTACGGAGCAGACTACCTGTTTTTGCAAAGGTAGCAAATGTACCTTAACTATATAAACTGCAGGTTACAGGTTGCAGGAACCTGAAACCTGTAACCTGTAACAAAAAAATCCCTCCAACTCCATCCCGATATATCGGGACTCCTCAACCCCGAACAGTAACACTCTTACCGCTTACGGATTACTAACTACTGCTCCTCTTATATAATACATTTACCCTGTTTCCGGTATTCGTATTATCTTTTAATTTTAATATATTAGCCCTTAGAGTATATGTCAAAAATCGTCTTAACAAGGTTTCTCGGAAAATCCACCAGATCGAATTTTGTCATGTACTAAAATAGTAGCAATAAATACTTAACCTAGATTTTCCGTGCTATGAAAGATTACAATCCCAGGGTAATTGATGCATTGGCCAAAGAGTTCAAAACGACCCCGCAAAGCATTGTGTATTGCCTGAACAACCAGGATACTTTCCCGTTTTTTGCCAGTGAATTACGACTGGAATACAATTACCTGATCCGAAAATGGAAAAAATAGAAGATAATTTCTAAAATCCGAGGATAAGCTTGGCAATAAGAAAATAGATAAAAACGCCAAGTATATCATTACTGGTGGTGATAAACGGTCCGGTAGAAACCGCCGGGTCCAACCCTCTTCTATCCAGAAAAATAGGAACAAACGTACCAATAAGGGCCGCGTTGATAATTACGGTAACCAGTGCAACACAGATAGTCAGAGAAATCATATAAGATGTATGGAAGCCGAAATGACTTATAAGGAAAACAATAGAAGAAATTCCGATGGCATTTACCAGGCCCAGCATAAATTCCTTGAGCAGCCGATAGAATATTTTTCCTTTTATAGTGCCGTTGGCCAACCCCTGTACTACAATTGCAGATGACTGAATACCAACATTCCCTGCTGTGGATTGTATAAGCGGTACAAAAATAAGCAGAATTGCGTACTTTTCCATCGCAGTCTCAAATCCGCTGATAATACTCGCCGCTCCGAGTCCGCCGAACATTCCTATCAACAACCAGGGCAACCGGGCTTTGGTGAGTTTCCAGATACTGTCATCGGCTTCCACGTCCCGGGTAATACCTGCGGCCAACTGGTAATCTTTCTCCGCTTCTTCCCGGATAACGTCCACGATATCGTCTATCGTAATACGTCCCACCAGCCTTCCGGATTCATCTACTACGGGAATGGCCTCCAGGTCATATTTGGACATCACCCTGGCCACGTCTTCTGCTTTATCGGTCACGGCCACGTAGTCTACTTTCGGAATATATACATCCCGGATATGGGTTTTCGTGGAGGTTGTCAATAAATCTTTGAGGGACAGTCTTCCTTTCAGCCTGTCATTGTCATCCACCACGTAAATGGAATGGACCCTGGTAACGTGTTCGGCCTGCTGCCGCATTTCTTTTACGCAGGTAAGTACGTTCCAGTTTTCATTTACCTTAACCAGCTCTTTCGCCATAAGTCCCCCGGCAGAGTTCTCGTCATAACGGAGCAGCTCCACAATATCCTTCGCGTGCTCTTTATCTTCGATATGAGAGATAACCTGTTTCTTTCGCTCTTCGGAAAGTTCAGCTATAATGTCGGCGGCATCATCGGTGTCCAGTTCCAGGAGTTCGTCGGCAATTTCCCGGGCAGAGAGATTTCCCAGTATCCTTTCCCGGACATCATCGTCCAGCTCGGTAAGCGTATCGGAAGTCTTCCCACTATCCAGCAGTTTGATGAGATAGGTAGCATCTTCCAGGTTCAGCTCATTAATGATCTCAGCGATATCGGCATAGTGCAGTTCATTGAGGATCTGCAACAGGGTACTGTTGTTTCTTTCCTCTATGAGCTGTTCTATCTGCTCTAAAAGTTCATCACTGAGTTTAAACGGCGTCATTTTCTATCTTTTGCGTTAGCCGGATGAAGTCCTGAACACTTAATTGTTCCGGACGCTGGCCAAAGATAGCATCTTCTTTTAAATTATCGGATAATCCCAATATTTTTAAACTGTTACGAAGGGTTTTCCTCCTTTGGCCAAATGCTGTTTTTACTATTTTAAAAAAAAGTTTTTCGTCGCAGGGCATCCGGAAATCTTCTTTTCTGCGCAACCTCAATACTCCCGATTTTACCTTCGGCGGCGGTGTAAATACGTTTTCCGACACGGTAAAAAGGTATTCCGCATCGTAAAAAGCCTGTACCAGTACGGAAAGTATCCCATAGGCTTTACTTCCCTCTTTCTCACATATCCGCTCCGCCACTTCTTTCTGGAACATCCCGGAAAACTCGGGTACCTGCCCGCGCATATCCAGCATTTTAAATACGATCTGCGAAGAAATATTATAAGGAAAATTCCCTATAATAGCAAAAGGCTCATCTTTCAGAACTCTACGAACATCATATTTCAGAAAATCTTCACTGATAATCCTGCCGGAGAGATCGGGATAATGTTCTTTCAGATAGGCAACAGACTCCGTATCGATCTCTACCACATAGGTAGAAATATCTTTCTTGAGCAGATATTTGGTAAGTATTCCCATTCCGGGACCTATTTCCAATACGCTCTTATATCCCTGCATGGTAAGGGTATCCGCTATTTTCCCCGCGATATTCTCATCGTTGAGAAAATGTTGTCCCAGGTGTTTTTTAGGCCTTACCTTTTCTTCTCCGGAAAAGGGAGAACGCTCTTTTCTGCTCCTGTTTCTTGTCATTTTTTCCCTTTATGTCCCGAAAACGATCCGGGCCTAATGTTCACTGATTATCTCCAGTTCCGTTCGGAAGGTTACGAATTTATCCGCAAAACGTTTCTGCCCGTCTTCTCTCAGGCGCGGAGCATCTTCTTCATAGTATTTTTCCAGGGTAGCTTTGCTGTCGGTAATATACTGCACGGAATACGTAACTCCTCCCATCTCTTCCGCTACAAGCACTTTGAGCATCCGGGCATTCTTGAACTTCCCAGTAGCCAGCATATCCGGAATATGGGTATCACGCATCCAGACCAGCCATTCGTCGTGAACGGCCTCATCGATATTTATGGTAACATTGTAAATATACATTCGTGTTTTTTATTTTAGTACATGACATTTTTTTATTTCAATTCACATCGCAGGTATTACCACAAGGCAAAACGTATCTTGACCTTTGGTATTCAGGTATACGAGTGTTCGGGTATACGGGTATATGGATGGATGTTGATAACTCGTACACTCGACCACAGGCATACTCGTATGACGAAATTAATTTTTGTCATGTATTAAGGTTTGTTATATAAAGTTTGCCGCGTAATGTTTCAGGCTCCGTCTCCCCTCAACTTCCGATACGCTTTCCTGGATTCTACAAAATAAATACTGTCCTCGTGTTCAAAGATGATCTTCTCGTAATACGGAATGGCTTTTTCCGGTTCTTCCAGGCGATATTCGTATAGCTGTCCGAGGGAAAAAAGGGCATCGTCCATCCAGATATCATACGGATAAAATTCTATGATCTTCAGGTAATTATATTCGGCCTTTTTGTATTGCTGTTGCTTTTCAAAAAATTCGGCCTGCCGGAACAGTGCTTCGTCTTCGATACTCTCTCCCTGGTGGTTGATAAGCACCGAATCGAGCAGCGTTATAGCTTTGTCGTTTTTATTCTGGTACGCGTATAAATCGGCACGGGCATAGATTTTCAGAGCCGTATGTGTGGAATCTTCCAGTATATTATCGGAGATAAGCAAACTGAGCTGCATGGCATCGTTGGCAATAAGTTGCGAAGCGGATTCCCTCAAAACTTTCAGTTGGGTAAGCGCCCAGTCAAAATCCCCCTTATAAAAGCTGGTTTGCGCCACTTTAAACCGGCCCTCCTGGGCTATGACATCGTTTTTCACCATTTTCTGCACCTGCGAGTAATAGATAAGTGCACGGTTGAATTTTTCCGAATACACCAACACATCCGCATAGGCCATTTTCACCCTGGCCTCTTCCAGGGCATTCAGCGGCACTTCATCCAGTATCTGTTTTAAAAGTTCCTCTGCCTTAACCGTATCTTCCATTTGAAAGGCCCGGAACCTGGCATAGGCTACCTGTACATGCAGGGTACTGTTATTAACTCCATATTCCTGAAGCAGGGAACGGAACTTACTATCTATCCGGCTATAAGCAGACACGTCTCCTTTTCGGATCTGCATCTGCAATATGTTGAGATACGCCTGTAATTGTACGGAAACGGTGCCGGAGTTTTCTGTTATAAATTCGAATACGGCAGTTGCCGTATCATTGTCCCCGTCGTTCATGGCCATAATTCCCAGGTCTATGACCGGTTGCAGACTTACGGTTTCCGCCCTTTTAAAAATGGCTTTTTCCTGGGTAAAAGCTGAAGCATATTGCCTTTGACGAACAAACAACCAACTGAGCAATTCGTTCCACAATATATCTGGTGAAGCCTGTGCTCTTTTGAGTATTAACTTCCGCAACAACTGGTTATGCGGATGGGAAGCATCATCGGTAATAAACTGGGAAATGATCCGTTGTACATGCGACAGGTTCATGTTCTGCCGGGAAGCAATAAGGCCCAGAAGACTGTTGTACATTTTCTCCATATCCCCCTTTTCCCCGTAGAGCTGTGCTACCTGGTAGTCTATATTCAACCTCGGGTCCAGTTCCTTTCCCTTTTCGTAAACGGCGATCGCCTCATCCAGCATATTCTTCTCCTGGAAATTACGTCCCACGGTATAGGTATACGCCGGCCGGTCTTCAACTGCTTTAAAAGCCTTATCGTAATATTCCCCGGCTTTCCCTTTCTTTCCCGCCAGGGCATAATTGTATCCCAACTCTACAAAGTAGGCCGGCATAGTATTGCTTCTTTCTATTCGCTCGAGCAAAACGGCTTCGGCCTCGTCGTATCTTTCCAGTTGCTGATAACATGCCACAAGAAGCTGTAACTGATTGGCCCGGGGATTTTCTTTGTACAGTTTCTCATACAGGGCAAGTGCTTTTTCAAACTCTCCCCTGTCAAAATATTGTTTGGCAAGTATATCTTCCTGGGAAAAAAGCTGAAAAGCAAACAAGGCACATATAAGAAAACTGATTGCTTTCATGGATTTTCGGTTTATAAGACACGGGGATTACCGGAACTCACGGTTATTCCGCCCGGGGTCATACATATGACAATCAAACGGATACAACATCAGACATTCAGACTGACAGTACTAATTACTTCCCGTGCGCTCTCTTTACGCACCCAAGTTACGAAATTCTGTCAAACCCGGTATAAGGCACCAGTACTTCGGGTATTCTTATACCGTCTTTATCCTGGTAATTTTCCAGGATACCCGCAAGCACCCTGGGAATGGCAAGCGAGCTTCCGTTAAGGGCATGGCAAAGGGTCATTTTCCCTTCTTTATTTTTAAAGCGCAGTTTCAACCTGTTGCTCTGGTAGTCTTCGCAATTGGAAACCGAACTGATTTCCAGCCATCGGTCCTGCGCGGTTGAAAACACCTCAAAGTCGAAGGTTATAGCGGCCGTGAACCCCAGGTCTCCACCACAAAGCTGGAGGACACGATAGGGGAGCTGCAATTCCTTCAGAATACCTTTTACATGTTCCACCATTTCATCCAGGGCCTTATAGGAATTTTCCGGACGGGTAATCTGAATGATCTCTACTTTTTCGAACTGGTGCAGGCGGTTCAGCCCTCTTACATGAGCGCCGTAAGACCCCGCTTCTCTGCGGAAGCACGGCGTATGCGTCGTGGCTTTTACGGGAAGTTCGTCTTCCTGTACAATGGTATCCCGGTAACAATTCATTATCGGTACTTCCCCGGTAGGGATCACATAAAGATCGTCTTTTTCTATATGGTACATTTGCCCTTCTTTATCCGGCAACTGCCCG
This sequence comes from Sinomicrobium endophyticum, assembly GCF_052983315.1. Taxonomy (NCBI): domain Bacteria; kingdom Pseudomonadati; phylum Bacteroidota; class Flavobacteriia; order Flavobacteriales; family Flavobacteriaceae; genus Sinomicrobium; species Sinomicrobium endophyticum. The sequence continues at coordinate 172,883 of NZ_JBRKIS010000025.1, forward strand.
GTTCCGTAACCGGAAGCTTCGTTGACAAAATACGGCAGGAAATACTCGAAATATCCTGCTTCGCGGTTCTTATCCAGGAAATAGCTTATCAATGCCCTTTGCAACCTGGCTCCCTTACCTTTATAGACAGGAAAACCGGCCCCGGTGATCTTACTGCCGAGATCAAAATCGATCAGATCGTATTTTTTGGCCAGTTCCCAGTGCGGCAAAGCCCCTTCTTCCAGCTGTGGGATATCTCCCATACGGAAAACTTCTACGTTATCCTCGTCTGAAGTTCCCGGAGGAACGGTTTCATGAGGTACATTAGGTATACGGTACAACACCTCGTTAAGGGTTACAGCCGTTTCGTTGAGCTTTTCATTCAGCTCTTTGGATTCTGTTTTGAGTACGGCGGTCTTTTCTTTGAGCTCGTTCGCTTTCTGATGATCCCCGCTTTTGAACAGGTTACCTATCTCTTTCGACAATTTATTAGATTCTGCCAGGGTATTGTCTAATGCAGCCTGAACCCTTCTGCGTTCTTCATCCAGCCGTAGCGCCTCGTTTACCAGCTCTTCGGCTTCCTTACCCAGGTTTCGCTTTTCCAGTCCGCGAATCACCCGGTCTTTGTTCTCTCTAATAAATTGTAATTGCAGCATTGTTAAATAGGTAATTTTTATATTGAAAAAAATCCTGTCCGCCTTTTTTCCGGGCGAACGACAAATTTAAGAAGATTTCAGTCAATTTCAGGGGTTATTTTCCTTTGAATTCCGCCTGTCTGATTCCGGAGATGATAATTGCTCTTCCCCCCAGGGTTCAGGCAATATCCAGGTACTGTGCCGGAAAGGGTTCCACTTCTCCGCGGCAAGGTCCGTTTGAGGATCTATAAAAGGACTTGCGGGTCTGCGGTTAACGCTCACTTTACCTACGGCATATACAGCCACATCTTTTCCCTGCGCGGCGTATTCCTTTTTCAGGCGTTGTGCAAACTGCCATATGACATCCGGTTTGGTAGCCACGATCCTCCGTTGCTTGAAAGAAAGACGGTCTTTGGGATAAACCATTTCTGTTTTTCCACTGTCCTTGTCCACTACCTTAAAATGCATATATCCCCCCTTGCTGCGCAACATCATACGCCAGCTCATCCGGTGGGCTTCTTCCGTCCAGAGTACATCCCCGGGAATACACCAGTGACGCAGCGGAAGGGCAAGCTGTATGAGAAAGTAAACCGTTCCCACATATAAAATAAGATTCTTGTATTCGGGCACCCTCATTTCACCGGCGGTATATAGCGGTTTCTTTTTCAGAAAAATGTTCCTTATGACCCGGGGTTCAAAGAAAAAGAGGGTAAAGCCGAGCGACATATATGGAAATATCCCTATCTGGAAGACAAAAGAATTAAAGAGATGAAAAACAACGGATGCCACAAATGCAATCTTTCTCGTAGGTTTCCAGAGCAATAACGGCACTACAAGACCATCGAAAAGCATCCCTGCCCAGGTGATAAATACATGCACCCAATGTTGCTGTAATAACGCGCCGACAACCGGGTAATTTTTTCTGCCCAGCATCAGGTTTTCCACAACCGTATAATTCAACCAGTCCGGATACAACTTCGCCACGGAAGCATAGGTATATACAATGCCAACCTGAAGAATAATGATAACCGAACACCACCCGGGCATGGAGATATCCCGGAGATTCTCATTTTGTTTCGCATCGACGGAGAGATAACGGTTTGCCGGTTGTACCAGCATGAGCAGACATATGAGGATAAGCAGGTAATAATGATTGTTATAGGATGCCTTCTGCATGAGATATGTTGCTGTCCACATCAGCGTAAAGGCTGCCATGCTCCAGCGGTATTTATACCCTATCATAACAAACAACCCGAACAGTCCCATCACGGCATAGTAGACATACATCCAGTTGCCGGGAAGCGGCTGCAGCCAATCGAAACCGATAAAATTAAACGTGAATTCCGGCTGTATCAATGTTCTTTTTATCCACCCGGTAAATATGGCTCCGACCGATTCCAGGAAGATCAGCAGTCCGAAAAGGATCCGGAAAACGATGAGCGGGGCATTGTCTATACGCTTAAACAGGAAAGCAGTCATGGATATTTATGGATATTATAGATGAGGTTTCTAACACCCCCCTGCCCCCCTCAAGGGGGAACTGTAACGGTCTTTTAAAAAGACGAATAATTCCCCCTTGAGGGGGGCCAGGGGGGGTGTACCGTTTTATAAAATTAAAAATTCCTTATAGTTTTCCTATATAATCAAGGGCTTTTTCCCTGTCTTTGTCCAGTTGGGCCGACAAGGCTTCCACCGATTCAAAACGAACCTCATCCCGCAGCCTTTTCAGCATATCCACCTGTATTTTTTCTCCGTAAATATCCCGGTCAAAATCAAAAAAGTGTATTTCTATGGACCGTGTAGTACCGTTTACGGTAGGGTTAAAACCGATATTCATCATTCCATATACGGTTTTTCCGGCGATATCACTCTTCACCACATAAACACCGTTTCGCGGAATGAGTTTATATTTTTCCGCAATCCGCAGATTAGCCGTAGGAAAACGGATCTGTCTTCCCAGTCCCTTGCCTTTTACCACTTCTCCGGTAAGCATAAAATCATAACCGAGATACAGATTGGCCGTTTCCATATCTCCTTCATGTAATGCTTTTCGTATTTTAGTGGAACTTACCGACACCTCATTAACCTCTTCCACCCCTATCTCTTCTACTTCAAAATCGTAAGCTTCCCCGAATTTCACGAGGTCTTCGATCGTTGCCGTACGGTTTCTGCCGAAACGGTGGTCATAACCTATGATCACTTTTTTGGCACGGAGTTTCTCCACTATAATATCCTTTACGAACTCTATGGCCGTAAGCCGGGAAAATTCCCGGGTAAAGGGGTGTATGATAAGTTGATCCAGACCGCTTTTCCCCAGTATGGATATTTTTTCATCCAGGGTATTTATCAGTTTTATATCCGCGTCCTGCTGCAAAACCATTCGCGGATGGGGGAAAAATGTAAAAATGGTAGATTTCAGATTATTGGCCTGCGCACTCGAAATAAGTTTATCTAGTATTTTTCTGTGGCCTATATGCACTCCGTCAAAAGTACCTATCGTTACTACAGAAAAGCCGGTTTCACTATCGTCTGAAAGCGTTTTTTTAATAATCACGAATAAAGATTTTTATCCAACACTACAAAGTAACAAATTTTAATTGTCTAAATCCCATATTCCCCCTCATAAAAAGGTATTGTAAACCACCTTTTACGCAGCCTGTCTATGGAATTTATCCAACACCGGATTGTCAAAACCAACAGGTTAAACCGTAGAAACCGGAAGTGAAGCCTCCTTTTTCCACGGTATTAATTCTAAATTTTATTTACATTTACAATTATATATCCAACCTATGAAAAGATTCCTACTTTCTTTTATACCCCTGCTTTTCCTTATCCTGTCCGCAAATGCACAGCAAAACCCGTGGAAAAAAGTCTCTCTTGATCATCAGCCGGCCTCCATTCTCCGTTCGGGACAGAAAGCAGATGGATACCAACTGGAATTAAACAGCCTGAAAAGCACATTGGGCGCAACGCACAATACCCGTACCACTACTTTACAGGGCAAAGGAAAAAAAGTGGTTTCCTTCCCGGTTAAAAACGGGGCCATGGAAGATTTTGAAGTGACAGAAATCCGGGTTCTCTCCGAAAAACTCTCCCAAAAGTATCCCGGTATAAAATCGTATTCCGGAAGGTCGGTGGTCAATCCGCATACGAAGATACGTTTCAGTACGGATGATTTCGGATTCCACGGCGTAATCTATGACAAGGCAGACACCTATTACATCAATCCGGACGAACAAAGTAAAGACACTTATTTCCTGGCATCCCGGCAATCCTTTTCTTCCTATGACCGGGATTTCGAATGTATGGCAAGAGAAGAAGCCAAGACCATGGGATTAAAAAATCCGGCGGCACAAAGAGGGCCGGATGACGGACAAATGAGAATTTTTCGCCTTGCCCTGGCATGCACCGGGGAATTTGCACAATATCACATCGATGCCGCCGGGGTAAACAACGGGACAAGTACACAAAAAAAGGCGGCCGTACTTTCTGCCATGAACACCATTATGACCCGTGTCAATGGCATTTACGAAAGAGATATGTCTCTCACCATGCAGCTTATAGACAACAATGACGAACTTATCTTCCTCGACGCAGACACGGACGGAATGACCAATAACGAAGGAAGGACACTTATAGATGAAATACAGCCTATTATCGACAATATCATCGGAACCGGAAATTACGATATAGGCCATGTTTTCAGTACGGGAGCCGGCGGAATCGCACAGCTTAACTCCCCCTGTACCGTATCAAAAGCAATGGGGGTAACCGGAACGTCCTCGCCCGTGGGCGACCCTTTTGCAATAGATTATGTAGCCCACGAAATGGGGCACCAGTTCGGGGCCACACATACTTTCAACAACAATTGTGGTGGTGAAATAAGCAACGGAACTGCCGTAGAACCCGGAAGTGGTTCTACCATTATGGCATATGCCGGCATATGCCCCCCTAATATACAAAATAACAGTGACCCCTATTTCCACGCGGTCAGCATTGCCCAGATCTGGGAGAACATCACGGAAGGGAACAGTACCTGTGCCACGCTGCAAAGCACAGGTAACCATGTCCCTTCGGCAAATGCGGGTCCGGATTATGTTATTCCGGCAGGTACGCCTTTTGTTCTTACGGGGACTGCTTCCGATCCGGACGGGGACAACTTGTCCTATAACTGGGAGCAGACAGACAACCAGATATACGGAGGTTACCCGGAAGCATCTTCTACCGGTGGCCCTGTTTTCCGCTCTTATAATCCTGGTGAAGAACCGGTGCGGTATTTTCCGAGGTTAAACGACATTCTCTCCGGCGAACTGGCAAACACATGGGAGGCACTCCCATCTGTTCGGCGCGAATTGAACTTCTCCTTTCTGGTACGTGACAACAATACGGCAGGGGGGCAAACGGCAAGAGACGACGTGAATATTACCGTAACTAACGATGGAGGTCCCTTTATTATAACTTCTCATCAAAATGAAAAAACAATAGCCGGCGGAGATACGGAGACCATAACCTGGGACGTCGCAGGAACCAATACGGGAGCTATTTCTGCGGAACTTGCAGATATCCTTCTTTTTACGGACAGCAGTTTTAACGATCCCGTAACCCTCGCCGAAGGTGTACCGAACAACGGATCTGCCACGGTGCTTATTCCCGGGGATATCCATACTGCAAATGCCAGGATCATGATAAAGCCGCAGGGAAATATCTTCTTTGCCGTCAACCCGGCAAACCTTACCGTGGAGCCGAGCGATTTCGTTCTGGATTTCGAAAGCCTGTCCGAAAAAGTATGTCTCCCGGGAGAAGCTATCTTTTCTTTTGTATACCGGGCATACGACGGGTTTAATGACGAAACCGGGTTTACCGCGGAAATCCCCGCGGGCCTTAATGCCACATTCACCCCAGGTTCGGCAACTTCGGACGGCACCCCGGTAGAAGTTAAAATCACAGGTTTTTCCGCTCCGGGAGAATACGACATCACGGTAAAAGGAACGTCCGGAGAACAGGTCAGGGAAATCCCTTTGTCACTACAGGTATATAACGAAGATTTTGAAAATGTGGCTCTTTCGGCCCCGGCAAACGGGACAGAAGAACTGCGCCCTTCCTTCGGAATTACTCTCGAATGGGAAGAATCGCCAAATACAGAGACTTACGAAATTCAACTGTCTGCGGAAAGTGATTTTTCCCCGATACTGGAAACCGCATCGGTAGCTTTTCCTTATTACGAACCCGAAAACCTGGAAAATGACCATACCTATTACTGGAGGGTAAAACCGAAAAATTCCTGTGGCGAAGGGGAATACGGTAACGCTTTCTCATTCCGCACACTGGAAACACAGTGCAAAACATACACCAGCAATAATACCGTAGTTATTCCGGCAGCCCAGGCTTCAACAGTTACATCATCCCTGACCATCACGGATGACGATATTATCACAGGCGGCATTTCCCTGTCGCTGGACATAGCGCATACATGGGTATCCGATCTTACCGTTACCCTCACTTCACCCTCCGGTACTACCGTACGCATTCTTTCGGGAGTGTGTGACGAGGCAGAGAATATAAATGCCGTATTCAGTGCAACGGGCGAACCTGTCCGATGTAACAATAACCCGGCTATAGGCGGTACCGTAAAACCCGATGAGTCCCTTACCCGGTTTCGCGGGGAGTCCATACAGGGAACCTGGACACTCACGGTTACAGATGCCCATCCCCAGGATGGCGGCGCTATCCATTCTTTCGGTATTACCAGGTGCCCTTCTCCCGCGGCAGATAATTTCAGGATCAGGATAACGGACGAATCCTGTAAAAATACCAGGGACGGCATTATCAATGTCCAGGCAGAAATTGCGCTGAACTACCAGGTGGAATTCAGCGGAAACGGCGTGGACATCACGGAAAACTTCACGGACAGCTGGCAAGCTGCCAACCTGGAGCCCGGCACTTATCAACTGTGCTTTTCCGTAGAAGACAACCCGGTGTACATACAGTGCTTTGATGTTGCGGTAGCGCCATCCGGAGACCTGTCCGTCCATTCCGAAGTCAGCGCAGCAAACAATACCGTTAAACTACAACTGGAAGGCGGGAAATTATACGCCATTGAACTAAACGGAACCCCCGTGGAAACTACGGAAAACAATATAGCCCTGAACCTGAAATCGGGGAAAAACACCATTGTTGTCAGAACGGACAAACCATGTCAGGGTATTTACGAAGAGGATATTTACATCGCTCCGGACGATGTGGTGATCTATCCCAATCCGTTTACCGACAGTGCCAGTGCTTACATCGGCAGCAATATCTCCGGAGAACTCCATATATCCGTGTATTCCCTTTCCGGTAAACTTATGATCTCCCAAAGCCTTGCCGATGCCCGCGAGCATATGGATTTGGGACTGTACTCCTTTCCCCCGGGCGTATACCTGGTAAAAATCAAAGGAAAAGACATTCGTAAAACCGCGAAAATCGTAAAAAGATAAGAAATACCTCCTGTTTTTAAAAAACTCTCATTTCGACACCCGGAAAATATTTTTTATTACTCACAGCGATATTTAATGTTAAATAATTCTTATATTCGTTACCCCGATCTTATATTATTAACATTAATCTACGCCTATGAGAATTTTTTACTTCTTTTTTCTATGTATTGGAATCCTTTTCTGGAGCTCGTGCGATAGCGACGATGATTCCGGCAACGATAGTTCCGGTTCCTTATCCGTAAGCGCCGACACTACAATGGTACAGGTGGGAGAAACTATAACTTTCGCCGTTACCACAAATAAAGGAGATGACGTTACCTCCTCCTCTACCATAACCGTAAACAATAAGGTACTGGAAGAAAATACTTTTACCCCTGCCCAAACCGGTACTTACGAGGTAAAGGCAAGTTTTAAAAACCTCATTACCGCCTCCCATTACGAAGTGATTGCAGTGGACCGTAAGGCCTCTTCCATAGAAATTTCCTCGGAACAGACCACTCTGAATCTCGGAGAGGTATTTTCCTTTCTCGTTACAACGGATACGGGGATTGACGTTACCTACGAATCCGTGATCGCCGTAGACGGGGATACCCTGGAACGGGAAAGGTTCTTACCGGAAAGACCGGGAACTTTCTCTGCAATGGCAACCTATGCCGGTCTGGAAAGTGCTCCGATCGACATTGAAGTACTGCCGAACTCCATTTCGGTCGAAGCGGACAAAAGCGATATTCTTCTGGGTGAATCCGTAACCTTTACGGTTTTTGCCGATGACGATATAGATATCACTTCCGAAGCAACCATTATGGTCGGCGGGGAAGAAACAGAAGGCAACACGTTTACACCCGAAGAAACAGGAACTTACACCATAACAGCCGTCTACGGGGAATTCACCAGCGATCCTGTTGAAATTAACGTATCGGATAACTTCTTTGTTCTGAATGACACCACTTATGAAACTCCGACGGGTACTTTTGCTTACTTCGGGACCTTCCAGGGCGAAAACGGGCTGGAATCCATATGGGCATTCAACCCTTTCCTGGAAATAGATAACGGTGACGGTACGGCCAGTTATCCCAATGACCTGTATATTTATATTGCATTGGAACAGCCGGATACCGGAGATCTCGTATTCCCTTCAAACGGTACATATACCTATCTGGCCGGGACCTTGCCTGAAATCCTGGACGCACAGGTTTATTATGATGATAACCCGTGGGTGGGAGCAGAAGAATCCTTTGAGAGTATTACCCTGGAAGTAACAGGAATGAACCCGTGGACAGGTGCCGAAACTTCGGTAGAACGCATTGAATACACCATCACTAAAGAAGATGGTTCTGCGGTAACCGGACAGTACAGTGGCCCTGTATTTGCCTGGGACGCTTCACGAAGTGCAAAGAAAAAGGAAAAAACCATCCTAAATGCTCCTTCCGTACAACAGGGAGCCTTCAGAAAGAGATAATTCAATTCCCGGATCATTCCACAAACATAATGCAGAATTTTCCGGGAATAAAACCAATGCACCCATTGATTACCATATAAACCTAAACTCAAATCATGATTAAAAAATTACTCTTTATCGTTTTTTCCATATGCCTGTTTGCCGGCTACGGACAAAACTCCCTATGGAACCCGGTAAACGACGCGGGAAGATCACAAATATTGCCGGGTAAGACACATCTGTCTTCCGGAAAAACCTATACTTTAAATATAGAAAACCTGAAAGCATCACTCCGGGATGCACCCCTCAGAGGACAAAATGCAGGAAGATCAAATACAGTGTTAGAGTTTCCTGATGCCGATGGGAAAATGGAAAAATTCCGCGTTTTCGAGGCCCCGGTAATGCATCCTGCTCTTGCCGCGAGATACCCGGGAATAAAATCGTACGCAGGACAGGGTATAGACGATCCTTCCGCTACGATCCGTTTCAGTATTTCACACCTGGGACTGCACAGCATGAAACTTTCCGGTGACCACGGATCCGTATTCATAGAACCTTATTCCGAAGACAGAAAACACTATATCGTTTACGACAGAAAAAAATCAAAGGCCATGTCCAGCTTCGAATGTACCGTCCGGGACGATGTCATTCAAAAAACCGGAGCAGTTACCGGCAGGAATGCGGATGACAGCACTTTGAGAACCTATCGCCTGGCCCTATCCGCCACCGGGGAATACACCCAATATTTCGGAGGCACAAAAGAAGATGCCCTGGCTGCTATAAATACTACCATGACCAGGGTAAACGCCCTTTTTGAGAACGATTTTGCCATTACAACAGTGCTGATCGAAAATACGGACGAAGTAATCTATACCGATCCGGATTCCGATCCGTACACCGGAAGCTTTAACAGTCAATTGCAAAGCACGCTGAGCGATGTTATCGGCGAAGAAAATTATGATGTAGGCCATCTGTTTGTTCAGGGGAGCGATAACGGAAATGCCGGGTGCATCGGGTGCGTATGCGTGGATAACAGAAAAGGTAGTGCTTTCACTTCTCACTCCACTCCCGCAGGCGATAATTTTGATGTGGATTATGTAGCTCACGAAATGGGACATCAATTCGGCGCCAACCATACTTTTACCGTTCGGAACGAAACAACAGATGCTCATTTTGAACCGGGAAGCGGTTCCACCATTATGGGATATGCGGGCATAACCGGCGCTACGGACGTACAGCCTCACAGTGATCCCTATTTCCACGCCTTCAGCATAGAGCAGGTTACTAACTACGTGAAAACGACAACCTGCCAGACCGATACGCCCACCGGAAACAACGTACCTACGGCCGATGCAGGGCCGGATTACACCATCCCGAAAGGCACTCCTTTTATGCTAACCGGTGAAAGCACCGATGCGGACAGTGATGACGAACTGACCTATTGCTGGGAACAAATGGATGAAGACGATGCTTTAAGCCCGTTTCCCAGTGCGACAGCAACTTCAGGGCCTGTATTTCGCTCCAGAATGCCCTCTACATCCAAAACACGCTACTTCCCGGCAATTTCTACGATACTGGAAGGCAGTACCGCCTCGCAATGGGAAGTGATCCCTGAAGTAGCCAGGGAACTCAATTTCCGGTTGACCGTAAGAGATAACCGTGCCGGGGGAGCGGCCAATAATAGCGATAATTTAACGCTCACCGTAAGTGGTGAAGCCGGCCCTTTTACGGTTACGTCCCATGATACTCCCGGAAATATTGCTTCCGGAAGTACCCAAACCGTTACCTGGGATGTTGGCGGAACGAATACCGGGGATATCAATGTACAAACCGTAGATATACTATTCGCTGCTTCCGATGACTTTTCCGAACTCATCCCGATAGCTGAAAATGTGGAAAACAACGGAAGCCATGAAATTACTTTTCCGGATAATGTGAATACGGATACCGGGCGGATCCTTATAAAGGCAGTAGACAATGTTTTCTTTGCTGTCAGCAAGGGAGACCTGTCTATCCGGGAATTTGCCCTTTCTTTCGAAAACACCGAATTTATCGCATGCAAACCAGACGACCTGGAATTTTCCTTTACCTACCAGGCTTCTCCCGGATTTGACGAGGAAGTAGCTTTTTCCGCCATGGATATTCCCGAAGGAATAAATGTGAATTTCGAACCGGCCGTAGCAACAGAAGGAGATACCGAAATACATGTTACGGTTTCCGGAATAGAAAGCACAGCTCTCGGGACTTATACATTTTCCATTGCCGGAGAAACGGAAGCAGGCCTTACCGACCAAAGTGAAATTACCATGGACGTACACGATAGTGCCGAGCTTGGCGCTGTAGCATTGATTTCCCCCTATAACGCCAGTGATGTAAACACAGGTATCACCCTGCAATGGGAAGAAGTCGCCGATATACAATCTTATACTATTCAGATAGCGACCGATGAAGATTTTTCTTCCGTAATCGATGAAACTTCCGTTACGGAACCCGGCTATAATCCGCAGGAACTGGAATATGAGAAGACCTATTACTGGAGGGTGAAAATCGTAGGATTCTGCGGCGAAGGAGAATACAGTGACACCTTCTACTTCCATACCTCCACCTCCGCTCCCAGTTGCGATATGACGGAAAATAACACCCCGGTCATCATCGATAGTGCCAGCGCCAATACGGTAACATCTTCTATTGAAATAACCGAGGCAGGACAATTGACGGACTTAACCCTGGGATTGAATATTTCCCACACTTACGTTTCCGATCTTACCGTAAGCCTTACGTCCCCATCCGGAACTACAGTGGTTATTCTGGAAGGCGTATGCGGGGGTAATGACGATATAAACGCATCTTTCAGTGATACGGGATCTCCATTGGAGTGTAGCACCACATCACCTGTAGTCAGCGGTAACATACAACCACAGGAATTGTTTGAAGCATTCCACGGAGAAGACACAGAAGGAACATGGACCTTAACTGTTGAAGACGGTTTTGCTTTGGACGGCGGGACCCTGAATTCCTTTTCACTGGATATCTGCTCGAAACCTCCTTCTTTAGATTTGACAGCAGACAATTTTACACTTAAAGCCACCAGTGAAACCTGTCGTGGGAACCAGGACGGCTCCATAAGCGTGGAGGCTCTTGAAATACTGGATTACCAGGCTGTGATCAGCGGGGAAAACGGCGGGGAAATTACGGGGTCTTTCCAGTACTTCTGGAAAACTACCGGGCTTGCCGCGGGGAACTATACGATGTGTATCACCGTGGATGGCTATCCGGATTTCGAGCAGTGTTTTGACCTGACCATTGCGCAACCGGAAGAACTGGCTGTACTCTCTGCAATAAATGAAGCCAGGCGTACGGTAGAACTGGAACTCCGGGGAGGAGAGCTTTACACTATAGAGTTAAACGGAATGACCACACAAACTTCCGAAGGAAAAATATCCCTGGATTTGGAACCCGGGGAAAACGAATTAACCGTTAAAACAGGTAAAGACTGCCAGGGAGAATATCGCGAAAAGATCTATGTAGCCCCGGATGATGTGGTAATTTACCCTAATCCTTTCCGGGAGACTACCAGGGTGTTCATAGGAAATGCTATTGAAGGAGACATTCACATCTCTGTTTTTTCCCTCACCGGGCAGGTGGTAATGATCCAGAAGTACAACAGGAACAACGGAGGTGACGAATTTGAATTACACGCATCTAATCTTGTGCCGGGTGTTTACCTCATAAAAATTGAGGGCAAACAATTCAAAAAAACCTTTAAAATGGTAAAATTATAATCCTTTTTAACCGGAAAGAGACAAAATTTCTTAGTTTTAACCAATACTACGAACAATGAAAAAATTAGTTTTAGGCCTGGGTATTGTACTTGCATCTATGATCATGAGCTGTAGCAGTGATGATGACAATACTCCTTCGGAACCAGGAATGGCCACCCTTATATTCCCGGAAAACAATTCGGAGTGTACTGCCGGTGTTTCCATAAATGACCACGACAGCAGAATTCCTTTCGAATGGGAACCTTCCGAACACACGGATAGTTATCGCCTGCGGGTACAAAACCTGAATGATGGTACGAGCCAGGAATTCAGCACAGAAGCGACCTCCCTGGAAGTTGTGTTACAAAAAGGGGAGCCTTATTCCTGGACGGTGACTTCCATTAGCACCGAAATCCCGGAAACCACCGAAAGTGAAAACTGGAAATTCTACAATGCCGGCGACGGTGTGGAATCATATGCACCATTCCCCGCAACGGCAATCTCTCCCGAACCCGGTGAAAATATTACCGCGGAAAACGGCACTGTTTCCCTGCAATGGGAAGGCAATGATATAGACGGAGATATCATAGGATATGATGTATATTTCGGAAATTCGAACCCACCGGAAACGTCTATTGCAACCGATCTCGAAGAAAGTGAACTGGAAGGTGTAAGTGTCAGCCCTAAAACGGTGTATTACTGGAGTGTTGTCACAAAAGATTCCCAGGGTAACCGCTCTCAATCGGAGGTTTTTATCTTTAAAGTAGATTAACCCGGCTAAAATATAACTAAGAGCATGTTTAAAGCGGATTTGTCTTACTTGCCGTTAAATGCATTCATGGTATTCGTAATTCCCGCAGTGGCAAAAGACCGTATAAGTTCACAAGCCTTTCCCAAACGCTCGGGAAGGGCTTTGTTTTCTTCTTCACTCCACTCTCCCAAAACGTAATCTATCTGTCTGCCTTTGGTAAATTCAGCGCCAACTCCAAAACGAAACCTGTTGTATTGTGTAGTATTCAACTGTGTCTGTATATCCTTCAGCCCATTGTGCCCGCCGTCACTCCCTTTGGTCTTCAAACGGATTGTCCCGAAAGGAATGTTTATGTCATCTGTAATGATCAACACATTCTCCAGGGGCACTTTTTCCTTATCCATCCAGTATTTTACCGCTTTACCGCTCAGGTTCATATAGGTAGCGGGCTTTAACAGAATAAGACTTCTCCCTTTTACTTTATACAAAGACTTGTCCCCTAATTTGGCAGTCTCAAACGGAAGAGATTCTTTTTCTGCCAGGTAATCCAACACTTTAAAACCGATATTATGCCGGGTATTTTCATATTCTTTCCCGATATTTCCCAGGCCTACGATCAAAAACTTCTTCATAGTGTCTTCTTCCTTAGATACGGATGGTTCTTTTTCTTTAAAAATGTTTTTTATAAAAGACAGCATTATATACCGTTTTGTAACAGGTAAAAATAAAAAACATCCCGACAAGAGCCGGGATGTTTCTACAAAAATATGGTATGCAATTATTTGCCGGTTTTCTCTGCCTTCGCAGCTTCCTGCGCAGCTTTCATGGCCGCACGTGATATTCTCACCTGGCACACCACGGTATTCTCAGGATGTAATATCTTATAATCATCATTGCCAAGAGCAGTAACATACAGTTTGTTACCGATTTCCATTCCGGAAATATTTGCAACTATGTAATCGGGCAAGTTCGCAGGAAGCGCTTTTACTTTAAGCTTACGCTTCGTAAGACGCAATACCCCACCTTTTATAACACCGGGAGCGGTTCCTTCGATCTTAACAGGGATTTCCAGTGTAACTTCATTATCATCATGCATCTGGTAAAAATCGATATGCAAAATTTTATCTGTTACCGGGTGGAACTGAATGTCCTGCAGGATTGCATTGTATTTCCCCCCGTTTTCCAGGTCAATCACTACGGTGTGTACGTCCGGAGTGTAAACCAATTTGGAAAACGCTAACTCGTCTGCCGAAAAGTGTAAAGGGCTATCTCCTCCGTAAAGTACGCAAGGAACCTTTTCAGCATTACGTAAGGCTTTAGTCGACGCTTTGCCCACGCTTTCTCTTTGAGATCCTTTAATTGTAATTGACTTCATTATATATAAAAATTAAAACATTTCTCTTTATTCCTGTAATCCGTTCAACGGACTACATCAAAAATTTAGAACTGATAGAGGTGTTCTGATGTACCCTTTGCATAACATCTGCAAAAAGATTGGCACAGGTCAGCACCTTCACTTTCGGACTTTCTTTCTTCAGCGGAATAGAATCGGTTACGATCAATTCCTCCAGCTTGGAGTTTTCTATCCTTTCATAAGCATTGCCGGACAGCAGGGCATGTGTGGTAATGGCCCGTACACTGATCGCTCCTTTTTCTATCATCAGGTCTGCCGCCCTGGTAAGGGTTCCCGCCGTATCTACCATATCGTCTACCAGAACCACATTCTTTCCATTCACATCGCCTATCAGTTCCATATGGTCTATAACATTGGCTTTCTTGCGCTGTTTGTAGCAGATCACCACGTCGCTTTCCAGGAACTTGGAATAGGCATAGGCCCGTTTGGAACCTCCCATATCCGGTGATGCGATGGTAAGGTTATCCAGCTTAAGAGACTCCAGGTAGGGTAAAAATATAGTAGATGCAAATAAATGATCTACCGGTTTTTCAAAAAAGCCTTGTATCTGGTCTGCGTGCAGGTCCATGGTAATGATCCTGGTTGCACCGGCAGTTTCCAGTAACTTGGCCACTAATTTGGCCCCTATGGGAACTCTCGGTTTATCTTTTCTATCCTGCCTGGCCCATCCGAAATACGGTAAAACAGCGGTTATGTGCCGTGCCGAAGCCCTTTTGGCGGCATCGAGCATAAGCAGCATTTCCATCAGGTTTTCCGTTCCGGGGTGGGTAGAGCCGATTATAAATATCCTGGACCCCCTTATCGATTCCTCAAAAGACGGCTGAAATTCACCGTCACTATATTTAGAGAACGTTACACGTCCTAATTCTGTCCCGAAAGACTCTGCAATTTTTTCTGCGAGGACCATACTTTGCTCACATGCAAAAATCTTGGGTTCAGGCACTGTATAAGACATTATTATGGTGTTGTTTAGTAGTTTTGTCCTGTTTGTTAGCGAGGTGCAAATTTAGAAATTATTTTGATATGAGCACTTCTAATCCGCTTTTTTATTGATTCCCATTCACTTACCTGAAACACATCGTATTATATACCTTATCCGACATACAGCAAATATATCTTTATCTCAGCATTTGTGCAGCTTTTTTCACGGCAGTCACCAACGCATCGATTTCTTCCCTGGTATTATAAAATGCAAAACTGGCCCTTACGGTACCGGGTATTTTATAATAATCCATTATAGGTTGCGCACAATGATGACCGGTTCGCACTGCAATTCCGAGTTTATCCACAATGGTGCCTATATCATACGGATGGGCACCTTCAAGATTAAAGGAAATAACCGAAGTTTTGTGATCGGAAGTTCCGTAAATACGCAGACCTTCTATCTTAAGAAGCTCTTCGGTAGCATAAGACAGTAATTCCTTTTCATAGGCTTCTATCTTATCGAAACCAATACCATTCAGGTAATCTACTGCCACTCCAAAAGCGATACCGCCACAAATATTGGGCGTTCCGGCTTCGAATTTATGGGGCAGGCCGGCATACGTGGTTTTTTCGAACGTCACTTCGGCGATCATTTCACCGCCACCCTGGTAGGGTGGGAGTTCCTGTAACCATTTTTCTTTTCCGTAAAGTACCCCTACACCGGTAGGCCCGCACATTTTGTGTGCCGATGCCACATAAAAATCCACGTCAAGGGCCTGTACGTCCGGTTTAACATGCGGACAGGCCTGTGCCCCGTCGATCAGGACCGCAGCGCCAACACCATGTGCCTTTTCTATAATCTCTTCTATGGGGTTTACCGTACCGAGTGCATTGGAAATATGGTTGCAAAATACCAACTGGGTCTTTTCAGAGAGCAGGTCCGTATAGGCATCCATTACCAATTCTCCTTCTTCGTTCATGGGGATAACCCGGAGCACGGCTCCTGTTTTTTCACATAGCATCTGCCAGGGAACAATATTGGAATGGTGCTCCATAGCCGATACGATGATCTCATCTCCTTTCTTCAGTAAAGAAGAAAATCCGTTCGCAACCAGGTTGATACCGTGTGTTGTGCCCGAAGTAAAAATCATTTCATATGCTTTTGCCGCATTAAAATGTTTCTGCAGCTTTATCCGCGCTTGCTCATAAGCATCGGTAGCTTCTTGCGACAGGGTATGAACACCACGGTGTATGTTGGCATTATACCTGGAATAATAATCTACAATGGCATCTATAACCACCTGTGGTGTCTGTGAAGTCGCTGCATTGTCAAAATACACCAAAGGTTTTCCGTTAACCTGTCGTTGCAGTATAGGGAAATCCTTTCGTATTTCCTCTACGTCAAATGGGACAGTATGTGGTATTGTAGTGGCCATTGCAAAAAAAAATAATGAGTTAAAGAGTTAAGAAGTTAAAAACTAAAAGTATATAAATGAGAATAATCTAAACAACATAGGACTTCTCTTTTTTACATATTTGATGTAATTAGCTAATTGTTTTGAAATGAGCAACACCGATTTTTTAACTTTTCACACTCCTTTTCTTCTATATAGTCTATTTTCTGTAAAATATTAAGTAAGTTCCGAACTTCTCCTGCCGAACCTTTTGCGATATACAGGAAACGAACCAACTCCCTATCTGTCTCTCGTTCAAATCCTTCAGAAATATTGTTTGAAATAGAGATAACAGCTTTTTTGATCTGTTCATTCAAAGCATATTCATACCGGAAAACTTCTTTTTTGAGTAAGTCAAAGATTTCTACAGTAAAAGTCAGTGTATCTTGATACACCTCAAGGTCTTCGAATGAATTATACGTTCCCATTTTTTCAACTTTTACTCTTTTACTTCTTAACTCTTTACCTCTTTTTCCCTTAGCTTATTAAAGTTCAAAACCGAGATTAACACCCAGTTTTTTTGCGATGAGCTTGTTAATGCGCGCTTTTACTTCCGGTATTTTTACACTTTCGAGAACATTATTGGCAAAGGCATACATAAGCAGGGCCTTCGCCTCTTTCATTGGAATCCCCCTGGAACGAAGGTAAAACAATGCCTCTTCGTCCAGTTGTCCGATAGTACATCCGTGCGAACATTTTACGTCATCGGCAAATATCTCCAATTGAGGCTTGGCATTAATCGTGGCTTTATCATCCAGAAGGATATTATTGTTCTGCTGGAAAGCATTAGTCTTTTGCGCCTCTTTTTCCACAATCACCTTACCGTTGAAAACCCCGGTACTGCGATCGGCATATATCCCCTTATAATCCTGGTGACTTTCGCAATGGGGATATACATGATTTACAAGGGTATGATGATCCACATGCTGTTTTTCCCCAATGATAGTAATTCCCTTAAGTGTGGAAGTGACATGCTCGTCCCTGTGATAGAAATTCAGGTTATTGCGCGTAAGGTTTCCGCCTATAGAAAATGTATGTACGGAAGCGTGGCTGTTTTTCTCCTGAGATACATAAGTATTGTCTATCAGAGAAGCCGCATGGTTGTCATTTTGAATCTTGTAGTAATCTACCAAAGCTTCCTTACCTGCAAATATCTCGGTCACAACATTGGTGAGCACCGGGTTTTCCGTAAGGCTCTGATGACGCTCAATGATCTGTACCTGCGCATTTTCGCCTACGACAACCAGGTTTCTGGGCTGAAGCATCATTGCCGGTTCTTTCCCTGTAGAAAAATGAAGAATCTGAATAGGTTTGTCCACCACTTTCCCTTTGGGGATGTTTATAAACGCCCCTTCTTTTAAAAAAGCGGTATTCAGAGCGGTAAGGCTGTCTTCCGTATTCGCTGTCCTGTTAAAATACTTTTCAATAACCGTCCTGTACTTAGGTTTGCTCAACGCAGAACTCATAAGGCATATATCCAGGCCGTCATGCGAGGTAGCCGACAGATTGGAACTGTACCTGCCGTCTACAAAAGCTATTTTATACGAATCTATGTCATGGATAAAATACCGCATTACATCCTTGAACTCCAACCCTGTATCCCCTTTCGGAGAAAGACTGTAGTTCTGTTTCAGCACCGCATTTAACGAAGTATATTTCCAGGCTTCTTCTTTTTTGGTAGGAAATCCCTTTTTGTCAAATTTCTTCATCGCATCCGAACAAATATCATGTATGGGCGAATGCACATCCAGTCCGTCTTCATACGCGAAGAAAGAAGAAACCAATTTATCTTTTAATTCCATCACTCACTTTAAGTTTCTGTGTTTTCTGTTTCTATTGTTTCTGGTTTCTGCGTTTCCGGTTTCCCTATCCCTCATCTTTGAATTTCAACCCCTTGTAATCTTTCTTATTCAAATAAATTACCAGGTTTGCAATGCGCTTACTGAGGGTTTTATAGTCGTTTTTCAATCTCTCCAGTTTTTCTTCCGAAATATACCCGGTACAATTGCGATCTTGTCTCACCTGCGGAACCTTTTGCTATAGAAAGAAAGTGTTTAAATTCCATATTTCCATCCCTTTCAAAGCCTTCTGCAATGTTATCCATCACTGACCCGGAAGATCCTTTTATCTGATATTGGAGTTTAAAATCATGTTTTAAATCCGTATCTTTCGAAATAGTTATAATCTCTTTATGCAACCTCCTTGCTTCCTTCCAGATATCCAAATCCTCAAAACTGGTAATCGTTGCCATAAGACAAAGGATTCATTAGCATAAAAACATGAAACCAAAAACTATAGAAACAAGAAACTAGTTACTAACTTTTTCCTGTTTTATCCAGTCGTACCCTTTTTCCTCCAGTTCATGTGCCAGTTCCGCGCCTCCGGATTTCACGATCTTCCCGTCGAGGAGAACGTGTACAAAATCCGGCACGATATAATCCAGCAGCCTTTGGTAATGGGTAATTACCACTACGGCATTGTCTTTGGAACGCAAGCGGTTTACCCCGTTAGATACGATACGGAGGGCGTCGATATCTAATCCGGAATCCGTTTCATCGAGAATAGCCAGTTTTGGCTCCAGCATGGCCAGCTGAAAGATTTCGTTTCGCTTTTTTTCCCCTCCGGAGAATCCTTCGTTCAGGGAACGGGAAAGAAACTTACGGTCTATTTCCAGAAGCTCTGACTTTTCCCGTATTTTCTTCAGCATCTCACTGGCAGGCATCTCTTCGAGCCCCTGTGCTTTCCGGGTTTCGTTGATAGCCGTCTTCATAAAGTTGGTTACCGATACCCCGGGAATCTCTACGGGATACTGAAAGGACAGGAAAATACCTTTATGTGCTCTTTCTTCCGCAGAAAGTTCCTCCAGGTCTTCTCCCCCGAAGACAATGTTCCCTTCCGTAACTTCAAACTCCTCCTTGCCGGCGATAACGGAAGACAGCGTACTTTTACCGGAACCGTTAGGTCCCATAATGGCATGTACTTCCCCGGCATTCACCTCAATGTTTATCCCCTTTAATATCTCCTTGCCTTCTATACCGGCATGTAAGTTGTTTATCTTTAGCATTTCTTCTTAAAATTTTAAAAATCGGCACCCTGTTCTTTATCCCGGAAGGACAAAGGCCCGGCAACCACTTTTTTTCGCATTACTACTGTTCGATTGTATTCCGATAAATAACGGTGATTTTTTAAGCTTTTTACCCGACAGAACCTTCCAGGGATATTTCCAGTAATTTCTGTGCTTCCACGGCAAATTCCATAGGAAGTTTGTTCAGGACCTCTTTACTAAAGCCGTTAACGATCAGCGCAATGGCCTTTTCCGTATCGATTCCCCGCTGGTTACAGTAAAAAATCTGGTCTTCCCCGATTTTTGAGGTCGTAGCCTCGTGTTCTATCTGGGCTGTTTTGTTTTTGACTTCTATGTACGGAAAGGTATGCGCTCCGCAATTGTTACCCATCAACAAGGAATCACACTGTGAAAAGTTCCGTGCATTTTCGGCCCTGCTGTTGATCTGCACCAGTCCCCGGTAACTGTTCTGTGATTTTCCCGCGGAAACACCTTTGGATATAATGGTACTCCTGGTATTTTTTCCGAGATGGATCATTTTGGTCCCGGTATCTGCCTGCTGGTAGTTATTGGTTACGGCGATAGAGTAAAATTCCCCGACGGAGTTATCGCCTTTCAGTATACAACTGGGGTATTTCCAGGTAATGGCACTGCCCGTTTCTACCTGAGTCCAGGAAATCTTGGCATTGGTTTCGCACAACCCTCTTTTGGTCACAAAGTTATACACCCCGCCTTTACCGTCTTTTCCTCCCGGAAACCAGTTCTGAACGGTAGAGTATTTTATTTCGGCATCTTCAAGGGCAACCAGTTCAACTACCGCAGCGTGAAGCTGGTTCTCATCGCGCATAGGGGCGGTGCACCCTTCCAGGTAACTCACATAACTCCCTTCGTCCGCAATGACCAATGTCCGTTCAAACTGCCCGGTCCCCGCCTGGTTGATCCGGAAATATGTAGACAGCTCCATCGGACAACGCACTCCTTTGGGTATGTAACAGAACGACCCGTCCGAGAACACTGCCGAATTGAGAGCAGCATAAAAATTATCTTTTCTGGGCACTACGGAACCGATATATTTCTTTACGAGTTCCGGGTGCTCTTTAATGGCCTCGCTGATAGAACAGAAAATGATCCCTTTTTCAGCGAGAGTTTTCTTAAAAGTGGTAGCTACGGAAACGGAATCCATCACCACATCAATAGCCACTCCCGCAAGCTTTTTCTGCTCGTCGAGAGATATCCCCAGTTTACTGAACGTTTCCAGCAATTCCGGGTCTACTTCATCCAGGCTGTTATACTTGTCTTTCTTCTTTGGCGCCGAATAATAACTGATATTCTGAAAATCGGGCTTTTTATATGTCACATTCGCCCATTCCGGCTCGATCATCTTCTCCCATGCTCTAAAGGCTTCCACACGCCATTCGGTCATCCATTCCGGCTCTTCCTTCTTCCTGGAAATAGCCCGAACGATCCCTTCATTAAGCCCCACGGGGAACGTATCCGATTCTATATCCGTATAAAAACCGTATTCGTATTCCTTGGTTTCAAGTTCTTTTTTTAATTCTTCTTCTGTATATGCCATCGCTTTAATTTCATACCATTAATCTGTACCACGCCTGTACATGGAGAACCAACATCCCGTTATAACTTATAACGAAAAGCTCTCCCCGCATCCGCATGTACGCTGTGCATTCGGGTTGTTGAACACAAATCCTTTTCCGTTAAGCCCGCCCGAATATTCCAGTGTCGTCCCCACCAGATATAAAAAACTCTTTTTATCTACGAGGATACGCACCGCATTGTCTTCAAAGATCTTATCATCTTCGTTTTGCAGCTTGTCAAACTTCAGTTCGTATGACAGTCCGCTGCATCCCCCGCTTTTAACGCCTACGCGCACAAAGTCTACGGAAGCATCAAAACCTCCCTCGGTCATAAGCTCTACAACCTTCCGCTTTGCTGTGTCTGAAACTCTTATCATGGTTTTATCGTGGTTTAATCCTAAATTGCAATGCAAAGATAGTAACTATAATAGACTTAATAAACTATTTACATAGCAATTACACAATCACAGTATAAGGGAAATTTATAACAATCGCATCCCGAAAAAGAGGGTAATGATACATTGCTCATTTTTTCCCATGACATCTTCCGTCCGGATAAACCAACACACTTGTTATCTTTCAAAAACTCCTACCTTTGCACTATGATAGAAGACAAAGACCCACAACGCACTTCGCTGTCCGAACTTGGTGAATTCGGGCTCATTGAACATTTGACCAAGGATTTCAAAATAATGCGAAAATCTACGGTAAAAGGAGTAGGGGATGATGCCGCCGTCCTCGATTTCAAAAACAAAAAGACCGTGGTCACCAACGACCTGCTGGTGGAAGGTGTACACTTCGACCTCGCGTATATGCCCTTAAAACACCTGGGATACAAGGCAGTTATAGTTAACCTGTCCGACATCTACGCCATGAACGCCACGGCCACCCAGATCACCGTTTCCATTGCGGTTTCCAATCGCTTTCCGCTGGAAGCCCTGGAAGAACTTTACGACGGTATTGCACTTGCATGCAAACTATATGACGTGGATATGATAGGTGGCGACACCACCTCCTCCAATAAAGGATTATTTATATCCATCACCGCCATCGGCGAAGCCAAAGAGGAGGACCTGGTTTACCGTAACGGCGCAAAACCCAATGACCTTCTGGTGGTTTCCGGCGATCTCGGAGGTGCTTATATGGGACTGCAGGTACTGGAAAGGGAAAAAGAAGTATTCAAAGTAAACCCCAACAACCAGCCGGACTTGTCCATGTACACCTACATCGTGGAAAGACAACTGAAACCGGAAGCCAGAAAAGACATTCCCGTACTGCTAAAGGAACTCGGGGTAAAACCTACCTCCATGATAGATATATCGGACGGTCTTTCTTCGGAGATCTTACACCTTTGCAAACAATCGGGCGTAGGGTGCAACCTGTACGAAGACAAAATACCCCTGGACCCGCAGGTTATTTCCACCAGCGAGGAATTTGACATAAACAGCACCATGGTCGCCCTCAGCGGAGGGGAGGACTACGAACTGCTCTTTACCATCAAACAGGACGATTACCCTAAAATTCAGGGAAATCCGCATCTGACCATCATCGGGCACATGACCCCCGAAAGCGAAGGCATGCACCTGATATCCCGGGCAAACACAAAAATCCCCCTCAAAGCAAGAGGCTGGAATGCCCTGAAAGAAGAATAACTTCAGGCCGCAGAACTGGAATGCTGCTTTTTCTGATGTAATTCGGCCAGCGTCTCGTTGATCTCTTTCAGTTGTGAGGTCAGCGAGGTCAGGCGCCCTTCATCATTTACGGTTACTTCGGCCCTGCAACAACTACATTGATATTCTTTAATATGAGATGTCACTTCCTTGGTTACCCTGAATCGGTGTCCGAAGATGAAGCAGAGCATTCGGGCCATAGAAAAAACGGATTTGTTAGACTTTATATGCATGGTTTGGGTAGTTTTGGATTCACGCCCCCGAATATACTATTTTATAAATCAAAAATCAAAAAAATACCGGCTATTTCTTTAAAAACCAACATATTGCATATAAAACTTCTTTTTTATTCTCAATATGGCTCATATGACCGTCCGAAACTTCAAAAATCGCAACATCCGTTCCCTTTGTCTGGTCCAACAGGACATCAAAATTCAGGACGGGATCTTTCTTCCCGAGGATCATCATCTTTTTGTAAGGTGAAAAATGCAGAAGCACTTCCCTGTCTTCCCGGATCTTCATCCCTTCCAATGCAGCCACAATCCCCTGCAAAGGTGTTTTAAGGGCTTCCGTTTTAATTTCTTTTATTTCCTCCCGGAATATTTTACGGTTTTTGGGCCGGAAAAGATTGGAGATAGCCATTCTTATAAAATTCCTGTGATTGTGTTTTACTGCGGCAATAGCACGATCCCTGTTTTGTCTCCGGACCTCATCATCCGCCCGGGCAGTGGAATTGAGCAATACCAGGCCCTTTATGGCATCCGGGTTCTTCTCCGCGAAGGCCAGGGCCACATAACCTCCCATAGAATGCCCGATGAGCACAGATTTGCGTATCTTCAGATGTTTTAATACCTCTTCTACCGCCTCAGCCATCATCTCCATGGTATGTACATAACCGAGACACCCGGTTTGCCCGTGCCCCAGTAAATCTATGGCAACCACCCTGTTTTTATCGGAAAGTCCCGGCATCAGTCCTTTCCACATACCGGAGTTCTCTAAAAAACCATGTAAAAGTACTAAAACAGGCCCTTTGCCCTCTTCCGTATAAAAAACGGGGATACCTTTGTGATTAATTGTCATTTGCCGTTCTGCGTTATTATCCCTTTAGAAAATGCAAAGTTGTGCATTTTGTGCGCAAATGCCAAAAACCTTTCTCCATATTAATTTCTCTAACATAGTTGAAACTTACAGGACATATTCAGATTCAAAAAGCCGGTAAAGGATTTCCCGGTTTAAAGCCCGGAAAACGGCCATTAAAGCAATCCCTTTGACGCCGGAAGTAGTTGGTTTAGCGGCTAACCCATTCCCTTTAGCCGCTAAACAGGTTGCTTTTGATGTCATACCCAACTGCTTTGACGGTAAAACGGACTACGTTGACCGCTAACCGGGTTACTTCTGATGTCATACCCAACTACTTTGACGGTAAACCGGACTACGTTGACCGCTAACCGGGTTGCTTCTGATGTCATACCCAATTGCTTTGACGGTAAACCGGGTTACGTTAACCGCTAACCGGGTTGCTTCTGATGTCATACCCAACTACTTTGACGGTAAAACGGGTTACGTTGACCGCTCAAGGGAATGGGTTTACGGTGCCATGAATCCCTTTAACGGTAAAAGGGAAAGGGAATGAATGCGTAAGCAATTGGGTTAGCGGTTAACCCGGTTGCTTATGAATGCGTACGCAAATACAAAAGCGGCGAACTTAATCAAGTCCGCCGCTAACCGGGTTGCTTTAGCCGCTAACCCAACCCGGTTCCGTGTATACGCATTCCCTTAAATGGGGCTATCCGGGCTTGCCGGGGAATAAAAACCCCAGTAGTTTCCGCCACCGGAAATGCTTCCGGATGACCCGGCCAAGAACGATAAAGACCAGGACCGCTATGGCGATCAACCACCGGCTGGCGCCGCGGATGCCGGTACGTTCTACGGTCTTTACCTCGTGCTGCTGCACTTCCCTGGTATCGCTGCTGTCATGCAGCTTGCGTTTTTCCTGCCGGGTATGGCTGTGGTGTTGGTTTTGCAACGCATCGTAAGCCACCTTACGCCGGTTATAGATCACCACCTTTTCGGCCTCCCCGCTAAAGCCAGAATCCCGGTGATAGCTAAACCGTCCCACAGGCACGATAGCCACTGCTTCTAATCCCACTGGCGCTCGTTTAAGCAAAGCGGAAACGACTGCCTATCGTTCAGTGCGTTTGCAACGCACCATAAAAAAGGCCTTACCAATATGCCGGAAGGAAAGATCCGGCTTATGGGTTCACCACCCACGAAACATAATACTGCGAACCGATAAGCCCCGTACCCACGGCGGTAAAATATTCATTTCTCCCTATATTCGTCCCGCCGACCTTAAAGGTGGATTTTACGGATGGCACATGATAATTAAACTGAACGTCCACTACAGAAAATGCAGGTACATTGCCGTCGGCAAAACTGGCCTGCCAGAAGAACGCATCGCTCCATCTCCAGTTGACATTAAACCCGAAATTTTTAAACAGTTCCGTATTGCCGAAATGGGCTTTTACCTTGTGTTTCGGCGTATTGAACCCGGGACGAAAATCCGGGTCCTTATCCTCGTCAAAATCAAAATCGGCAAACGTATAATTGACACCCAAATCAAAATTACCGAATACTTTTGCATCTACTCCCAGGGTAGCTCCATATGAATCTATATCTACGGAAGAGTTGGTATACGCCTGGTACGCCTGAAAATCGCCCTGACTCAGGGCAATAAGTGCCCGCGGAGTAGGCCCCGTACCCAGATCAACCGGATCGGACAGGTCCAGCGCGCCGTAAAAAGGGACCACGACCGTTTCATTGGCAATAAAATCCTTGTATTTATTGTAATAGATACTCGCATCTATAGTAATTCTTTGTAATTGTCCGCGGTAGCCCACTTCGAAAGCCGTAACCTTTTCGGGCTTCACCTTTTCCACATCGGCAATATTCAGTAAAGCCGGATTTGGAGCACCTGCCTCCGCAGAGGCGCTGAAAGCTTGTACAGACCGGGCGGAATAGGCCTGCTCGTAAGCATGCCTGCCGGAAATATCGGCAGTAGGACTTCCCGACACTATGGCCCCTATATCACTCAATTCATAAGTGCGTACGTAACGATCGAGATTTTCCTCGGCAGAACCTATTAAAATGGCCCTCCCCGCATCCAGACCAATAAAGAGGTCCTGTGTGGTAGGGTTCCGGAACCCGGTCTGGAAAGAGGCTCTTATATTGTGATTCCTGTTTTGCCCTGCCGTGTACCCCAAAGACACCCTGGGCGAAACAAAACCGTCGAAAAGCTGTGATTTATCATAACGGAGCGACCCGGTGAACTTCAACCGCTCATCAAGTCCCTTTTTCTGTATCTGGGTATACGCCCCGTATTCGGAATAGGTAATCGGGCCATCATAATCGGTAAAGATGGTACCGTATGAATTCAGAACATATTCCCGGAACGACCCTCCCACCTGGATATCTGCAAAACTTTCCGTCCAGTGACTAAAATTATAATTCACATCTACATGCCGCATTTTGGTATTGTCCTGAAACCTGGAACCACTGGCCAGATCCGGACTGCCTGTCACCTGCCGGAACGCACTCTCAAAGTCTGCCGTTCCCGGCTCCAGTCGCCCCGTATCGGCAATCTGCCGGGCAAAAGAATGGGAAGCGGTGGCATCGCCGGGAGCAAACCCGGCACCTCCCTGAAAAGCGGTGAGATAAGCACCTACATATTCGCCGAACCACTGATTATCCGGTTTCCACAGTCGGTTCATATTGATTCCGGTAAAGCGCATATCATAAGAATCCCCTGCTTTTTCCGCAGTAATGTATCCCCGCACAAAAAAGTTGTTATTGCGGAACTCAAGTTTGTGCTGTTGTATAAAAAAATCCCTTAAAGCATAACGGTTTGCCCCCTGGTAAATCGTTGAACCCCGGCCCAGCCTTCCGTTGTAAATAATTTCAAAATCGTCTGCGAAAGGGCGATAGTGCAATGAAAAATCGGCCTTAACACTTTCGGCCTTGTAATCGGTAAGGTCTCTCTCGGCATACCCCGTACGACTTACCACCTGGTCCGGCACCAGGTTTTGCGCTCCGTCGGGGAGCAGCCCCAGAGCCACCATATCGTTGGCTACACTTCTTATACTTGTGCTTACTTCATCCCCATAGATATTCATCCCGTCATAATCCGGATCTGTACGGGTCGCTCCGGGGTTCAGCACATCTTCTTCGTTCACGGCATACCAGTCTGTTCCCCTCAGATAGGAAAAATTGGCTTTTGCGGCAAATTTATCGCTGAAAGCATGTGCCATTCTTATACCAAAATCGTAAAAAGCATTGTCTCCGGCAGCTTCCTGGGAGGTGATCCCGCTCTTGACATAAGCACTTATTCCCTGATAATCGAAGGGATTTTTACTGGTCATGAACAAAATGCCGTTAAAGGCATTTGCCCCGTACAAGGCCGATGAGGCTCCCGGCAGCAATTCCACACTAAGCACATCGAGTTCTGACATGCCCACCAGGTTTCCCAAAACAAAATTTAACGCCGGTGAAGTGTTGTCCATTCCATCTACCAACTGCACAAAGCGCGTGTTGGCAAAAGAAGCGAATCCACGTGTATTTACAGACTTAAAAGTTAGTGAGTTGGTATTGACATCTACCCCTTTAAGGTTTTCCAGTCCGTCATAAAAATTTGCCGAAGAAGTATTTCTTATCTCCCGTACTCCAAAACGCTCTACCGTTACCGGAGATTCAAAGATACGTTCCGGTGTACGCGATGCGGAGATAACAATTTCGTCCAGTAAAGTTTCCTGTTCATGAAGCCGGACATTTATTTCCTGTCCGGAGGAAGTTATCTCCATGGTTACGGATGCATAGCCTATACTCGATACAGTCAATACAAATGGCGGGGATTCGGAGGTTTCCAGGACGAAGACCCCATGCATGTTGGTAACCGCACCGACGGTTTTACCTACCAGCACCACATTGGCCCCGGGGACAGGTACTCCGTTTTCATCGGTCACCTTCCCGGAAACCGTAGTTTGCGCATAGGAGAAAGTACCCCATAAAAGGAGAAAGGCAAAGACAAAAGTTCTCATAGTATACGATTATTGATTTAGCAATAACAATATACTAAATCTTAGTATTTCATTAACATTTATACATAATATTTTATTATCAACAATATCAACTGTGTTTTTATAACTTTCATCTAATATTTTTTGCATCCGCCTACCAAAACAAAAAAAGCCCGTTCCGGGTTCGGAACAGGCTTTTTTAATATTCTTGTTTCTTTTATAATTTCTTAGAAATTGTTTAAATTTTGTTTTTGGAATATTTTATAGTGGATTCCTGCACGCCGGCAGGCGGGTATGGCGGAAAAAGACACGTAAAAGAACCAAAAGATAAATTTTAAACAGTTTCTTATTCTACAGTAACCGACTTGGCCAGGTTACGGGGTTGATCCACATTGCACCCCCGCATCACAGCGATGTGATAACTCAGAAGTTGTAACGGGATAGTCGTCAGAAGCGGACTCAATGCCTCTGTAGTTTCCGGCACTTCTATAATATGGTCTGCCAGCTCCCTTACCGTGGTATCTCCTTCCATTACTACGGCAATGATCTTACCTTTCCTCGATTTTATTTCCTGGATGTTGCTTACCACCTTGTCATAGTGCCCGTTTTTCGTAGCGATGATCACTACAGGCATCTGTTCATCGATAAGGGCTATCGGGCCATGCTTCATTTCCGCAGCCGGATAGCCTTCCGCGTGGATATAGGATATTTCCTTTAGCTTCAATGCTCCCTCCAGCGCCACGGGGAAATTATAACCCCTTCCCAGATAAAGGCAGTTAGGCGCTTTTTCATACAGGGAAGCTATATATTTCACATGATCGTTAATTTTGAGACATCCCTCTACTTTGGCCGGAATGGCCTCCATCTCCGTCAGGTAACGTTGTAATTCGGTCCTGGATACAGCACCTTTGGCAGATGCCAGTTTCAGGGCCATAAGGGTAAGCACAGTGATTTGTGTCGTAAAGGCTTTGGTAGACGCAACACCGATCTCCGGGCCGGCATGGGTATATGCTCCCGCATGAGCTTCACGCGCTATAGATGACCCCACTACATTACAGACTCCGAATACAAAGGCTCCTTTTTCCTTAGCCAGTTTAATAGCTGCAAGGGTATCGGCCGTTTCTCCGGATTGCGATATAACGATCAGCACATCTCTCTCCGTGATTACCGGGTTGCGATAACGAAATTCCGATGCGTATTCCACTTCCACGGGAATCCGTGCAAGATCTTCAAAAATATACTCCGCTACCAGCCCGGCATGCCATGACGTACCACAGGCCGCAATAAGTATCCTGTCTGCATTTAGAAACTTCTCCAGGTTATCCTCCATTCCGGCCATCTTTATGATGCCTTCATCTACCCGAAGCCTTCCCCTGTAGGTATCTCTTATAGCCTGGGGCTGCTCGTAGATCTCCTTAAGCATAAAGTGGTCGTATCCGCCCTTTTCTATCTGCTCCAGGTTCAACTGAAGTTCCTGAACATACGGATCTACCAGTGAATCGTCTTTTATTTTTCTTATTTTTATTTCCTTCCCTCTTCTCAAAATAGCCATTTCCTCATCTTCGAGGTAAATAGCATTATTGGTATATTCAATAAAAGGAGAAGCGTCCGAAGCCACAAAAAATTCATCTTCGCCTATACCGATAGCCAGCGGGCTACCGAGTTTGGCTACTACAATTTCATTGGGTTTGGTCTTGTCAAAAACCACTATGGCATAAGCGCCGTGCACCTGGTTCAAAGCTATCTGTACCGCTTTACCGAGTTTCAGATCGTGATTCTTCTTTACGTCCTCTATCAGGTTTACCAACACTTCCGTATCCGTATCCGAAGTAAAGGTATAGCCCCTTTTGGTCAACTCCCGGCGAAGTGGCTCATAATTCTCGATAATCCCGTTATGAATAATAACCAGGTCACCGGAATTGGAGTAATGCGGATGGGAATTAACATCGTTGGGCTCTCCGTGGGTTGCCCACCTGGTATGTCCTATACCCAGTGTTCCCTGCAGGGCGATCTCTGTCCTGGCTTTGACTTCCAGGTCTGCCACTTTACCTTTGGTTTTGGACAATTGAATGTTCGTACCGTCGTACAGCGCCACTCCGGCACTGTCATAGCCGCGATACTCCAATCGCTGAAGTCCTTTTACCACTACCGGGTAAGCTTCTCTATAACCGATATACCCTACAATTCCGCACATCTTTGTTTGCTTTTAGTTATTTCTGATTCGGGGTTTATTCCACTTGTGTATAGAATATCTCCAGCTTCAGGCGCTTGTCTTTATTCTCGTCCTCCACATTATTTCCGTACAGCACCGTTCCAAGAGGTGTTATAACCGAAGATTCCGGCACAATGAGTTCCGGCTTTGCGTCATTCCCTTTAGCAGAGATATTCCTCGTACTGTTTATATTGGCCGTCAGGGCAAGCCCGAGCCGAACGTTCGTGGAATTCTTATTCAGAATGCGGTCCACGTGCTCCGTAAGCCTTATTTTATATTTTACCCCCTTATCATCTTCTTTCTCCAGAATACCCCCGTAGATCTGTCTGGACAGATTTTTATTCTGATTAACAGTATAATCCAGTTCTACATCGGCAATGATACTGTCGTTATCCATATTATAAACATATATTCTTGACGGTTCTTCCATATTCGGATGGGCATCCAGCTTCTCCCTGTCCACATAAAAAATCAGGTTAGCTTCATTGATAATCCATCCTTGCTTTTTATTTGCATCCAGAACCTCCGAACTCTCCCTGGGATCAAACAATCGGAGTTCCGTCAGGGTCCCGGCACCTCCTTTGAGATACAGGCGCGATGCATTGGTATCGTTATCCAGTTGTTCCGCAACTTCAGCAGGGTAAGATTCACTGACAATCGTATTGGCTACATTATTCCTTCTTGTCCTTGCTCCGGAGTTGGCATCCGTTGTAAAGGCACCGAGACTGAGGGTAAAGGAAGAATTTCCTTTAACAATCTTGTTATCATCCGCCGTATCCACCCTGTCATACTCGTATCTCACTTCCACATTGGCATTATTCCAGTCCAGAAGCATAAGAGAGGCAGCGGAAAATCCGGAGGCTGAAAAACGAAGACCTTTGATAAATTCCCTGAAGTTATTATTACTCATCAGTTCGGAAGATCCTTCTTTATCCAGTATTTGCTGAAAATAGGCAGGATCGAGTTCCACCCTTATCCTGGGGCTAAGCCTGGTTTCTACCTCCTTTGATTCATCTTCGTCGGGGGTATCCGGATCGTCTGCCTTATAAATCAGTTCTTCCAGGTTATCGATCTTTATTATAGTATCGCGAAGCACCATGCCCGTATTGTAAGAAAAATCCTTATCTGAAAAATATTCCTGTTGTTCCAGGAATCCGCTGGACGGATCCAGGTCCCTGAGGTAGTACGTAAGTTCTTCGACTTTAAAATTAAACTGCGCTGTTTTACTGCCGTAAATAGAGTCCAGGTCATATTTTCTGGCTACCGGAGTTCCCGAATCGTTATTTTCGGTTTCTCCGTCCGCCACACGGCTAAAGAAAGGGATATTCAGATATACTTTGGTTGCT
Source organism: Sinomicrobium endophyticum (assembly GCF_052983315.1). Lineage (NCBI taxonomy): Bacteria > Pseudomonadati > Bacteroidota > Flavobacteriia > Flavobacteriales > Flavobacteriaceae > Sinomicrobium > Sinomicrobium endophyticum. The sequence goes on from NZ_JBRKIS010000025.1 coordinate 204,674, forward strand.
CTTTCATTTTCCGGAGTAGTTTTCGGATCGTTATCGTTAGCGTATTCTTCCTCTCTCTGCTGGGTACTCACTCCAAAGACCGGCCTGGTATTGGTAAGATACAACTGCGATACGATACTGGCTTCCGTTCTTCCGTATATAGGGTCGTCATAAACCCCGAGCTGGTACAGGGGCAATCCGTTGGTCTGCACCCCGTTCAATTTGCGGTTGTAAGCATACACTTCAAACTCCGCCCGCTCTGTTTCAAAGTTTCCGTCACCAATAATGTCTGTTCCGATAGTATTTACATCATCACTGCAAGAAGCAAAAAAAGCAATGCCGCCCAGGAGCAGTATTGCCTTATATGACTGAAAGTTTACTTTCTTCATTCTGTCTTTAATTTTTTTTGGACTGAAAACCGGCGACTGTTCCCTGCCCTTCCGGCAGACATTCTTCCTGTCTTAATATGCGGTATTCACCCGGCATAAGCAAAGAAAACCGTCACTCCCGTATCAACCCGATTTAACCTAAAACCTTTGTTTCGTAAAATTGTTCGTAGGCATCTTCAAATTCGTAAATAGATACGTAGGGCAATACCGGTTTATCTGCACTTTTCAAATATTCTTCCAGGTCCGAAGGTATTTTTTCCGATGCAATGACCACCGCGTCGGAATTGTCTATTGCCACCTTGAGTACACCGGAATAATCCGGGGTTTCCAAAGCCTTAACATCATCTTTGGCAATACCGTCGAACATCACTTTTTCCATCATCTGCTTATCTAACGTCCCTTCGAAATCTTTGTTGTATACCGAGGTAACAATTTTACTGTCGGCAAACAAAGGCTCGTCGGCGTAGTATTTTTTCAGGTATAGCGGAAGCATAGCGGCCATCCAGCCGTGAACATGGATAATATCGGGAGACCAGTTCAGTTTTTTAACAGTTTCCACAACTCCTTTGGCAAAAAATATGGCCCTTTCATCATTATCCGGAAAGAGGTTTCCCTCCTCATCGGAAAAAGTAGCCTTGCGTTTAAAATATTCTTCGTTATCTATAAAATACACCTGGATTCTTTCTTTAGGAATGGACGCCACCTTAATGATAAGCGGCATGTCCATATCGTTTATCACAAGGTTCATTCCGGAAAGGCGTATTACTTCATGAAGCTGGTGCCTTCTCTCGTTAATATTCCCAAAGCGAGGCATAAAAATTCGTATTTGCCCGCCCCTGTCATTTACCATTCTCGGATTTTCATATGCCAATGAAGAGACTTCGTTCTCCGGCAAATAGGGTATCATTTCGGAGGCGACAAATAGCACTTTTTTATCAGTCATAAATTCGTTTTGTTTACAATAAAACTTTTGTACAAGAAGCTGTTTAATTTTTCCAAAAAACTCCCAAAGCATGCAAAAATACAAAAAATATGCCTAACGCACTCATTCCGACCCACTCTATTCCCTCCAAAATCATCATTTTAATCCGGGAATTCCTTTCCGAAAGCGCCCTTTTCGAGGGTCTGACACGTACTCTTCTTCCCTTATTTGCAAGGTTTTAGGGGAATATCCGCGTACAAATGCATCCAATTCCACGAAAATATATAGCTTTGCAGGCTGTTAATTCATTAACTCATGGTTATATTCCGTAAAAGGGAGCCGTTACAGAGGGAGTTGCTTTCCCTGAAAAAGGAAGGAAAGACCATTGGTCTCGTTCCTACTATGGGGGCCCTGCACCAGGGACATTTGTCACTGGTAGAAGAGGCTGCCGCCGAAAACGATGTTGTCGTAGTAAGCATTTTTGTAAACCCGACACAGTTTGACAACAAGGACGACCTTAATAAATATCCGAGAGACCTGGAAAAGGACGCAGATCTGCTCCGTTCCGCACATCCGTCCATCCTGATCTTTGCCCCTGACGCAGAAGAAATTTATTCCGGTGATATAGTTTCCTCATCTTTTGATTTTGACGGACTGGAATTCCGGATGGAAGGAAAATTCCGCCAAGGTCATTTTGACGGTGTCGGCACCATTGTAAAACGTCTTTTCGAGGTCGTGGAACCACATAATGCGTACTTTGGTGAAAAGGACTATCAACAGTTACAGATCATCCGCACCCTTGTAAAGAAGCACAACCTGCCCGTAAAGGTTCGCGGATGCCCTATAAAAAGAGAGGAAAACGGACTGGCCATGAGCTCCCGTAACGAACGCCTTTCCGACCGACAACGAAAAGAAGCCGGTTTTATATACGAAATCCTGCAGACTGCCAGAGACGAATTTGGCACGAAAAGTGTACAGGAGATCAAGGAATGGGTGTCGGAGGAATTTAAAAAACATCCGTCATTTCAACTGGAATATATGGAAATTGCAAATGCGGAGACCCTGATACCGGCGGAACGGAAAGAAACGGAACGGAAATACAGGGCATTTATAGCGGCATATACGGATGAAGTGCGCCTGATAGACAATATAGCATTAAATTAAACTCCGAAGGAAAAAACATAGGATACCGAAAGAGGATTCGGGAAAAAATTACTGCCCGTCAATCCGCTTTAACATCTCTTAACACATAACTCCCAATTTATAATTACCTTTGCGGCATGCAGATAGAAGTAGTAAAATCCAAGATACACAGGGTAACGGTCACCGGGGCCGAACTCAACTATATAGGCAGCATCACCATAGACGAAGCTCTTATGGAGGCTGCTAATATTATCGAAGGAGAAAAGGTTCAGATCGTTAACATTAATAACGGGGAGCGCCTCGAAACTTACGTTATCAAAGGGAACAAAGGCAGCGGTGAAATAACACTCAACGGACCTGCCGCCCGGAAAGTTCAGAAAGGAGATATCGTCATCATCATATCCTACGGTATCATGGATTTTGAAGAGGCAAAATCCTTTAAACCGTCTTTGGTTTTTCCTGACGAAAAAGACAACTCGCTAAAATAATACGGGGGTGGCTGACTGCCATACCTTGTTATAATTATTAATAACAGTATTTGCCCTTTAAGGCAAACGTGTAGTGAAAAAGAAATTATCCAAGATCATTCAGATAGTACTCCCGCTTGCCCTGGGTTTATTCCTGATCTGGTATACCTATAACAAGTTTAGCCAGGAACAGTTAAAGCAATTGAAGGAAAATTTCCTGAAAGCCGATTATCTGTATATCTGGATATCCATGCTTTTCGGCGCTCTGAGCCATTTTTCGCGGGCATATCGCTGGAATTACCTGTTGGAGCCCATGGGCTACCGGGCAAGGCTCCCCAATAGCTTTATGGCAGTAAGCATAGGATACCTGCTGAATTTTGCGATTCCCCGGTCGGGAGAAGTTTCGCGGGCCCTCATAATCAACAAATATGACAAAGTCCCTTTTGAGAAGGCATTCGGCACTATTGTAGCAGAAAGGATCGCCGATCTCTTTATTTCCGTATGTATCCTCTTTGCCGCCCTGTTCCTCCAGTTCGATACCCTCTGGGGATTAATGGACACACACAATATCAACGCGGAGAAACTGGCTATCCCGGGAATAGCGGGAGTAGTTGTTGTATTGTTTATCTGGATATACCTCAGGCGCACCAGGTCTGCGTTTGGGCAGAAGATCAGGAAATTCGTAAACGGACTTAAAGAGGGTGTATTGAGTATTCTGTCCATGAAGAAAAAGTGGTCTTTCATTGCCCATACTGTTTTCATCTGGACGATGTATGTTTTCATGTTTTACATTTGCATCTTCGCCTTTCCGGAAACACAAACCATAACATTCTCACAAACCCTTTCCCTTTTCGTAGTGGGTTCTTTTACCATTGCGTTTACAAATGGCGGGTTCGGCACTTACCCTTTCCTCATTGCAGAGGCTATTTTACTGTATGGTATAGACTATACCGTGGGCACTTCTTTCGGGTGGATCGTATGGTTGTCCCAAACCGCGGTAATCGCATTTCTCGGAACCGCTTCCTTTCTTTTCCTTCCGGTGTACAACAAGAATAATTAAGCCGGAAATACCGAAAACATTTTTTCGTTAAAAAGTCATTCGCGATTTGAGATTGTTGTAATAATTACTATCTTGCCATGGCAACCAAACCTCCTACGCACAAGGTAATTAAGGGCATAAACAGAAAATTTCTGCCTGTTGATAACCCGGAAAATCGCATACCAAACCAAATAATACACCCGTTGACTTATGAAATCCCTTTGCTATACTCTGCTTGGGCTTCTCTCCCTGGCCAATGCACATTCCCAGATCAAACAAATTCCTTTTGATTCCGAATACCTGGAAGAAACGAGAAACATCCTGCTGTATGTTCCGGAAGATTATGACGCAGACAAGCCTTATCCCCTGATCCTCGTGCTGGATGCCCATCACCTATTTGACCTGGTTGTGTCCAATGCCAGGTTTTATGCCGCAAACGGACAGATGCCGGAAAGTATCATTGTTGGAATTGACCAAAAAGGACAGTCGGAAGCAGATTGCACTTACGATGCCGAGAGCGGGTTTCCGGCGGGTAAAGGTGCCGATTTCTTTGAGTTTATAGGAATGGAACTGCTACCTTCTGTTGCAGACAAGTACACCCTGGCCAATTTTAAGATGATCGTCGGACATCTTTTTACAGGCAATTTCATAAACTACTACATTTTTAAAGAAAACCCACTCTTTGACGCTTATATTGACATTCATCCGGAATTTGCTCCCAAGCTCGAAAACCGACTGGCAGAACGGTTGCCGGCCATGAACACCACAAAATTTTACTACCTGGCTGCCGGGGAAGACGGGGATAAAAACCAGGTTCAGCGTATCCACAACCTGAATACTTCGATGAAAAATGTAAAGAACGACCATTTGTTCTATTTTTTTGACAGTTTTGAGAACACGGACGGATATGCGGCCGCTTCCTGCGCTATTCCCAGGGCGCTCAACCACATTTTCGCCATATACAGACCCATCACTCCATACGAGTACAAAAACAGTATCCTCGCTTCGGACTCACCTGTTTTTGAATATCTCGATAAAAAATATCAGAGGGCGGAAGACTTGTTTGGCTTTCGGAAGCCGGTAAGTCTCAACGACATTATGGCCATTTATGCCGGAAGCCTGAAAAAAGAAGATATGAACTCCCTGGAACAACTCAGCGAGCTGGCGAAAAAGGAATTTCCGGAAACCATGCTCGGCTATTACCTGGAAGCGGAATATTTAGAAAAAACCGGCGATCTGAAAAAAGCGACAAGAACGTATAAAAAAGCATTCGGGATGAAAGAGATCGATTTTATCCATAAGGACCTTATCATGGAAAGAATTGAAGCCATCAATGACTAGGGCAAACGCATTATGCACAGAGCATCTGAGAAAGTGAGAATTCGATAATGTGACCATGAGGTAAAGGAGCTTGGGAAATGAGAGGATAGAGGATGGGCTTAGATGGATGGAAATTTTAGGAATGATCGGGAGATGAGGTGTCCTTCAAACCAGAACTTGGAAACCTGTAACCTGCAACTTGTAACCTGGAATTTTAAACTATTTATAATTTTAGGATGTGTTTGCCCTGCATCAATTACTAAAACCGTAGTCGATCCGAAAATAATACCTATTTTAGACCGGGAAAAATATCTTATCGGAACCGGAAAATATGGCTAAAGTAAAAACCTCCTATTTTTGTCAGAACTGTGGCGCCCAGTATGCCAAATGGCAGGGTCAATGCACTTCGTGCAGGGAATGGAACACTATTGTAGAGGAGGTCATCCAGAAAGAAGAAAAGAGTTCCTGGAAACAGGGGACCACAACTTCCGGAAGCAAAAGAGCTTCCAAACCTCTTAAGATAAACGAAATAATCCGGTCTGAAGAGAACCGTCTGTCTTCCGGGGATAACGAATTCAACCGGGTACTGGGCGGAGGTATCGTACCGGGCTCCGTGATCCTTCTCGGGGGTGAACCTGGGATCGGAAAAAGTACGTTGCTCCTGCAGATTGCACTGCAACTCCCCTATAAAACCCTTTATGTCTCCGGGGAAGAGAGCCCGTCGCAGATTAAAATGCGCGCAGAACGCATTAACCCGAACAGCGAGAATTGCTATATACTCACGGAGACCAAAACCCAGAACATCTTTAAGCAAATAGAGGGTACATCCCCAGATATTCTTGTCATTGACTCCATACAAACCCTGCATTCCGATTATATAGAGTCCTCCGCAGGCAGTATATCCCAGATCCGGGAATGTACGGCAGAACTCATCAAATTTGCCAAAGAAACGGATACCCCTGTTATTCTTATCGGACACATCACCAAAGAAGGGAATATAGCAGGGCCGAAAATACTGGAACACATGGTAGACACTGTCCTGCAGTTCGAAGGGGACAGGAATTATGTATACCGTATACTCCGGGCTTTAAAAAACCGGTTCGGGTCTACAGCGGAACTGGGTATCTACGAGATGCTGGGGAACGGTCTGCGGGAAGTGGCCAACCCTTCGGAAATACTGATCTCACGAAGTGAAGAATCATTGAGCGGTACAGCTATTGCAGCCACCCTGGAAGGCATACGTCCGTTGATGATAGAAATACAAGCATTGGTGAGCACCGCGGTTTACGGCACACCTCAGCGAAGTACTACAGGTTATAACGTAAAACGCCTGAATATGCTACTGGCAGTCCTGGAAAAAAGAGCGGGATTCCGCCTCGGCGCAAAAGATGTTTTTCTGAACATTACCGGGGGGATTTCCGTAGATGACCCGGCCATAGACCTGGCTGTTGTGGCAGCCATACTCTCCAGCAACGAGGATATTGCTATTCCAAAAGATGTTTGCTTTGCCGCGGAAATAGGACTTGCCGGCGAAGTACGCCCGGTACAACGGGTAGACCAGCGTATCCTGGAAGCGGAAAAGCTAGGGTTTTCCACCATTTTCGTATCCAAACAGAATAAGGTTACGGTAAAAAACAGCGGGATACGGGTCGCCCTGGTATCCCGGATAGAAGATGTTATCGCCGATCTGTTCGGATAACTAACGTAAACGTACCTCGTCGTACATTCCTATAAGGTCATTTCGGGGATGTCGCCTTCTACTACCAATCTGCCTTCCGTTGCCTGTTTTATCTCTTCCACGGAGACCCCTGGGGCGCGTTCCAGCAATTTAAATCCTCCATCGGTAACTTCCAGCACGGCCAGGTTGGTGACTATTTTTTTCACACAGTTCACCCCGGTCAGGGGCAGCGTACATTTTTTAAGTAGTTTGGACTCCCCGGCTTTGTTGGTATGCATCATGGCGACAATAATATTTTCGGCCGAAGCTACAAGGTCCATGGCCCCTCCCATGCCTTTTACCATTTTCCCCGGAATTTTCCAGTTTGCTATATCTCCGTTATCCGCTACCTCCATGGCCCCCAGAATGGTAAGGTGTACGTGCTGCCCGCGTATCATGCCAAAACTGGTGGCAGAGTCAAAAAAGGAGGCTCCGGGCAATGTGGTAATGGTTTGTTTTCCCGCATTAATTACATCCGGATCTTCATCCCCCTCATACGGAAAAGGTCCCATTCCCAAAACACCGTTCTCGCTCTGAAATTCCACATCCAATCCGTCCGGAACATAATTGGCTACCAGGGTAGGGATTCCGATACCGAGATTGACGTAATATCCGTTTTTTACTTCTTTCGCTATTCGCTTTGCGATGCCGTCTTTGTCTAACATAAGTGAATGGTTGAAGTTTATGAACTACCTTTTTCTTACGGTCCGTTGTTCAATTCTCTTTTCGTAGTTGCTCCCCCGGAAGATACGTTGCACGAAAATCCCGGGAATATGTATTTGATTGGGATCCAGTTCTCCCACGGGCACGAGTTCTTCGACTTCAACTACGGTAATCCTTGCCGCTCCGCACATACAGGGATTAAAATTTCTTGCGGTCCCTTTAAATACCAGGTTTCCGGCTTCGTCTCCCTTCCATGCCTTTATTATGGCAAAGTCCGCACGGAAAGCCTCTTCCATGACATACATTTTTCCGTCAAATTCGCGGGTTTCTTTTCCTTCGGCGACTTCGGTACCATATCCTGCGGGAGTGTAAAAAGCAGGTATCCCGGCCTGTGCGGCACGGCATTTTTCTGCCAGTGTACCCTGCGGGGTTAACTCTACCTCGAGTTCTCCGCTGAGCATTTGTCTCTCGAACTCATCATTTTCGCCCACATAAGACGATATCATTTTTTTGATCTGGCGCTTCCGAAGCAAAAGTCCGAGGCCAAAATCATCTACCCCGGCATTATTGGATATACAGGTAATATCTTTGATACCGAGACGCACAAGTTCTGCTATACTGTTTTCGGGAATTCCGCATAAACCGAAACCTCCCAGCATAAAGGTCATTCCATCCCGGACTCCCTGCAGGGCTTCGGCAACTGAAGCCACCCTCTTGTTTATCATTTCGTAATTTTTACCGGAAAAATACGAATTATTCAACAAAAAAGACGGCCCAACGGCTTATATTTTCAATATATGAAAAATAGTCTCTAAAAGTCTATCTCTTCAAAATTCAGCTCTTCAGGGGTTTCGTTTTCCCTGACTTTAGAACAATCTATTTCTATGGAAAGATTTTCGGGTTTCCTGAAATCTTCTTTGGAAATGCCGAGTTCTTTATCTTCATAACACTTTCGCATATACAATCCCCAGATCGGTAAAGCCATAGTAGCACCCTGCCCGTACCTGATACTCTTAAAATGGATAGCCCTGTCTTCTCCGCCTACCCAAACCCCGGTAACCAGGTTGGGCACCATACCCATAAACCACCCGTCACTCTGGTTTTGCGTAGTACCGGTTTTACCGGCAATAGGATTGGTAAATTCATATGGATAGCCGGTAATTACCTCCTTATACAAAGCATTATTCACTGCCCATTTGTTTCGCAGCCGCGCCCCGGAACCGGACTGTGTAACTCCTTCCATGAGCTTAACGGTAGTGTAGGCCACCTCTTCACTCATCACATCTTTGGTTTCCGGAACGGATTCGAACAGTACGGTGCCGTTCTTATCCTCGATGCGTGTAATCATTACAGGTTTCACATAAACTCCCTGATTGGCAAATGTACTATAGGCACCAACCATTTCATATACCGTAAAATCGGGTGTCCCCAGTGCAATGGATGGCACGGGGGGTATATCGGATTCAATACCCAGGTTTCGCACCAGTTGTGTTACCGGAACCGGGCCTACCTTATCTATCAGGGTAGCTGTAATAGTGTTCACCGAATTGGCCAGCGCTTCTTTAAGCGTCAGCATTTTTCCGGTATATTTTCCATTGGAATTTTTAGGGCACCAGGGAGCTATATTCCCGTATTTATTAGCTTCTATGCAGTGTTGTACATCAGGCAACCTGTCACAGGGCGACATATGCAGCTGGTCTATAGCAGTGGCATAAACAAACGGCTTGAATGTAGAGCCTGACTGCCGCGCTCCCTGCTTTACCTGGTCGTACTGAAAATGTTTATAATTAATTCCACCAACCCAGGCCCTTACATGTCCGGTTTGCGGCTCCATGGACATCATACCGGTACGCAGGAAGAATTTATAATAACGAATGGAGTCCATAGGGGTCATGATCGTATCCTTTTCACCGTCCCATGCAAATACGCTCATTTCCGCTTTTTCTTTAAACGATGCCCTGATCTCCTTTTCGGACTTGCCCATATCGTATTTCATTTTACGCCAGCGTTCCGACTGTTTCATGGCGCGTTCCATGGCAGCATCTATCTCTTCGCTGCTCACCCCTAAGAAAGGAGCAGTTTTATTCCTGTCCGGCGTATTCTGGTTAAAAAACTCCGCCTGTAATTTTTTCATGTGCTCCGAAACTGCTTCTTCCGCATATTTCTGCATCCGCGAATCAATAGTAGTATATACCTTGAGTCCGTCCAGGTATATATTGTATTTATCGCCATTGGGTTTACGGTTTTCAGGATCATTGGCCCAGCTTTTCATAAAACCCTGCAGATACATTCTGAAATAAGTGGCCAGCCCTTCCCTGTGGGACTCCCTGCTAAAATTGAGTTTTATCGGGATACTTTGCAACGAATCCTTTTCTGCCCCGGTTATAAAGTCGTTTTTTTCCATCTGGCGAAATACTATATTTCGTCGCCGTTGTGTCAATTCCAGACGCTTTATGGGATTAAAATACGAGGAATTTTGCAACATCCCTACCAACATGGCACACTCCTCTATTTTCAGATCTTTGGGTTCCTTCCCGAAATATATCCTGGCAGCAGAGCGGATACCGTCTGCCCTGTTATCGAATTCAGAGATATTGAGGTACATGGCTACAATCTCTTCTTTGGTATACTGCCTTTCCAGCCGAATAGAAATAATCCATTCTTTTATTTTCTGGATAACCCGCGCAATAATATTACTGGAAGGCCTTTCTGTGAAGAGTTGCTTTGCCAATTGTTGCGTTATGGTACTTGCACCTCCTTTTCTGCCGAGAAATACAAAAGCCCTTATGGTTCCGCGGGCATCTATTCCCGAATGCTTGTAAAAGCGTTCATCCTCGGTCGCTACCAATGCTTTAACCAGGTGATCCGGCAATTCGTCATAAGAGACGGGGGTCCTGTTATCGTTCAGATAATATTTACCGAGTGTTTTGCCGTCGGAAGAAATAATTTCGGTAGCAAGGTTTGTTTGCGGGTTTTCGAGAATCTCAAAAGTAGGCATTGTACCAAACGCCCCCCAGGAAGCCAGTAAAAATAATAATAGCACGAGGAGAATACCCCCGAAAAACAATCCCCAAAACCACTTTATATATGTACCGAAACCCTGTTTCTTCTCTTTCCTGGCAGGTGTTTTTCCCATTTTATTCTATTGTTGATTTTATTGAGTGTACGGAGACAAAAACACAGGTCCCCGGCAAGCTCATTAACTATTACTCTATATTTGTTTTTTTGATCTGCAAACCAATATCGGTGATCCCTTCCAGTTCTCCAATTCCTTCCTCTTCACCTATTTTTCGCATGGCATGCTCTATGGCAACGGTATATTCTCCGGAATCCGGAAAAACAACATTCTCCTTATACCAGAGCTTACTTTCCTTCAGATCCGTAAACCCCTCTCCGAGCCATTTCCCATCCGGCTCTGCCATCTCGTATTCCAGCGTATCCGCAATTACTTTGCCATCCGGAAAATTAAGCTTCACTATAAGAAAAAGGTTACTGAACGGATAATTATCATCGTTCCGCAGGTTAATAAACATGTTGTAGGTTTGTACGGTATCCGGGGGTTGAAAGGTAAAACCCACACTCTCCTCTTTACTCCAGGGGTGGTTCAACGCCTGGTAATCGGAATACACGCTTTCGGAATCACAGGACAGCAATAGTGTACTTCCCATCCAAAAAAACAATCTGAAGATCTTACCCATCTTATAATTAACGGTTTTCTGTTGCGATAGCATCCCGACCTTTCAAGGGCTCCGATGCATCCGGTAAAAGATAAAAACCGCAGTCATTTATTTCTTGTTATTCTTTTTTTCTGGCGGTCTTTTTATTGCTCCTCTTTTTCCGGTTCTTGCTCTTGCGTTTCTTTTTAGGTTGATCGAACCTCGTAAGGCTGTCTTGTCCTACAACGTTTTCAAACTCCCGTTTAGTATTTTCTTCGGCAATTTCCGAAGCATAGTCTTCCAGACTTTCTATCTTAACATCGTTCCGGTTCTTATCGATAATCTCCTGTACCTGATCCAGCATAAGTTTATGCCAGTTGGCACTGTTTTCTTCATAGGCATACCAGAGAAAACCTTTGAAGATATCGATTTTCTGGCATACCGCCCTTCCTTTCTGGGTATTCAGTTTTATATCTGCTTTGGGAAATTCCTGTAACGCATCCAGGTAGGCATCCAGTTCGTAATTGAGACAGCACTTCAGCTTTCCGCATTGCCCGGCAAGTTTTTGAGGGTTAAGGGATAGCTGCTGGTATCTGGCGGAAGAAGTATTAACCGAACGAAAGTCTGTCAGCCAGGTAGAGCAACACAGTTCCCTTCCGCAAGACCCGATGCCTCCAAGACGGGACGCTTCCTGACGAAAGCCAATCTGCCGCATCTCAATACGCACGTTAAACGCCCTGGCCATGTCTTTGATAAGCTGCCTGAAGTCCACGCGCTCTTCTGCCGTGTAGTAAAAAGTAGCTTTGGAACCGTCACCCTGGTATTCGATATCGGAAATTTTCATCTGCAGGCCCAAAGCTATGGCAAGCTCCCTGGATCTTTTCTTTACCTCTTCTTCCTTATTCCGTACACCGGTCCAGATGTCAATATCCCGTTGCGAAGCTTTCCGGTATATTTTCGGGAGTGCAGGGTCTTCCCAGTCTGCTTTTTTCTTTTTCATCTGCACCCTTACCAGCTCCCCGATAAGAGTTACAATCCCCACATCATGCCCCGAAGTTGCTTCGGTAGCCACCACATCGCCAATGGACAGCGAAAGGTTTTCGTTGTTCCGGAAAAACTCTTTTCTGCTATTTTTAAAACGGACTTCCACACAGTCAAAAGGTTGCTGACCTGAGGGAAGTGACATATTGGAAAGCCAATCAAAAACAGTAAGCTTATTACAACCATCGGTCCCGCATGTACCATTGTTCTTACATCCCCGTGGCTGTCCATCCTTATCGGTTGAACAACTGCTACATCCCATATTCCTATATATTGTAACTGCTCCTCCTTTATAGCCAAGACCATAAAAGGAAGCAGAAAAAGGTTCATAAATAATTCTCGTACGGTAAAGCGCACCTGCACCTTACAAAATGTAAAGATACAGTTTTTTAGTTTACCGGGTTTGCGAACATTGCGGATTTACCTATCCCCGAAAACCGGTATTTTCATACATAAGGAGCCCTTATCACCCCTTGAATCTGAGTACTCCCGACCGGCCTTTTTTAAAGATATTATTGCTTTTGTACTTCCCTTTGCGCAGCGCTTTCTGCTCTTCGTAAGGCAGAGCAACAATTTCCACACAGGCATCCGAACAGCATCCGTTCATTTTCTCAGCACATTCCTCGCATTGTATAAAAAGCAGATGACACGCTTCATTGGCACAATTCACGTGGGTATCACATGGTTTGCCACACTGGTGGCAGTGCGCAATAACATCCTCAGATATACGTTCGGCACGACGTTCGTCAAACACAAAGTTCTTTCCTATAAATTTATTCTCCAGTCCTTTTTCCTTAACCTGCCGGGTATATTCTATAATACCTCCTTCCAGCTGGTACACATCTTTGAAGCCTTTGTGCCGGAAATACGCACTTGCTTTTTCGCAACGGATCCCCCCGGTACAATACATGACAAGCTTCTTGTCTTGTTTATGTTCTTTAAGATCGTCTTCTATAATAGGCAGAGAGTCGCGAAAGGTATCCACATCGGGCGTAACGGCATTTTTAAAATGTCCTATTTCACTCTCATAGTGGTTGCGCATATCTACCAGGATAGTTTCCGGGTCTTCGATAAGCTCGTTAAACTTAACGGCGTCCACATGCACTCCTTTGTCGGTAACATCAAATGTGTCGTCGTTCAGGCCGTCCGCAACAATTTTGTTCCTGATCTTCACTTTCAGTTTCAGGAACGATTTGTTGTCCTGCTCAATAGCAATATTGAGCCTTACGTTTTCCAGGAAAGTAATACTGTCCAGGTGTTTCTTAAAAACGTTAAAGTGATCTGCCGGAACAGAAAGTTGTGCATTTATACCTTCTTTGGCAATATAAATCCGGCCCAGCACATCCATTTCATTCCAGGTTACAAACAGGTGATTCCGGAATATCTGCGGATTTTTAATGTGATGGTACTTGTAGAAAGAGAGAGTAAGACGCTCTTTACCGGCCTTTTCGATAAGCTCCTCCCTTTCCTTAGCGCTTAAAGTATTGTACAGTTGCATGCTATACTAATTATTAAGGGTTAAAGAATCAGATAAAAATTTTTGCAAAAGTAATATTTTTTAACGGACAAGGCAAAGTCCGCCAAACCCGCATAACAACAACTCTTTTTCCGTTCCGCAGGCCATCCTCGCTAAAAACAACTCCTGTACACCCGTTGCCACTCTGAAAAAGAAATGGTATTTTAGCACGGATTATTTTTTAGAAAAAACACAGCGATGAGTTCAGATAAAGACGCAAAATTAAAAGCCCTCAAGCTTACCCTGGATAAGCTGGACAAGACCTACGGGAAAGGGGCAGTAATGAAAATGGGAGATAGTGTTGTGGAAGATGTAGAAGTCATTCCCACGGGCTCCATAGGCCTGGATATCGCTCTCGGGGTAGGTGGCTATCCCAGGGGAAGGGTCATAGAAATATACGGACCGGAATCTTCAGGTAAGACCACCCTTACCCTGCATGCCATGGCCGAAGCCCAGAAAGCAGGTGGTATCGCGGCTTTTATCGATGCGGAACACGCCTTCGACCGGTTTTATGCCAAAAAACTGGGAGTGGATGTAGACAATCTTATCATTTCCCAACCGGATCACGGGGAACAGGCTCTGGAAATAGCCGACAACCTGATCCGTTCGGGAGCTATTGACATTGTTATTGTCGATTCTGTTGCCGCACTGACCCCTAAAAGTGAGATAGAAGGAGAAATGGGAGATTCCAAAATGGGACTTCATGCCCGTCTCATGTCACAGGCGCTCCGAAAGCTTACGGCAAGTATAAGCAAAACCAAATCTACGGTAATCTTTATCAACCAGCTCCGGGAAAAGATCGGGGTTATGTTCGGCAACCCGGAAACCACTACGGGAGGTAATGCTCTTAAATTCTACGCTTCCGTACGGCTGGACATCCGCAGGTCTACCCAGATCAAAGACGGTAACGGTGATGTGGCAGGAAACAAGACCAAAGTAAAAGTGGTAAAAAACAAAGTGGCCCCGCCATTTAAGGCAGCCGAATTCGACATCATGTACGGGGAAGGTATTTCCCGTGTAGGTGAAATACTCGATCTCGGTGTAGAATACGAGATCATTAAGAAAAGTGGCTCCTGGTTCAGCTATGGCGATACCAAACTGGGACAGGGAAGGGATGCCGTTAAACTGCTCCTGGAAGACAACCCGGAACTTCTGGAAGAACTGGAAAACAAGATCAAAGAAGCCCTTAAGGCAATCAAAGTGTAACGATAAGACACATAAAATTCCGAATAAAATCCTGCCTCTGTAAAAGAAGGCAGGATTTTTTTTGCATACTTCACATAATATCTTCAATTAAAATTAACACAAAAAATCTTATAGATAAAATATTTATTTATCTTTATTGTAAGATTCGCCCTGAATCTTAAGTAAATAAATACTAACATTTAATCTATTTAGTTATGAGAAGACTTTTAAATTTAGCTTTATGTATCACAATTTTATTCCTATCGTCCTGTAGTAAAGACGGAATAGATGAGCAAATCGAAAACCAAAGCGAGCAAACTGAAGGTCAACGTGATTATCAAATTAGCTCCGAAGTAATTGAAAAACTTAAATCATTAGAACTTAACCCAGAAGGCGTTTATAAAAAAGATTTTACATTGCCTGACGGAAGCGTTGAAACTAATTATGTTATTGAAGGGGATATAACTATAACCCATGATAAGTTGTTTTCTTTAAATACACCTCAGCCTCATGAGAAAAAAGGAATGATACAAAACAGGTATAGAACTAATAATCTAGTAAATTACAACACTCCCCTTAACACTCGTGCGATACGTGTCAAGGGAATCACAACTGGCTCAGGAGCCTTAACTCCAAAAATGAGAACTGCTCTAGAGGAAGCAATCAACAGATATGAAACAAAAATTTCCACTGGTCTTTTCTTTAGTTTGAACTTTGGATCAAGCTCCTCTAGTGATGATATCATTGTACAAGTAGTTTCAAATAATGCCATAGGAGGAAGTGCTGGATTTCCTTCAGGTGGTAATCCATACCGACATGTAAGAATAAACTCTGGAAGTTCTGATCTATCTGTAACTTTATTACGTCATATTATAATGCACGAAATAGGACACTGTATTGGTTTACGCCATAC
Source organism: Sinomicrobium endophyticum (assembly GCF_052983315.1). Taxonomy (NCBI): domain Bacteria; kingdom Pseudomonadati; phylum Bacteroidota; class Flavobacteriia; order Flavobacteriales; family Flavobacteriaceae; genus Sinomicrobium; species Sinomicrobium endophyticum. Next base: position 220,624 of record NZ_JBRKIS010000025.1, read on the forward strand.
AGATTGGGAAACCAGGCAAAGTTGTGGATCAGGATCAGACGGAGAAACTGCATCTCCTGAGGGCGCCATTCATATTCCTGGAACCCCTAAATACCCTACAGGACCTGGCGCAAAATCTTTGATGCTTGCTTGCCTTAATAGTGGTTCCATAGGTGAATTTGAAAATTATGATAAAATAGCCTTGGAATATATATATCCTAGTCAAATAATAGGTAGAAATTAATTTCTCATCTAACTTCACTAAAAATTTCTCCAAAATCCCGATCTGATCGGGATTTTTTCATTTTACACGCAACCATATGGTCTTATGAGCATCTTTATGACAAAACCTCCTAAAAATTAAAAAGAAGCAACATGAAAAAAGTAAGTATTGCAGCCGTGTTTTTAACCTTAGCTCTATCTTTATCCGGGTGTTTGAACGATGACGGTGCTAATTTTTACGATGAAGCAATTCCTATTGTTGAAGTAAGTAGTTTACCTGACACCCTGGAACCAGGTGAAACATATGGGATAGATTTTTCATATCTCATTCCTTCAGAATGCCATACATATATTGGTTATCAGGGATGGGTAGACAATGAAGAATCGAATGATTCTGTCAGAGTTGTAAAATTTGCGGCATTTGCAAGAGTCCAAGCAACTAATGACTCATGCGGAACTTTAAACTTAGTAAAAAACGATTCTATTGATGATTTTACAACATCAACTACCCAGCCCATACCTATGTCCTATTCGATCCGATTTTGGAATGGGAAAGACAGCGGAGGAGATGATAAATTTTTGATCCACAATATTCCTGTTAAGGAAGAAGAGGAATAACCAAACAGTTAAATTAACCTGTAACCCTGTAAGAGCAGGAAATCCGGAAAAGAGATAAAAAACTGTTATCCGGGTGAATTCGGGAACAACCTGACCAAGAAAACAATTTCATCCCGACTTTGCCTGAAAAACAGAAAATGAGAACCTTTTATCTATTCCGGTTCCGGCAGGGAAGCCAAAACTAACGCAGACTATTACGTGAGTTTAGAAGAACTCATAAACCGGTGCAAGGACCGGGACCGAAAGGCACAAGAGCAGTTGTACCGTTTGTTTAACGGTAAGTTATACAGCGTTTGCCTTAAGTACTCCCGGAACCAGACAGAGGCGGAAGATAATCTGCAGGATAGTTTCATGGCCATATTTAACAAGATAGACCAGTACCGTTTCAAAGGTTCTTTTGAAGGATGGATACGCAGGGTAGCGGTGAATACCGTACTCCAGAAGTATCGCAAAGAAAAGGTTTTTAATATCGTTTCGGAAGAAATAGAAGACGAGGTAGAAGTAGAGGTAGAAGATGACGATATCAGCCTCGACTATCTCCTCGGCATTATACAACGGCTTCCGGACAAGTACAGGTTAACATTTAACCTATATGTGCTGGATGGATACTCTCACAAAGAAATTTCCGAGATGCTCGGAGTTTCCGAAGGGACCTCCAAATCTAACCTGTCCAGAGCGAGAACGATCCTCAAAGCGCATATCGAAGAGGATCTTAATAAAAAAAAAGTGAAGTCACTATAATCTGATGGGCGACAAAAAGAACATAGACAGGCTTTTTCAGGAAAAATTCAAAGATTTTGAAGCTTTTCCGGAGAGGGATTTATGGTCCGGACTTGAAGCCAAACTCGATGTTGCTTCGGCCCCGGCCGGAATTCTGGAAAAGCGTAAAAAAGCCATACCTCCGCTATGGTGGCGCCTCGGCGGTATTGCCGCTGCCCTCGCCTTATTGCTCTCCGTAGGCCTAAGCTTAGTGCTTACCGACCCGGAATCTCCTGTAATAGATCCTGTAGAAAAGGTTGTTAAAGAGAATACCACGGCAAAAGATACCGAAGCGGATGAAGAAACCACACGATCTATGGATAATAATAAGTCCTACGGCCGTGGGACGCAACAGGACAGTAATACAATAACAGATAATAACCAAGTCGCTCAACAGGACAATAAAGATAATACCACAAACGTAAAGTCCCACGGCCGTGAGACGCAACAGGACGATAATACAATAACAGATAATAACCAAATCGCTCAACAGGACAATAAAGATAATATCATAAACGTAAAGTCCCACGGCCGTGGGACGCAACAGGACGGTAATACAATAACAGATAATAACCAAATCGCTCAACGGGACAATAAAGACAATACCACAAACGTAAAGTCCCACGGCCGTGGGGCTCAACAGGACAATAAAGACAATACCATAAACGTAAAGCCACACGGCCGTGTGGCTCAACAGGACGGTAAGACGATTACGGATAATAACCAGGTCGCTCAACAGGACAACGGCGAAGAAGAAAACAAAAAATCCCTACTGGAGGCCATTGCGGAAATGGAAAATGATACAGAGAATGAAAAACAAATGGCTCTGAAAGAAAAAGAGAATAAAAAATGGAGTATAAACCCCAATGTTGCCCCTGTTTATTACAATTCGCTCAGTAGCGGGTCACCCATTGACCCTGAGTTCAAAGACAATTCCAAATCTGGAAAAGTCAACCTCAGCTATGGTGTCAACGTAGCGTACCAGGTAAACGACAGGCTAAGCCTGCGTTCCGGTATAAACAAAGTAAACTACGGTTACAATACAAACGACATCTCTTTTGCCCCCGATTTTGAGGCCCGCTCACTGAGCAATATAAATTACACCCGTCAATCCGAAAAGGCTTCCGGGCTCTATGTAGCAAATAGTCCTGTAGAAGGTCCGCCATTAGCTGCAAGAGATGAGGTGACTGCCAGCTTCACTCCACAGCCAGGATTAATGCAACAGGAGTTCGGCTACATAGAAGTGCCGATGGAATTGAAGTACCGGGTATTGAATGAAAGATTTGGTCTAAACCTTATAGGAGGGGTCAGCTCTCTGTTTCTCACGGACAATTCCGTATTGCTGAAATCGGATGCGCTGGCGACGGAATTAGGAGAGGCGAATAATATAAACAATATGAATTTCAGCACCAATGTGGGGCTGGGCGTTGATTACCTGTTATCGGACAAACTTCAATTACAGGTAGAGCCCATGTTCAAGTATCAATGGAATACATTCTCCAATGACAACGGCGGTTTCCGACCGTATTCATTCGGCGTATATACAGGCTTTAGTTTTAGGTTTTAGTTAGTTAGGTTAGTTTTAATTACTCAAAAAGCGCTTAATGCTGTAAAAAGGTTGTCCTGTTGTGTGACAACCTTTTTTCATTTCAGGACACTTCACTGCAATAGCAGGAAAAAAATCAATTATTTTTTTTAGTACATGACAAAAATTAATTTCGTCATACGATGTTAATTGAAATAAAAAAATGTCATGTACTGACTTATTTTTTAAACTTTTCCAGCGCTTTCCGGGTAAATTCCGAAAGGACCAGGTTTCCGGAGATTTCTGCCCTGGAACTCAGTAATTCATCCCAATGCTCCGTTCCCTCCCAGAGTATTCTTTTCATTTCCGAAAGGGCTTCGGGATTATACGAGGCCAGTTTTTCGGTAAAAACGATTATTTCCTTATCCAGTTCGCCAATACGGTCAAAAACCCTCGCATACAAACCTTTTTCCTTCGCCCAGTAGGCATTTTTCCATTGATCCGCTGCCAGGGTGAGTTCTGCCAGTGCGGCATTGCCCATTTTTCGTTCTACTGCAGGAGCTATGACAAAAGGGCCTATCCCTACGGTAAATTCGGATAATTTAATAGCTGCCGCTTCGGTGGCCAGAACATAATCGCAAGCTGCTGCCAGACCTACACCGCCGCCTACTGCTTTTCCCTGCACCCTGCCTATGATTAACTTACGGCACTTACGCATGGCATTGAGCACCCCGGCAAAACCACTGAAAAACTTTTTTCCTTGTTCTGCATCAGTTACCTCTACAAGTTCGTCAAAAGACGCACCTGCACAGAATGCCTTTTCTCCCTCACTCTTCAGTACTATCACCCGGACATCTTTTCTTTCCGAAAGGGTGTAAAACTCTTTTTCCAGGCGTTGCAGCAATTCCAGAGGGAAGGAATTACCGGCAGGATGGCCGAATTCCACAATGGCAATGCTGCCTTCGGTTTTGGTGTACAAACTTCCGTTGGGACGTGTCGTAGACATAATACAAGATTTTTATAAAATGAAGCTGTTGTTACGAAATTACGAATATTAATCCACTGCATTCAGGTATTTTCTCCTGAATTTAAAAACCAGTGCACCTGCACGTACGAGCATCCATACCATAAAAGCCATCCAGATGCCGTACAGTTTAAAGTCAAAATGATCTGCAATGAAAAGTGTTGGGGCAAAGCCGAGAAAAGTAGCTGCGAGCAATACGTTCCTGAGATATGCCGCTTCGCCCAACCCCTTAAATATACCGTCGAACATAAAGGCAACCGCATTTACGGGCTGCATGAGCAGTACAACCCAGAAAACAGATGCAAAGGAAGCCAGCACCAGGGGATCCTTATTAAATATAAGCCCTATAGAATCGTAAAATATACCGCAAACCACCATGAGTATTACGGCTATGCCGATGGCATATTTACAAATATCCACACTCAGATACCACAATTTCCTGTAATCTCCTGCACCCAGCAACCTTCCGGAAATAGCGTTGCCGGCATTGGCATACCCATCGATAAAAAAGGAAAAAAAGAGCCATATATTCATAAGCATACTCTGGGCGGCAATATAGGTATTCCCATAGTCCGTAGCATAAGCATTGGCCAGGTATATGGCAAAATTAAGGGCTGCCGTCCGGATAAAAAGATTAAAACTCATACCCAACAGATCTTTTATCCTCGGATTGATCTTCCGGCGTAATTTCAAAGAAAAGGGGGTCCTGGTAAAATAAAAATACAAAGCGATACATAACATGGCCAACTGGGCCACCAGGCTGGCATAAGCCGCCCCTTTGAGGTGTAACGGAGGTACCACCCCTTCTATTCCATACACCAGCACATAATCCAGTACGACATTGATAACAGCCCCCGTAATACTGGCTTTCATGGCCCACAACGTATTCTGCAATCCCCGGAATACCCCAAACAAGGCAAAAGTAACCAGGGTGAGCGGATACCCCACAGCCCTTATCCGGTAATAATCCACACTGTACTGCAGGATGCGTCCCTCAGCATTATACGCCCCGAAAATAAACCCTGCAAACAGGGAAGTAGAAATATAAATTACCAGGCTTAACAGCAGGTTAAAAGCGATTGCCTGGGGTACAAGGGTGCGCACCGCATGAAGCCTGTTGGCTCCCAAATGTTGTGAGACAATAGCCGAGATAGCTGTTTTGGTCTGAGCCACTATCCAGATTATCGCGGAGAGGAAAGAGCCGACAATCCCTGCCGCGGCAAGGGCTTCTACCGGATATTCATCCACATTCCCGATAACCGCAATGTCCGTCAGGGATATCAGCGGTTCTGCTATACCTGCAATAATAGCGGGAATAGCCAGCTTGTTTATCGCCCCGAAGGATACTTTTCCTCTTATGTCTTTTGCTTTGGATGCTGACAAAATTTTCCTTTTGGGTCACAAAAATAATGCGAATATAACTTCCCGGAGCAACAAAACCTCCCGTAATCCGAAGCAAATAATTTTTTCGCCGAAAAATATTACCCCGGCATTGGCGTTGATAGTTTTATTAAACAGGATGCAAAATGAGACGAATGAAACTAATAGCAGGGCATCAGCAGGTTATGCCATACCTGCTTACCGAAAATGCAGATATTCTTGTAGATTTTATCAAAAGGATATTCGGGGGACAGGAAATGACACGGGTTCTGAACACCGATAAAAAAATACAACATTCGGAAGTAAAGATCGGGGACTGTACCATTGTTCTGGCGGAAGCTCCGGCCAAAGGGCAGCCTATCCCGGGCTGTATGTATGTATAGACAAAACTTATTACGAGGCCCTGGACGCGGGGGCGCAATCGCTTATGACACCTCTTGACGAAGATGACAATACCAGAAGCGCGGGTTTCCGTGATCCTTTCGGAAATACCTGGTGGATTACAACACTCGGTTGAGCAAACCCGGTTAAAGTTTATCCTTTGCCCCTCCAACGACAATCACAATTTCTCCTTTAGGCGGTTTCTCATTAAAATGACGAAGGACTTCCTCTGCGGTTCCCCGGATCGTTTCCTCGTACAGTTTGGTAAGTTCCCGGGACACGGACAGCGGACGGTCCGCACCGAAAACATCCACAAAATCACCAAGGGTTTTTACTAATTTATACGGAGATTCGTAGAAAATTATGGTTCGGGGTTCTTCGGCCAGGGCCTTCAGGCGGGTTTGCCTTCCTTTTTTAACGGGAAGAAAGCCTTCGAATACAAATTTATCGTTAGGCAGGCCACTGTTTACAAGAGCCGGGACAAAAGCTGTTGCCCCCGGTAAACATTCTACTTCCAGTCCGTTTTCTACACAGGCCCTGGTGAGCAGAAAGCCCGGATCGGATATAGCGGGTGTCCCCGCATCGGAAATAAGGGCTATGGTTTCTCCTCCGGCAATCCGTTGTACTATACTATTCACCGTCTTATGCTCATTGTGCATATGGTGACTTTGCAAGGGTGTGGTAATCCCGAAATGTTTTAACAGCTTCCCGCTGGTCCGTGTATCTTCGGCCAGTACGGTATCTGCTTCCTTCAGGACCGTAACTGCCCTGAAAGTCATATCTTCCAGGTTACCAATGGGAGTAGGTACGATGTAGAGTTTTGACATGCTTGTTTTGCTTACCGGTATTTAAAAGCAGTTTAGTCTATCCGGAAAATACTATCCGAATTTCTGCTCCAGGATATACATGAAACGCTCCTCGTACTTTTCTTTTCCTTCCCAGTTGTTATAATCCGGTTTTATCATATGACGGATAAAGCTTTTGACTTCTTCTTCGCTGTCTATGGTATTTATCTGTGAGATCACCCGGTTATAATCTTCCGTACTGTCGTTAAAAAGGTGTTTTATAAAAGCGAGCTTATCATTCAATCCTATGCTGATACCTTCTTTAAACCTGTCGTTCAGCGAGGATATTTTCTGCTGCACACCGGTCTTTTCCATTACAGGAATCCCATCGTCCGTCTCACGTTTTTCAAATATGGGATCGGGCATAATATCGGCGAGGATATCTTCCAGTGTTTCCTCTTCCGGCATTTCGGCTACCATATCCTTAATCGTATCTATACCCGGTATGATAATGTCTTCACTATGCGGATTACTTTCCGGTACTCCGGTATTTTCTTCTATTACCGCTCCGGCGAGTTGTTCGAATTTCTGCAGGGCCACGCTCTTGCCCGCTGTGGGTTGCATTTCCCCGAAATGTTCTTCTACAAACTTCAGCAAGGTAAGTTTCTCATAGACTTTCTGTGCCTGCACCTGCAACCCGGCCACATCTTCTTTTCCTTTAAGCTTGAGGATGTCGTGGGCTATACTGACCAGTTCAGATTCCAGTTTCTTTTTCATTGCTTTATTTTTAATGTTTATCCATAGATGTCTTTCCGGGAGGATGACGTCAAAATATAACTTTTTCCCGGAACAGACACAAATATATTAGTATTATTATAACATCTCATCCATAAAAAGCTCTTCTCTCCCTGAAAATACGTCACATTTTTTTCCTTAGCTTTGCATGGAATTTAATGAAAAAAAATTACTTTAGTTCACACAAGTTTTATACCAAACAGGTATAGGCGCTTGTTCCAAAGGTTTGAATTTTTCATTTTCTATAATATCACAATAATATTTTACGCACCATCGGGAATATGCATAGGGGTCGGGTCATTTTTCCCGGGCTGAAGGGAAGGCAAAAACGACAACATTTACCTATGTCTGTTTCCGAGTTGAAAAATACGAAATGTTTCTCGAAAATACGGTTAATCATAAAGAACAATTTGGCTGGATTGAAGTTATTTGCGGCTCCATGTTTTCCGGAAAGACGGAAGAACTTATCCGGAGGTTGCGAAGGGCACAGATAGCTAAACAGAAAGTGGAAATTTTCAAACCTTCCATCGACATCCGGCACAGCGAGGATATGGTAGTTTCCCACGATGCCAACGAAATACGGTCTACTCCCGTCCCTGCTGCGGCCAACATTCGTATACTGGCCGACGGTTGTGATGTCATAGGCATTGATGAAGCCCAGTTCTTTGATGATGAAATAGTAACTGTGTGCAACGACCTGGCCAACAAAGGCATTCGCGTTGTGGTTGCCGGCCTGGATATGGACTTTAAAGGAAACCCGTTCGGCCCCATGCCTGCCCTGATGGCCACAGCCGAATACGTTACCAAGGTACACGCCATTTGCACCAGAACGGGAAACCTCGCAAATTACAGTTTCCGGAAATCCAATGATGATAAACTCGTATTACTCGGAGAGACCGAAGAATATGAGCCACTGAGCAGGGCTGCCTTCTACAAGGCTATGCTAAGGCAAAAAGTAGATAAAATGAACGTGAAAGACCCGGAAGACCTATCCGGAAAAAAGAAAAACGACACTACAGGATGACCGCTTAAATAAAATACTTTTCCCGGCCGAAGCACTATACACCACTTAGCATCATTCTAAAAACCGAACGGAAAACATGTCAAAAGTTGCAGAAACCGTACTCGAAGTAGACCTCGGGGCCCTCCGGCACAACTACGAATACCTGAAATCCACACTTCGGCCCGGAACAAAATTTATCGCTGTCGTAAAGGCATTTGCCTACGGACACGATTCGAGCAAGATAGCCCCCTTCCTGGAAAAACTGGGAGTGGATTATTTTGCCGTAGCTTATACCTCCGAAGGAATAGAACTCCGGGAAGCAGGTATACGAACACCTGTTATGGTTTTACACCCTCAAAGTGTACACTTCGACGACCTGGTAGACTATCACCTGGAACCCTGCATATATTCGAACCGTATCCTGTCTCTCTTCCTGGAGACGGCTAAAATGAGAAGCCTGGAAGCATACCCGGTACATCTGAAATTCAATACCGGGCTTAACCGATTGGGATTTGACGAGAGTGAAGTGGAACAAACAGTCCTTGCGCTCGGCAGACAGACCAACATAAAAGCAGCCTCATTATTCTCTCATCTGGCCGCTTCGGAAGATCCGGACGAAGAGACCTTTACCCAAAACCAGATTATCGCGTTTCAGCGGATTGCCGGCACTTTTGAAAAGCTGGCCGGATACAAGCCTCTTTTGCACCAATCCAACACTTCCGGCATACTTTGCCATCCGGAAGCCCGGTTTGATATGGTACGAAGCGGCATAGGCCTGTACGGTTACGGCAATGATGAAATAAAAGACAAGCTTCTGCGTCCCGTAGGAACCCTGAAAACCGTTATTTCCCAGATACATCAGCTGGAAAAAGGAGACAGCCTGGGGTATAACCGGGGATATATAGCAGAACGAACAACCATTACCGCCACATTACCCCTGGGGCATGCCGACGGTATAGGCAGGCAATACGGCAAAGGCAGGGGCTACGTTTCCGTTAACGGCCATAAAGCCCCTATTATCGGCAATGTCTGTATGGATATGCTTATGATCGATATTACCGGGATAGATTGTAAAGAAGGTGATGAGGTTATCGTATATGGCAAAAATCCCACCGCCGAAGAGTTTGCCGCTACGGCCAATACCATCTCCTATGAACTGATAACAGGAATTTCGCGCAGGGTCAAAAGGGTATATATCCAATAAACCCGTAAATATTATCTCTATTTCAGCAATGCGTTGTATTTCGTTTTGTTTCTCAAAAGACCTGCTGCGGCAATGATGGCCTCATCGTGAGACAGGTAGTAATCGTACAGCCCTTCCCTGTAAAAATACCTTTTGATGATCTCATCTTCTATTTCCTTGGACAGTTCTTCCTTGTATTTGTCCAGGGCGGTTATCTTACTGCGGGCAATATCTCCAAGTAATTTCCTGTAATCTTCCCGTACCTCATCCCCGAACAATTCCATCTCTTCATTCTGTGCGGCCTTTTTAAGTAGTTTCTCCACTTCGGTTTCGTAGTTAAAATCACTTTTAACCACAAAATCCCTGAAGTCACGATAGTCTGTATCCGAAAAAGAAAAGCTTTCCAGGGTTTCTACTTTATGATTGTGGTAATAATCGGTAGCATAATCGAAAACCACCTGGTTGCTCAGCAGTTCCTGCACCAGTTTGTTCTGGCGAAGCACTTTTACTTCCAGGTCGGGGGTTATTCCTCCACCGTCATATACGGTCCTTCCTTTCCTGGTCTTAAATGCGTTATACCGGGAAGCATCCGTTCTCACCGCCCTGCCGTTCTCGTCCCGATGCGCATAATCCAGGGCCTGTATACACCTGCCGCTGGGTGTGTAATACCTGGATATCGTTACTTTTAATTGTGTTCCGTAAGTAAGTTTAAGCGGTCGTTGTACCAATCCTTTACCAAAGCTTCTCGCACCTACCACAACGGCCCTGTCCATATCCTGGAGCGCCCCGGACACAATCTCACTCGCGGATGCACTTTTTCCGTTTATCAGTATTACCAAAGGTATTTCCGTATCTACGGGATCTTTCCTGGTACGGAACTCCTGGTTGAACTTCTTCACCTTGGATTTTGTGGTAACAATGGTCTCTCCTTTAGGCACAAACAGGTTGGTAATATCAATAGCTTCTGTCAGCAGTCCACCCGGATTACTTCTCAGGTCCAGGACCAGCTGACTCACTCCCTGCGATTTAAGATCCTCCAGGGCTTCTTTGGTCTGGCTGGCTGCTTTCCTGTTAAAACGGGACAGCACTATGTACCCGGTATCGTCATTGATCTTTCCGTAGAAAGGAACCGCATCCACTTCTATTTCTTTTCTCGTAAGCGTGGTTTTACGGACTTCCCCCTGTCTGCGATAAGTTATATCCACAGAACTGTTTACGGCACCCTTCAGCAACTCGCCCGCGTCATCCTTAAAATCCGAGATGCGGATATCCCCTATCTGAATAAGTTCATCTCCCGCTTTTAACCCGGCTTCATCCGCAGGATATCCTTTATAGGGTTCTACAATGAGTAATTTATCGTGATAACTGCGAACAACAGCCCCGATACCGGAGTATTCCCCGCTGTTTTTTATCTTGTATTCCTCCACGTCCTGTTCGTTCATGTATACCGTATACGGATCGAGATTATCGAGCATTTCCTTGATAGCACCATCCATAAGCCTCCCCGGGCTCACTTCATCCACATAGTTCATATTCAACTCTTTGAAGAGCGTAGTGAAAATCTCTATTTGCTTGGCTATCTCGAAGAAATCGTTTTTAAACGACGTTGCCGTAAAAAGCATGCAAACGGCGATGAGCGGAAGTAATATTTGTTTTTTAAGTAGTTTTTTCATGGCTCGCAGATTTAGTCTTTATCTTCTTTCCGGAAACAATACGCTTTCTCTTTGGCATTACAGTTCCCCGGAGGAAATCAAATGTACTCCAATTTCACGTAAATCGGAAATTGCCTTTTCGTAGGAATCGCTGGCTATGAACCTGGTAGCATCGGTGATATAATGTGTACGGAATCCTTCGCTACAGGCATCCTTTGCCGTGTAATACACACAATAATCGGCTGCAAGACCGCATACATACACTTCTTTTACTCCCATTTCCCGGAGATAAGAAGCCAGTCCGGTACTGTATTTTTTCCCGTTATCATAAAACCCGCTGTAACTGTCTACGCGATGATGCATTCCTTTTCGGAAAATCGCAGCAACCGGTTTTTTATTCCATTCTTTTGCAAAATCAGCTCCCGAACTTCCCTGCACACAATGGTCCGGCCAAAGCACCTGCTCCAATCCGTCCAGGTCTATCCTTTCAAAAGGCTCTTTTCCCGCATGGGCAGAAGCAAAACTCAGGTGGCCCTCCGGGTGCCAGTCCTGCGTGGCAACTACGAGATCGAAACGGGATTGCAAAGCGTTGATCACCGGTATCACCTTATCTCCTTCGGGTACCGCGAGGTGTCCACCCGGTAAAAAGTCATTTTGTACATCTACGATCAATAGTGCTTTCATCTGTTTATTTTTATTGTTTTTCAACGGTCAGATAGAACCCCGGCAGGCAGGTTGAGGATTAAAAATAATCTTTACCACTTCGGCAAGCTATTAGTTTAGCATTTTATATTTAAAGATCATTTTAATCCTATCGGTTTCATGTGATGGAGTTTGTGATTTTATTCAGTCAACTACCTCGGGACAAGAGGCATTCAAAAGAAACAAAACATAAATCCATTCCCGATGCATCCCGATGGTTATCGGGACGGAGCATAAATCTCACTTATTGAGTTAACGCTTAACTTTTTCTAATTTTTCTGTTTTCAGACGATCCCGCATTTGTTCTATTTCACCGCTGAGACCAACTTTATATACATGCGGAAAATCGAAACGTTTGTGTTCCTCCGGCAGCCGGCCGAGATTTTTTACGGCCGAGACAGCTATGTCCCGGACAGAGCGCACCGGGAAAAGACGTTTACCGTTTCGCATAACCTCTTGCAATATGGGTTCTGCCAGGGCAGGGTTTAACGGCATTCTCTTATGCGGCTCAAAAGGGTGCGCCATACCTGCGGGGGCTTCCATACCTTCCAGGGTTATCGCATCCGCTATACATTCGCCATTGCCGTTAAAGTAGCGGTACACCTGTTTTTGCCCCGGGAAATTCATCTTCCTCAGGTTCTCCGATATTTTTATACGGGGTTTATCTTCAAAGCTACAGAGTTTATACACCCCGTCCAGCGCGGCATTTTCATGTCCTACCACGAGGTTAGTCCCCACTCCGAAAATATCTATAGCGGCCCGTTGTTCCTTTAAGCTACGGATTACATGCTCATCGAGCTGATTGGAAGCAGCTATTTTAACGTAGGAAAGTCCGGCATCGTCCAGCATTTTCCTGGCTGCTTTTGACAAATAGGCAAGGTCACCGCTATCCAGCCGTATGCCTATAAGTTTCTTACCCCTCTCTTCCATTTCCCGGGCAACGGTAATGGCGTTCGGCAAACCGCTGTTCAATGTATTATACGTATCTACCAGCAATACACAGTTATCCGGGTGTGTTTCCGCAAAATCCCGGAATGCCGTAAGCTCATCGTCATAACTTTGTATGTAGGCATGGGCCATGGTCCCGGTTATTGGCATCTCAAACGTTTTCCCTGCCAGGACATTGGAAGTCGCATCAAATCCGCCCACAAAAGAAGCTCGTGAAGCCTGCAACCCCGCATATCCCTGCGCCCTTCGTAACCCGAATTCGGCCAGGGACTTATCTTCTCCCGAAATATAGCGGATACGGCTGGCTTTGGTTGCTATGAGCGACTGAAAGTTAAGGCAGTTTAAAAGAAAGGTTTCCACGATCTGGCATTCTACTACCGGTCCCGTAACCGTAATTATAGGTGCAAAAGGAAATACTATTTCTCCTTCGGGAACACTTTTTACCGTACCCGTGAACCGGAAATCCCCGAGGTATTCCACAAAACCCCGATCAAAACCCTGTTCCAGAAGATAGTCCAGGTCTTCCCGGGAGAACGAAACTTTCTCCAGCCAGTCCAACGCATCTTCCAAACCGCAGAAAAGAACATATCCACTGTTAAAAGGGGTTTTTCTGTAGAAATAATCGAACGTGGCTTCTGTTTCGTGTTTACCTTTTAAAAAATAAGCCTGCCCCATGGCCAGTTGGTAAAGGTCGGTATACAATGCTGTGTTAAAATCCATACTTTCAGGTTTAAGGTTTGTCTTCGCCGGCTTCTTTTTCCAGGAACAGGCGCAGTAACTCCTTCATCTTACGATCGGTTTTCCCGTATTCCGGCATTTCTCTGCCAAGATACAAAATCATAAAAGCATAAGAATTTTCTATTCCTTCTTTGACCTGGTGTTTGTTCAGGCGGTATGCTTCCCGTAAAAGTCTTTTTATCCGGTTGCGATCCACAGCCTTTTTAAAGTTTCGTTTACTTACGGATACGGCTGTCTGGATCTTAACCGTTTCCGGAAGTTCTGTTCTGGCATACACCAGGCGAAGCGGAAACCTGGAGACACTTTTCCCTTCCGAAAAGAGCTTCTCTATCCGTTTTTTGCTTTTTAATTTTTCCTCCTTCGGAAAACGTTGATCCATTCGATTATATTTTTGTAAAAATAGAAAAACCTCCTTAAAGCAGGAGGTTTTCCGTATGGGTCATTTAAAACTTTCTTCTATTCAAAAGTCATCCCGTTATTGCTCTTGTCCACATCGGCCATAAGTTCCGAAGGATCGATCACTATGGCTTTGATATCACTTTTCGGCCTGTCTATAGTAAATTCATAGGTGGGATATGCCCACGCCCAGTCCGGGAGCACAGTTCTCTCCAGGTTCGGGTACGGGTTATTCTTTACACCCCGCATCATGCGCAGGGGAGCATAGAAAGTTTCGTAAGAATCGTCATTGTATACCACCAGAACATCTATGGGCATCGGCATCAAACCAATACGCTCCATAGTCACTTTGGTACTATTTCCTTCTTCGGTCACTTCTTTTATACCATAGTCGATCGTATTCGTGGTCATGGTCCAGTCTATAAGATACCAGTCGAGTTGAAACCCGGATACTTTTTCGGCTACCCTTTTAAAATCGTTGGGCGTAGGATGCTTAAATTTGAAATCTTCATAATACTTTTGCAAGGCTTCCATCAGTTTATCCTGCCCTATGATATAGCCCAGTTGCGCCAGGAATACTTCTCCTTTGCTGTACGCGGAAAAAGAATACGCCATATTTTCCGCATAGCGGTCGCCATGGGTGGTTTGGGGTTGTTCTTTACCGGACATTGCCAGCATAAAGTAGCTTCGGTATGCATTTTCAAAAGGATTGGGCCTGTTTCTTTCCATGATCTCGTTTTCAGCCAGGTCGGAAATAAAAGAAGTAAAGCCTTCATCCATCCACGGGTGTTTGGACTCGTTGGTAGCCAGCAAATGCTGGAACCAGGCATGTGCCATTTCGTGTGCTGTTACCCCGACAAGGCTCCCGAAGCTTCGTTTCCCCGTTATAAGGGTACACATGGCATATTCCATACCACCGTCTCCACCTTGGATTACGGAATATTGTTTCCACGGATAAGGCCCTATGTTTTTGTTGTAAAAATCCAGCAACGCTGCGGTTTTGGGCTGGAGTTTCTTCCAGTTTTCCACAATTTCCGGGTTGTCTTTATACAAAAAGTGAAGGGTTACACCACCTGGAGTTTCCAGGGTGTCATGTATATATTCCGGGTCTGCAGCCCAGGCAAAATCATGTACTTTTTCTGCGTTAAAATGCCAGGTCAGTTTTTTCCCTTTAGGCCGTTTTACCTTTGTGCCCTGCTTTTCATAGCCATATCCTATTTCATCTCCGTTTTGAAGGATTCCCGTTCCTCCGAGGATATAATCTTTATCTATAGATATCTTCACGTCGAAATCCCCCCAAACGCCATGAAATTCCCGTCCGATATACGGATCGGCATGCCATCCTTCAAAATCGTATTCCGCCATTTTCGGGTACCATTGTGTCATGGACAAAGCCACTCCTTCCGAACTGTTACGGCCGGATCTTCGTATTTGCGACGGCACCTGGCCTTCAAAATCCATGAGCAGTCTGGCAGATGCCCCCGGTTTTAAAGGGCTGGTGAGTTTCACTTCCAGTATGGTCCCTACCGTTTCATAAGTTACGGGCTGACCGTCCTGGGTAAGCGATTGCACTTTAAGATACCCTGTCTCTTCCGGTTTCAACATCCCGATACGGCTTTCGTATTCGGGCTCTTCCTTGGTTCCCTTATTTATAACCATCCGTTTATCCGGATCGCTGATGGTTTTCAAACGAACATCCATCTCGCTTCCCGGTTGAAAAGCATTGAAATACAAGTGGTAAAACACTTTATCGAGAACATCGGGGGAATTGTTGGTATACACCAGTTCCTGTTTTCCCGTATAACGGAAATTCTTCACATCCATATCCACGTCCATCTTATAGTCCACATGTTGTTGCCAGTAACCTGAAGTTTCCTGGGCATTCCCAACAACACCGGCAAAAAGGACGGAGCATGCGATAATAAATCTTTTCATAAGTCTTATTTTATATCTATACTGTACCTGGCAGGCAAGTCAGGGTATTTCTCCGATACAAACGGATGGTCTTCGGGGCATTTACAGTTCTTACGCTACAGATCCAGCTTTTTCCTGGACACCTTATCGGCCATTATAATGGCGTTATAGGCATTCACCATTCTCCCCGACCTGGATATTTCGGAGAAAGGCTGTTTTTTCTCCGGGTTTCCTTCGAGGATAACATTCGTTTTTACCGAAAGTCCGGAATGCATTATTATTTTTTTCACCTGAGATGCCGTAAGATCCGGGTAATAAGAACGTATTAACGCGGCTACACCTGCAACTTCGGGAGCCGCCATAGAGGTCCCTTGTTGGAATTCGTACTTACTACCGGGTACGGCAGACCATATTTTGGTTCCCGGTGCAAAAACATCCACGTTGTTCTTTCCGTAGTTTGAGAATTTAGCGATCATTTCCGGCCCATAGGTGTAATCCAGAGCTCCCACGGTAAGGAAGTTATCTGAAATTTCATTTCCGTTATCTACGGCATCGTTAGGAAATACATTCGTCTTATCCAGGTCTTTGGATTCGTTTCCGGCAGCATTGACAATGAGCACGTCTTTTTCCGCGGCATATTTGATCGCGTCCCTTACCCACTCCGGGTGGGGAGAATAATACTTACCGAAGCTCGTATTGATGATCTTTGCTCCGTTATCTGCTGCGTAACGGATGGCCAGGGCAATATCCTTGTCGTATTCGTCTCCCCCGGGCACAGCTCTCACTGCCATGATCTCCACATTGTGGGCTACGCCGTTCATCCCTATTCCGTTATTTCTTGTAGCCGCAATAATACCGGAAACGTGTGTACCGTGTTTTGCTTCTTCTCTATCCGGACCTGTTACGTTATTATTTCCGTAATCCGTATCGTTAATGTCATCCGGGTTATCCCCCACAATATCCCTTCCGTCAAAATCCACGTTCAGGTTATAGTTCAATTGCTTGCTGAAATGTTTGATGCCTTCCTCCAACTCTTTCTTCAGTTCCTTCACAGAATTGAGTGAAGAATCGACAGACATGATATTGGTCAGAAACCCCTTTGCCTGAACCAGTTTCAGATTAGATGAAGAAAGGTTTTTAATGTCTTCCCTGGTATAATCCTCTTTCTTGAGTTCTTCCCGGACGGTTTCATCGGCATTATTCACCATCTGCAATATCTGCTCATACTGGTTTTTATTCATTTTTGCCTCCTGCAGTTCCTTATCGTATTCGGCTTTGGCTTTTTTATATTCTGCCGAGCCGTCGTCTCCTTTCTTTATTAACCTCACATACTCCAGGTTTTCGTGAACGGCATCTCCGAGAAAGTTCCAGCCGTGAACATCGTCCACATAACCGTTACCGTCGTCGTCTATACCATTGCCAGGAATCTCCTTTTCATTGGTCCAGAGTACATCCTTCAGATCTTCGTGTTCTATATCCACCCCGGAATCTACCACTCCCACAACTACTTTCACTCCTTTTCTTCCCTTCAGAAGCTCTTCATATGCCTTGTTCACACTCATTCCGGGAATAGTGTCGGCAATGAGATCTGCGTGAGGCCACGTTTTAAACTCGTTTTCCGTAAGGCCGGCTATTTTAAGAGGTACCGAATCTATATTTTCTATCGGGGTAGACACAATGGCTGCGGTTCCGCAACCTGCGAGCAAAAAAGCTGCCGAAACCGGCAAAAGAAATGATCTTGTAAGGTTCATAGTAAATTGATATTTATCCGGCCGCGCGTTTTCCGGCCATTTCATTTAGTTAAACACCTCGTCGAAGGTGTGTATTTCGCGGAGACGAACTCCTTTTTCAGTATGTTTAAGGGTACAGATCTCGTTGTGGGCATCGTGCTCCAGGAACAGGTAAAATTCCTCCGAAGCCGCCCGGTCAAGAAAATCCGCTTTTTCATTCAGGGTAAGTAAAGGTCGGGTATCATAGCCCATTACATAAGGCAGGGGTATATGCCCCGCCGTAGGCAGAAGGTCGGCCATAAATACCAGGGTTTTTCCTTTATACCGTATAACAGGTATCATCTGTTTATCCGTATGCCCGTCTACATAAAGGATGTCGAAACCCAATGCTGAGTTTTTGAGATAACGGTAATCTTTTTCCGGTACGGGCACAAAAGATAATTGTCCGCTTTCTTCCAGGGGCAGTATATTTTCTTTGAGGAAAGAAGCTTTTTCACGGGCATTGGGCTCCGTAGCCCACTTCCAGTGCGCTTCGTTACTCCAGAACCTGGCATTTTTAAAAGCAGGCTCATACCCGGTACGGTTTTTATTCCATTGAATGCTGCCGCCACAATGATCGAAATGCAGGTGTGTCATAAACACATCCGTAATATCATCGCGGTGAAAACCATATTTTTCCAAAGATTTGTCTATAGTATCATTTCCCCACAGATAATAATAGCCGAAGAACTTATCGGATTGTTTGTTTCCCATTCCGGTATCTATGAGAATCAGCCGGTTGCCTTCTTCTATGAGCAGTGACCGTGCAGCAATATCTATCATATTGTTTTCGTCCGCCGGATTGGTCCTGTTCCACAAAGACTTTGGCACCACTCCGAACATGGCTCCGCCGTCCAGCTTAAAATTTCCTGTTTCTATGGGATATAACTGCATGCTATCTGGTTCAAGGTTTCAGGTTTCAAGTTTGGCTGGTTCAAGCCATTCAAAATTCTCCCGGTTCGCCGAGCAGAGCCGAGGGGCCAAATAGTCCGCAAAATAACAAAACCATAGAAGAAAATATCAAAAAACTGTCTTTTATTGGGTCTTTTTTAACATTTTCCTATTTTGTCCGATATTTAAAATGTATATGTATGGCTATTCTAAAATATTGCGTTATTTTTAATGCTGAAGCAGGCCCGGAAAGATGCCGGAGAATAAACCCGTTTTTTCATTTCGGTTTATCCGACCTTTCCCGGAAAGAGCCTTCAAACCTTTTTTGATTATGAAAAAATTAGTCCCGTTCCGAAAAATGCAACTTCTGCGATTTGGCCGCGATTTTCAGCGGGATGAAGACATGATCCTCAGGGATTACCTGTCTGTAGAGCGTACCCGGCTATCCAACGAAAGGACACTCTTGTCGTATATACGGACATCTCTGTATCTTATTCTGGGCGGTATCACTTTTATCCAACTGGACGACTTCTATAATCTCAGGTATCTCGGAATATTATCACTCTCGCTTAGCATTGTATTTATCGTCATCGGGATATACAGATTTCTGTTGCTCAAAAAAAGTCTGAAACGATTTCATCACAAACCCCGGGACCCGGAAGAATAATTTCTTATATAAATCCGGGACATTACAATAACACAGTATATCACTATGGAGTTAGAACTGTTGAATTTATTTTTAGTTTTGGTTGTAGCATGGACGGGAGGTTCTCTGGCTACACGTCTTGGCTATCCGTCCATTCTGGGAGAATTGATAGCCGGTATTGTATTTGGCCCCGCATTGCTGGGAGTTCTCGCTCCTTCCGAAGCCACTGCCATACTTGCCGAAATGGGTGTACTCCTGATGATGCTCTACATAGGTATGGAAATTGATTTCCGCGAACTGGGCAAAGCGTCCCGTGCCGGATTACTGGCTGCCCTGGGCGGGTTTATCGTTCCCTTTGTCCTGGGATATTATGCCGTTCTTGCATTTGACGGCACCAAAATGGGGGCCCTCTTTGTAGCCATCGCCGTAGGTGTAACTTCCCTGGCTACAAAATCGCGAATACTCGTAGACCTCAAACTACTCAACACCCGTATTGCCCATGTACTCATGGCCGGGGCACTTATATCCGACACACTCGCTCTTATCATTTTTGCGGGAATTATAAGTTTTGCCGATGCAGGCAGTATAGAGTTCCTGGAAATACTCGCCGTTACCGGAAAAGCCCTTCTTTTCTTTGCAGCTACGGGATTACTCGGAATATATGTACTTCCCTTCCTGGGAAAACAAATGGAAAAAGCAGGTTTTACAAACCGTACCCTGTATTTTACCATTATGCTGATCATTGCCATAGGGTTTTCGGAACTCGCCGAGATCGCCGGGCTGCACTCCATCCTCGGGGCATTCATAGCCGGGTTGTTTTTGAGAGACAGTATCTTCGACCGAAGGCTTTCCAAAGACCTCAATAAAGTGTTTCATGATATTTCCATAGGTTTCCTGGCCCCTGTTTTTTTTGTAACAGCAGGTTACCATGTCACTTTTGACGTTTTTCAGAACAACCTGACTTTGCTGTTGGTTATCCTTGCCGTTGCCGTTTTAGGAAAAGTTTTCGGAACAGCGCTTTTCTACCTGCCCAGCGGCAACGGATGGCGGGAAGGAATAACCGTGGGAACCGGAATGAACGGCAGGGGAGCAGTAGAAATTGTCATTGCCGGTATTGCGCTGAATATGGGATTTATAGACAACGAAATATTCTCTATCCTGGTCTTTATGGCCATCTTTACAACCGCTACCGTCCCCGTTCTCCTGACATGGACCACAAAATGGTTACGGGAAAGAGGCGAACTGGTGCTGTCTTCTTCCGAAAAAAAGGGTGTTCTTATCATAGGTGCCGGCCCGCTATCTATGTATATTGCTAAAAAACTTTCCGAAACCGCACCGGTATCGCTTATAGACTCCAATATCGACAACTGTATCCGCGCCAATAACCTCGGTCTCAAATGTATTCAGGGAAATGCTTTAAAAGAAGAGATCATCATTGAAGCCGATGGACATCAGGCCGGTACTTTTGTTAGCCTTACCAATAACAGTGAGATTAATGTACTCGCCGCGCAACTCGCCAGCGAGGGCATAGGCATCCCCAATATATATGTCTCTATTACCCCTTCTTCCGAAGGGGCCAATGTAGAATTACTCGAACCCATCGGTGCCTCCACCATTTTCGCCAAAAAAACCGATCCTTATAAATGGGACTATAAGCTGGAGAACAAAGATTTCCAGGAAATCAGCGTTGAAATATCCGAAAACATATCTTCCAGGAACTTCCTGAAACAACTATCCGGAGACGAAGAAGATATACTTCCCGTTTTCTATGAGGACGGAGAGGGCAAATTGTACATATACCATTACGGAGCAATCCTAGAACCGGGATATAAAGTTCATTATATCAAATAATCCAGCCCATGGCGTAATAAAATATATCTTAGTATATGACAAAATTCGATCTGGGTGGATTTTCCTCTCCCGAAAGCTTTCGGGATTTGACCCCGGCCCTAAAGGGAGATCCCGATAAATATCGGGACGAGGAAAATCGGGTTCCCCTGCCTGCCGGCAGGCTTTAGGGCTAGGGTAAAACTGATTTTCCGACAAATAGTGCTAAAATCTAATTTTGGCATGTACTAAAAAAGTATATTCTAAAAAGAAGAAAACCCCGGTTTTCCCCGGTACGATCACTTAATTATATCTCATGGATACTTTTTTCGAACACCTGATACATGAATTTGAGTTGCCGCTGGCAAACCCGGTACTGGCTTTCACCCTCATTCTCCTCATTATACTCATTTCCCCCATCCTCCTGAAAAGGCTTAACATTCCGGGAATTATCGTGTTGATATTGTCCGGCGTGCTCATAGGTCCGCACGGACTTAATCTGCTGGCTAAAAATTCGGCAGTAGACCTGTTTTCTACCATAGGCCTTCTTTATATTATGTTCATAGCCGGACTGGAACTGGACATGAATGAATTTAAGGCCAACAGGAACAAGAGCCTCTTGTTCGGGTTTTTTACGTTTATCATCCCCTTAAGTGTAGGCTTTCCGGTATGCTATTATTTACTGGGGTATAATTTCAACGCCAGCTTCCTGACCGCCAGTATGTTTGCCACGCACACCCTGGTCACCTATCCCATAGTGAGCAAACTGGGAGTATCCAAAAACCAGGCGGTAGCCATAACGGTGGGAGGGACCATTCTGACCGATACGGCCGTATTAATCATCCTTGCCGTAATTATGGGATCAGAAGCAGGAGGGCTTACCGGCGATTTCTGGTTACGGTTGGGTATATCCCTGACCATTTTCCTCTTTATCATGTTTTTCATTATCCCGAAAATAGCCCGGTGGTTCTTCCGTAAACTTGAAAATGAAAAGCATTCGCATTACATCTTTGTCCTGTTTGTCGTCTTCACCGCAGCATTCCTTGCCGAAGTTGCAGGCGTAGAGCCCATTATAGGTGCTTTTATGGCCGGGCTCGCCCTCAATCGCCTGATTCCGCATTCTTCCGCCTTAATGAACCGTATAGAATTTATAGGAAATTCTCTTTTTATCCCGTTTTTCCTTATAAGCGTAGGCATGCTGGTTGACGTCAGTGTCATCCTCAAAGGTCCTATGGCACTCATTGTCGCAGGCACACTCTCGGTAGTTGCCCTTCTGGGCAAGTGGCTGGCTTCCTTTTTTACCCAATTGGCATTCAAATATTCCAAAGGGCAAAGACAATTGATCTTTGGCCTCAGCAGCGCACATGCCGCCGCTACCCTGGCCGTTATTCTCGTAGGCTACAAAGCGGAAATTCTCGACGAAAACATCCTTAACGGCACCATCATTCTCATTCTTATAACCTGCATCATTGCCTCTTTTGCTACCGAAAAAGCCGCGAAAAAGATTATTACCACCTCCGAAGAAGAATACCGGGACACCGAAGACACCCCTTTGTATGACGAACATATACTGATGCCCATCGCCAATACGCAAAACATGGAAAAAGCCCTGGAATTCGCCACATTGGTCAAAGACAAAAAATCTGTTTACCCCATATCTATCCTCACCGTGGTACCCAACAACCAGGAAGCCGAAAAAAATATCAACAAAGCAAAGACTAAACTGGAAAGCTTTACCCGCGATGCCACAGCATCGGAAACAGATACCGAAGTCATTGCCACGATAGATTACAACGCTTCCAGCGGAATTGCAAGAACAGCCAGGGAAACCATGGCAAATATCATATTGCTGGGATGGCCGAGACGAAAAGGATTCATCCAGAAGCTTATCGGGGAAAAAATGGAGCACATTTTATCCTATAGCGATAAAACCATTTTTATTTGTGACTTTAAAACTCCCCTGATGGAACATCAGAGAATATTTGTCACCGCACCTCCTTTTACCGAACTGGAAAAAGGCTTTACACTGTGGGTCAACAAAATATCCAAACTGGCACAAGAACTGAGCATACCTGTTGTTTATAACTGTAACAAGGAAACACAGGAAGCCATCAGCAAACACAAAAAGGCAAACCGGATAAATTCCGAATCTCACTTCGACACTATGGATAACTGGGAAGATTTTTTCGTACTTTCAGGAAAACTAAAGCGGCACGATCTTTTTATACTCATATCCGCCAGAAAAGGAGCGGTCTCCCACCAGAACATCATGGATAATCTGCCTACCAAACTCGAAAAATATTTCGACCAGAACAGCAAGATCATAATATACCCATAACACAAAAACACCTGCCTCTTTATAAAAAAGCTCCACAGAAACCAAAAAACACGGCCGTAAACCTCTCCACCCCAAAGCAATATTTTTCTATGGATTATTAAAACCTGAAACCTGCATATAACAAAGAAACAATACCTCCAACTCCATCCCGGTATATATCGGGACTCCTCAACCCCGAACTGTAACACGGTTACTGCTTACGGATTACTATTCCTCTCTTATAGAATGCGTTTACCCTGATATTTTTCCGCCGGCATCATACAGAGTAAAAAAGTTTAACTATATTAGTCTGGATGAAAAGCTAACACAATTCTTGTTTTATAGTTAAAAGCGCCCATCGGAAATTATGCCACGAAATACCTGAGCCGTTATGACTCTTGAGATCGCTGTTGTACTCGGTATCCTTATCCTCGCAGTGGTGCTGTTTGCCACTGAAAAAATACGCGTAGACCTTGTAGCCCTGCTTGTCGTGGGCCTGCTACTGATTTGCGATATCTTGCTGCCAGTGCAGCTACTCACGACCGAAGAGGCGGTTTCCGGGTTCAGCAATACTGCTACGGTGACAGTGGCCGCCATGTTTGTTATAAGCGCGGCACTGGCCAAAACGGGGTCTATCAATTTCCTGGGAAGCCTGCTTGCAAAACTCATTCACAAAAATTTCTACCTGGCCGCAACTGCCATTATGTTGTGTGCGGGGATTATATCGGCGTTTATCAACAACACCCCCGTGGTAGCCGTATTCATGCCCATAATCATAGGGGCAGCCAAAGACTCCGGGATAAGCCCTTCCAAACTGCTGATGCCCCTGTCGTTCGCATCCATGTTCGGAGGCCTCTGCACCCTCATCGGCACTTCTACCAACATACTGGTAAGCTCTATTGCGGAGGGCTATGGAATAACTCCTTTCCGTATGTTTGATTTTGCCCCGCTGGGGATCGTCTTCTTTATATGCGGCATGTTGTATATGCTGTTTGCCGGGATCAGGCTCATTCCCGACAGGGTTCCGGAAACAGACCTTACCAAAAGGTATGAAATGCGGAACTACCTCACGGAGATCGTTCTTACGGAAAGCTCCAGCTCTGTCGGAAAGACCATACTGGACTCCCCCCTGGTTAAAGACATGGATATTGACATTATTGCCCTGTACCGGGATAAAAGAGTATACTCCATCCCGGGCCCCGGTACTGTACTGCGGGAAGGAGACATACTGAGAGTGAGATGTGACGTGGAAAAGATCAGGGAACTACAGGACAGTAAGGATGTGGAACTCAGGACCGATAAGGCTTTTATGGCCGAGGATTTTAAGCCGGAGGACATTGTTCTGCTGGAAGCGGTCATTGCACCGAACTCCATACTTATAGGGACAACGCTCAAAAAGATCAGGTTCAGGAACCGTTTCGGGGCAACCACCCTCGCTATCCGCCACATGGGCGGACTGGTACACGAAAAACTCGGAAACATCGTATTGCGATCCGGGGACACCCTGCTTATCGGCGCCAGGGAAACCCGTATAGACCAGCTAAAAAGAAATCCCAATTTTGTGTTTGTCACCGAAGTGGACACCCCGGAATACAGAAAAAACAAAACGCTGATAGTCCTGTCTATTATTGCTGCCGTGGTTACCACTGCTTCTTTGGGTATATTACCTATTATGACAGGAGCAATCGTAGGCTGTATATTGCTGGTACTCTCCGGATGTATAGACCTGGACGATGCCTACAAGGCTGTGGACTGGAAAGTGATCTTTTTGCTGGCAGGGGCCATAAGCCTCGGTGTTGCCCTGGAAAGGACCGGAGCGGCCAAACTGCTCGCCGATTATATGCTTTCCGTATCGGGCCCATTCGGCCCTTACGCCATAGTTGCCGCTTTTTACCTGCTCACTTCCCTGCTTACAGAAGCCATGTCCAACAATGCCACTGCTGTGGTTATGGTTCCCATTGCCATCTCTGCAGCAAACGCCATGGATGCCAGCGCCATACCCCTGCTTATGGCTATTGCCTATGCCGCATCTGCGAGTTTTATGACCCCTGTGGGATACCAGACCAACACCCTGATCTACGGACCGGGACAATACAAATTCGCGGATTTTATCAAGGTAGGAGCCCCTCTCAATCTCATTTTCTTTATCATCGCCACTATTGCCATTCCGCTGTTGTGGCCTTTTTAAACAGTGCTTCCTGACAGCAGACTACGGCACGCAACCCCGATCCGGAACAGTATTTATCCCCCCGCATTCTGAAATTCTTCCTTTTTTAACCATACATTATTGATATTGGTTTGTTTTATAGTATAAAAAATATATTTTTGTGACAGACAAAATCCTGAATTCCAGACACAAATAATTACTTTGGTTCTTTAACTTACCGTTATTGCCCTTTCGAGAAGTAATTTACTACCCCGCCAGCTTCGCAGATCTTTGTTCCTTTTGCACAAAAAAGGGAACCGGAGATATATTGTGATGCTTTCATAATACCAAATTAACAATGTAACGAAATGAAAAAGACGCTATGCTTTCTTTTTCACCCGTGTATGATTATGTATTAAAAATTACGGCACTACGATTATGATTGAGAAACACAAAAAGGAACTGGAAAAACTCCCCGACGAGATTAAGCACGAAATAAATAAGTGCATGGAGATCTACCAGGAGCTGGAAAAGTACAATGCGGGGAAAACGGACATAAAAATCCTGCAAAAAAGGTTGGAGGATATCCTGGAGAAATATGAAATATGAGACTCTCCCGGTAACGCTGCATTCGTATGCAGTGATATTACCCCGTAAAAAAGCCTGAAAATCACTTTTCAGGCCTTTAACGTATGTATGTTTATAATATAAATCTTCAGGACAGAACCTGTAAGGTGAAGTAAGACTTACTCTTCCTCCACAGGTTTCATCGTAAAGTCTTCCATAAACTTGGTAGTGTAGTTTCCGGCTATATAATCCGGGTGATCCATTAACTGCCTATGGAAAGGTATCGTTGTTTTTATCCCTTCGATAACGAATTCGTCCAGGGCGCGTTTCATTTTGTTTATAGCTTCATCCCTCGTCTGAGCCGTAGTAATTAGCTTTGCGATCATGGAGTCGTAATTCGGTGGGATGACATAACCACTGTACACGTGAGTGTCCAGTCGTACACCATGCCCTCCGGGAGCGTGTAACGTAGTGATCCTTCCCGGGGAAGGGCGGAAATCATTATAAGGATCTTCCGCGTTGATACGGCATTCTATGGAATGCAGTTTGGGTATATAATTTTTACCGGAGATCGGCACTCCCGCTGCAACCAGTATCTGCTCACGGATCAGGTCATAATCTATAACCTGCTCGGTGATGGGATGCTCTACCTGGATACGGGTATTCATCTCCATAAAGTAGAAATTCCGGTGTTTATCCACTAGAAATTCTACCGTACCGGCACCTTCGTACTTTATATATTCTGCTGCTTTTACCGCCGCTTTTCCCATTTTATCGCGGAGTTCGTCCGTCATAAAAGGAGAAGGAGTCTCTTCGGTAAGTTTCTGGTGACGTCGTTGTACGGAGCAGTCCCTTTCGGAAAGGTGGCATGCTTTACCGTATGCGTCTCCCACGATCTGGATTTCGATATGCCTGGGTTCTTCGATGAGCTTTTCCATGTACATACCGTCATTTCCGAATGCTGCAGCGGCCTCCTGCTGGGCGCTTTCCAACGCCTTTTTCAGATCCTCTTCTTTCCACACCGCACGCATTCCTTTACCTCCTCCACCTGCAGTAGCCTTCAACATTACGGGGTATCCCATGTCCTTAGCCAGTTTTTCCGCATGCTTGTAAGACTCCACGAGCCCGTCAGAACCGGGGACCGTAGGTACTCCCGCCTCTTTCATAGTAGCTTTGGCAGTGGCCTTGTCTCCCATTTTTTCGATCATGTCAGAAGATGCCCCGATAAATTTTATATCGTGCTCTGCACATATTTTGGAAAACTTGGCATTTTCGGAAAGGAATCCGTATCCGGGATGAATGGCATCTGCATTGGTAATCTCTGCAGCTGCAATGATGTTGGACATCTTCAGGTAGGACAAATTACTCGGGGGAGGGCCTATGCAAACTGCTTCATCGGCAAAACGGACGTGCAGGCTATCGGCATCGGCAGTGGAGTACACCGCTACCGTTTTTATCCCCATTTCCTTACATGTTCGAATAACACGAAGTGCTATCTCCCCTCTGTTTGCTATCAGTATTTTTTTAAACATCTGTTGAAATTTAAAATTTCTTATGATGGATCAACAAGGAAAAGGGGTTGATCAAATTCTACCGGTGAAGAATCGTCTACCAGGACTTTCACAATCTTTCCGGAAACCTCCGATTCTATTTCATTAAATAGTTTCATGGCTTCGATGACACACAGTACATCTCCCTGCTTAATCGTGCTTCCGACTTCAACAAATAACGGTTTGTCCGGAGAAGGCTTTCGATAAAAAGTTCCGATAATCGGAGATTTTATAGTAAGGTATTTATCGTTTTCCGCCGGGGCCGATTCGGCCGGCTTAACAGGAGCAGCCTGTTCCTGACCCTGCTGTTGCACCGGTTGTTGCGGAACGGTAGGGGCTACCGGAACTTGCTGTATATACGTAGTTTCTGATGTGCTTCCTTCCGTACCAGTCTTGATGGTAATCTTAACGTCATCCATCTCCAGTTTTACTTCACTGGCACCCGACTTGGCAACAAACTTGATCAGATTTTGAATTTCCTTTAGATCCATGATTATTCGTTTTGTTAGTTTTTTAAGTCCGTTATCACTTCCCGTAACGGGACGAATCACTTAGTAATCCCTGGGATCATATGCCCATTTAAGGTAAATGGCTCCCCAGGTAAACCCACCTCCAAAGGCGGCAAATATAAGGTTATCTCCTTTTTTCAATTGATTCTCGTAATCATTTAACAGTAAGGGAAGTGTTGCGGATGTAGTATTTCCGTACTTCTGAATGTTAATCATCACCCTATCTTCATCCAGGCCAATCCGCCCGGCCGTAGCATCAATGATCCTCTTATTGGCCTGGTGCGGTACCAGCCATTGTACGTCTTCTTTGGAAAGGTCATTCTTTTCCATGATCTTTTCCGCAACATCGGCCATGTTAGACACTGCAAATTTAAACACGGTCTTTCCGTCCTGGTGAACGTAATGCTGTTTATTCTTTACCGTTTCTTCCGTCGCAGGGCAAAGTGACCCCCCGGCTTTCATATTCAGGAAAGCCCTTCCCTGTCCGTCAGACCTGAGGTACTCGTCCTGGAGTCCAAGTCCTTCTTCATTGGGCTCAAAAAGAACGGCTCCGCCACCATCCCCGAATATGATACAGGTGGTACGGTCCGTATAATCAATAATGGAAGACATTTTGTCTGCCCCGATAAGTAATATCTTTTTATATCTCCCGGATTCGATATAACTCGCCGCCGTAGACATTCCGAAAAGAAAACTGGAACAGGCAGCCTGCAAATCGTAAGAAAAGGCATTAACCGCCCCGATCGCTGTTGCCACATACGCCCCTGTGGATGCCACCAGGAGGTCGGGCGTAGCCGTAGCCATAATTAAAAGATCTATTTCTTCCGGGTTGATTTTTGCCTTTTTAATAAGGTCCTCTGCAGCTTTAATGGCAAGATATGAGGTTCCCTTGTCTTTGTCTTTGAGAATACGTCTTTCCTTGATCCCCGTTCGTGTGGTTATCCACTCGTCATTGGTCTCTACCATGGTTTCCAACATCTGGTTAGATAACACAAAATCCGGAACGTATGCTCCTACAGCGGTTATTGCTGCTGTTTTTCTACTCATAGTCTAATTTCGTTTATACCAAAACTGCAAAACCGAAAAAAATTAACACAAAACACCTTCCCATCAAGCCCTTCTTATCCGTTCCGGAGCAGTACGCCATTCAGTTTTGGTATTCTTCCGTCTTAATTTCTATTATCAAACCAAATAAATCACACCGTTTTCCGCAAAATCATACATGCATGTCCCTGTGTCTTACGGGATTTCCGCCATGTGAAATTATTAATTTTCTTTGAATATCGGTGCAAAATAGTTGGTTTTTACTATTTAGAAAAATATTTCATCATAAAAAAAACCCCCACAACGTGAGAGTTTTGCTTTTTGGGACCGTAATTACTACGCTACTTCTTCGGTAGAATTGTCGATCAACACCTTACCTCTGTAGTACAATTTTCCTTCATGCCAGTGAGCCCTGTGATAAAGGTGAGCCTCACCTGTAGTAGAATCTACGGCAATTTGAGGAGCAGTCGCCTTGTAATGCGTTCTTCTTTTATCTCTTCTCGTACTAGACTGTCTTCTTTTAGGATGTGCCATTTTCGTCTATTTTAAATTTTGCTTTCTTTATTTATCGGTTAACAGCTTCCTCAGCGTATCCCACCTCGGATCTGTTTCATCGTCTTCGTCTTTTTCTGTTCCCGGTTGTAACTCCGTGAGTTTCCGTACAATTTCCGAATCGAGGCTTCCGTCCTTTATACCCGGATGCACTTTTTTTGCCGGTACGGAAAGCACGGTCATCTCATAAATATACTGTGCCACATTTACCTGGTATTCTCCGTGCGGTAAAATGAGTATTTCCTCATTTTCATCGTTGTATTCTTCCCCGAACTTAACTATAAGGTTAAGCGCCCCTTCTATTTCCTGATCGAAAGGCTCATTGGAGAGATCACAATTTACGTTTACCGTACCTCGTACGGCAAAATCCAACTCCAGTATATTACTTTTTTTGTGTAAGACCACATCTGCTTTTAACGACGCATCGTTAAAATCGGCGTAGTCAAACCCTTCAAAGAACAAATTATCAATACGATAATCAAACCGGTGTTCTCCTTGCTTCAACCCCACAAACGGGATATCGAACTCCTTGAACTTCTTCATCTTAAACCTCAGTTATCTTCGCATCCCATTCCTGACCTTCCGGTATCGGAACGGGTGTGCAAAGATATAAATTTTTATTAATGACCAACTTACTATCTTTATTTTTTCCATTCCTTTTTTATCGCAACCATGTACGGAGACAAAAAGATAACGGAAAAACGACATTTTTCAGTCCGGCTTTCACCGGATTTACTATACTGTGTACAATCAAAAATACGGAAACAAAACGGAAAACAACTTTAAAATGTCCTCATTAACACTTTTAAACGTTTCCGCAAGTCAACTACCCCGGGGCATCCCGACCTATCGGGGCGGAGTATTTAAATCTCACTTAGCGAGTAAAGCAGACGGTCGCTACCTATTACTCATCGATCCCTTTTTCAGCGGATTGGAAGTCAGCTCTTCATACTCTTCCCTGTTTTTGTATATCCGGATGGCTGTAAAAACCGCCTCTTTAAACGACTGGTAATCTGCTACTCCTTTACCGGCAATTTCGTAGGCCGTTCCGTGATCGGGCGAAGTTCTCACTTTACTGAGCCCGGCCGTGTAGTTGACCCCTCTTCCGAAAGACAGTGTTTTAAAAGGAATGAGCCCCTGGTCGTGATAGGCCGCCAGCACAGCATCGAATTTCTTGTAACCGTCCGAACCGAAAAAGCTGTCGGCTGAGTAAGGGCCAAAAGCCATGACGCCTTTTTCAAAAAGCTCCTTTACCACAGGTTTGAGCACCGTTTCGTCTTCTGTCCCTATCACCCCGTTATCCCCGCTGTGCGGATTAATACCCAATATGGCAATTTTAGGTTTACGCACACGGAAATCGCGTACAAGCGAATCGTATATTTTTCCCGTTTTTTTCAGAATAAGGTTCCTGGTGATATTTTCGCTAACGTCTTTTACGGCGATATGATCGGTCATAAGCCCTACTTTCAGTTCTTCGGTCACCATAAACATAAGGGCTTCTCCGTTCAGCTCTTTTGCCAGGTAATCGGTATGTCCGGGGAATTGGAATTCTTCGGACTGTATGTTATGCTTGTTTATCGGGGCAGTCACCAAAACATCCACCTCATCGTTCTTTAGTGCTTCCACCGCAGATTTCAGCGACAGAAAAGCATACTTCCCCGCTTCTTCCGTTTCTTGTCCGAATTCTATTTTGGGAGCATTTTTCGATATGTTCACAATATTCAGCTTGCCCTCTACTGCCTGGGAAGCTTCCTGTACGCCATTGTAACTGACTTCGAGTCCGAAATGTTTTTTCTGAAAAGCGATGACTTTATTGGACGCAAATATCACCGGAGTGCAAAACTCCAGCATACGGCTGTCTTCAAAAGCTTTCAGGATAATCTCCCCGCCTATACCGTTAATGTCTCCGATAGAAATCCCTACCCGTATATTGTTCTTTGTTTTCATGTGCAATATTTATGTAATTTTTTTCTTAGTACATCACAAAATTCAATTCCGTAGGATTTCCCTCTCCCGAAAGCTTTCGGGATTTGCCCCCAACCCTAAAGGGAGAAATCGGGGAATTATCAAAATTCAGTTTTTGTCATGCACTAAAGTAAATTTTATAAAAGCAATAATCCAGGATCGTTTTTATATTCCTTACTTTTACATAGCAAAATTAACCAATAAATACGAAAGAATGTTCACAGGAATCATCGAAGAACTCGGAACGGTAACAAATCTTGTTCCGGAGAAGGACAATTTGCACATTTCTGTTAAAAGCAGTATCACTTCTGAGTTAAAAATAGACCAAAGTGTTTCGCATAATGGCGTATGCCTCACTATAGTTGCCCTGAATGGGGACGAATATACCGTAACTGCTATAAAGGAAACCCTGGAGCGATCTTCGCTGGGGAACCTGAAAAAAGGGGACACCGTAAACCTGGAACGCGCCATGAAACTGGGAGACAGGCTGGACGGACATATTGTTCAGGGACATGTAGACCAAACGGCAGTGTGCTCCGATATAAAAAACGCGAACGGAAGCTGGTCTTTTACCTTTACCTACGACGCGTCTTCCAGCAATATCACTATTGAAAAAGGCTCCATAACCATTGACGGCACCAGCCTTACCGTTGTAGATTCCGGAGTTGATTTTTTTAGCGTAGCCATTATTCCTTATACTTACGAACATACAAATTTCAGGAATTACAAATTAGGCACTGTGGTTAACCTGGAATTTGATGTGGTAGGAAAATATGTAGCCCGGCTGCTGGAACTGCACAAATAAGAATATTTACCACATCCCGGTTTAATCCGGGGAATTTTTAGAGTATATTCGGTAAAACCGGGTCGGGCCGTGTGCGCAGAGACCGCAATCGGTCCGCCCCTTATTCATACACAGAGAAGAGATTGTTTTCCGGGAATAAAATGCGTCGTTAATAAAAAAAGGAGCTGTTTATTTCCCCGGAAATTCCGCTTTTCTCTTTTCCAGGAAAGCAGTGGTACCTTCTTTAAAATCCCCGGTACCGAAACAACTTCCGAAGGCCTGTATTTCGGCCTGATACCCGTCTACTCCATCTTTATACCCGGCATTTATGGCCTGTATTGCCGCTGTGATAGCTACTCCGGAATTTTTACTAATCTTGCGGGCTATATTTTCGCAATAATCGAGTAGCTCTTCCTGCACGGCTACGTGATTGACCAGGCCGTAACTTTTTGCTTCTTCGGCATTGATCATTCCGGCGGTCATTATCATCTCCATAGCTTTGCCCTTACCCACCAGTTGCGGTAACCTTTGCGTTCCGCCATAACCGGGAATCACCCCGAGTGATACTTCCGGCAATCCCATTTTGGCATTGTGCGACGCAACCCGGAAATGGCACGCCATGGCAAGTTCCAGTCCGCCGCCAAGTGCAAAACCGTTTACGGCAGCAATAACAGGAGTAGATAGGTTTTCTATAAAATCGAAAAGCAGTTCCTGCCCTTTTGCCGCCAGGGCTGCACCTTCTTTCACGGAAAAGCCGGCAAATTCGGAGATATCCGCTCCTGCGACAAAAGCTTTTTCCCCGCTTCCGGTAAGGATGATTACCTTTATTTCCGGATCTTCATCGTTTTCCATAAACGCATCGTGCAATTCTTCTATGGTTTTCCTGTTCAAGGCATTGAGCTTTGCAGGGCGGTCTATCGTAATAAAAGCAATACCGTTATCTTCTTCTACGTAAATATTTTCGTATTCCTCCATAACTCTAGTTTTCGGGTTCTTCTTCCGGCTGTTCCTTGGGAAAAACAATGGTAAAAACAGTTCCCCGGCCGGATTGTGATGTAAAGTTAATACTTCCTTTATAGTTTTCCACAATATTCTTTACCATTCCCAGTCCAAGCCCCATACCACTGGTTTTGGTAGTAAATTTGGGTTCGAATATCTTATCGGTGTTCTCTTCCATAATTCCGCAACCGTTATCCGCAACCGTTATCTTTACTTTGGGCCCTTCCGAAAATACGGACACTACTATTTTCGGCTCTTTGTCTTCGGATATGGACTGTATGGCGTTTTTCACCAGGTTGGTGATGACTCTTATGAGTTGTGTACGGTCCAGTTTGGCTACAACTTCTTCTTCGTGGGTAATAAACACGATATAATCTTCGGTAAAAATATCGAGAGCCAATCTTACTACCTCCACCACATTCAGCGTTTCGTTTTGCTGAGCGGGCATACTCGCAAAATTGGAAAAGGCGGAAGCTATACTGCTCATCGTATCTATCTGCTGGATCAGCGTCCTGGAAAATTCGTGGAGTTTCTTCTCCATATCCGGATCGGAGGGATCAAATTTTCTTTGGAAACTCTGTACACTCAACCGCATGGGGGTAAGTGGATTTTTGATCTCGTGAGCCACCTGCCGGGCCATTTCTCTCCAGGCTTGTTCTCTTTCACTCCTGGCCAGTTTTATAGCGCTGTCTTCCAGGGCATCCACCATACTGTTATAAGCATTGACCAGGTTGTATATTTCCTCGCTGGCATGATCCAGCACAATTCTCTTATTGGCAATCCCCGAGCTGAATTTGGTTTCCTGCAGCTTGTCACTAATGGTCTTCAGAGACCTGGTAATATATTTGGATATAAAATAGGCCAGGAAAATGGCTATGATCAGAATAAATATATACACCCCTCCAAGGCGGAACAAAAAGGAACGGAGCTCCCGGTTGTTGAACGAATCGTCCTCAAAATAGGGGATATTGAGTATACCGATCGGCTTGAACCGCATATCCGTAATATACGAATAGGAGGAGCGATACCGGTCCCCGGCAGCCATATGTTTTTCCACATACCTCTTAAAGGGGCTCATGGCTATGTAATTCAATATGGAATCGTTGATCTGCAACATGGCCGAATTTTCTTCGGAATAAGGTTTGGAACTGGTAATAAGATTTCCTTCCAGGTCGTATATATTAAAGGATACATTCTGCACATCGGAAATGGTGTAGATCTCATTCCTGAAGATATATTTCAGGTTTTCCGTTGTCGCAGGCCAGGTCGTGGTTTCGAGCGTATAGTTGATACTGGCGATCACCTGGTCTTCTTTGCGTTCCATGCGTTCCCGGTGATATTCTTCGGATTGCTGTTTGTACTGTAAAATCGTAACCCCTGCAATAAGCACAAAAGCCACGAGTACCAACAGGATCATGGTAACGAAAATACGAAGCCTTAATGATATTCTTTTATCCAACGGTACGAATTAAATTTTACATTGTTCCGGTTTGCAAACCCGGATACTACAACAAACTTTGAGCCATATTTTCTCAGGCATCCGGATTCCTTTCGCGTATGCGTTTATACAAACGCATCCCCAACATAAGTAAAATTCCCAGTACTATAATACCCAGCACTCCGAAAATCCAGTTTATACTGTTTTTCAGAATAACCAAAAATACAATAGCGAAGAGCAGGATAGTAGCCCCCTCATTCCAGATACGCATAAAGCCGGATGAGTATTTTCCCGCCTCGTCGTTTTGCAACTGTTTGAATATCTGGTGTGTTTTCAGGTGATATACAATGAGTAAAAACACAAAAAAAAGCTTTACATGCATCCATCCCATTTTTAACCAGGACGGATATAAAAAAAGCAGCCACACTGCAAATATTACCGCAAGTACGGCTGAGGGCCAGGTGATAATATACCACAATCTCCTGGCCATTATCTTCAGTTGTTTTCCGAGTATTTCCTTTTCCGGAGATGGTTTCCGGAAGGCTTCTACCTGGTAGACAAACAGGCGGGGAATGTAAAACAATCCCGCAAACCAGGTGATTACAAATATAAGATGCAATGATTTGATGTAATTATAATAATCTGTCATTCTTACCTGATTTGTCCTGATAAATTTAGGAATAATATCGGTACTCCGGACATATTACCCCGAACGGAATTTTCAGGAATATTATTCGCTTTCCGTCGAAATAGCCGGTTTTAACTTCTGCCTGATCTCTTTGTTCAGATAAAATCCGGTTACCAATGTAGACAGGAGATCTGCTATCGGAAAAGATATCCATACTCCTAACTCGCCATAAAAACGGGGGAGGACAAGAATAAGAGGGATGAAGAAAAAGCCCTGCCGTGTAAGAGTGAGAAGCAATGCGGGGACCGCTTTTCCAACCGCCTGAAAATAGGCTGCACCTATGAGTTGTATGGCTATAACAGGGGTTGCGGCAAAAACCCAGCGCATGGCATGAGGGGTATTGTTCACTACATCCGCATCTGTGGTAAATACCCGGACTATGGTATCGGGAAACAACATGATAAAAGCAAAGACCAACAGGGCAAGCAAAGCCGCATATTTAATGGCTATGTTAATACTTTCTATAACGCGGGAATACTTCCCCGCACCGTAATTAAACCCGGCAATTGGCAAAAAACCCTGCGTTACACCCAGTACCGGGAAAAGGGCAAACATGAGCATCCTCCCGATTATGGCGTATACGGTAACCGAGGCTTCTCCTCCCAGGTGGTAGAGTATGTTATTTACGAACAGGTAGGTGATACTCACTACGGCCTGCCTGGCCAGGGTTACAAAACCCAGCGCCCCTATCTCTTTCACTATATCCATACGCAGGGCCAGGTGCTTCCAGCCGATCTTCAACTCGGAATTCCCGGAACGGAAAAACCAGAGGATGTAGGCAAAACAAAGAAAATAGGATCCTGTAGTGGCCCATGCGGCACCATACATGCCATAATCCAGCAGGTTGATAAAAATATAATCGAGAAGCAGGTTGCCAATGGACGGGATCATCATGGCCACCATCCCGAATTTGGGCTTGCCTTCCGCACGGATCACATTGTTTCCCATCATACACAAGGCAAGTATGGGAACCCCGTATAACACTATAACATAATAGACCCTGGCGGGGTCGAAAATATCTCCTTTACCTCCGAAACTCGACACTATGGAATCTACAAAGGTGAGTCCGCCCGCTACAAAGGCAAGGGTAACTATAAGCGTCATGGTTATCTGGTTGCCAAAAGTATAGAGTGCTTTCTGCGGATTGTCAGCGCCGAGAGACCTGGATATAATGGAAGCCCCGCCTATACCTATGGCCATACCCAGTGCCGCAATAAAAAAAGATACGGGCAACACTACGTTTATGGCGGCAATGGCTATAGATCCTATCCAGTTACCTACGAATATGGTGTCTATGAGTATATTCAGAGACATAACCAATATACCTATAGACGCAGGCACCGCCTGTTGTATCAGTAATTTGCCTATAGGTTGATCTCCCAGGTCTTTTGATGAAATATTCGCCATAATCTTTTAAATGTCAAATCCCGAAAACCCGCCACACGTATCCTGACCGATACGAAAGGTAAAAGCGGAACTTTCGGGGTAATGATTGCCAAACAATGGGTTGGCATCCGAAAATTATACTACCATACTACGCCTTTTAATGTTGTCGCAGCAGGACAAAAAATATTTTAAACTTGTTCTTTTTAGTACATGACAAAATTCGATTTGGATGGATTTTCCTCTCCCGAAAGCTTTCGGGATTTTTACCCCATCCCTAAAGGGTGATCCCGATAAATATCGGGAGAGGAAAATCAGGTTCCCCTGCCTGCCGGCAGGCTTTAGGGTTAGGGTCAAACTGATTTACCGATAAATCTGCATAAAACAAATTTGTCATGTACTAACCTTGTAT
The DNA here is from genome assembly GCF_052983315.1 of Sinomicrobium endophyticum. Lineage (NCBI taxonomy): Bacteria > Pseudomonadati > Bacteroidota > Flavobacteriia > Flavobacteriales > Flavobacteriaceae > Sinomicrobium > Sinomicrobium endophyticum. The sequence goes on from NZ_JBRKIS010000025.1 coordinate 258,115, forward strand.
TTATTTCTTTACGGCTATCATTTCTTCTCCCTGGTTCGCCCATTCATCCATCCAGCGTGCAAGCACTTTCACCCAGTCATCCCTATCATTTATACAGGGAACTACGTGAAATTCTTCGCCTCCCTTTTCCAGGAAATCCTCCTTTGCTTCCATCCCTATTTCTTCCAGGGTTTCCAGGCAGTCGGAAACAAAGGCCGGGGTAACGATGGCCATTTTTTTGGTACCGTTTTCCGCAAACCCGGCAACGGTTTTATCTGTAAACGGCTGTAACCACGGATCCTTCCCTAAACGCGATTGAAATGAAGTAGAATAAGTACCTTCTTTCAGACCGAGATAAGAGGCCACCTGTTTTGTGGTCTCATAGCACTGGTGCCTGTAGCAAAACTGGTGTGCCGGAGAAGGTGTATTACAACACCTCCCATCGATCTTACAATGAGACTTGGTGATATCGGATTTCCGGATATGCCTTTCGGGAACCCCGTGATAGGAAAACAGGAGGTGTTCCCATTCTTTACCCCGAAGCGCTTCTTCTATGGAAACCGATAATACGCGGACATAATCCGGGTGATTGTAAAAAGCGGGCAGGGTAGTGAAACTCATCTCCGGAAAATATTTCCTCCGGAGTTTTTCGGCCAGAACCAATATGGTTTCGGTAGTAGCCATGGCAAACTGCGGGTATAGTGGTATGAGCAATACTTCTGTTACTCCCTTCCTGTATAATTCGTCCAGACCGGCCTGCAGAGACGGTTTTCCGTATCGCATTGCCAGGGCCACAGGAACAGATACCAGCTCCTCTACCTTTTCCCGTAATCTTCCGGAAAGGACTATAAGAGGCGACCCTTCGTCCCACCAGATTCTTTTATAAGCTTCGGCCGAGTTTTTGGGCCGTGTTCTTAAAATTATACCTTTTACGATAAAGGCCCTCAAAATCCAGGGAACATCAATTACCCTTTCATCCATCAGGAACTCGTCCAGATATTTCTTTACATCTTCTACTTCCGTGCTGTCCGGCGAACCGAGATTGACCAATAAAACACCTTTCATCTTCTTGCTCTGATTTTCGGATAAAAATAGGCATTATTTGAGGTTTAAAAGGAAGGTTTCGGTTTTTTTTGTCAATGCCGCATAACCAGAATTTATGGTGATTTCCGAAAGGGGGTGTTCCTTTTAAATTCCACTGCAACAAACCCTCTCTCCGAACTTTACAACAACAGAAAGCCCACTATCCTTTACCGAAAGCTACTAAAACAGCTCTCTTACAGAAGTACGGAATCCTATAATGCGGTTAACGGTACAGGCAATATTTGATACCTTCCAGAAGGTGTTCGACAAAAGCTTCTTCACTATAAGATTCTATAGTGTGCCCTCCACCGGTATAGAACGAACGGCCACCGGCAAATTCCTGGTACCAGGCTATCGGATGTGAAGGCCCGTTGGTTCCGCCTTCGTACGAAGACTCATCCAGATTGAGCAATACCTTTATATTCGGACTGATATTTTTGAAGTTGTACCATTCATCCGTACGGGTCCAGGTTTCACCGAGGTGCGAGCAGGTGGAGTGGCTCGGCATTTTTACCTGTATTTTCGCTTCCTGAATTTCCGGATGGTTATCAAAATACGCTCCTACCAGCATACCATACCAGGGCCAGTCAAACTCGGTATCGGAAGCGGCATGTACACCAACGAAACCGCCTCCTTTCTCCATAAAGAATTCAAAAGCCCTTTGCTGATCTTCATTGAGGATATCTCCCGAGGTATTTAAAAACATAACAACGTTGTAATGAGACAGTGTGTCTTTATTAAAAAGGGAAGCATCTTCGGAATGTGTCACGTTAAAATGATTTTCCTGTCCGAGTTTTTCTATAAGTGCCGCACCGACTTCTATGGATTCATGCCGGAATCCTTCGGTTTTGGTAAAAACAAGCACATTTTGTTGTTTCTGCGCATAAAGCCCGAAAGCCATTACGGAGAAAAGTGCCGCCAGGAGCGTGGGGGTTAGTTTCATTCCAAATTTTTCTGATTACGTGTTTCTAGTGCGTTACGCGCGAAGCGCAAACGGAGTTTTTTCTTCCTAAAGAATCCCAAATTTAGTGATTAGTTACGGATTATATGACCGGCTTCCGTTTTTTTAACGCATTATCTGTTTTAAATGGCGCTCCATATGGCTGGTATAATCCTGTATAAGAAAGCGGAAATCCACAGTTTTGCCATTACTCAGAAGTATCTGTCTGTCCATCGCCTTTACTTCCTGCCCTTTTATTACCCGTAATATCTGCCTGTTGATCCGCAACCAAAATTAAGGAACTCCTTCCCCTTTACCAGCCGGTATTCCAACCCGGATATAACTTCTTTCATGCGTGTTTGCGCTTTAAAGATTGTTTTAATCATCCCGGTTTCATTACTGTTTTAAGAGAACTCGTCATAAAAACAAAAGGAAAACATTGTACGCGTTCTACCCGTTAAGTGACATCAGGTATTTTTTGGGTGTAGTACCGTATTTTTTCTTAAAAGCGGCGATAAAATGACTCGCTGTGCTATACCCGATCTTAAAGCCCACTTCATTGACGTTGTGTGCGCCTCCTTCGAGCATTTTACGGGCATACTCCATTTTGTAGTCAAAAAGGAAGCTATAGACAGAGTCTCCGTATATCTGCTTAAAACCGGTTTTCAGCTTTTTGAGATTGAGTCCCACTTCATTGGCCAGGCTTTCCAGTCCGGGCGGCTCGGCCATATTGGCTATAATAATGTCTTTTGCCCTGCGGATCCTGGCCACATTTTCTTCATCTACCAGGAAAGGGCATTGTTCTATATCCGCATCTTCCGGTTTATTAAAATACAGGCTCATAAGCTCGTAGGCTTTTCCTTTGAGATAAAGCCGTTTTACCGAATCGTGCAAATTATAATGTGTCATCTGGTTGAGCACCACCATCATTGCCGGGGATATTTCTTCATTGTTATAATATTTTTTATCCCGGTTATCTTCACTCAAAAAATGTATATAGTCCGCTTCATGCGAAAAGAGGGAATGAAACTTTTTAATGGAGATCAGTAAGGAAACAAGCTGTGCTTTAGGCCCCATTTCCAGATCTATGGGAAGATCTCGCTGCGGATTGTACAGTAGCAGAGACTGTTCTTCTTCTACCTGCAGGTGATACCGTCCTCCGTTAAAATTGAACCTGGAACTGCCCCGAAGGCAAAAATGAAACTGAATAAAACTACAATCTATTTCCCGGATAATATGCTGATCGGCACTTTCTTCATTTTGAAGCTTTAAGACGGAAAATCCTTCTTCGAGCTGTATCTCATCAGCAGAACTTATAGCGATATTTTTATCTTCTATAACCATGGCTTAATTCGTGTTTTTTATTTAGAATTATTCTAAACTGATGTTTTTTAAACCGTTGATATTACTACAAATTTAAGGTATTTGGGGCATAAAGTCGCCCAAAAGGACAAAAATTTCCTAAAGCGGCATAAAAAGTTCTTTGAGCGTTATTTTTTTATACGGAGGTATTTTACTTTTGTCTCGATTTTAGAAATTACCTAATGGAAAATTACAACCTTAACCGGGGAAAATATTTTTACGTTGTAGGACTGAGCTACAAAAAGGCAGATGCGGAAATCAGGGGTAAATTCAGTTTGAACGAAGAGAAAAAAACCGTTTTACTTCAACAAGCCAAGGAAGAAGACCTGGACGAGGTTCTGGTTATTTCTACCTGTAACCGTACGGAAATATACGGTTTTGCACAGCATCCCTTTCAGCTTATCAAATTGCTCTGCGACAATTCCAACGGCAGCGTGGAAGAATTCCAGCAGGTTGCTTACGTCTGTAAAGGCAATGACGCCATTACCCATATGTACCGTGTAGGTACCGGACTGGACAGCCAAATACTGGGTGACTTCGAAATCATAGCACAGATAAAAAAGAGTTTTGTCCTTTCCCGTAAACACGGAACCGCCAACGCATTCCTCGAACGTTTATGCAATTCCGTTATTCAGGCCAGCAAACGCATTAAAAATGAGACCGATCTGTCTTCCGGGGCAACTTCCGTTTCTTTTGCATCCGTGCAATACATCCTCAACCATGTAAAAAACGTATCCGAAAAGAACATACTGCTCTTCGGAACCGGAAAAATAGGCCGTAACACTTGTGAAAACCTGATAAAACATACAGGTAACGACCATATAACGCTTATAAACCGCACAAAAGGCAAAGCCGAAAAAATAGCCGGGAAATTCAACCTCTCGGTCAAAGATCTTTCCGAACTTTCTTCGGAAATCGAAAAATGTGATGTCCTTATCGTTGCTACCGGGGCAGAGTCCCCCACCGTTTCCGCTGATCTTATCCCCAACGGAAAAGAAATGCTGATCCTGGACCTTTCCGTTCCTAAAAATGTAGACAGCAGCATAGCAGACATAAGTCATGTAACCCTGGTACACCTGGACCACCTTTCGCAGATGACCGATAAGACCCTGGAGCGCAGAAAATCTTTTGTACCCCGGGCCGAGGTCATTATTGATGAAGTAAAAGATGAATTTACGGAATGGCTTGGCACAAGAAAATTTGCCCCCACTATAAAAGCGCTTAAAAAGAAGCTGAAATCCCTTAAAGATGCGGAATTAGACTTTCAACGCAAAAAAATAAACGGTTTTAATGATGAGCAGGCGGAAATCATAGGCAACCGTATCATACAAAAGATAACTACGCATTTTGCCAATCACCTGAAGGAAAACAATTCTTCTGCAGACGAAAGCCTGGAACTGATCAAAAAGGTGTTCCAACTGGACAATCCCAACAGCAGTTCCGTATCCGTTTCCGAAGAAAAAATCTCCAAAGCCGCTTCCCATTGAAGATACAAACAACCCGTTAATAAACTCCGGCCACATGAAATGCCGGGAAAACCTTATCTTTCCCGATGTGGTAAAACCGAAATCATGGAAAAAACTATCCGTATAGGAACCCGAGACAGCGAACTGGCCTTGTGGCAGGCAAACAAGGTAAAAGACGGCCTGGAACAACTGGGTTGCCGGACCGAGATAGTCCCGGTAAAATCGGACGGAGACATTATCCTGGACAAGCCCTTATACGAACTCGGAATTACGGGAATTTTCACCAAGACCCTCGATGTTGCCATGATACAGGGCAAAATAGACGTTGCCGTGCACAGCATGAAAGACGTCCCCACGGCCTTGCCCAAAGGTATTGTACAGGCAGCTGTATTACAACGCGCGGATGCCTCGGATATACTGGTACACAAGGGAGACCTTTCTTTCCTTGAAAAAACGGGAACCATAGCCACAGGCAGCCTGCGCCGAAAAGCACAATGGCTTCATCGCTATCCGGAGCATTCCGTAGAGAACCTCAGGGGTAATGTCAATACACGCATGCGGAAATTACAGGACAGCAACTGGCAGGGTGCGATTTTCGCGGCTGCAGGGTTGGAAAGAATCTCTCCTTTTACCGGAACGAAAATCAACCCGGAACACCGCATTGCACTGGACTGGATGATCCCTGCTCCTGCACAGGGCGCTATGGTGGCAGTAGCCCTGGAAAACGATTCATACAGTAAAGAGTGCCTGTCGAAACTAAACCACCGGGAAACCGAAATATGCACGCATGTGGAACGGCAGTTCCTCCGTGTACTTGAAGGCGGATGTACTGCCCCCATAGGCGCCAAAGCAGAAATAAAAGGCAACGAAATAACCCTTGCCGGTGTTCTGCTTTCCCCGGACGGAAAGAGAAGGCACACCGTAAACCGTACGGTTGCCCTGGACAGCTACATCCGTTTCGGAGAAACATGTGCCCTGGAAATCCTGGCAAACGGAGGAAAGGAGACCATGAACCTCATAAAACTACACGAAACCAAAGGCCCCGAAGGCAAGGTTTCTTCATAAAAATCGCTCCCGGAAACCGGGGATAAAACTTCGCGGCGCACTTTATTTTTGAATAAACCTCCTTTATCTTTTTAGTTTATATAATTTATTATGAAATTTGCACCACATTGGTTTACCACTCATATCCCGATAATTACGGGTAAACAGAGGAATATATTTCGGATGAAAGATGCCTAAAAAAAACTATAAAAACTATAAAAGCCCTCTTTCCAGGATTTACGGCTTTACGGACATAATCCTCATCGTATTTCTGGTTATCGATTTCGGGTACCAGGCAGATTATCACCTCATATACAACAAATCACTGACCCTGCTGTTAATTGCCATTGCCCTTATCGGACTGAACTTCGCAAGGCTTTACATATCCAAAAACCCGACAGTAAACCGGATGTACAGGGCTAACCTTATTGTTCTGATAAGTACTGTAGTCGTAACTCTTACTGTTTTCTTTCTCGGGAACTTTGACAGCATCCACAAAATAAGGGACATCTCCTATATCATCGATGTCGGGCTTATATTGTATTTTTTACTCCGGCTAACCCATCTTCTCCGGAAACTCTATACGGTGTATCACAATCCGCTGATCCTGTTTATAGGCAGTTTTATGGTCATAGCGCTCATAGGCTCTTTCCTGTTAATGCTTCCTAACGCTACAACTGACGGCATTCGCTATATCGATGCCCTTTTCACCGCCACCAGCGCAGTTTGTGTAACAGGACTTATTGTTATGGATACTGCCACGGAATTCACCTCTCTGGGGCAAACCATCATCCTGGTTATTATTCAACTCGGAGGGATAGGTATGCTTACGTTTACATCCTTCTTTGCTTTTTTCTTCAAAGGGGGGACTTCGTTCCAGGAAGGTCTTAACATAAAAGACCTCATGGGTACCGAACAACTGAACGACGTGCTGAAAATGGCAATGCAGGTGGTTATTTTTACTTTCGGACTGGAACTCGTGGGCACTGTCTTTATCTTTTATTCTATTCACGATATCCCCGACATACAAAACAAGTTGTTTTTCTCTATTTTCCATTCCATATCCGCATTCTGTAATGCCGGTTTTTCCATCTTATCGGATGGGCTTTACGACCAGAATATCAGCCATGCCTATACTTTTCAGTGGATTATCATGTATCTTATTATTCTTGGCGGACTGGGTTATAACATAGCTTTCAACTTTATCCGGTATGCCAAGAAACTGCTGTTGAACCTCATTACCTTCCGGAAGTTCAAACAACCGGTAAGGGTACTTACCCTCAACTCCAAAATCGTAATTGTAAGTACCTCTATCCTCCTCTTTATTGGTACCGTATTCGTCTTCTTCGGAGAACAGAACAATACACTCAAAGACCACGAGGGTTTCTGGGGCAAACTCACTACCGCCAGTTTTGTGTCGGTAACTACCCGGACCGCCGGTTTTAACACGGTAGATTTTTCGGAACTGACAATGCCTGTTATTCTCTTTATCATATTACTGATGTGGATCGGGGCATCACCTGCATCTACCGGGGGTGGTATAAAAACCAGTACCTTTGCACTGGCTACCCTCAACATCATAGCCACGGCCAAAGGCAAAGAACATATAGAGATCGGAACGCGAAGAGTAAACAACCAATCCGTAAGAAGGGCATTTGCTATTATATGTATTTCCCTGATCGTTATCGGGAATGCCATTTTGTTATTACTGATATTCGAAAAAGAGTTCACGCTGATCCAGATTGCTTTTGAAGTCTTTTCGGCATACAGCACCGTAGGACTATCTTTGGGTATTACCGGGGAACTCAGCGATCCGAGTAAATACGTACTCACCTTTGTCATGTTTTTCGGCAGGATAGGGTTACTTAATTTACTTATAGGTATGCTCCGCCGTATACAATCCCATTCGTATCAGTATCCGGAAGAGAATATTTTAATAAACTGATTTTTAACAAAGACCGATCCCGGAAGGCATTAAGAGCCTTCCTCTTAAAATAAAGGACGCATGAAAATTATAATTATCGGACTGGGCAACTTCGGGTCATCACTGGCCGTGTACCTGACCGAAACGGGAAATGAAGTTATCGGTGTGGATAACAAAATGGAGAAGATAGACCGTTTGAAGGACACTATTGCCCATACCGTATGTATGGATGCTACCAATGAAATGGCTTACGGATCTATTCCTCTTAAAAGTGCGGATATAGCTGTCATTGCCATAGGGGAAAACGAGGGAGCCACGATTATTGCAACCGCGATCATTAAAAAACTGTCCACAGCAAAGATCATAAGCCGTTCCCTTTCGGCCATTCACGATACGGTCCTCCATGCCATGGGAATAGAGATCATTGTTCATCCGGAACAGGAATTTGCCGAGGCGCTGGCCAAAAAGATCAACCTGAAAAGCATGATCAACAATTTCGAACTGGATCCTAATCACTCCATATCCGAAATTAAGGCCCTGCCCGAATTTGAAGGGAAAACCCTCCAGGATATCGATTTCCGGAACGAATATAACCTCAATATCATTACCATTATCCGCAAAGAGGTCAAAACGACCTTTTTCGGAACCAGGCAATCCCTGGGCAAAGTAATGGGAGCCGTAAACAGGGACACTGTAGTCACGGCCAACGATATTCTTGTAGTTTTCGGCGCCAATAAAGACATTGCCAAATTCTGTTCCATGAATGAAGCATGACAATCCCCGCATATTATCCACAAAAAAACTGCTTCCCGGTCAAAGAGATTTATTGCTATATGCAGGATTCCGGCTTATCGAGGCAGATTTCATAAAGATAGCATACAGGGATGTGGACCTCATTTCTATCAAAGACCATCTTATTTTTACAAGCAGCAATGCCGTAAAAAGTGTATTACAACATAAAAACAGCGAAGCGCTGAAAAACAAACCTTGCTTTTGTGTAGGTAAAAAAACCGCTGACCTGCTGAAACGGAACGGATTTAAAGTAGTGGTACGAAAAGACTACGCCAAAGAACTCGCTACAGAGATTCTTCAAAATTATGCCAATTACAGGTTCACGTTCTTTTGTGGTAATTTAAGAAAAGATGATCTCCCGGGAACGCTTTCGGCACATCATATCGACTTTAATGAGATAGAAGCCTATACGACACAGCTGGCTCCGCGTAAAATAGCAAGCCGGCCGGAAGGAATTCTTTTTTTCAGTCCTTCCGGCGTGGAGAGTTTCCTCACGGAAAACAATATCGCCGATGAAATTTGTTTTTGCATCGGTTCCACTACGGCAAAAGCCCTAAAGGGGATAACAAAAAACATTGTAATAGCCAATACTCCCGAAGTGGAAAGCGTTATTGCAGGCGTTGCAAAATATTTTAAAAAGATATAAATCCCGGAGGACCACAAAAACACTATTGTACACCCCTCCTTCACATAAATAACCGTATAATCTATGATAAAAAACGACCTGTTTCTGAAAGCCCTCAACGGGGAGACCGTAGAACGCCCCCCGGTGTGGATGATGCGCCAGGCCGGAAGATACCTGCCTGAGTTTCGTGCGTTACGCGACAAGTATGATTTTTTTACCCGTTGCCGCACCCCGGAACTTGCTGCCGAAATTACCGTACAGCCCATCCGTATCGTAAAACCCGATGCCGCCATATTGTTTTCGGATATCCTGGTAATTCCCCAGGCTATGGGTATTGATGTGGAGATGAAAGAAAATGTGGGGCCCTGGCTTCCAAATCCCGTCCGGTCATCGCAAGATGTTGACAAGGTAACCGTACCGGATATCCACGAGACCCTGGGATATGTTATGGATGCCATAAAACTAACCAAACAGGAGCTCAACGATGAAGTGCCCCTTATCGGGTTTGCGGGCTCTCCGTGGACTATCTTATGCTATGCGGTGGAAGGAAAAGGTTCCAAAAGTTTTGACACGGCAAAAGGTTTCTGTTATTCTGAGCCCGAAGCAGCGCATAGACTGTTGCAAAAAATAACCGATACTACCATAGCCTATCTCCTGGAAAAAGTAAAGGCAGGATGTAATGCCATCCAGATTTTCGACAGCTGGGGAGGCATGCTTTCTCCCGTAGATTACCAGGAGTTCTCCTGGCAATACATCAACCAGATCGTGGAGGCCCTGGCGCCTTACACCAAGGTTATCGTATTCGGGAAAGGATGCTGGTTCGCACTTCATGAAATGGGGAAAAGCAAGGCCAGTGCCCTTGGAGTGGACTGGACCTGTTCCGCCCGGAATGCACGCTATTTGAGCGGAGGGCAAATAACCCTCCAGGGAAATTTCGATCCTTCCCGATTGTTATCTCCCCCGGCAACCATCAAAAAAATGGTACACCAGATGATAAACGAATTCGGAAAAGACCGGTATATCGTAAATCTCGGTCATGGTATACTGCCCAATATCCCGGTAGACCATGCCAGGGCATTTATAGACGCGGTAAAAGAATATTGAGGTCTGCCCGGTAAGGTCCGGCAGAACCAGGTGTAGTTTAAAAACAAAGGGCTATGTCGTTATGGAAATTAATCCGGCATCTGAAATTCCGGCAAATCCTAAGCCTTATGGTTTTGTTTGCTAAGCATCCGCTTATGCTTATTCCAACGGCAAAAGCAACGACAAACAGTCTTCGTATTTCCGGCGACCTGTTTCCCAAAAAACACCGGGGCAACGGCAGGGCCAATGCCTTTCGTCATGCCCTGTGGAACATACTGATTGCCCGTGAAGCAATGAAATGGAACAAGAACAGGGAAAAATCCCTGGAATGGGCTAAAACAATAACGGACTGGCACGAAGAATTTGCTCCTAATAAAGAGCTCGCCAAAATTATGGATCTGCACAACAATGTCATAGGCAGGCAAATAGCGGATACATGGTTGCGCGAGGAGAAAGACCTGTCCGACAGCAATATCGCGGAATACCTGAAGAATGCCATGACAGGGAGTAAAAAAATAACCACTCCCTCCGATGCAGACTACTCCGGACTGATCCATATAGAAGAAGAGTAAAAAAACCGGTAACACCAATGAAACACAAGTTCTATCAATACATACAAGATCTTCAGGACACCATCACTTCCGGCCTGGAAAAAGAAGACGGTACCACAAAATTCCGCGAAGACCTATGGGAACGTCCCGGCGGTGGCGGGGGACGTACGCGGGTTATAGAGAACGGTGAGGTTTTTGAAAAGGGAGGCGTAAACATTTCCCGGGTTTTCGGAAAACTTCCGGAATCCATGCAAAACTATTTTAATGTCAGGGATGCTGATTTCTTTGCCTGCGGACTGAGCCTGGTACTTCACCCGAAAAATCCGTTTGTTCCTACCGTGCACGCCAACTGGCGTTATTTTGAAATGTATGACAAAGAGGGGAACATCGTAGACCGGTGGTTCGGTGGCGGGCAGGACCTTACCCCGTATTACCTGTTCGATGAAGACGTCGTACACTTTCACCAGGTTTGTAAAACCGTTTGTGACAAACACCACCCGGACTTCTACCCGGAATTTAAGAAGAAGTGCGACGATTATTTCCGGAATACGCATAGAGGTGAATCCCGCGGTGTAGGCGGCCTGTTCTTTGATTATTGCAGGCCTTCCGAAGAAATGTCAGTAGAAGACTGGTACGCTTTTGTTACCGGAGTGGGAGACAGTTTCCCGGACGCTTATCTCCCTATTGTCAAGCGCCGGAAAGAACTGTCGTACTCCGAAGCTAACCGTACCTGGCAGGAGATCCGCCGGGGCAGGTATGTGGAATTCAACCTGGTGCACGACAAGGGCACCCTGTTCGGGTTAAAGACCAACGGGCGTATTGAAAGTATACTGATGAGCCTCCCTCCACGCGTACAATGGGTCTATGACCATCACCCGGAAGAGGGGAGTGAGGAAGAAAGATTGCTCGAAGTCCTTAAAAAACCTAAATCCTGGGTATGAAACGATTATTTTCAATCTCTTTTATTCTTTTTTTCGGCTTTCCGGCTTTCGCCCAGGAAATTGCAGAAGAGATTGTCTATGATAAAGAAGATGACTATATCCAATCATTTCCCAATAGGATTACAACCCGATTATTTTATGTGAACACCTCGAATTCTTTTAATTTAAATGACAAAAACTCAAAAGATGCTATCCGGCTGGTCCCCAATAAACAGGACCGCATCGGCGCTTCGGTAGCTTTCCGGAACATTTCGCTCTCTTATTCCGTTGCCCCCGATTTCCTGGCAGAGAATAAAGACAACAGGCACTCAAAATTATTTAACCTGAACCTGAGGGCCTATTTCGGTAAGTGGATGCAAACCCTGGATTTATACCGCCAAAAAGGCTTTTTTGTCGAATACGAGAACATAAGCCCTTATTATCCCGAGATGAAATCCTTTAAAATTGGCGGAGCGACATCTTATATTTTAAATGATAAATTCTCGTACCGGGCCATCGTTTCCCAAGACGAGAAACAACTGCAAAGTGCCGGAAGTTTTATTCCCGGCGTGGTATACTATTACACAAAATTGAATATCCATATGGACTCGTTAAACCAGGAGTTCCATTTATTGGATATAGCATTTGCACCGGCTTATTATTACAATGTAGTGCCTGCAAAAAACCTGTTGCTGTCTGCCGGTATTTCGGCAGGCATCGGCCTGAATCATTCGAATTCCGAAGAAGGATCGTTTACGTCTCTCTTAACCGAATTAAATCTTAAAGGCTCATTGACATATGACCTTTCCAATATATATACCGGCCTGCATTACAGTTACCTGTTTCTGAATCACAGTACAGATCATTCCACCTATATAAAGGACAACATTCCTTTTTTTCAAATTTTTATAGGCTACCGGTTTAAGGCACCGGAGAAGCTGGTCCGCAAGGCAGATAAAATTAATGACAAACTCAAGATAAAACCATAATATTATGTATCCTTTAAAACGCAATAGACGCCTACGAACCAGTGAAAGCATTCGCTCACTGGTCAGGGAAACTATTATTACACCCAACGATTTCCTGGTACCACTCTTTGTTACGGAAGGTAAAAATCTGAAGGAAGAGATCGCCTCCATGCCCGGCTATTACCGCTACAGCCTGGACCTGCTGGAAAAGGAAGTAAAAGAGTTGTATAAAATGGGATTAAAGTCCGTTCTGCTCTTCGTAAAAGTCCCTGACAACCTGAAAGACAATAAAGGCACCGAAGCGGTAAATCCGGACGGCCTTATGCAGCGGGCAATAAAAACCGTTAAAAATGCCGTTCCGGAAATGGTAGTTATGACAGACGTTGCTCTCGACCCTTATTCCTCTTACGGCCATGACGGTATTGTGGAAAACGGGATTATACAGAACGACGAATCTGTAGATGCCCTTACGGAAATGAGCCTTTCCCATGCCCGGGCCGGGGCAGATTTTGTAGCGCCCAGCGATATGATGGACGGCCGTATATTATCTATCCGTGAAGCCCTGGAAGACGATGGGTTTACCGAAACCGGTATTGTGAGCTACAGTGCTAAATACGCCTCTGCCTTTTACGGCCCTTTCCGGGATGCACTGGACTCTGCCCCGGTTGACCGGAAAGACGTTCCGAAAGACAAGAAGACCTACCAGATGGATTACGGCAACCGTATCGAGGCCCTTCGGGAAACCGAAATGGACATTGACGAAGGGGCAGATATCGTTATGGTTAAACCCGGTCTTTGCTACCTGGATATCGTGAGGGATATTAAAAACGAATTTGACGTACCTGTAGCCGTTTACCAGGTCAGCGGAGAATACGCCATGATAAAAGCAGCCGCAGAAAAAGGCTGGCTGGACCACGATGCGGTAGTCCTCGAACAACTTACCGCCATAAAACGTGCAGGAGCAGACATCATAGCATCCTATTTTGCCAAAGACGCCGTACGCCTTTTAAAATAAAACACCTATCGGGGAATCTACGTATTTCCGCATATTCCCCGATAGTTTTTACAAAAATCGCAGGGAGAGATATAATTCATAGGACAAGGCCATCCAGAAAAGAAGGAAATATACGAATCCCAGTATATTAAACTTCACAAGCGTTTTGAACCAGCCCTGTCGGTAAACATTCAGCAGGGAAATATAGGCATAGACGGATACCAAAAGGAAGGAAATAACAGACACCCAATTGGTATTGCCCATCTTGAAATGAATCATAACTATACCGATGCCATAAATCAGATAGGCAAAACTGTGCAGGTGCAATCCGTGAATAAGGTGCTCTACATAGTACCTGGGCCTTCTAAGATAAAGGAGTTTTAACGTCAGGGCAAAAAAGGGCAATAAAAACAACATCATCACCGGAAGGTTCCGCGCGAAACCTACCAGAAAAAGATTGGAATTGGCTACAAAGTTCCGCTTTCCCTCCAAACTGACAAAGTCTACTCCTTTCAGGTTGCTGTTTTCCACAGCCCGCCCGAAAGCACTGTCCGACACCGTCGGGTCCTGTGCCAGAAGTTTAAGTTCTTTCCATCCTAATTTTCCTTCGGAGGAACCCCCGAGTTTTGTGGTCAGCGTATCCAAGCCACTCAGCACACTTGGGTTTTTGGCCTGTGCCTGATTCAGCAGGCTATCCAGTTCCGCCTTGTCCTTCTCGTTCAGGGCATTCTTTACCTCCGGCCTCTCCAGTATGCCACCATCTCCAACTATACCCGTATAATCCCCGGCCATTACACGATCGAACAAGTTACGGGGTATGATAAGGCTAATCGCAAAGAAATAAAACAGGGACATTACCAGGTACAGGCGGATAGGGTTAAGATATACCCTCCTTTTCCCTTCATTATAAACATTGGTCAACTTGCCAGGTTTAAACAGAAATACCGGGGCTGTTTTAAACAGGGTGGAATCAAAATTCAGATATGTAGAAAAGAAATCTGCAAGAAATGCCTTCAGGGGCACTTTTTGATCCCAGTTCTCTTGTCCGCAGGAAGGGCAGTAATTTTCCTTTTCTCCCAATGCAGTCCCGCAATTAAGACAAAACGGTAACTTCTCTTTATTTTTCATGAAACAAATACAAATCGGGGTGCGGATAAAAATAATAAAAACCCCTTATGAAAAACAATAGTAGCGTAAAAAATGATGAAAATTTCCTTCAGGCAGGGGTCTTTCATAGAGATCATCTAAAATTTTAACTTCAATTTAGTTTGCATAATACTGTTTTAAAGTAATTTTGCGTCGTGAAAAAGCAAAGGTATAAGATATACATAGCCTTATCTTTCGTTTTGTTCTGGCTGGCTTCTGTCCTGGGACCTTTTCCCGGAATACAGGTAAAGACCGTATCGTACAATACGAAAGATCGCACTTCGCTGAGTATTGCAAAAGCTTCCGCTTTTGCAGGTATTATAAGTGAAGAAGAATCTTCCCGTACTTTTTTTTCCGGTAAAATAAAACTTCTGCCTTCCGGGCTTCCCGTACCGGAACTACTGTATAATGCATTACCGGAGCTGCTCAATGCAGCGGCTGCGAAATCCGCACGCTCTTCCGGAGCAACAGACCTTAAACATTATATAGAACAGCTCATATTTCCTTTCCATTTTTTTTATTGATTTTACAATCTCCCTTTTGAATTGGCAATACTCCTGATGTAGTCAAGCACAAACCGGATCGTATAGCCGTATCACATTGTTAATCAAAAAAAATAAAAGATGGATATAATATCTCTGGAAATGGGAATTGCATTCCTGTTTATCTTTATGGCGCCTATTATCTACATTTTGGGCAAAGAAAATGCAAAGAAGAAGAAACTGAACAACCGCATCACAAAAATATGTTCGGAGAACCATATCAGAAAAACGAATACTGTCGGTATAGCTAACCATGTATTCGTATCGGACACCGAAGGGAAAAAACTATTGAACTATCACAAAAAACAAGAGGATTTCAATATAGTGAACCTGGAGGATTTCGATGTCTGTAGTGTACAAAAATCCTGGAATAACGGCAAAAATTCCAAGGCAGTTCTACAGAATATCTCTATCGTTTTTACCAAAAAGGAACAGGGAACCTGTGTTATTTCCGTATTCGACGATTCTTACGAAAACCCGCTCGAAGCGGAAGCTATCCTATACGAAACGGACCGCTTTGTAAGGCACCTCAACACGGAAGTTCTTCACCGGGGCCCGTTAACATAACCAGAAAAAATTGATTTTTGAGTATATTTTTCGTCTATCGAGACATTTTTGACAAGTTTAGGCAGGGCTAAATGAGGAAAGGTCACATGGTTATTTCCACGTGACCTTTTTCCTTTGTCTTTACTCATATCTTTCTCGGGGTTATCATCCCCTTTAGGGTTTTATTTCCTAAATTAGCATACATAAACATATAAAACAGATGACTTTATTAATCCTGTATGCTGTCATATCCATACTCTTTTCTTTTTTGTGCTCCGTCCTGGAAGCTGTTTTGTTAAGTATAACACCCACTTTCATAAACCTGAAAAAACGGGAAGGTAAAAATTACGCCATCAACCTGGAAGCATTAAAGAGCGATGTGGACAAACCGTTGATAGCCATACTCACCTTTAATACGGTGGCACACACGGTAGGAGCTATCCTTGTCGGGGTACAGGCCGAAAAAACGTTCGGTAGCGGTAACAATGCCGTGGGTATCGTTTCGGCCGTAATGACTGCCCTGATTCTCGTAATATCCGAAATCATACCGAAAACCATCGGTGCCACTTTCTGGAAACAACTCGCCAATTTTACTTCAAAAGCACTGAACCTGATCATATTCCCTTTGCAATATACAGGCATATTATGGACACTACGTCTCACAACCCGGCTTATCGGGGGCAAACAGGCCCATGAATCGGTCTTCAGCCGCGAAGATTTTTCAGCTATGGCAGACATAGCCGAACAGGAAGGCGTCTTTGAACAGGGGGAAAGCAAGATCATTAAAAATCTACTGCAGTTCAACGAGGTACATGCCAAGGACATTATGACTCCAAGAACCGTTATCAAAACAGCCTCCGAAGACATTACCATAGAAACCTTTTTTAAGAATAATCCCAAACTGCGTTTCTCCAGGATTCCGGTTTACAAAGACAATCCGGATAACATCACGGGGTTTATCCTCAAAGACGAAGTTATGGAGGAGATCATTAACGGTAACGGTGACCTTAAACTCGCAGACATCCGGCGCAACATACTGGTTATCCAGAGAGGCCTCCCCATACCCGACCTGTTCGAGAGTTTTATACTGCAAAAGGACCATATTGCCCTTATTGTTGACGAATATGGTTCTGTTAGTGGACTCGTAACCATGGAAGACGTTATAGAAACCCTTCTGGGATTGGAAATCGTAGATGAAAGCGACAATGTAGAGGACTTACAGGTCCTTGCCAGGCGAAACTGGCAGCTCCGTGCCAAAAGACTGGGAATTATTGATGACACCGAAGAAGAATCATGAAAACAGTATATCTGAAAACCCCTCTTGGACCTGCAAGAATAACAGGAGACGAAAACGGTATTTCTTCCGTATCCGTCCTCAATACCGAAGATGTAAAATATGATGAGGTGCTTCCGGAAGAACTGGAGGATTGTGTATACCAGCTCCGGGAATATTTTGAAGGAGAACGCCTTGAATTTGACCTGAAGCTGAACCCGGAAGGATCGGATTTCCAAAAAAAAGTATGGGATGAACTCCTGAAAATACCCTTCGGCAAAACCATGTCATACCTGGAACTCTCTAAAAAACTGGGCGATGTAAAAGCAATACGTGCCGTGGCCGGGGCCAATGGCAAAAACCCCTTGTGGATCATAGTACCCTGCCACCGGGTGATTGGCAATGATGGTTCTCTTACCGGTTATGCAGGGGGTTTATGGCGAAAGAAATGGCTGCTCGAACACGAAAGCCCCTATAAACAGCAATCGTTGTTCTGAATGTAAAACCATCCCGATATAAAATTTATTGTTTTTAACTTTATTAAACCTGTCCTTTTCCATGAGATTCCTGAAGATATTTTTTAAGTGGTTCCTTGCCCTGCTGGTAGTGCTTATAGCCTCCCTTTACCTGTTCGGATATGGTTATCTCATCAAAGCTGTGATGGTTACTTACGGCACGGGACACAACACCGCCTACCTGGAAGATTACACCTCCTTTGATAACCGGGTGATAAAAAGCGGAACTCCGCAACCCTGGCCCATTCACCAAGACTACAATAAAGCCATGGCTACCGAAAAACTGGAAGCAATTAACAGGGAACTGGGCACCGTAGCCTTTCTGATTATTAAAAACGATAGTATATGGTATGAAAAATACTATGAGGACTACAACAAAGATTCTAAAAGCAATTCTTTTTCGATGGCCAAAAGCATAGTATCTGCCATGCTGGGAAAGGCCATTATGGAAGGCAAGATAAAAGGGCTCGACCAACCGGTAAGCGATTTCTTTTCCGAATTTTCGGATGGTATGGCCGCAAAGATGACCGTGGGTGATCTCTCTTGCATGTCCAGCGGACTTAATTGGGACGAATCTTATTACAGTCCGTTCTCTATCACCACCAGGGCTTATTTTGACGATAACCTGCGCGATATTATTCTCGGGTTGAAAGTTTCGGAAGAGCCCGGCCAATCTTATAAATACCTCAGCGCAAATACCGCACTTCTGGCCATGGTACTGGAAAAAGCTACCGGACAATCCATCTCCGACTACCTTTCGGAAAAATTCTGGAAGCCCATGGGAGCGGAAAACGATGCCTTGTGGCAACTGGACAGTGAAAAGGACGGCCTGGAAAAAGCCTATTGCTGCGTAGCCAGCAATGCCCGTGATTTTGCCCGTTTCGGGAAACTGTATAAAGATCAGGGCAAATGGAACGGAAAACAACTGCTCGATCCTTCTTTCGTCTCTAAGTCCGTAACCCCTGGATTTGCCGATTCCCCGGAATACGGTTATGGCTTCTGGCTCAGCAACTACCGAAACAAACAAATATTTTATCTCCGCGGGCATCTGGGACAATATGTCATTGCCATTCCGGAAGACAACCTTATCCTGGTACGCCTGGGGCACCGGAAAGGAGAACAAACCGATGATGACCCGCACAGCAGCGATTTTTATACCTATATCAAAGAGGCTTATACCATGCTAAACCTGGAATAGTATGTTACACAAGATCCCTTTAGAGAACATACTGTTTCTCGATATAGAAACCGTGCCCGGGGAAGAGGATTTTAACAATCTTTCTGAAGGACTACAGGAACTGTGGAAGCAAAAGACCGAATACCAGCGTAAGGACGAATACACTCCGGAAGAATTTTATGACCGGGCAGGAATATGGGCGGAATTCGGAAAAATAATCTGCATATCCGTCGGGTACTTTTCGCCCAAGGGTAACGAAAAACAATTTCGCACAACATCTTTTCATGGCAACGAAAAGCAACTTCTCATCGATTTCAAGAATCTTCTGGAAAGCCATTTCAGTCAATCCTACCACCTCCTGTGTGCTCACAATGGCAAGGAGTTTGATTTTCCTTACATTGCCCGCCGCATGGTAATCCACGGTATACACATTCCGTTTAAGCTGAACCTGTTCGGCAAAAAACCGTGGGAAGTACCTCATCTGGATACGATGGAACTCTGGAAGTTCGGAGATTACAAACATTATACCTCCCTGAAGTTGCTTACCAGTATCCTTCGGGTACCTTCACCCAAAGACGATATAGACGGCAGCCAGGTAAGGGATGTCTTTTATAATGACAAGGACCTGGACCGGATTATTACCTATTGCGAAAAAGATGTCATTGCCACTGCACAGGTTTTCCTCCGGTTTCGCGGAGAGGACATACTGCCCGAAGACGCTATCCTACACGTTTAGTCTTAGCTGAATGTACACCGGAAAATGATCGCTGTATCCACCCAGGTATCTTCTGCCCGCATAAGTACGAAAAGGAGTGTTCTTAAATCTCCCCGTCCATTCCGCCAGGAAACGTTTATTGGAAATTGCCGCCTGCACAAAACTGTGCGTGCCTTTTTCTTCGGTGAAAAAATCGCGGGAGAACAATATCTGGTCAAACAGGTTCCATTTAAAATTGTAATTGGCACTACCCCTGTCATGAGAAAATAATCTTTCCATAGGATTGTACAAATCCGGGGACAGCAAATATTCCTTGATACTTTTAGAAAACGGGTCGTCATTAAAATCGCCCATAATAATAAATACGGGAGCAGTTTCTTCGGTCCTTATCCTGTCCATTACCTCGTGCACCAGTTGTGCCGCGGCTATGCGTTTATAAACCGTATCTTCTCCTCCCTCCCTGCGCGAAGGCCAGTGATTTACCAGTACATGTATGCGCTGCCCGTTCAACAGGCCGGTTACGTGCAGTATATCTCTCGTATAATCACGTTCTCCGTTTACATTGTCAATAATCAAAGGGATGGCTTCGGAGGCAAGCACGCTGAAATACCTGCTTCGGTAAATAAGCGCGGTGTCTATCCCTCTTTCATCAGGAGAGTCGTAATGAACGAGATCGTAACCTTTATTTTTTAAAGAGCGGGATTCCAGGAGTTCGCGGACTACCTGCCCGTTTTCCACCTCGGCAAGCCCTACCAGCACGGGTGCCGTTCTGCTGGTATCATAACCGATATTAGCTATGGCTCTCCCAAGTTTATATAACTTTTTCCCATATCGCTTTTTCGTCCAGTACAAAACTCCATCAGGAGTATAATTGTCATCCAGGGTGTCCGGATCGTTATAGATGTCAAAGAGATTTTCCACATTATAAAATCCGATGGTATATAGTTCCGGAGAAGGCTTTTTCTTAAAAAACATAGGGTGAAAGTCCGTTTTTGCAAGACTAAAAATAGTAATTACAAGGCAGGTAAAGAAATTATTTTGTCAGGGCCGGGCAGAAAAGCAGGACAATATCGTAACAGGCTCTTGTTTTCCCCTGTATCTTCCAAATAAAATTCTCTGAAAAGTATGGAATTATGTACCTTTGTATTTCGTTTAACCTTCACATATACATTTTGTTACTATAAGATGATAGTTGCAAAAATCAGGATTCGAATCCTGTAAAATGGAATGACCGGTACTTATTGTTGATCTTGTAATATTATATGCTAGAAAAAAAGACCTTAGATTATGAAAAAGTAGTGCTCATCGGTGTTATAAACCGGGAGCAGGATGAAGAAAAGTCTAACGAATACCTGGACGAGCTGGAATTTCTCACGTATACAGCCGGCGGGGAAGTAGTGAAACGCTTTACTCAAAAAATCGATGTCCCAAACCCGAAGACCTTTATCGGAAGTGGTAAAATGGACGAAGTATCCGCATATGTGGAAGAACATGAAATCGGTACAGTGATCTTTGACGATGAGCTTTCTCCGGCCCAGCAAAAGAACATAGAGAAGATACTCCGGTCCAAAATACTGGACCGTACCAGTCTTATTCTGGATATTTTCGCACAGCGGGCACAGACATCCTATGCCCGGACACAGGTAGAACTGGCACAATACGAATACCTTCTTCCGCGGCTTACCGGGCTATGGACACACCTCGAAAGACAGCGCGGGGGTATAGGTATGCGCGGACCGGGAGAGACCGAAATTGAAACGGACCGCCGGATCGTTCGTGACCGTATTGCCCTGTTAAAGAAAAAACTGGAAACCATAGACAAACAAATGGCCACCCAGCGGGGAAACCGGGGCGCCCTGGTACGGTTGGCACTGGTAGGATATACCAACGTAGGAAAATCTACCCTGATGAATGTTATCAGTAAAAGCGATGTTTTTGCCGAAAACAAACTCTTTGCCACACTCGATACCACAGTGCGAAAGGTCGTTATCGGCAACCTGCCGTTCCTTTTAAGTGATACGGTAGGGTTTATACGTAAATTGCCTACCCAGCTGGTAGAATCCTTTAAGAGTACACTGGATGAGGTACGGGAAGCCGACCTTCTGCTCCATGTGGTAGATATTTCACATCCCAACTTTGAGGAACATATTGCTTCGGTAAACCAGATACTGGCGGAAATAGATACGGCAGACAAACCGACTCTTATGGTATTCAATAAAATTGATCAGTATACCCATGAAACCATAGATTCGGATGACCTGGCCACGGAAAAATCCGAAAAGCACTTTACCATAGAAGACTGGAAACGTACGTGGATGAACCGGGCAAACGGACAAGCGCTGTTTATCTCCGCGATCAACAAGGAAAACCTGGACGAATTCCGTAAAAAGGTTTACGAGGAAGTCCGGAAAATACATGTCAGCCGCTTTCCTTACAACAACTTCCTCTATCCGGAATTCATAGACGAACCGTAAAAAGAACAGAGCCTGCCGAAAAAAATCCGTGCAGGCTCTTATTTTATCGTTCTACCGGAAAAGGCTATGATACCCTAAAATCCGAAGTTAACGCCAAGACCAAAGACTTCCCTGATCTGGAATCCTTTATAGGCATTGTCGTCATATATGGTCTGGAAGATAAGATTTGTTGAAAGGTAATTATTGATTTTCATCACGAGGTTCAACGTATAGTTGATATCCACATTTTGCGGATCTTCGAGATAGTTGGAATACAGGTTTAGGATATTCTCAGCAGTCACATTCTGCATCAGGTTAAACTTGTAGTATCCTTCTACATAAAAACCCAGTTCATAACGTAAGCTTTTACCCGGATCTATTCCAAAAGTCTCCACATCATTACTGGACATAAACTCACCCAGGCCTTTATCGTAAGTAAACACTTCCCCGCTTAGAATAGTCATTTTGGAAGTTACGGGAGCAATGTTAACCTTCAGGTTTTCACTTCTTTTCCACAACATACCGGGGCCGAAAGTAACGTAAGCCGGTTTAAAGAACCCTGAAGTCTGAAATTCTTCGGCGGCATCGTTGGGGTAATCATACCCGTTTGTAAACTGCGTTCTTAAATTGGCAAAGAAAGAATAACTCCAGTAACCGGAAGCTTTTTTACCTACCAGGGAATTGAATTCCAGACGGTCATCCGTTTTCCTGGTATTCTGTCCTTTCAGTTTGGTAAGACCGTAGCTTGCGATAAGTTTATTATCCCAGGTCCAGTCTCCTTTTTTATAGTTAAAATCGTAATTGATTCCTAAATTACCCGCAACGTTGTTTTCTCCTCCTGCAAGCCAGTTAGAAAATGCGGACTGGTTTAACAAAAAGGTAACATTACCACCCCGGATCCATCCTTCGGGCCTTACGGTGTCTTGTCCCTGGTTAAAAGAATCTTCACTCAATACCTGTGCGTTTACCACTGTTACGCCCAGAATAAAAGCTAATACGAATACAATTTTTTTCATCTTCTTACTTTTTAATTTTTAAGCCCGCAAACGTAATTCGGACTTCTCGTTCTGACAAAAGTAAGAAGTTTTTTAACACACAACACCGATAAAACGCGCGTTTTTATCGTTTAAATAGCGGAACGGACGAACAAGCTTCCCCATACATAACGCTTTTTGCGAATTTCTGAAGTTCTTCCACCAACATGATATACGCGTTTTGGGGTACGGGTTTTTCGGCACAACCGCGCACAATGACAGGAAGGTCTTTATATTGCTGAAAATCTACATTTTTCAGTGCATCCCGGTAAACGACAGTTTCCAATAACTCCGTATTACCTACCACCACTTTCCTGGAGAAAGGAGTTAAATAAGAGGTTACAAGCATAAAAGCCCATGCCGGAATAATGGCATCGGCAGAACAGGTGAGTGCCACATAGGCATTTTCATACCGGCTCCAGTCGTGGTCTTTGAGCGCCTGCCGGAAATCTTTCTCCCGCAGTATAAAACCTTCATAAAGCCAGTCTTTTATATCCAGTTGCACTCTCTTTCCCTCGGGATAATAATCGCCGGGGTCTACGGTTACCAGTTTGCTCTGCGCTACCCGATTTATAATTTCTTCTGCCATTTTCTTCTGCACTTAATTAATGGCGTGCATAACAATATATGCCCGCTACGGTTTAAAGCAATCCGAGTTCCAGTTTTGCCTCTTCACTCATCAGGTCCTGGTTCCACGGCGGATCGAAGGTGATTTCCACTTCCACATCTTTTAACCCGTCAATGGATTTTACTTTTTCCTCGACTTCCACAGGAAGTGTTTCGGCTACCGGACAATTGGGAGTCGTTAAGGTCATCAATATCTTTACATCATAATCTTCATTGACAAAGACATCATATATAAGTCCCAGTTCGTATATATCTACCGGAATTTCCGGATCGTAGATCGTCTTCAGTACCTTCACGATCTTTTCTCCCAGTTCTGTAGTATCTATGGTTGTTTCTGCACTCATAATTTCTCGGGTTTAATCATTTTCTACCGGCATATCAGACACAACCGGAATTTAGTTTAACTGTGTCTGGTATGCTATGGCATACATTTTCAGTTGTTTTATCATGTTCACCAGTCCGTTGGCACGGGTTGGGGATAAGTGTTCTTTTAATCCTATTTCGTCAATAAACTGCGTATCGGCCTCAATAATATCTTTGGGCGCCTGGTCGGAAAATGCTCTTATCAATATTGCTATAATACCTTTGGTTATTATAGCATCACTGTCCGCCGTGAAACACAATTTATCTTCCTGAAGTTCGGCATGTACCCATACCTTGCTCTGACATCCTTTAATAAGATTGTCATCCGTCTTATATTTTTCATCAATAAGAGGAAGTGATTTGCCCAGTTCTATCATATATTCATAACGCTCCATCCAATCGTCAAACATAGCGAACTCCGCAACTATTTCTTCCTGAATATCTTTAATCCTCATAGTGCAATTTTTATACAAAAGTACGACAAGTATTATTGCTTTTCAACAGTTTCTGCCAATGCCGGTATAGTTTTAACCAATAACCGTCCGTTCGGTGGCAAACTGTTGACATACTCTTGCCCGAAAGAGTTTTTAACCTGTAAACCCGTGTTCTGCCTGTGCCGGTCCCGACAACCGCTTTCCGCACTATTTCTTATCAGGAATGCTGTCTGCCAGGCAGGAAGGAGGTATTACATGCCGCTTTTTCATATAAAGATATACAAAAAGATACCAGGACAGTATCCCTCGGAAATATTTTAAAATATACAAACACGGACACGGGTACGGAATCCCGGTATATTTTAAATGCGAAACAAAGCATGTAAAAAGTACTGCTCTCTGACATACACAAGGTCGGGAAAATCACTTAAATGAAATTTTTATAAACATTTTTGAAACAATTCTTTAACTTTGCCCGGTTAAAATTCAATGTATTTTCGTATGCAACTACAGGAAATCCCTCGTGTAAGAAACATCACAAAAGAGGACTTTGTAGCCCGGTATGTAAAGCCTCAAAAGCCTGTGGTTGTTCAGGAGCTTACCAAAGATTGGGGTGCATACGAAAAATGGCATTTCGATTATGTAGACCGTATTGCGGGAGACAAAACGGTACCTCTCTATGACGACCGGCCTGTTAGCCATGAAGACGGTTTTAATGAGCCGCATGCCAGAATGAAAATGCGGGAATATATTAAACTCCTGGAAACAGAACCTACCAATTACAGGATATTTTTATATAACCTGATGAAGGAGGCACCGATGCTTCAAAAGGATTTCGAATGGCCGGATATTGGTCTGCGGCTGGTAAAACAACTCCCCATGCTATTCTTCGGAGGAGAAAACAGCAAGGTGTTCATGCATTTCGACATTGATTATTCGAATATACTGCACTTCCATTTTCATGGTAAAAAACAGTGTATCATCCTTCCCCCGGACCAGACCAGGTACATGTACAAAATCCCGCATTCTCTTATTTCCAGGGAGGATATCGACTTTGACCATCCGGATTACGACAAATGGCCGGCCCTGAAAAAGGCAAAAGGGTTTATTGCCAACCTGGAACACGGGGAAATGCTTTATATGCCGGAGGGGTACTGGCATTATATGAAGTACCTGACCCCCGGTTTCTCCATGAGTCTACGCGCTTTTCCACGCAAGCCCCTGAACCTGGCAAAGGCAGCATACAATGTACTTGTTATGCGCCATTTCGACAATTTTATGCGAAAACAAAAAGGACAGGCCTGGATAGATTATAAAAACGAACAGGCAGTAGTAAAAACCCATAGGGAACTGGACATACAGATTTAGCTCCAAATAAAGGTCAGCCGGTAAGTTCGTTTACCTTTTCGTATACCAAATGGCTTTCCCATCCTCTGTACAAAAGGTAGTCTGACAATTTTTTTCTGCCCCGAAAAAGGGCTTCGGCCTGTTTTTTACCCGGGGAAAGTGTATCTTTAATCTGGCTCCATTTCTTTTCCGCAATTTCATGAAGGGTATCCAGGTAATCTTCTTCCGGTATTTCTTTAAGGCCCTCACGGATATTGGGAGCAGATATTTCCCTTGCCTGAAGTTCTCTCACTATACGCTGCCTACCCCATTTTTTTATCCGGAATTTTCCCCGGGCAAAACTTTTTGCGAACCTCTCTTCATTCAGAAAACCATTCTCAATAAGATGTACCACTATAGTATCTACCGCCAGCGGTATCATATTCATCTCCCGGAGTTTTGCCACTACTTCTTTATGGCATCGCTCGCGGTAAGCACAAAAATGTTCCAGTTTTCGCCTGGCTTCATCTACGGTAAAGGTTTGCTTGTTCATCATCCGGAAAAACTAAATAACGGATCAAATAAAAGTAAAATATTCCAAATAGAGCAAGGGTAAAAGTTGTGAATTTTGTAGTTCGGAGTTTTTTAGTGGGTAGTTATGAGCTTTTCGACGTAACGCTTACGTTTTGTACCAGGAAAGGTATGTGTTTTATTGGATTTACAGAAGAATTATCCGCAACGCCAGCGAACTATACAAAACAAAAAAACCACACTATATTGCTATAGCGTGGTAGTTCTTAAGATAAAATTGTTCCCTTTTTATCTTTAAATCGGTATTCCAAATACGTGTAAGCGTCTCTTGGTAAAATTTTTACCCATTTTTTGTGTTCTAAGAACCACTTAGAACGGATGGATGGAAATCCTTTGGTTAAATATGCTGCAATAAACGGGTGTGTATTAAGCACAATACCGTTTTTGAAGCTTTTATTCTGTATAATTTTTTCAAGATCGGCAGATATCTTGTCTATAATTAAGATAGGAGCCTCTATTTCCCCGCTACCGTTGGGATTTTCTTCCCTGGTCTTAATATTCATTTCCGGCCTCACTCTCTGCCTTGTAATCTGTATCAGGCCAAATTTACTAGGGGGTAAGATCTTGTGCTTGGCCCTGTCTTCTTTCATTTCCTCTCTGAAATGATCATAGAGTTTTCTGCGGTTTTCCAGCTTTGTCATATCAATAAAGTCAACGACAATTATCCCGCCCATATCGCGTAGCCGGAGTTGCCTCGCTATTTCCGTTGCCGCTATCAGGTTAACTTCCAGCGCGGTTTCTTCCTGTGATTTGGCTTTATTGGAGCGATTACCACTGTTTACATCTATCACATGGAGGGCTTCGGTATGTTCTATAATCAAATACGCGCCCTTACTCATGGATACGGTTTTTCCGAAAGAAGTCTTTATCTGCCTTTCTATCCCGTATTTTTCAAATAGGGGATTACGGGGATCGTGCAATTTCACGATAGATTCTTTTTCCGGTGCAATTTCATGCACATAATCTTTAATTTGGTAATAAAGCGTTTCATCGTCTACATAAATACCTGTAAACGAATCATTAAACACATCCCTCAATATAGATGCTGCCCGGTTTAGCTCACTGAGCACTTTTGACGGATGTCCCGCTTTATGGATTTTTTTACACATAGCTATCCACCTGTTGTACAGGTTGTGTAAATCTTTGTCCAGTTCTGCGACTTTTTTGCCTTCTGCAACGGTACGAACTATAACACCAAACCCTTTGGGCCTGATGCTTTGCACGAGCCTTTTCAACCTGTCTTTTTCTTCTTTACTTTCGATTTTTTGCGAAACCGAAATACGATCGGAAAAAGGTACCAGCACCAGGTAACGTCCGGCTATGGAAAGCTCGGAACTGATTCTGGGGCCTTTGGTGGAAATAGGTTCTTTTACAATTTGTACCAATATAGACTGATTGGATTTCAGCACATTTAAAATGCTTCCATTTTTGTCTATATCTTCTTCAAATGGGAAGTCTTTTAATGAAAAGTCTTTTAATTTACCTGTGCTTACACGTTTAATGAATTTCAATAAAGAAGGTAATTTGGGACCGAGGTCATGATAATGCAAAAAAGCATCTTTCTCGTACCCAACATTTACAAAGGCCGCATTAAGCCCGGAAACAGGCTTTCTGATTTTGGCAAGCATAATATCGCCTACAGCAAAATCACTGCTGTCCTCTTCCTTATGCAATTCTACTAGTTTTCCATCCTTTAACAAGGCAAAATCAACGTCAGAGGAGCCAGATCTTACTATCAATTCCTTATTCACTCTGAATGATTTTATGTCCATCCGCAATAGCCATAACGGCACATGCGAACGAAAGGATTAAACAATAATTTTCACAGGTTTCCCGCTTTTTGGCGGGATAATAACCCGGCGAAACTTCATCCTGTAAAGGGCAAAGTCTCTATTTCAATGAACGTTTATAATTCTTAAATTGAAAACGGCAGAGACACACCAACGTGTGTCTCTACTTTATTTTTTCTTTTTATGTCGGTTAGCTCTCGCTCTTTTTTTACGTTTATGCGTAGCTACCTTATGTCTTTTTCTTTTTTTACCACTCGGCATAGTCTGTATGATTAAATTAATATTGCTTACTTAACTTCCACATTAGTTTTTACTCCCTCGACAAAAACTTTTGCAGGCTTAAATGCAGGGATATTGTGAGCAGGTATTTTAATGGTAGTATTCTTGGAGATATTCCTACCTGTTTTCTCTGCTCTGGTTTTAATAATAAAGCTGCCAAATCCTCGCAAATACACATTGTCTCCGCTTTCCAAAGAATTTTTCACTTCATCCATGAAAGATTCTACTGTGGCCTGCACATCTCCTTTTTCCATGCCAAGTTTTTCTGAAATCTTAGCTACGATGTCTGCTTTCGTCATTTTTATTATGTTTTATTAACTTATATTAATTTTAGGGGATGCAAATATATAAATTAATTACTCAAAATTTAAACCCTAATTGATTAAAATTTAACCATATAAACTTTATACTTTTGATCCATATTCAAAAACATGACTTTTTCAGAGATAATCATAGACTGGTATCGACAGAATAAACGCGAATTGCCGTGGCGAAAAACCACAGACCCTTACAAAATATGGCTTTCGGAAATCATGTTACAGCAAACCAAGGTAGACCAGGGGCTCCCTTACTATCTGAAGTTTGAAAAAGCCTTCCCTACAGTCTTCGATCTGGCCGATGCGACAGAAGAAAACGTTCTTAAACTATGGCAGGGGCTCGGCTACTATTCCAGGGCGAGAAACCTGCATTACACTGCCGGATATATTGCCAGGGAAAGAAATGGTGAATTCCCTTCTTCTTATAAAGAACTCCTCAAACTAAAAGGAGTAGGTGATTATACGGCAAGTGCCATAGCATCCATATCTTTCAACGAGGCTTCACCCGTAGTAGACGGTAATGTATACAGGGTCCTCTCCCGTTACTTTGGCATTGACACCCCCATAAACTCCGGCCAGGGCATAAAGTATTTCAAAAAACTCGCAGAAGAGCTTATAGATAAAGAAAACCCGGCCACTTTCAACCAGGGCATAATGGAATTCGGCGCCATACAGTGCAAACCCAGGTCTCCGTTATGCTCCGAATGCCCTCTGAACACGAGTTGCGTGGCCTTTAAAGACGATCTGGTAAATAAACTTCCGGTGAAAATCAAAAATACCAGAATAAGACACCGTTATTTCAATTACCTTATTATACACAACGAACAACGCACCCTGCTCTTTCAAAGAAGGGAGAAAGACATATGGCAACACCTGTATGAATTTCCCCTGGTGGAAACGGAAAAATCCATGAGTGAAGAGGAAATTATAAGTCATCCGCAATTTGAGGAACTCATCGGAGACAACCGTTTTGAGATCTCCCTTTACAATAATGAAAAAGTAGTGCATAAACTCTCTCATCAGCACATACATGCCACCTTCTGGATCGTTTACCTGAAAAATGACATAGAAGGAGGTATCCGGAAATCCGAAATAAAAGAGTATCCTGTCCCCGTTTTAATTGCTAATTTTGTACGCGAATATGAATTTTGATCCCTTTACAGGGAAAAACAGCTAATTTTTAGTATTTTTGAGTTAATAGAACCGTAAGATTATGAGTGGAACATTAAACAAAGTAATGCTGATAGGGCATTTGGGAGATGATGTGAAAATGCATTATTTTGAAGGAGGAAATTCCCTTGGACGTTTCCCCCTGGCCACTAATGAAACCTATGTGAACAGGCAAACCGGGGAACGTGTTTCCAATACGGAATGGCACAATATAGTGGTACGAAATAAGGCTGCTGAAGTTTGTGAAAAATATCTTAGCAAAGGAGACAAGATATATGTGGAAGGGCGTATAAAGACAAGACAATGGCAGGGAGAAGACGGCAATACCAGGTATTCTACGGAAATACAGGTAACCGATTTTACCTTTCTGTCCACTAAAAAGGAAAGCAGCGACAACAATTTCTCCCAGTCAGGCTCTTCCCCTTCGACGGAAAACAAGCCTGCTGCCAATAATCCCGCTCCTTCCCAGGATACGGGAGAGGACGACGATTTACCGTTTTAACGAAGTTTAACCAAAATCCCAGAGATTGGACCCTGAACCCTCGAGTTTTTTAATTTTCCTTTCCGATACAGAAGGCGTAAATATTTTCAAGTTCGTCATACTTTTTATATTGCTTGGTTGCTCCGCATTGGTTTCGGGGACGGAAGTTGCTTTCTTTTCCATGACACAAACCGACCTCAACGAAGAAGAAGCATCTAAAACAGCCCGGGGCAACCTCATCGTAAAACTGCTTCTGCGTCCTAAAAGATTACTGGCCACTGTACTGATAGCCAATAACTTTATAAATATCGCCATAGTGCTGCTGTTCAGCTCACTCGGTAAATCGCTATTCAGCGGGCTGGAACAGAAAATCTTCGGGGTCGTGGAACTTCGGTTTCTGCTCGAAGTAGTTGTAGCCACTGCCATGATCCTTCTGTTCGGTGAAATCCTGCCAAAAATATACGCAAGCCGAAACCGTATCAAGTTTGTACATTTTATGGCTTACCCTCTTATGGTGCTCGACAAACTGCTCGCCCCCTTCAGTATACCCATGAAGGCTTCCACATCTTTTCTGCAGGACAGGCTGGGGAGGGAAAAAACCAACCTGTCGGTAGACCAGCTATCCCATGCCCTGGAACTGACATCTGAAGAAGACACGACCAAGGAAGAGCAAAAGATCCTTAGGGGTATCGTTTCTTTCGGGAATACAGATACCAAACAGGTAATGTGTCCGCGTATCGATGTTTTCGCGCTCAATGAAGAAATGAAATTTCCGGATGTCATCCGGGAAATTGTAAAGAACGGATATTCGAGAATTCCCGTTTTCAGGGATAATGTAGATAATGTTACCGGAGTATTGTACGTAAAGGACCTGTTACCTCATATCGACAAAAAAACCCTTAACTGGTCCAAACTGAAAAGAGAAGCCTATTTCGTTCCCGAAAACAAAAAGCTGGACGACCTGCTTAAGGAATTCCAGGAAATGAAAATGCACCTGGCTATCGTAGTTGATGAATACGGAGGGACCTCAGGACTGGTTACCCTGGAAGATATTATCGAAGAAATTGTCGGGGATATAAGTGACGAGTTTGACGACGAAGACCTTATTTTCTCCAAACTGGACGAAAACAACTACGTATTCGAAGGGAAAACCACCCTGAAAGACTTTTACCGGGTATTACGGCTGAACAACGAAGAGATTTTTGAAGAAAACAAGGGGGAATCCGAAACTGTCGCCGGATTTGTACTGGAGATTGCCGGAAAATTTCCCCGTATCCGGGAAAAAATAAACTTCCATAACTTTACGTTTATTATAGAGGCCCTGGACGAAAAACGTATCAAGCAAATTAAGGTTACCATAGAGCCCAATGCGCAAGGTGCCACAGCCTGACGTAACCCAAAAAACACATAGTGAAGAAATCCGGTTTTATATATTGCATTTTACTGTTATTATTCCTTATTGCATGTGGCAGGGACCCACTACCCAAACCCAAAGCTGTTTTGCGACTGGAATACCCGGAAGCCTCTTACAGGATTGCAAGAACCGACGACTGCCCTTTCCGGTTTCAACATAACACCCTGGCCGTGATAAAAAACAAAGACAACTGCCGTCTGAATATCGAATATCCCGGTATGAAAGCTACGATATTCCTTACCTACATGCCCGTTCGGGACAATCTTAAATCCCTGCTCCGGGATGCGGAAAAACTCACCTTCGATCATGTTATCAAAGCAGATGAAATAGGCGTAGGCGGACAATTTGAAAACAAAACGGAAAATGTGTACGGCAGATTGTATGAAATTGCCGGAAACGCGGCATCCCAAACCCAGTTCTATGTAACGGACAGCACCTCACATTTTCTTACCGGCTCCCTGTATTTCTACACAAAACCCAATTACGACTCCATTCTTCCCGCCGCAGAATACCTTAACAAAGACATACGGAGACTGATGGAATCCCTGAAATGGGAATAAAAAACGAATACAATCGATTGTTTTTTCAGGAAAATACATATATTTGTTGTGCTCGAAAACATTTATTGTTTTACTGTAGCGACAACTCATGTCAACTAACCAAAAGACTATATCTTATGAAATACACATTCTTTCTGCTATTGCTGTCTGCAATTGTAGCCGGGTGTTCCGAAAAACCCGTTCAGAACACATCAGGATCCGTACTTGACCTTGCCCGGGACCAGTACGATTCCCTATGTAAATCCATCGCCCCATTAAAGGAAAACCAAAAAATGATGCCGCGTACCACGAAAGACGGGGAACTGCTACCCGTAGGCATATACGACTGGACCAGTGGTTTTTTTCCGGGGTCGCTGTGGTATCTGTACGGTCTTACGAAAGACAATAAATGGAAGGACCGTGCTACGGAGTACACCGAAAAACTGGACACTATACAATACTGGGAAGGCAACCACGATGTAGGCTTCATTATGGAATGTTCTTATGGCAATGCCCTGAAATACATCGACACCCCGGCCTATGATTCTGTTATAGTGCAAACGGCCAGATCCCTTTCGGCAAGATTTCGTCCCAAAGCGGGAGTTATCCAATCCTGGGACTGGTCTAAAAAATGGGAATGCCCGGTTATCATTGACAATATGATGAACCTGGAACTTCTCTTCCACGCCACAAGCATATCCGGCGACTCCGCCTATTACGATATTGCGGTATCCCACGCCGATCAAACCATGAAAAACCACTACAGGGAAGATTACAGTTCGTATCATGTGGTGGATTATGATACCATAACCGGGCAGGTGATACAAAAAAACACGCATCAGGGCCTTCGGGACGATTCGGCATGGGCAAGAGGTCAGGCCTGGGGATTGTACGGCTTTACCATGTGCTACCGGCGGACCGGAGACCTCAAATATCTCGAACAGGCACAGAAAATTGCCTCCTTTATCAAAAATAACCCCAATCTTCCCGAAGATGAAATCCCCTATTGGGATTACAACGCCCCGGCTTCCGAAAATACTCCAAGGGACGCATCGGCAGCGGCAATAGCAGCCTCTGCACTTTATGAACTAAGTACATTTACCGAAAATAAAAATGCGGAAAATCATCTTGATTTTGCCGACAAGATCATGGAAAGCCTGAGCTCATCCGCCTATTTCGCCAAACCGGGGAGCAACGGAGACTTTTTACTCATGCATTCCGTAGGCAGCAAACCACATGAAGTAGAGGTCAATGTTCCCTTAAACTATGCCGACTACTATTTCCTGGAAGCCATGCTCCGGAAAAAAGAAATACAGCAGAAATAATCATATATATGTTAAACGGCAGGTTCCCCGAAAAAGAAGAACAATTCACAATAGTTCCTTCTCCAATTCGTAGATGATAGTATATTTACATTACCGATTTCAGAAAATTCACATCTATGAAAAAAGGGAAGCCAACCATACATGAAATTGCCAGGGTCCTGAATATCAATAGTTCAACCGTATCCAGGGCCCTTAACAACAGCAACAGGGTAACGCAGAAGACAAAGGAAAAAGTCTGGGCCAAAGCCGAGGAGCTCGGCTACCAGCGCAATCTGCTGGCTTCTAACCTTCGTCGTAACCAAACCAATACCATAGGTGTGGTTGTTCCGAGAATTTCCAGGCACTTTTTTTCCTCGGCAATCGCCGGGATAGAAGAAGCAGCCTTTATCTCCGGATTCAACGTTATTATATGTCAATCCCTTGAAAAACTGGATCGCGAACAACGGATTGTCAAAAACCTTGTTGCCAACAGAGTTGACGGCATTCTTATCTCTGTGTCCATGGAAACCACCGAAAGCGGTCACCTGCAATATTTACAGGACAACGGCACTCCCCTGGTTTTCTTCGATCGCCATTGCAAAAACATGCCCAACGCCAGTAAAGTCCTCATAAATGACTTTCAGGCTGCATACGATGCCGTAACGCACCTGATCGCCAAAGGATGTAAAAAAATTGCGCACTTCAGCGGCCCTCAGGAATTGGAAATCTACAAAAACCGTCTTAAGGGTTATAAAAAAGCCCTGAAAGATCACCATATTGCATACAATCCGAAAATCGTTCTGACCTCCACGCTGATGGAATCTGACGGGAGTGCTTCCATAAAAAAAATCCTGCAGGATCACCCCGATCTCGACGGTATTTTCTCCGCCAATGACGTATCTGCCATAGGAGCCGTAAAATATCTCAAGAAAATAGGAAAAAAAATTCCGGAAGATGTTGCCATAGTCGGTTTTAGCAACGAACCGAGCTCTGAAGTCATAGAGCCTTCCCTGACCACAGTAGACCAGTCTGCCTTCGAGATAGGAAAAATTGCCTGCGATCTGCTCGTAAGTAATATACAAAACGACGAAGCAGGTTTATCCAACCAGACCATAATACTCAATCCCTCCCTTTTGGAACGAGGGTCTTCGGATAAAAAATAACCGGTTTTTCCGGGAAATTGTCCTTAAAAGCCTGTTACGAAAGAATTTTCTGCCCAACAGAAGTTCGTGATATTCATTTTTTTAAGCAAAACTTTGTTTAATTTATGTTAAAATATTATTTTCGGGGTCATCCAGCCATCCGGAGAAAACAGGATTTTGTAAAACGACCGATTTCCGGAGGAGTACATCAATAAGTGTTATCGATAACACTTTTGCTCATATGCAATAAAATTACCCTAATAAAGAACAATTATGCTCAACCCATATTCTTATCTAACACATTTTATTAACCTTAAACTTATGTTCTATGAAACAAATTTTACTTTTGCTACTGGCATTCCTATTGTCAGTTTCCCTTTATCCACAGGTTAATCCGTCCCCGAAAAAGGATTACCGGATACTTCATGTCAACAAAAAGTTCACTCCGAAGAAGGGCTTTGCCCCGGATGCAAAAAGCAGTCACCGGGCAAACACCGACCCCTCTGCGGTAGTTTACGATGAGGACAGGTATTTCATTATCCAATTTGAAGAACTTCCTACCCGTCAACAGAAAGATCGTTTACGGCAGCTGGGCATAAACTTACTGGACTACATTCCCAATATGGCTTATTACGCCCGTTTCGATAAAGAGGTCCACACCGGCAATCTTACCGGTTTTAAGCTGAGAACCATTCTTCCAATAGATGAAGACTTTAAACTGTCCGGAGAACTTCATGCCGACAGAATACCATCCCATCTACGCAAGGGAACTAATCTGGAAGTAGAAATCACCCTCTTTGAAGGTATAAACACTTCGGCTATACAAAGAGAGATCGGCAGATACGCTTCTGTAATTTCCAAAAGGTCCGATCGGCACTGGCAGGTACTGGTGAGTCCGGATAAACTCCGGGACCTGGCAACTGTCAACGGGATCCTATACATAGAACCTGCCAGCGGTGAACCCCGGGCAGAAGACGACCGGCCTGCTCCGGAAGATAAATTCAGCAACGGGCACAGTCGCAGTAACTTTCTGAATACCGGCTTCGGAGGTATATTATACAACGGGGAAGGCGTAAACGTCATGGTACGGGAAAACAGCATATACCCTTCCATAGACACACACGGACGGCTAATGGATGGCTCTGATCTCGGCAACAGTCCCTCTTCGCATTCCACGGGAGTAGCTTCCTACCTGGCCGGCGCAGGTAACGGCAATCCCCGTGACCGATCCAATGCATGGGGCGCAGATATTCTCTCTGTATCCGGACAGAACACTTATGAGCTATACGATGACCCGGAAAGAAAAATACGCGTAACCAATATGTCTTATGGCTGGTGGAATACGGATAACCAGACCGTACAGGCCGGTTATAACTCGCTGAGCCAGGAACACGATAATTTTATTCGTACCAGGCCGGAAGCCATGCTTGTGTATTCCTCCGGAAATGTGGGGGGATATACTCCCATCGGAGGACTCTACAACGGCATAACGGGTTGGGCCAATATCTCCGGACATGCCAAGCATGCCAAAAACCTGCTTACGATAAGCGGAACGGACTATGAAGACACTTTCCTGGAATGGACCTGCAAGGGACCGGCATACGACGGCCGCATTAAACCCGACCTTTCCATAGAAGGACAGGGCGGGACTTCATTTGCCGCACCCAAGATATCCGGAATATTCACTATCCTGCATCAGGCGTACAAGGAAGAAACATCGGGTAGCATGGCTCCAAGTGCCCTTATCAAAGCCATTCTGCTAAATACCGCAGACGACATACACAACAAAGGTATCGATTTTAAAACAGGGTTCGGTCGTCCCAACGTACGCAGAGCCTATGAGGTTATAAAGGACGGTCAGCATTTTGCGGGATCTGTGGCAAACGGACAGGAACAGACTTTTGCAATCCAGGTTCCTTCCGGTATCTCACAGTTCCGCGTAATGGTATACTGGCACGACTACGAAGCTACTCCCGGTGCAGCAAGAGCACTGGTAAATGACCTGGATATTGTGGTAAAAGATCCCGGTAATACCGAAACATTACCCTGGGTTCTGGACACCATTCCCAATCCGGCCAACCTCAATGCCCTGCCTTCCAGGAATGAAGACCATATAAACAATGTGGAGCAGGTTACCATAGATAATCCGTCAACCGGATCGTATACCGTCTCCGTAAAGGGCTATAACATCCCGGAGGGGCCCCAGGAGTTCTTTGTCGTATATGAATTCCTCCGCGAAGAAGTTATCCTGACGCATCCTATAGGAAACACCCCTATGGCTCCCGGAGATGAAGAATATATCCGGTGGGATGCCTACGGCGATCCCGGAACATTCGACCTGGATTATTCCACAGACAACGGTGCTACCTGGAATTCGATTGCTGCCAATCTCCCCGAAGACCAACGCCAATATCGCTGGACGGTCCCTGAATTGGAAACCGATATTCTTGTAAGAGTGAAAAGAGGAGAGCAAGTATCCGTATCCGAGCCTTTCAGCATTTTCCCTGCACCTACGGATTTTAAAGTGGACTGGGCTTGTGAAGATGCCGTCCAGCTTTCCTGGGATAAAGTTCCCGAAGCGTCCGAATATGAATTATTCAGGCTCGGAGAAAAATATATGGAAACCATAGGGACTACCACAGATTCCCTCTTTATATTTCCGGTTACAGATGCGGGATCGGAAGAGTGGTTTTCCATAAGGGCTATCGGACCCGAAGGCCAGGTAAGCCTTAGAGCAAATGCCGTTCGGAAAAGTGAGGGGCAGTTCAAATGCAGTCCCGTCATTACCTCCGCGGCTTTTGAAGTAAGAAAAGATTCCGTTCTCCTTACCGGGGAAATAAATGCGATGGGCAAAACCCTGGCAGATATAAAGTTCGAATACGGCCCCACAGCCTCCTATGGCTCCGAACTTTCCGTTCCCGGGACATATACGGGAACCCGGTTTACCCAAATCCAACGGACGGCAATGCTCAACCTTCAATCCGGAGAAACCTGGCATTATCGCCTTAAAGGGAAACTGGATGGGGAGGACGTATATGGGGAAAGCCATACTTTTCAGCCATCACCCGGAAATTCCATGGTATTTAACGGGGGAGAAACCATAATCGTCGGCCCTAATGATGCCGTAAATGGCAATAAGGCCCGAACCATCGAATGCTGGGTTCGTACGGATACCTATAATTCCGATGGCGGCGTGATAAACCTTCCCGGTGGTGCAGGTACTACCAGGGGCGACTTTACCCTGTCCACCAACGGAGGTGAAGGCCGGTGGAAACTATCCCTCTGGAATGTCACCCGAAGCTATACCCTGCCCGAAAACAAGGGACAATGGCATCACATGGCCATTACCTACAATCCGGAAAACACCACAGCAGAACTATATTACGACGGTATTTTATGGGATACCTGGAATACCGGCGGGGAATTGAACACGATACCCGGTAATATCCGTCTCGGTGCACGAAATAACGGAGGAGATAAATTCTATAAGGGTGAAATGGATGAAATACGCATATGGAGCACTGTGCGCACCGCTTCCCAAATCAGGGAAAACATGCACCATCCGCTTTCCGGTGTAGAAGAAGGGCTCGAATACTATATAAATTTCGATCATATGGGACCGGAAACGTATGAGGTGCGGAGCAGAGGTGGATTGTCCTATACCGGAAATCCCCTGAAAGCAAAGGCCGAATATCCTTTCGGAGAAGGAAATACATCCGTAAAACCGGAAGTTCCCGGCAGTGTAGTATTTAGCGAAAATGTAGGTGTCACAGCACATTATAATGCACCGATAGAAACAGAAGCCTCCTTTTCCAGGATAACACTGACTTCCGTAAAATTCGACGGATTTTCCCCGTCGGCCTCTATTCTCGGCAACGAATTCTGGATAGGTCATCGCTACACGCAAAGTACAGATACCCTCAATATGGATATTTCTTTTAAAAGTTCTGCCGGCATTACGGAAAACGACGAACAAAATCCCGGCTATATCCACCTCTTTAGCAGAGCCCCTTATACTTCCGAAGCCTGGATATACGACAGTGCAGCAGATTCTGCGCATGCGCAACAAAACTCCGTGACCCTGAACAACAGGACATCCTATACCCAATATCTTTTTCTGCGGGATGAAAACCCGTTCGTATATGCTACCAGGGATTCGCTTTTTCTTTCCGATACCAGGGTAGATGCGGTTACACAATCTGTGGATTTTGATATTTCGGGAGCTAACCTTTCAGGGGATATTTCCGTAATTCCACCGGAAGGGTTTGAAATATCCGTCAACGACAGTATTTACATTGACAATAGTGCTTCACTGGACATAAGTCCGGGAAACAATGAAATAAAAAGTACTAAATTGTATGCCAGGTTCGCACCGAAAGCCGCGGGCAATCACGAGGGACATATTAAAATTCTCTCCGGTGCCGCGGTGCTGGACAGTATCCGGGTGATGCAGGAAGCTATAGAACCGGAAATAACAGCGGGTAAAGCCCTTAGTTTTAATGGCAATTCGGATTATCTGGAAATACAGGACTTAAACTGGCAGCCTGCCGAATTTACCATAGAATGGTGGCATAAAGCAAATTCATACAATAATTACAACCAGCAGATAGGCAATGGCTGGGGATCCTTCCTTATTCATGCCGGAAGTTCCGGAGACCTCAGCATAGGAGTGGCTAACAACAATAATTCCCGGATGACGGTACCCGGAGCGTTTAGTGATACCGGTAACTGGCATCACTTCGCATATACATTTCATAACGGGGAAGCCAGAATTTATATGGACGGAGAGTTAATAGACAGTAAAACATCATCCGATGCTCCTCCCATGTGGTCCGTTTTCCGGATCGGAAGTCCGGACTCCAATACCATAGACGGTGAAATAGACGAATTCCGTATGTGGGAAGCAGCCCGAACGCCGCAGGAGATCCGGGAAAACATGTACCACACACTCGAAGGGATCGAACCGGGATTGAAACTATACCTGCAATTTCAGGAAACCGAAAAAGCGGATCTTATCGCAGATCTGTCCGATCACGGACTTCCCGTAAGGGTCTTTAACACTCCTGCCAGGGTAATATCTTCGGCACCCGTCGCAAAAGGAATAAGTAAAACACTTGTGGTAGACGGGGCAGGTACTTATGATTTCGGGGAAACCGGTATGGCGCTGATATACGATGACGATGAAGTTGATCCGAACGGAGAAACCGTAATAAGCCGATTGGATTCTTCTCCTTACCAGGCTCCGGAAATGCCCCTTTATAAATCTTCTTATTGGATCGCAAAAAACTATGCTAATGACGAAGAATATAGAATACAAACCGTTATCCTGAAAGGAGTGGCAGATTGTACACAACAACTCCAACTCCATAAACGGGCACCCCAGGCAACGGAGGAGTGGATAAGTACCGGCCCCGGTATTAACCAGGGAGAGGACCTCTACTTCACTTCCCCTGCTCCGGGCATGCCGGACAGTCAGCTGATCTTTGCCCAGTATCCGGTAGCCAGCCCGCTATCTGTTACAGTAGAAGATGTGTTTGCCATAAACCCGGGCGGACTTCCCAATACCATTTACCTGGGTTACGGACCGGAAGAGCTTCTTTTCCATGCGGAAGTAAATGGCGGAGTTGCCCCTTATCATTATGAGTGGAGTAACGGAACTACCGGAAACACCCTTCTCGCAGCCCCGGAAGAACCCGGAAAACACCAATACGACCTGGTAGTTACCGATGCTATTGGCTGCACAGAATCCGTATCTGTTACCGTTAACGTGAAAGATGTAAGTTGCAAAGGCAAAAAAATCGCCATATGTCATCGCGGAAAACAACTTTGTATAAGTCCGCGGGCCATAGGCGCACTTCTCGCCATAGGCGCCACATTGGGAGCTTGTTCGGATCACACGTATCCCGGAATGCTGAGGAAAGATGTAACCGAAGAAAACAATATATCAGAAGGAATAATGGCATATCCTAATCCGGCCAGTTCTGAAGTAAGTATAGAAGGAAAACTTTTACACGATGGCCCGGCTACAATACATCTCTACAACCTGTCCGGCAATCCTGTGCTGAGACAAAAAATCCAGGTGAAAAACGGATCCTATAACACCAGGCTCAACATTTCCGGTTTATCACCAGGTGTATATATCATAAGCGAAACGGACAATTCCGGTAAAGAACGAAGTACCAAAATCGTCATTCGCTGATAAATTATAGTCATATATCCTATCCGAAAGCGACCAGGCCATAGGCATTGGTCGCTTTCTTATTATTCCGGTTTTCGTATGATCCCGGAGAGATGCTTTTACGGAAACAGGGAAAAGTATATACATTGCACACATAAAAACAATCGATTGTATTTTTTCGTCGATTTGTTTGTTTTTTATTTTTCAATAGTATACATTAGCCACTCTTTTAAGATTTAAACCGAATAATCCATAAATTTTTAAGTCCGAATTAACTCTTGGATCTAATATTAAAGTAAAAATGTGTTCGAGCCCATAATTATTTAATTTTTAATTACCGATTGTATAATGTGTAATTTATCCTTATCCGAACCATTCATTCTATAAGCACTACACCAAAGGATATTTTTATCCAATAATGTGCTCGTTAACATAAACTAATTAATTCAAAAACTGATCAAAACATGAAACACTTTTGCAAAAAATGGCACTACCTGATGTGCCTGTTTCTACTGCTGTGCAGTTTCTCCGCAGCTTATGCCCAGACACCGGTAAGTGGTGTAGTTACTTCTGCCAGTGACAATATGCCTCTACCCGGAGTTACCGTGGTACTTAAAAATACTGCCACTGGTGTAGCAACTGACTTTGATGGCAATTACGAAATTTCGGTCCCTGCCAACAACGCCGTCCTGGTATTCAGTTATATCGGTTATATCACACAGGAAGTGCCGATAGAAGGAAAGTCTGTTGTAAATGTATCCCTTAAAGAGGATATTTCCGAACTGGACGAAGTAGTGGTAGTAGGTTACGGAACCCAAAAGAAGGCTACCATGACCGGTGCCGTAAGTACCGTATCCTCGGAAACGATACAAAACAGACCCGCCACAGGTATGACCACCGCCTTGCAAGGTACTGTCCCGGGACTTTCCATAACACGTAGTACGGGACAACCCGGAGATGAAGGTCTTGCCATGGAGATCCGGGGAGTCAGCTCCGCCAACGGCGCCACACCTCCCCTGGTCATTATTGATGGCGTTACCTCCCGGCCCGAAGCTTTGCAAGGGCTAAACCCATCGGATGTAGAATCGGTATCAGTCCTCAAAGACGGTGCCGCCGCTGCTATTTACGGTGCAAGAGCTGCCGGGGGCGTTATACTGATCACTACAAAAACCGGCATTAAAGGCAAAGCTGTGTTCGAATACACCGGACAGGTCACCGCGCAATGGGCCCTGAATGTTCCTGACAGGCTATCCCTGCTCGATGAAGCGGAATATGTAAACCTTGCCCGTGCCAATGCCGGGATCGGCCCGGAATACAGTGAATTCGACCTGCAAAACATACGAAACGGCATACAGCACGTGGTGGACCCGGAAAACCCCAACAAATACATCATGTATAACCAAAGGCATATTTCCGAAGACGTTCTGAGAAAAGTCTATTTTATGCACAACCATAACTTCAGTGCCCGTGGCGGATCGGAAAAAATGACTTATAATTTTTCTTTGGGTTACCAGGATCAGGAAGGGATTTTCAAAATAGGTCCCGATCAGTATACCCGGTGGAACGTAAGGGCCAATGTAAACGCAGACCTTACCAAACATCTCAATTTCGATTCCCGGATTTATTACACTGACGAATACAAGCAAAAATCCTCTTCAACCATTAATGGTTACGGATTATTTCAGCAAGTGTACCAGGCACGTACAAGGTTTCCCATATTCACCCCGGAAGGCAACCTGTACGGCGGGGCCGGAACTTCGGGAAACAACACCTATGCACTCCTTAAGGAAGGCGGATACATTCACGATAATTTCGGGGGATTAAACAGCGTTTTTACCCTTACGGCCAAAGACTTTGTAAAAGGCCTGGAAATCCGCACCATCTACGGCCGGGAAGACCAGCGGAGAGATCTCGATACTTTCCGGCGCACCGTAGACCTGTGGGACCGGGCAGACACCCCGGTATACCAGTTGAACAATCCCAATTTTTATGAAGTTAACCGCAGGAATATCGTAACACAGAATTTCCAGTTCCTGGTAGATTATGACCTGTCTATTGCCGAAAAACACAACTTCCACGTCCTTGCAGGATATCAATGGGAAGATTTTACCCGGAAAACCGTAGTGGCATCTGCCCGTAACATGTTTACCAACGACCTGCCCAGCTTAAATTTTGCCGACCAGGAAAATCTCAACAACAGCGAAAGTAAAGCTGAATTCGCAAACCAGTCCTTACTCGGAAGATTTAACTATACCTACGATGACAAATACCTGGTAGAGTTAACCATCCGATCCGACGAAAGTTCACGCCTGGCACCCGGGCAGAGGGTAAAATGGTTTACCTCCGCATCCGGAGGATGGAATATACACCGCGAAAACTGGTTTTCGGATAATATTTCCTTTATGACCCAATTAAAACCGCGATTTTCCTGGGGACAGCTAGGAGGCGCCAATTCCGAAAATATTATAGGCAATTATTCCTATCTCCCCATACTTTCCGTATCCAATAACCTGGTCCTCGGAGAAGATAAAGGGAGGAATACTTATGTTTCACAAGGCAGCATCCCTTCCTCGACCCTCGCCTGGGAAACCATTGAAACATTCAACTACGGAATAGATTTCGGTTTCTTTGCTAACAAACTGACAGGAAGTTTTGACTTTTACGAAAAGTTCAACAAAAATATGCTGGTCCGCATTCCCCGTCCGGCCACGCTTGGGGTTACTCCACCTATGGTAAACACCGGGGAACTCAAAAGCTGGGGATGGGAATTAAACCTCAACTACAGAGATCGTATCGGGGAAAACTTCAATTACAATGTTGGTCTCAATCTCTCCGATAATCAGAACAAATTGATAAACTACGGCGGTGTAAGTGTGATAAGCGCCGGAAATAATACAAGAGTAGAAGGAATGCCGCTCCGGACACTGTGGGGATATCAAACCGCACCCGGATACATTGAATCCGAAGAACAACTGG
This sequence comes from Sinomicrobium endophyticum, assembly GCF_052983315.1. NCBI lineage: Bacteria > Pseudomonadati > Bacteroidota > Flavobacteriia > Flavobacteriales > Flavobacteriaceae > Sinomicrobium > Sinomicrobium endophyticum. The sequence continues at coordinate 302,178 of NZ_JBRKIS010000025.1, forward strand.
CCGCAGCTCCTTTTTATCACAATAATACCGGCATCGGGGATATCGCATACATGGATGTGGACGGGGACGGTAGGATCACTCCCGGGGATGGTAACCTGGAAAACCCCGGAGACCTTAAAATGATGGGAACCACGGATCCCCGTTACCTCTTTGGCGTCACACTTGGCGGAAACTGGAAGAATCTCGATTTCAATTTCTTTTTCCAGGGCGTAGGCAAACGATATATTATTCCAAGTATTTACGTAAGACAGCCGCTTCAGGCCTCATGGATACAACCCAGAAAATACCATATGGACTACTATACTCCCGAAAATCCGGATGCCGATTTCCCACGACCTTACCTTGCAGGCGGGCACAATTTCGTAGCCTCCGACCGATGGGTCCTCAACGCAGCCTATGTGCGACTGAAAAATATGCAGATCGGTTATTCTTTACCGGAAAGTGTGCTCGAGAAAATAGGATTTTCCCGCTTCCGTATATACTGTTCGGCCGAGGATATTCTGACGTTTACCAATCTTGGCCCTTTCAAAGGAGTTATTGATCCGGAACAACGAGACCTTTCCAACTCCGATTATCCCTTGTCGGGTAAGCTGGCCCTGGGAATCAACCTGGCATTCTAAATGTTAAGGAAACAAAAACCATTAAGGAAAAAATCCATAAATATGAAAACCTATGAAATCCACATTATATAAAATAGCTACAGGCATTCTTATCTCCGCCATAGGATTTACCTCCTGTGAAGTAAACAGGATTCCGGAAACCGATATTACCGACCCGTCTTTCTGGCAAAACGAAGCCGACCTGAAAATGGGGGCAAACAGGCTTTATACCTATTTACCTGGTCTCCCGGTCACCAACGACGTATGGTCTGACGACGCCTACGGAACAGACAATAATTCCGTAAGCGACGGTACCAGGATAACACCCGGAACGGATAGTTTTTACAGTAATCAGTATGCTCTTATCCGTTGGGCTAATAACATCATGGAAAAATCGGAAATCGTACTGGAAAACGGTACATCTCAGGAGCTGGTTGACCCTTACCTGGGGGAAGCTCGGTTTTTTCGTGCCTGGGGATATTTTGAACTGTTTCAACGCTACGGTGGCGTTCCGTTAATTCTAAAAACCCTTACCGAAGATGCCCCGGAGTTACTGGAACCAAAAGTTCACCGGGAAGATATCATTCAGAGCATATACGATGACCTGGATCTAGCCATTTCATTATTACCCGATCCGAGCGAACAGGAGGCTTCCGACTATGGCCGGATTACCCGTACCGCAGCACTGGCCCTGAAAGCAAGAGCTGCTTTGTTTGAAGGCACACGTGCCAAATTTCACGAATACGGCGATCCGCAAAGTCACCTGGCCATCGCCAGGGAAGCAACACTGGAAATTATCCAGGCCGGTGAACATGATATTTTTCCCAGTTATTTCGACCTTTTCCAGTACGAAGGAAACGGCAGAAATAATAAGGAAAACATACTGGTGAGAATGTACGGTCAGAATACCGATAACAGTATATCCTCTCATGTTACACAAAGAAACCTGGAAACCGGGGCCGCCAATCCCACAAAATACCTTGCCGATTCCTACCTGATGACCGACGGCTTACCGATAGACCAATCCTCCCTGTACGAACAGCCCACCAATACGGTAGAAGTATTTAACAATCGTGATCCGCGTATGGGAGACACTTTCTTTAAAGCGGGAGACGAATATATAGGGTCCAGGCCGGTGTATACCATTCCCCCGCTCAGCTTTCAGAAAACCGGGTTCGGTAACCGCAGATATGCCAACCTGGACGACTGGCAGGTATCGCGCTCTTACATAGACAGGGCCATTATCCGTTATGCCGAGGTTCTGCTCATCTATGCGGAAGCGACTTACGAGCTGAACGGGTCTATCAGCGATGAAGACCTCAATATTTCCATTAACGAATTGCGAAGCAGGGAAAGCGTAAACATGCCCCCGCTCACCAACGCCTTTGTGACCGGTAATGATCTGGATATGCGGGAGGAAATCCGCAGGGAACGCCGGGTGGAACTTGCCCTCGAAGGCTTCCGCTACTGGGATATCATACGATGGAAAATAGCTGAGGACGTCCTTAAAAGAGATATTCTGGGCAACTATTACTTCGACGAATTCAAAGAACAGGAAGGAACGGATCCCCTCCTTACAGAAGATAACATCATATTACTGCAAAGGGCGGGAAACCGGTTTTTTGACCCGGCTAAAGATTATTTATGGCCCTTTTCTACGGAACAATTATCTCTGAATCCCAGCCTGGAACAAAACCCGGGATGGTAACTTTAATTATGGGGACCACTCAGGATTCGGGGACCTATTCAGAATAAAACAACCGAAGGAGGCAGTACCCGGACCAACCGGGGCTACCTCCTTCAACCTGTTTCACATGATAAACGAAAAAAATGAAATGGACAATTAAACACGTTTCACTATTCCTCATCACCGGTATTTTATTGATATGGATACAAGTTGTTGAGGCCCAACAAAAGCGCAATCTGCTCGGTACTTTTTTAAAAGGGCAGACCATACAGGGTATGATTGCCACGGAATATATCCCTTATGCCAGAGATTCCGTAAAAATATACCTGGAGAAACTACCCGAAAAAACCCGGGAACAAATTATTGCCGATGCCGAAGTGGCCATGACATATGACTGGCCTTCCATTCCTGTTACCGTTTACCTCGATTTTAAACGTACCGGCGACCGGGAAGTGATGCAACAATACAGCCGTAAAAGAGGAAATACCCTCAAAAAACTGGTATTGGGTGAATTACTGGAAAACAAAGGTCGTTTTCTGGATGCTATCGTCAACGGATCGTGGGCTATCTGCGAACAGTCTACCTGGGTATTGTCCGCACATTTACCCTCGCAGAAAGGAGGAGCAGGAATTCCTAATGTCAGAGAACCCATTATTGATCTTGGCGCAGGAGAAACGGCAAACCTGCTCGGCTGGACCTATTACTTTTTCCGGGAAAAATTTGCCGAAATCTCCCCTTTCCTCAAAAAACGTATCCCGGACGAGATCAGGAACCGTATTATTATACCCTATCTGGAAAGGGATGACTTCTGGTGGCAGGCATTGAAAAAGGACGGTTTTGTTAACAACTGGAATCCCTGGTGCAATTACAATGTACTCATCAGCACCCTCCTTCTGGGGTCTTCTGTGGATACAGACACCAAAAATGAGATCGTATCGAAAACCATGCGCTCCGTAGATAAATTCATAAATTACTACAAGGACGACGGGGCCTGTGAAGAAGGGCCTGCCTACTGGGATCACGCCGGTGGAAAAATGATGGAATACCTGGAACTGCTGCAACACATTTCCTCCGGAAAAATATATATCGGAGACCGGGAACTTATCCGGAATATGGGAACGTATATCCTCGACGCACATATAGCCGGCGACTATTTTGTAAACTTTGCGGACTCTCCCGCCAGGCTGCATGCCGATGCCGGTATTATTTACCGTTTTGGTTCTTACATACGAAATTCTTCCCTGGAAAAATTCGGCTCTTTTATAGCGAATCAGGATGATTTTTTCTCTGATCCCCTGGGTCATAGCCTGGACCGTTCCCTGCACAATCTTTTCAATTATGACAAGATTAAAAACACCTCTCCGGAAAAAAACAATTCCCTGCATTTCTGGTATCCCCAGACCGAAATTGGCGGAGGCCGTACAAGCCCGGATGCCGGGAAAGGCTTTTTCTTTGCTGCCAAAGGCGGGTATAATGACGAAAGTCATAATCACAATGACGCGGGAAGTTTTATACTTTTTCACGAAGGGCAGCCCCTTATCGTAGATGTGGGAGTAGAGACCTATACCGGAAAAACATTTAGTTCCGAAAGATATTCCATCTGGACGATGCAGTCCGATTATCACAACCTTCCTTTGATAAACGGGGTTTCCCAGGCTTACGGAAAGAAGTACAAAGCTTCGGAGGTTTCGTTTGACAACCGTAAATCGGAATTGCACTTTACAACAGACATAGCATCTGCTTATCCTGCTGATGCCGCCTGTACTTCCTGGAAGAGAACTTATACGTTAAAACGATCTTCCGCTCCCGAATTAATAATAAAAGACCATTTTGAACTGGGAAAAGTGAAGGGTAGTACCTCTCTTCACTTTATAACGGTCTCCCTCCCTGCAACGGAAGGTGATGGCAAAATAACCCTGAAAAAAAACGGCAACAAAAAGGTCTCCCTTTATTTCCCCGAAAGTATGTTCGATATTTCCATAGAAGAACTGCCCCTCGAAGACCCAAGATTATTGCGGGCCTGGAAGCAAGAAAAATTGTATAGAGTTGTGCTCAAAACCCGGAATAAAGAGCAAAACGGCAATTGGGAGTGCTCCATTAAGGAAGAAAAACTGTAAAACAATGCACAAATTTTATATAACATGGACATGCTGAACCTGGAAGACCCTTCTCTGAAAAGCCGTTAAAGAACAATATGTTAGCGGGGAGGTACAAAAAGCAAGAAAGCGGATAAAAATTAGCTAAAAACAATGCATCTTTGTCCATCGTACCTCAACTTCAACAGCATGAATCAAAACATAAACAACAAATGGCTACTCCTATCTGTACTGGCCATTGTATGGGGAAGTTCTTTTATCCTGATAAAAAGAGGGCTTTCCGGGCTTTCTCCGATTGAGCTGGGATCTTTCCGTATCTTATTTGCTGCACTGTTTCTATTCATAACGGGTTATAAAAGCCTTAAGCGTATTCAAAGGTCACAATGGAAGTATATTGTTATCACTTCTTTCCTGGGCACATTTATTCCGGCTTATTTCTTTGCAATTGCACAAACACAGATAGACAGTTCGGTAACTTCCATATTAAACTCCCTCGTGCCGTTAAATGCTCTTATTATAGGGATACTGTTCTTCAGGGCTCCTTTTCAGAAGAAACAGGTTTTCGGTGTTTTGTTCGGGCTTTCCGGAAGTATTCTGCTTATTCTCAACGGTGCGTCCATGAACCCGCAACAAAACTATTTTTTTGCCATATTTATCATTATTGCCACCGTATGTTATGCGCTTAATGTAAATATCCTTAAGAAGTATTTGCAGGAGCTTCCCCCGTTGAGTATTGTAACCGGAAATTTCCTTGTATTATCGGTTCCGGCACTCATTATCCTGTTATTTTCCGGAATACTCGAACATGTAAATACCCCGGAAACCCTGACTTCCATCGGTTTTATTTTTATTCTGGGTATAGTGGGGACAGGGATAGCCAATATTATTTTCTTCCGGCTGGTACAAATCTCCTCCCCGGTATTTTCTACTTCGGTTACTTATCTTATTCCGATAGTTGCCTCTATCTGGGGTTTTCTGGACAGTGAAAAAATGAATTATCAGCAATTGCTGGGTGCTGTCATTATATTACTGGGGGTTTACCTTTCCGGAAGGGCGGGTATGAAAACAAATAAAACTGTTTTCCGGAAGAAGTGCTCCTGATCTCCATATTATATGAGTTTCGCACTACTCTCCCCGGAAAACAGTTTTATTTAGATTCGTAAAAATCCTGTTCTATTTATTCAAAATCCGCGTCGCTCACTCCTTCGTTGAATTTCACTTCGGTAGTGGTAAGGTCCATCTGCATACCCATTCCCGTATCCAGGGTGGTTTTAAACGGAATTTTCACACCTTCCACATCGCGGTAATCTTCAAATTTGAAGGTTTGTGTTAACGGCTGTCCTTTAATTTCGGTAGTATTGACCTGGGAAATCTTTAACCCGGAATCTATATCAAAATACAAGGTTGTTTTTCCATTCTTAAGCACGTATGCATCTTTGCCATCCACTTCTTCTATTCCTTCGAGTGTTACTCCATCTTTGCCACGCAGCCTCAGCTCGGGAAAAGGGTATGCGTTTTCTTTTGCAGACGTTAACATCTCTCCCTCCATTTCCTGGCGCTGTCCCTGTTGTACCATGTATCCCGTTTCCCCGTTGAAAACCTGCTTGCTGAGGGTAGTTCCCATCATAAAGGTTTCCGAAACTACTTTGCCATCCGATGTGTTCTTCGCAACAATTTCAAGGTTCATTCCCTGCACTGTTCCCGTGATTTTGCTGAACATACTTTTTACCGATTGCAGTTTTTCTTCTCCACCTATGGCCTGTATATACGTATCCAAAACACTTTTTACAGTCACACCGGCGGCCAGGGTTTTCTCTTTCGGTTTTTCCGCCGGATTGGCATATTTATCAAAATAAAACACGGGGATCTTTTTCCCTTTAAACTTCAGGTTTTCCAGGTTTTTGGCGATGTCTCCGGCTTTCCCGGTTACTACTATCCTGACATTATTGCCTTTAAAGTATTTCTTTGCTGCGTCGAGGACCTGGTCTTCGGTAACGGCATTTATTTTTTCCAGATACGTCTGGTAAAAATCTTCCGGCAACTGCTGGGTTTCGGTCAGCAGTGCATATCGGGCCATGGTTTCGGGTTTTTCGAGGGCCATGACAAAGTTGCCCACATAATCGGCCTTGGCAACCACCAATTCCTGTGCAGATACTTTTTCGGTAGTTATACGGTCTATTTCACTCAGGAAAGCGACAACCGCGCTGTCGGTCACTTCATTCCTTACACTGGCAAAGGCACGAAACCTGGACGTGGTTTTAAGGTCCGCCCCTATTTTAGAATACGCGCCGTAAGTGTATCCTTTATCTTCTCTTAAATTGAGAAATAACCTGGCTTCCCCTCCGCCTCCAAGTATTTTATTGGCCAGCAAGGCAGGAAAATAATCCGGATCGGACATTTTAAGATTCATCAGGTTTTCCACTGCTATTTCGGACTGCACGGCATTGGACATATTCACCATGTTTATCTGGGTATACTGAGCATCGGAAGGTGCCGGGAAATCGACAATCGGCGGGGCGCTTTTTTTCCATGCTTTGAAATATTTCTCAACCTGTTTACGAATATCGCGGAACTTCACATCGCCGACTATAACGAGATAGGCATTTTTCGGAACAAAATAATTTCCGTAGAAATTTTTGACATCCTGTAAGGATACATTATTTACGGTCTCTTCTGTGACAAATTCTCCCTGGGGGCTGTCTTTTCCATAAGCCAGTGCCGATTCCACCCTCTGCGCTGTAGAGGAAACGCTTTTCTCATCGGCTTTCAGGCCTTCGAGCAGCAGGTCTTTTTCCTTCTGAAACTCTTCTTCCTTAAAATCGGGATACAGGGCGGCGTCTGCCATAAGCTCCAGTATTCTTTCCGCATATTTGGACAATCCCCTTGCATAGGCACTGCCCGCCCCAAAATTCATACTGGCTCCCATATAGTCCACTTCCTCATTAAACGTATCCTTGTCCATATGAACCGATCCTTTGCCGAGCATGTTTCCGGTAAGGGAGGAAACCCCTGCCTTTACACCTTCCGTAAAAGGAGGGTTATCAATGGTAAGAGTGTAGGAAACCCTTGGCAATTTGTGATTTTCAACTACAATAACCTTCAGTCCGTTTTTCAGTTCGAACGTATTGGGTGTACCGAGGTGAATTTCCGGCGCCGGTCCGGGCTGGGGCTGTTTGCTCCGGTCTATCTGGGCCTGTACGGCTATTGCACTTATAAATAATATGGTAAATACTAACTTTTTCATCAGACTTGTCTTTTAATAAAACGCTAAAATTTATTTTTTAGAATACTTCCTCTTATCATTGTATCAGTTTTCTCCTCCTTCTTTGGGAACATATTCCAAAAGCAGTCTCTGGTCGGGGTTCAGGTATTTTTTAGCAACGGCCTTTATTTCTTCACGGGTAATGGAACGGTAAATATCTATTTCCTCATTGATCAGTTTGGTATTACCATACAACATGTAATACCTGGCAAGGGAATTAGCTATACCTTCTATGCTGGAGTTTGCATTTACAAACTTGTTCTCGAACTGGTTTTGCAGTTTTTCATAATCCCTTTCGGAGATAAGTTCGTTTTGCAGTTTTGCCACTTCCTCGTCGATCTCCGCAACCAGGTCATCCAGTGAAGTCCCTCCGAGTGGCAGCGCATATATAATGTAAGCCCCGTAATCTTCGAGAGAATAGTTAAAAGCTCCTACCTGCATGGCTTTTTTCTTTTCGTCTACCAGTTTTTTATATAACCGGGACGATTTACCGTCACTCAGTATGGAAGAGATCATATCCAGCGCATAAGCTTCCCTGTCTTTCATAGAGGGTGTACGATATGCGGTAAGGATAGCGGGAATCTGAATATTCGGGTCTTCGAAACGTGCCTTTTTTGTTTCTGTTATGGGAGATTCCGTAAAGGATTTCCTGTTTATGTCTTTTCCTCTCGGAATAGCTCCGAAATAATCCTCAATCATTTTTTTGGTCTTGCCCGTATCTAAATCACCCGTAACAACAAGAACCGCGTTGTTAGGCACATAGAACTTGTCGTTAAAAGCGAGAAACTCGTTGAGAGTAGCGGCATCGAGGTGCTCCATAGAACCTATTACCGGCCAGTGGTAGGGGTGTTTTTCAAACAAATTGGTAAAAAGGGCCGTGGCAAACTGCCCGTAAGGCTGGTTGTCCATCCGCATACGTTTTTCTTCCTTTACCACTTCATTTTGTGTATCTACACCTATCTGGTTGATTACAGGGTGCAACATTCTTTCGGATTCCATCCACAATCCGAGTTCCAGGTTATTGGAAGGAAATACTTCGTAATAATAGGTCCTGTCCTGGGTGGTGTTCGCGTTGTTTTGTCCGCCGTTGGCCGTAACAATTGTAAACCATTGTCCGCGGTCAATATTCTCCGTCCCTTCAAAAAGCAAATGCTCAAAGAAATGGGCAAACCCCGTACGTTCCGGATTCTCGTCCTTCGAACCGACATGGTACATTACCGCCGTAGTCACCACCGGAGCCGTATTGTCCCGATGGAGAATAACGTGCAGGCCATTGTCCAGGTCATACTCTTCGAAAGGTACCTGCTGGGCTGTAGCCGTAAAAAGTGAAGTTACCAGTAAAGCAATGGGTAAAAATCTTTTTTTCATAGGTGTTGTGTTTGTGTTATTTTTCTTCTGTGATACTCAAAAAGCCAAAAAACCTTTCAGAATCACAATATACATCTGTATTACAATATTAGTATACTATAGGCATCAAATGTTACGGAAATCCTCTTTTTTCAGAAAACTACGGTTAAAAATAACAAAGATTTTGGCTTGATCATATATTTTTTTGTAACTTAATACCTCTAATCCAATAATTTAAAAAGATTATGGGAGCAAAACACATTCATCTCAGATATGGTATCGTAACGGCAATAGTTTTAATTGCCTACTTTCTTATCGTAAGACTGTTCAACCTTCACGAAAATATATGGCTTCGCTTGCTCAACGGGGTTATCGTAGCCTATGGTATATATGCTTCCATTCGCTTCAAACGCCTTGTGCTACGCGAGAAATTCGATTATTATGCCGGAGCGACTACAGGAATATTCACCGGCTTTATCGCCACACTCATTTTCGTCGGGTTTATGGGCATATACATGTTTCACCTGGACCCTACTTTCCCGGAAAAGATAATGAATACCTGGATCAAAAGCTATAACCAGCGTCCGGGCATACTGCTCTTTATCCTTGCTGTGGAGGGCTTCGCTTCGTCCGTAGTACTTACCCTTGCTTTTATGCAAAAATTCAAACCCAGTTGGAACCTCTCCCGAAAGGTGCCTGAAAAAGTATAAAAAATTGTCGTAACCCATTTGCCTTTTAAGTATTTAGGCGTATATTTGCACCCGCCTTTGCCATAGGCATGGGCTTTTTGGATAATTAAATTATATTTAAACGCTATGTACGCAATTGTAGAGATAGCAGGGCAGCAATTTAAAGTTGCGAAAGACCAGAAGGTATTTGTACACCGCCTGGCAGAAGATGAAGGAGCAAAAGTTTCTTTTGACAATGTTCTTCTGTTGGACAATTCAGGTGACATTACCATCGGCGCCCCGGCTATAGATGGTGCTTCCGTAGAAGCCAAAGTAGTAAAGCACCTTAAAGGTGACAAAGTAATCGTTTTCAAGAAAAAAAGACGTAAGGGTTACAAAGTGAAAAACGGTCACAGACAAGCCCTGACTGAAATCGTTGTTGAAAGCATCGTTGCTTCCGGAGCAAAAAAACAGGCTTCTAAAGCCAGTGCGGAAAAACCCGCTAAAAAAGCACCTGCAAAAAAAGCAGCCAAAAAAGGAGATGACCTGAAAAAAGTTGAAGGAATCGGTCCTAAAATAGCCGAGTTGTTCAACAGTGCAGGAATCCTTACTTATGCAGACCTCGCTGCCACTTCCGTAGATAAGTTGAAAGACATTCTTACCGAAGCCGGTCCGAACTATGCAAACAAAATTCCCGATACATGGCCGCAACAAGCTCAGCTTGCTGCCGATGGTAAATGGGACGAACTGAAAGAATTACAGGAAAAACTAGACGGCGGTATTGAAAAATAACCCCCCGAAGTAATAATTAAAGTATAACCCACCCTTGTTTACCACAGGGTAAAAACAAGGCAAAAAACCGAACAAAAATGGCTCACAAGAAAGGTGTAGGTAGTTCCAAGAACGGTAGGGAATCAGAATCTAAACGTCTTGGTGTAAAGATATACGGCGGGCAGGCTGCCATTGCCGGAAATATCATCATTCGTCAGCGCGGTACAGCCCACAATCCGGGTGAAAATGTGTACATGGGTAAAGATCATACCCTTCACGCGAAAATTGACGGTATCGTAAAATTCGAAAAGAAAAAGAACAATAAATCTTATGTTTCTATTGTGCCTTTTGAGGCATAAAAGAAACTTCTTTTCATAAAAGTTCCACCCCTTCATGTAAATACATGAAGGGGTTTTGCTTTTTATCAATCCTTAAATTTCTCAAGTGTATACCTCCCACTATTTTTCGAATATTCTCCCATTATAAAGTAATCCTTATACCGAAACAGGGTTCCTGCAGTAATCCTTTTGCTGTCTTTTTTGTAATCCTTTATTCTATCAAATGTATTTTCCTCCACTCTTCCTTCCAAATGATTAAAATTCTCGTCAAATAATCCCACAATATGGACAGACTTGGTATAACTATACCAATAAAATGCCGTATAGACCGGATTAACAAAAATACCTGTGTTACCCCCTCCGGCCATCGGAACAGACATTCCCGGCACAGGCATCATCATTCGATTCCCTACACTAACAGACTGCTTCCCGCCTAAAGTTATTTGATATTTCCCATTTCGTTTATATACTGCAATTCCCACTTCGGAAGAAGACATCTTTCGTAGAAATTGTTTCGTCCTGTCTAATTCCCTGTAATCTTCCAAATAGCCACCTTCCTGAATTATCGGGGTATTTTTAAAAGAAATCGTGTCTTCTTTGGTCACCCTGAATTCTTTGATCTTCATACGTGACTTATAATCGAAAATACTAAAAACCATTTCATCTTTCTTTACAGACAGGTTAAATAATTTATTCTCATATATAAAAGAGTTTGTGCTTAGTTTTGTCAAGTAGCCCGTATCCGTAAAAGGTTTGGGTATCCCCTCCATGTTAAATTCGAGAGTGAGAAGGTTAATAGATATCAACTCCGTATAATTATTCCCCCCATCAAGGGTAAAAATAACCGTATCTCCCTTTTGATAGACTTTTTGAGAAGAAGAAACAGATTCTATTGCATAAGGAGTATTCTCATCTATTTTATCCAGAGTTATATTATTGGCTAAACCATCCATCCTAACCAATCGGTGATAAAGATCAAGATCTTCCTCCTTGTCACCAAACCACACCTTTTGTCCCAAATCTAAACTTTTCCTGGTATACTCAAAACCGTCAAAATAATAGAAGTTCAGTTCTGAGGTAAACTTGGTAACTGTAAGCATAACCATCTGCTCTCCTACCGTAAATGCCTCCACAAAAATCTCGTTTTGCAATACCAGGTCCGGCTCTGCAACATCATATTTCTTATTTGTAAAAGAAAACCTGAGAATATTAAATTTTCTTTTCGCGTTGTTGGCAAGATATAAGTAGTAGTCCTTACCTCCTTGTACACTATTCCCTATAATTCTTTTGTATTTGGAAGGTAAATTTCCACCCATCATAAATTCCTCCCGGACAAATGAACTGTCTAAAAGAAACCCATAAATATTGCGTTTATCCTTAAGGAACAGCGCTATATTTCCCTCATCTTCATCGACTATCTGAAAAGCTTCCTCCAGGCGGACCTTGAAAGGAATTTTTGATAAGTCCCTATTCCAAACTATCTCCTGTCCGAATCCCCAACAGCAACAAAATATCAAAGCTAAAAAAGTAGTAGTTTTTTGTCTCATATATTTCCTGTTTTGATTTATGCTATAAAAATATCTGTTTTCAACAATGTAATCGGGTTTTGTACGGTTTTTTTAAACATACTCCGTGTGTCCATAATGAAACTCCATATATCCTTTCAACCAGAGAAAGAAAATGTACACAAAAATATTTTACGCATTGATATACAACATATTAAAGAAGTAGAAATAAAACATAAAAAACTTTGTTCTTAAAAGTCCGTTAAATACTTTTGCACTGTTTAAAATAAATCTAAATAAAAACAAGTCCTATGAGAAGGTTGCTATTTTTTATTGCTATTCTGAGTTTTTCCGCCACAACGCTGGCACAAACCGGAACCATAAAAGGTACCATTGTTTCCCTAAATAACTCCCCTATAGAATACGTAACCATTACTGTAGGCAAAAACGGTACTGCAAAAGGTACGCTTACCGACCATAAAGGAAATTATGAGATTTCCGGTGTGCAAGCTGGAGCATATATCCTTAAAGCTTCCTCGGTTGGTTTCAAAACCAGCGAAACCAGGATCGTAGTCCGAAGTAATGAAATAACCACAATTCCGGAAATCGTCCTTAAGGAACAACAGGAAGAACTGGAAGAAGTGATCGTGGAAGGTAATAAAACCAACAAATATGCCCAGAAGGAGAGTGCATATGTTTCCAAAATGCCTTTAAAGGATATAGAGAATCCGCAGGTCTCCAACAGCATCGGAAGCCAACTCCTGGAAGACCAGGTTGTCACTAACTTTAACGATGCCTTACGAAACGCTCCGGGAGTAACCATGCTATGGGAACCCACCGGAAGGGGGACCGATGGGGCCGGGTACTTTGCCGTACGCGGATTTGCCGTACAGCCCACCATGCTCAACGGACTTCCCGCCCTTACCAACGGTAGCCCGGATCTTGCAAATACCGAACGCATAGAAGTTATAAAAGGCCCTTCTGCAACACTTTACGGCAGCAGCCTTATATCTTACGGCGGGCTGATTAATATTGTTACCAAAAAACCGTTCAACGCTTTCAGAGGTAATATTTCTTATACTGCGGGCAGCTATGGCCAAAACCGTGTTACCGTAGATGTGAATACTCCGCTGAGTACCGAAAAAAACATTTATCTGAGGGTAAACAGTGCATACCACACGCAGAACAGCTTTCAGGATGCCGGATTCCGCAGGTCTTTTTACGTCGCTCCTTCCCTCTCTTATGAAGTAAATGACAAACTATCTTTCTTTGTTAATACAGAAATATATAACGGAAGAACGACCAACCAGACCATGCTGTTCCTGGATCGGACAAACCCGTTACGGGTTCATAATATGGACGAACTGCGCTACGATCATAAAAGGTCCTATACCAGCAACGACCTGTATATGGACAACCCGACCTTCAGCCTCCAGGCACAGATGAATTATAAAATAAACGATCAGTGGACATCGCAAACCGCCTTGTCTTCATCATCAGCCAAATCGGACGGGTACTATTCCTACCTCTATGAAGGGACAACAACGGCAGAAGCTGATGCTTCCGTGACTTTAGATAATGGAATTGTACTCGCCAGGTATCTAAGCAAACAAAACTCGGAAACGACAGGAACGGATATACAGCAAAACTTTATCGGCGACTTCAAAATTGGGTCTATGCGAAACAGGCTGGTCGTAGGGCTGGATTACCTGAAAACCAACACTACCAATAACAGCAGCCCTTATGTAGTGAACGGGCTTGTATACATAGGCTCAGACCTGGAAACATTCAACCAGGGAATATTACAGATTTCTGATCCCGCACAGTACACCGATGACAGCGGAGTGCTTACCCAGGCCGGTACTGATGCCTTGCTTTCCGGCTCCAAAATAAACCCTTCGAGAGCAGTACAGGAAATATTCAGTGCATATGCTTCTGATGTGATTAACTTTTCCCCCCAACTATCTGCCATGGCCAGTCTGCGTGTAGACCGTTTCTGGAACAATACGTATAACCAAACCGCATTCTCTCCTAAATTCGGATTGGTTTATCAGCCCATTCTGGACCAGGTTTCCTTATTTGCCAACTATATGGATGGTTTCACCAATGTGGCCCCTCAACCAGAAGTTAGGGACGGATTGCAAACCGTACGATCCTTTAACCCGGAACATGCCACTCAACTGGAATTCGGGACCAAGTTAAACCTGTTTAATGACAAGCTGCAGGCTACCCTGAGCTATTATGACATAAAAGTCTCCGACAAGACTCTTCGAATTGACGAAGATGCCCAAAATTATCACTATACCCAGGACGGAGAACAACGAAACAAAGGTTTTGAGGCTTCTGTAAATGCCAATCCCGTACACGGGTTAACCCTTATCGCAGGGTATAGCTACATAGACAGTGAACTGGAAGAAGGAGATGAGGATTTCAAAGGGAAAAGACCTGAATCCGCCGGTCCTGTAAACACGGCTAACCTATGGGCGGATTATCAGTTTACTTCTGGTAAACTAAAAGGTTTCGGCTTAGGCTTCGGCGGTAATTATGCCGGTGAGAACAAGATCATGAACAGGAACGTTGCAGGAACTTTTACTCTTCCGGAATATACCGTTCTCAATGCTTCTGTATTTTACGGCGGCAGAGATTTCCGTGTGACCCTGAAACTCAACAACATTACGGATGAAGAATACTATACGGGATGGTCTACGATAAACCCGCAGTGGACAAGGAACATATCGGCTAATTTCTCCTATACGTTCTAAAACCAATAATTTTATCCGAAAAAGACAAACCCTGTCGATGTTTTTCCACAAAAGGAAGACCGACAGGGTTTTACACACCAACTAACTAATTCAATCTGTTAACTCACTACTATTTTCTTCTGAAAATACCTGCTGAATACTAAAAACAACACCCCGCAACAGATCCATGTGGGAAGGGTTACAAAAGACAGGAATATATCAAATTGCAGAGAAATAAAGTAAAATACCGCAAAACTGATGATCCATGCTAGGAACACCGCAGTATTGAAACGGCTCCCGGTCTTTTCTGCATAAAACTTCCGCACACCGCAACGATCGGCAAAAAAATGTTCGAAAACAATAATTGCCCCGAAAGGTGCCAGGATAAATCCGTACAACGCTACAAAATCCAGTAGCTTCATGGCTATCGCAGGGAAAAGTCCTGCCAGAGTAGCTATTCCCCCTGCCAGCAGGGTAACCTTAAATGTAGATGCTTTGGGCATTACAGCCTGAAATGCCAGCCCTGCCCTGTAAATAGTAGGATTGGCTGTAGTCCATCCGGCAAGGATTACCGCTATGATACCAAATATCCCGATAGTATTATATGCAAGTGGTCCCGGAGCTACAGAAGGTGCCTGCCCTTCAGCCAGAATAGATTGTACCTCGGGAGAGCGCAGGTATACCGCATAGATCAATGCCGCTGCAATCCATGCCATGTAATGCCCTACATACATTCCTGCCGCACTGGTCCATCCTACCGAAGCTTTTTTGGCATATCGGAATACGCTTAGGTCTGACATTCCTATATGCATGGCCGCGTTGGCAAACCAGGACCATAACATTACATGCCAGAAGGTATATTTTACCTGCCCGGGAAAAGGCTCGGAACCTTCACCCCATACATTCCAGAAATCCGAAAAACTCGAAACACCAAGCTGATTTAACGCTACGATTCCGCACAAAAGAAATGCCAGCACGATAATCGGCGACATCCAGTTTGCCGCTTTGGATACCATGTCATAGCCCCGTGCTGCAATGACGGAGATCACCAGGCCTATGGCTATAACTATAACAATCCAGGTTATACCGTTTGGCATCGTATCCGTTAGCCGGGGCATTTCCATATTAAATGGAATCCCTACTGCAGTCGCAGATATGGTAATCATAGATCCGGCGAGGAAGCAGAACAATATACCATTGGCAAGGTTATACCCGGTAACCAGGCGTTTTCCACAAATTTTTTCCAGTTGATAGTATAGCGTCCATCGGTATTTAACTGCAATTTCCGCCGTGAGGAACCGCCAGCTCAGCACAGCCAGGAAATTTCCCAACAACAATCCGATAATCAGATCAAAGGCACTTACCCCCGTGGTGAGGAACAAGGGGCCTATAACAAATTCGGTCCCTGCTGCGTGTTCGCCGGCATACATACCAAGAAAACTCTTCCAGCCTTTCCACCGCGATTCCGGGACCGCTTCCCTTTCGTATTCTCCCCCGGTGGAAGAGGTCAGTTCGAGTATTTGTTCTTCTGTATGCGTTTGTTCCATATTATATAAAATTAAGGGTTGGTTGGAGCACCGTTTTAAACTACATCTCTTTTGGAAGAAAGAAGCAGGGGCGCTAGTTTTTCCATTTTATAGGTTTTCTTCAAAAATTTGGGTCCGGGCTTTTCTTCGGAGATCACCATAGCCGCACCCAAGGCAGACCCAAGTGAATTCCGTGTTGTCCTCACCTTGAATTCCCGGAAATGGTGGGACATTAACTTCACGAAGACATCGTTATCCGTAAAGCCACCATCTATAAATATTTTATTTATTTCAGTGTTGCCTATGGCCCTCCGAGAAGTTTCCACCTGCAATTCCATAAGTTCAATCATCAGCTTATGAAAAGCTTCTTCGAAAGTGGAAAAGGGGGCCAGGTCGGTTTCATTCAGTTTTTTCCTTCGGAGTCTTATCCCTTCAAACTTAAAATTCATGGACGGGTTGGAAATAAGTTTAAGATATAATCTCTTGTTGAACTTCACTTTCCGGTGGTATCCGTAAGCTTTGCCGTAATATTCTCCCAGTTTTTTTACCTGTATACGATATTCGTTTCCCATAAAAAAGCGGGTGGCTTTGATTCTTTTTCCGTTGGTGCGCATGTAGTTCAGACAATTGTTCTCCACATCTTCCATGGAGAGTCCTTCTTCATTAAACGGGTTCAGGGAAATACTCCAGGTTCCGGTGGACACCAGCAAAAACGGTTTCTTTTCACTCAGAATATAGGGTAAAAGCGCAGCCGAACTGTCGTGTATCCCCACCCCGATCTTGATTTTCTTCCGCTTATAAGTCATGCTCAAACTGGTCCCAGAAGGTACAATCGGAGGAAGTTTTTTATCTATTTCTTCTTTGTATACCCAACTGTGATAATCGTTGGCTTCATAATTCCACAGCCCGGTATGGCAGCCTATACTGGTATAATCACTAAGCGGAATACCGGTGAACAAATAAGACAGGTATTGCGGAAAATGAAGAGCGTATTTAATCTTTTCGAATATTTCCGGCTTGGTCTTCTTTATCCAATACAATTGCATTCCGGAATTCAGCATTCCCGCCTGTGGAGAAGCGGTTTCAGTCGCAAAAGACAGTTCGTCGCCATAGGTCTCATAAAATTCCTTTGTAATTTCTTCCGGTACAGGTTTGGTGTAATTGTACAGTGGTGTGAGTACATTTCCCTTTTCATCCACATGTACAAAGCTGGCCCCGTAACTGGAAAAATTGATGGCTGTTACTTTGTATTCTTCCGCATGAAGGATACGATCGAGAAGTCCTTTCAGCCATTGTTGCAACTGTTCCAGGTTTTCCGCGGCATAGCCGTCTTCATCTTCTGTTTCATCCAGCATGGTATATTCCCTGTACACTTCTTTGAAATTAGTGTCGAACAGGAAAAACTTCTTATTGGTCTTTCCGATATCAAAAACAGCGGTTACCTCGGTTTTGGCGGTCATCGGTTAAAGTTGTTTAATTTGGTTGGCGGCGGGAGATTTTCCCGTTATTTGTTTTTACAGCCCTGTTGCTCTTACTCTCATTCCTCTTTCTTCAATCAGTCGTTTTCTCACTTTCAGTTCGCGGTAGGCCTGTATGGGACACATAGCACCTCCCGAGCGAAGCCGGGCTTCCCGGAGTAAAGGCCTTACATCCGTACGGTAGGCATCCTGTAAAATTTCCTGGCATTGCACCACATCACTGTCCTGTTGTGCATTCGTAATAGCTTTTCGGTCTACCAACAGAGCCTGGGCATAGGCAATTAATATGGCTTCAAGTGATTGTATGAGGTCTTCCAGCGGATCCTTTATGTTGTGACTGGCATCGATCATCCAGGCCAGGGAAGGATTCTGCGGATTATTCTCCATACCATAAACCAGTTCGTTAAAAATAAGGAAAAGGTTATATGGCTTTACGGAACCTACAGTAAGATCGTCATCTCCGTATTTGCTGTCATTAAAATGGAATCCTCCGAGTTTGCCCTGCATCATCAATGTAGCAACAATCTGTTCTATATTGGTGTTGGGAAGGTGATGCCCCAGATCTACAAGAGTAAACGCCTTTTCTCCACAAGCGTTTGCCAGCATGAACGACGTACCCCAGTCCTGGATTACAGTACTGTAGAAATTAGGCTCGTAAGGCTTGTATTCGATTAATAATTTCCAGTCTTCCGGTAACTCCCTGTAAATAGTCTTTAAACTGTCTTCAGTATGTCTAAGTGTAGTCTGAAAATTGTATTGCCCCGGAAAATTAGCTCCGTCTGCCAACCATACGGTCAGGCTTTTGGACCCGAGCTGTTCCCCGATGCGTATCACTTCAATATTATGCTCAACGGCCTGTTCCCTGGCTGCCTGGTGCACACTGCTCAGAGAACCGTGCCTGTAACTTTGGGCCGCGCCTTCCTGGTCCTGGAAGGTGTTAGAATTCATGGCATCAAAAGTAATTCCCAGGGAATCCGCCAGTTCTTTTACGGCCGGTACGTCCTTCGGAATATCCCAGGGAATATGCAAAGACACCGCACCTGCGGTTTTGGTAAGCTGATGTATTATACCGATATCTTCTATCTTTTGTTCCAGGGAACCGGGTTCTCCACCATAGGAGAAACGCCCGAATCGCGTTCCACCGGCCCCCAACGCCCAACTCGGTAGTGCTACCTGGAAGTCCGAAAGCTTATTTACTACTGTCTCTATAAGAGATTCGGAATAGGCTGCTTTCAATCCTTCCAGGTTACGTTTATGTGTGTCCGTACCGGTTTTGTTCAAATCGGTTATTTCCTGCTGGTCAATTCTCATACTCTATTGTATTCCAGGTATATCTTGTCAAATTTAATGTCATCTTTTTTTATCGTACAAAAGCGTTGGCCATACCACCATCTACATTAATGGTGTTCCCGGTGCTTTTATCCAGTATTCCCAACAGGGCATACACGCCTCTGGCAATATCTTCCGGGCGGATGATCTCATTCAGGAGATTCCTTTTGGCATAGTGTGCGGGAAGTTCCTCTACAGTTATACCGTAAGCCCTGGCTCTTCCTTCGGCCCATTCGCCTTCCCATATTTTACTCCCTACGATTACACCGTCCGGATTTACGGTATTCACCCGTATCTTGTCCGCTCCCAGTTCGGCTGCGAGAAGACGCGACATATGTTGCTGGGCTGCTTTAGCCGTACCATAGCCCACGTTGTTTGGCCCGGCTACAAGGCCATTCTTGCTGGCTATACTTATAATATCTCCTCCAAGATCTTGTTTTTTCATAATATCTACCCCGGCCTTTGCCAACAGAAACTGTCCTTTTACCAGTACGTTTTGCAACAGCTCCCAGTCCTCTTCCGAAGTATCCGGAAGGGATTTGGAAATGGCCAGTCCCGCAGAATGAACTACGATATCCACACCTCCGAAATCCATACATGCTTTCCGGAATGCCGCTTCAACCGACACTGCTTTGGTAACGTCACAGACCGTTGAGGAAACTTCATCTTTTTTATAGGTTTCTTTGGCTTCTCTCAAAAGATTTTCGTCCAGGTCCGTAAGTACCACATTAGCTCCCTCCGCGACCAGTTTATCTGCTATGGCCTTGCCTATACCTCCGGTGGCCCCTGTAACAACGGCAACTTTTCTGGAGAGGGTCTTCTCCGCGGGCATACGTTGTAATTTTGCCTCCTCCAGTAACCAATATTCTATATCAAAAGCCTCCTGGCGTGGCAGGGATGTATATTCGCTTATGGCCTCAGCACCGCGCATTACATTAATGGCATTAATATAAAATTCCGATGCCACACGTGCGGTTTGTTTGTTTTTGGCAAAAGTGAACATGCCCACCCCCGGCCACAGGATCACTACCGGATTGGCATCGCGAATGGCAGGGCTGTTTTCCCGCTTACAACTTTCGTAATATTCCTTGTATTCTTCACGGTACTGCTCAAATGCCGGCTTCAGTTTTTCAAGTATCTCTGCCGGATTGGCCAGGTCCGTATCCGCATCCAGGTGCAATAACAGGGGTTGTATCTTTGTGCGCAGAAAATGATCGGGACAGGAAGTTCCCAAAGGAGCCAGTCTTTCCAGGTCATTACTGTTTATAAACTGCAAAACCCTGTCAGCATCCGTAAAGTGTCCTATCATTCTTTTTTCGGAAGAACAAAGACCCCTTAACAATGGCGCTATTGTCGCCGCCTGATCTTTCCTTTTCTGCGGATCGAGGCTTTTTATCTTTTTCCCGCCAAAAACACCTCCAATGGATTTTATACGGTCTTCTATATATGCGGATGCCTGTTCAATAACCTCAAGACTATTTATATAACATTCATAGGCCGTATCTCCCCAGGTGAACAATCCGTGGCTGCCCAGTATAATTCCCCGTATTCCCGGATTATCCGCAAGGCACTTTTCTATCTGCAGCCCCAGGTCGAATCCCGGGCGCTGCCACGGTACCCAGCCCATAGTGCCTCCCCAGATCTCCCGGGTTATTTGCTCACTGTCCTTTGCCGCTGCAACTGCTATCAAGGCATCGGGGTGTAGGTGATCTATATGCTTAAAAGGCAAAAGCCCGTGCAGTGGTGTGTCTATAGAAGGTGCCTTACTATTCAGATCATATATGCAATGATTGAATAAGGCCACCATCTCATCTTCATGTTCCAACCCCCGGTATACCTTTTTCAGGGACCGTAGTTTATCCACGTATAGTCCGGCCAGTCCGTTTCTGGTCAGGCTGCCTATATCTCCCCCGGAACCTTTGATCCACATGATCTCCGTATCCTCACCGGTGAGAGGATCTTTTTCTATGGTACGGCAACTCGTATTTCCTCCTCCGTAGTTCGTTATCCGGAGGTCCGATCCAAGTAGGTTGGACCGGTAGAGCAGCAGATCCACTTCATTGCCCTCCATAGCGGCGGCCTTTTCCTCATCCCATAGGTAGTCCACATATTTGAAATTTTTCTTTTCCAGTATTTTCATCGATTTACATTTTTAGTTCCCAAGAACACCCCTGACCTGTCTCTGGGGCCGGCCGGTTATGTCTTGTTTCATGGATTAAGATTCTCTATTCAAGCATGGACGAAAATATAAGTTATACGCAAAACAACTATCCTGTGGTGTGCTGCTCACAAATGGTTAATTATTAGATATTCATGACATAGTGTAGAATATACACCAAAATTATTTAATTTTACCTTTTCGAAAAAAATTATACGCTAATTTACCAAAACCTCCATATATTAACACTAAAAATACCAACTATGAATATTGCACCAGCTATTGCAGACATAAGGATAAATGAAGATTCGCGAGTGCCGAAATACAAACAGATCGTAGATTCCATTATAGAGGGCATTGCGCGGGGAGATCTTAAAATAGGACAGAAGATACCTTCTATTAACGAACTGAGCGAAGAATGCTATCTTTCGAGGGATACCGTAGAGAAAGCCTACCGGTTGCTAAAAGAAAAAAAGATCATTGTTTCCGTTAAGGGCAAGGGGTATTATACGGCACGTACGGACCTTATTTCCAAGATCAATATTTTCTTTATGGTAAACAAACTTAGCTCCTATAAAATGCGGATATACAATTCCTTTGTAGACCGTGTGGGGGTTAACGGCCATGTCAACCTTTTTATTTATCACTGCGAAGAGTCCCTCTTTGTAAAAACCCTGGAAAAGAATATAGGGGCCTATGATTATTATGTTATCATGCCGCATTTTAAAAATGAAAAAATGATGCATATCAGCAATACGGACCAGGTAATAAAGGCCATAGAAAAGATCCCAAAAGATAAATTACTCCTGATGGACAACCTCAAACCGTCCGTTTCCGGAAAATATGCTTCTATTTACCAGGATTTCGAAAACGACATCTACCAGGCATTAACCGAAGGACTGGAAAAACTGAGCCGTTACGATAAACTCATCCTGGTTTATCCCCAAAAATCCATATATCCCTATCCACTTCGCATACTCCACGGCTTCCGTAAATTCTGTGTGGAACACTCTTTCGATTTTGAGGTGCTGAATGAAATATATGACGATATGGGATTACAATCGCGTGACGCCTATGTTATCATTGAAGAAAACGACCTGGTCAACCTGGTAAAACAGGTACGGGAACAACATCTCGTATTGGGAGAGGACATCGGCATTATTTCCTATAACGATACTCCTCTTAAAGAACTTTTAGGTATTACCGTGATCAGCACCGATTTCAAAGTAATGGGAGAAACCGCTGCGGATATGCTACTCAATAATAGCAAAGACCAGGTAAAGAATGTGTTTCGTTTTCTCGACAGAAATTCGGTATAACGCAATATCGACGTATCTTTAAGGAATTGAAACCATTGCCCATGTCAAATTCAAAAAGCGTCTGTGCATATTTCCTGCTTTTCCTTTTTTGTTCAGGCAGCTACGCACAGCAACTGCATTTTAAAGAAGAAAGTGATAAAATAACCCTTTATGAGGGAGATTCTCCATGTTTTTCGTATCAAAAGGAAACCAGATCGGAAAACGGAAAATTCCCCAGGGCCAATTATATCCACCCGCTCTATGGCCCCGAAGGGGATATTATTACCGAAGATTTCCCGGAGGATCACCTGCATCACCGCGGCATTTTCTGGACCTGGCACCAACTATTTGTCCGGGGAAAAAGGGTAAGTGACCCCTGGTTATGTGAAGGGATACGGTGGAAAGTAGATTCAACCCGAACCGAAGTTCGTAAAAATTCCGGAATATTAAATACTGTTGTTTACTGGGTTACCGATTCGGAAGAAGCCGTTATCCGCGAAAAGGCCAGTATTTCCTATACACGGAAAGAAGGTTATTATCTTATGGATTTTGACATTTCCCTGACCGCCCTGACGGATGGTGTAGAGATAGGAGGTTCGGAAGACGATAAGGGATACGGAGGATTTTCGGCCAGGATCAAATCGTCTGACGGAATAACATTTTTCTCCGGGCAAGGCGAGGTTGTTCCCCAAAACACCCCGGTAAAGACCGGTGGATGGGTACAAGCTATTCCGGATTATAACACAGGCAAAAAAGAACAAACCGGGATCGTTCTTTTCTGCGATCCCGGTAACTTGCCTTCATTTCAGGGCTGGATACTGAGAAAAAACGAAAGCATGCAAAATGCTGCTTTTCCGGGGAAAAACCCAATTCCTATTCCCAGGGAAAAGCCCTTGAAATTCCGAAACCGGCTTATTGTTCATCCGGGAAACCTGACCACTGCGGAAATTCAGGATATTTATCGCGACTTTATCCGGTAGTCCTTCGGAAGAATACCTTTTGCTACGGCATTTTTGACAGGCCCTCCCAGTGAACATTCCATGCCCCGTCTTTCGGAAAACCGGGATTTTCACCTTCGCTACCGTCCCAACCGGCACACATCATAGCCACTGCGGTTAGTATCCCTCCGTTACCTGGAAGGTACAACCGCAGGCGCTTATCCTGGTAATTATGCCCGTTTGGCAAATAAGTATTGGTTGGTATATCCATAAACAGGGCATCCACCGCCTTTTCCGGCAGGCCAAGTCTTGCCGCTGTCATGGCTGTCATCGGAAAATCCCAGCCCCAGGTATCTTCCCACATCCAGTCTTTCCAAATAAGATCGAATGTATTGCGCATGATTTCCTTATCCAGCCCGGATGTTTCAGGCAACATACCATAAGTTCCGAATACGGACGGATGATCCGTTTTATACTTCGGATTGGTATAAGAATCCGTGGCGCTTTCGGTGGCAAGATAAACGCCGTCCTGCACCGGGAGCGGGGAAAGTCCGTTAAGCACATCATCCCATTTAGCGCTTCGTTCTTCACCAAGGCGTTCTTTCCATTCTTGCGCCGTTTCCAGCCCCCAACGCCAGTACGCCAGTTCGTATGTGGGATTAAATGTTTCTTCCGCTTTAAAACGTTCCTGTGCCGGAATCACCACAGGCCCCAGCATATATCGTTTTTTGTCCTTATCATAATGTGCGAACGACGCCATAAAATCTGCCGTAGCATAAACCAGTTTCTTATATTTCTCCAGGGTTTTCTTGTCCTGGTCAGCGCGGTAGAGCAATTCGGCAAAGGTAATATAATGTGATTGCTGCCAGATAAGTACCGATCCTATGGAAGACGGGCATTCATTACCGTATATATCGGTCATTTTCTGCCATCGGACTCCTTCAAATCCTTGTCTTTCCGCAATTTTACCGGCTTTCCAGGAGACTTTGGCATACCAGTCCATACTCTTCTCCAGCAATTCCGGCCGGCCCCATAACGGGAAATGTACACCGTGCCACCAGTGCATTTCCAGATGCGGTTTCCCGAACCAACTGTTATGGGTAAGCCCGGTTTCCTGTGGCGGGGCGTTTCCTGCACATTGTATCCTGGTAAGGTACTGGGAAAGTACTACCCGCCTTTCCAGTTCCGCCGCCCTGGGGTCCGTACATTCCGAAAAATCTATTGCTCCCCCTGAATTCCAGAAAGACTCCCATCCATCGGTACTCGCGGATTGTACCTCTGCGAAAGAAGGCAGAGAAGTTTCTTTATTCCCTTGGGAAGCAAACAAACAGGTCATACTGAAAGTGTCTGAGCCTTTATCGGGAGTCACCACAAAATAGTGCGGTTCTTTCTGCTCTGCCATTCCCTTTTCCTTCCATTGCATCTTAACGGCATAGGACATCGTATCCAGGGTATGTATAATTTCCGCCTTGTCCGCTTCCGAAACAGTCAGTTCTGTTTTGTGCTTCCCGGCATTTCCCCGGTTTACACCAACATCTGTCCATTCTCCCGTAGGATAGGGAAAACGAAGCCTGATTTTCAGGCGGCCTTCTTTTATAAGCGCGGATTTCACCTCTACCCCTATAATATCTTTTTCCGGGTGTGCATCGGTCCGGACTTCAACCTTTTCTCCTTCCACAGTAAATGAACTTCGTATTTCCCCTGCCCATAAGTCAAGCTCCTGCCGGATGTCTTTTACATCTTCTACGGCGATCATGCTTCCGTCCTCTTTGTATATTTCAAAACCCAGGTTGCCGAGTTGCAGACGGTGAGGGTTTTTGCGGAACCAGTCGGCAGCATCCCTGTTTCTCCCTGGTTCGGAGGACCTTTGTACGGCATATGTGATTTTACGCCCATACTGGTCATAAGATTTAAGACTTTCCTCAAAATTGTATCCTATCGTGTCTTTAAAACTGTCCCATCCCCATTCGGATTGCGTTCCGAGGGGAATGCCATTCTGATAAGTTTCCGGAAAGGTTTGTAAGCCCGTAATATCTGTTGTAAAGGCGAATTTTCCATTTCCAACAGAGAGCGAAGCCAGTGTATCCGCCTCTTCTACTACTACATTATGTCTTTGTACCAGTGCTTTCCTGTCTATATGTTTCCCTGTCTCATGTTTTTCTTTCTTGACGCCGGAACAACTTATCCCTGCCAGTATCCACAGGCCAAGAACAATCTTTTTAGGTATGCCTTCCGGATTTAATATTCTATATTTCATGTCTTATTATGATTGGGTTTTTGCGGTTATTTTTAGTACTCATATGTGCAGTATTTGGATGGGCATATCCCCTGGACAATTATGACTACGAAAATCTCTTTTTCTACACTATTTTAAACACAAAAGATGTTGAAGTTCCGTATTTCCCTCCTTGTCCCGCCGTAAAAAGATAGGAAGGTTTGCCATCTGTAAACAATACCTGCGGCCTTTCCAGTCTGCCATATCGTTTTAAGTATCCGGGAGGTGGGGGTTCGTTTGCGTAATCTTTGAGAGGATGATATCCGATGGAAGGTTCTCCCCAATCTATTCCATCCGTCGATTCCAGATAAAGCCCTACATCATCACTAAAAACTCCCATATCCCTGGCCAGCATCCGGAACCGGTTTTTTTCGAGCCAGATAAAAGCATCTTCGAACTGGGCGTTTCCTCCCCTGCCCGAAAAATCCACTATCGGATTTCCTTCGTATTTCACATAAGGCCCCTGCAAATCTTTCGCTACGGCCAACCCGTACTTCCGGTTACCCCTCACACTTTTCCCGGCTGCCTGCTCATACTCCAGGGTATTCCACGATTTATAAAACAGCCAATATTCTCCGTTGGGGTGTTTTACAAAAGAAGGGTTCGTTGTACAATGATCGTCCCACGCTCCCTCTTTACCTGTTTCCAACAAGGGGCTGTCCGGACGTTCCCAGGGACCGTACAATGAAGAAGAAGTAGCAAGGCCTATACGTTTGGTATTGGTTTTCCCATTGGAATTTCCCATGAAAAACAGGCAGTATTTTCCATCTACATACCGGATATGCGGATTATGGCATGTAGTTGCATCCCAAAAGTCTCCGTCACGTGGAGCCAATACCACGCTAACAAAACGGAACGGCGCTTCGGGATGATCGGCTACGGCATGACATATTTCCGATCCCCTTATCCATCCGCTCATCGATTTTTCTGCGGCCCACCTGGAGAAAAACACATGAATTTTACCATCCGGTCCTTCTATAGGGCTGTTGCACCAAACATAATATCCTTCCATTTGCAGCCTTCTGCCTACAGGTACAAGCCTTTCCGCAAATCCGAAGTTTCCCTCTTTTTCCGGATTACCTGCGGAAAATCCCGTTCCCGGGATCAGGAGGCCAGCAGAAAAAAGGGATATACTTTGTAAAAAATCTTTTCGGTCCACACTTTAAAGTTTTATGTGAATGTATAAAGGCTTTATTGCTCATAAACATTCCCGGTATTCATAATTTATCATTTCAGATCACGGAGAAGCGTTGCGCTCATCAGGCCGATAACCACATCATTGGCTACGGATCTCAGTTCCATAATTTTTAACTCCTTTTCCGGGTTCAGCGGCAAATCCAGAATAGTAGCCGCGCCTCCTTCCACACCAAACTCAGTAAATCCTTTTATCGGAGTATATGCTTCAAATTCTCTGGTAATCTTCCCGCTTTTCAGATAAACACGTGGTGGTTTTGTTTCTCCCGTAGTAAAGGCATATCCATCGATAAAATAGTCCTGTTCTATCGGCCACCAGTTTTCCGGATTTTTAAGTGTCAGTTCTTCTTTGGTCCCGTCTTCATATTCCACAGTGACCACTCCGTTAATAATCCTGCTCTGCATGGGGTTGGTAGACCCGGCCATGACCATATACAAATGCGAAGCTTTACCATACAAAGGAATTGCTATTTCCTCCGGATAATTGTCCCACATAGAGGTAAAGACTATATTATCTTTTTCCTTCTCCCCGGGAGTCATGAAGGGAATTCCCTGTGGTGTCTCCACATGGTTGTCTTTCCCTGCTTTTTTACGCCAGCCGGAATCGTCAATATCTGTTTCCACTTTCGGATAGCACCAGTTCCCTATACCGTGAACGGGCAATTGCAAGGTAGGTGACACCGGCCGGGGAGACAGGTATTCATTTCTGAAAATGTCAGTGACACTGCTGTTAAAAAAAGACGAGAGGTCCAGGGTTTCCCATTGTGAACCGGTCGGGGTTTTTACATCCCAATCCCGGAAATTCGTGTTTAAAACCTCTTCTTCATCCGACCTCAACACCAATACATTGCTCCCCGGAATAAGATTTCCGGCAGGGACCTTTACGAACGCTTCGGAGTTGGCGGGTAAAGTAATATCTGTCGCATATTCTTTTACCCCGGGATTAACCACCAGTTTACCCGTGAGCTCTTCCGGGGTATTGTTGCGCAAGACGATCTCTTTTCTTTCTTTTTTTACAGTATCCTTCTTAACCAAACGGACAACCTCTACTTTAGGCCGTATCGAAAGATTCAAAGGCTCCCACCAACTGAATTGACCTTGTTTCAATTGTAAAAAAACCGATTTTTCTCCCGGGGTATCCTTTACCTGTGCAATTAATTTGCCCCCCAAGAATGACGGGTTTTCCAATATCTTTTGAGGATCGTGAATTTTTTGTATTTCGGCAGGACGGAAATCCATCTGAATTTGCTGCCCTGTGGAGACGTACGGCCGTACGTCTCCATCCGGATAATTCTTTTTCAGGTCATTGCCCTGCCATTCCACCACTACATCGTATCCGGATTGTTCCGGAGCGGTTATTTCCAGGACCGGGCTGTCTATAGCTTGTTCATCTGCCTTCCATCCGACTTCTTTTCCGTTCACGGTTACGGACTTTATTGCGTCTTTGGTTGCCCTTAATATCAACTTCAGGTGCATTTTGGTCTTAAACCTTGGAATAATGGTGAATTCTTCCCGGTTTCCGCTTTTTTTATAGTTAAAGACAATATCCGGAACTTCAAGGGATGCGTGGTCCCAATCCGCCGGGAACCCCGGGCTAATGGTCAACGTATCGTTTATGGCATCGGGTTGTATTCCGAAAAGACCTTGTACCAGGGTTCGTCCGGCCATTCCGACCGGGTCAGCAAAATCGCGATACAGTTCCCCTCTCATGGCATCGTAAAAAGATAATTGGTG
Organism: Sinomicrobium endophyticum; assembly: GCF_052983315.1. Classification (NCBI taxonomy): domain Bacteria; kingdom Pseudomonadati; phylum Bacteroidota; class Flavobacteriia; order Flavobacteriales; family Flavobacteriaceae; genus Sinomicrobium; species Sinomicrobium endophyticum. The sequence continues at coordinate 331,122 of NZ_JBRKIS010000025.1, forward strand.
AAATCCGCCGGGACTGGCCCCGAGGTACATGCTTTCTATGAGCGCACTCTGCCACAGACGAAAAGCTTCCTCCTGCCTGTTTCCCTGCCAGTAGGCCAGGGCGGTATGTAATACTTCCGCCAGGGCCACATTGTTTACCGACCATGTATAAGGCTGCCAATTGGTAGTGGACATTGTATACAGTCCCTGTTTGTCCAGTCCTTTTGCCTGTACGGGGATGTGCGGTATTTCCGTATCTGCATACCGCAGCAGCTGCCAGGCCCGGAAGGGATCGGGTATGCCGGCCTCCATAGCGTGGTATATTGTCCATAATCCCGGATAAGGATGCAGCAATTTATTCCCCATCCGGTCTTTATATTCTGCATAACGTCCGTTTTCCGGCATCCATAATTGTTCATAGACCGAACGATAGATATGCTGTGCTTCTCTTTTGTATGGAGCAGGATCTTCCCCGATCTTTTCGGCCAGTTGTGCCATTATCTTATTGGCACGGTAGTTATATGCGGAAGAATGGGTAACACCTCCACTGTTATACTGAAGGGCGTCACTGGCCCATATGGAGGCATAGGCATCGTAAAGCCCGTCTCCGTCCGAATCGAAATTGCGTTTTTCCCAGGCGAGATGACTTTCCAGGACCGGCCACATTTTCCGGAGGAAATCGATATCGCCCGTCCACCGGAAATGGTCGAGCAACTGATCGATAAAAACCAGGTTCATATCGTAATGATGTGCTTTGGTATTATTATCGGGATTCCGGCTTATATATCCGCTGCTGAACAAGGACGTTCCTATTTCTTCTTTTTGTCTTGCCAGGTTGAGCAGCGTATCTGCCACCACCGGCCCTGTGACCGGTTCGGTAACCTGTGAATTCGCATAACTGCCGAAATGTAATCTAGCCCTCTCATGCCAGCCCAGCGGATCGGCCACATATGCTCCCCGCCAGCCATTGAGCGGCATCCGCCATGCTACCGCCCCATGGCGATAGGCGGGAGCCTCCCAGATAGCATCGGCGGCAAAGGCCAGGGCCCCTCCCAAAGTATTGATATAAGGGTCGGGAGTACGGACCTTAACCCGGTTTGCGAGTTCTTTCCGTACTTCTTCGGCATGCAGAAATTGTTCCGAAGGGTTGTCCTGAAGTGAAAAATCATCTTTTCCCCCTCTTTTGAGCAGCCAGAACAGACTTTCCGAAGTTTGTGCCTCTAGTTTACCTGTAATTACGGGAAGGGAGTCCCCTTCGGAGGCATTTATGGACAGGGGAGAGGATTGTTGTCCGGCATCTGCAATATGCATCACGGATTTTTCCGGAAATATCCCGAACACAGACTTATCGTTTTCCCGTTTTTTCTTATTATGAACAGAACCGTAACGGAGCATAAACGATTTTTCCCTGATCTCGTAGGTGTTTCCTGTACAATATTCCGGTTTCAGATAAAATACCGATTCCGGATCGGCTCCTATGTCACCGTTACGGGAAAATTTCTTTCCGCTCGCTCCGCCATATACCCAAAGAAGTTCGGTCCCTTCCGGGATCGCCTCCATATCTGCCTTGAGAACAAAACCTTCTTCATCTGCAAGGGCTAATATCCGGAGATGCAGGGCTCCTTTACCCAATAGTTTATCCTTTATCGTATATAGCATACTGCCGGGACGATAACGGGTGGCAATAGAGTCGCAGTCAATGATCCACTTGCTATCTTCTCCCCGAATAACCCCAAGTTTAAAATTTCCTCCCATGCCCGGCATATACATGGCGAATTCCGGAAGGTCTCCGGCCTCCACCCGGAAGCCTGTATTGGTGCCGTACAAGGCCCTGTTGAACCTTTGTTTCCCCTTATGTAAAACAAAATCACTTCCATCCGGCAGATAGTGGACTTCCCGTTCCTTATCGTGCCACCACGCAGTAGCCTGTACCTCCTTTGCCGGTGGTTCAGGATCGTCACAGGAGAGAAGGTTTAAAGCAAAAAGCATAACCAACAACCGGAAGGTATACATAAGGGCCTGTTTTTTGTTCGTTACGCAATTTCTTTCTTTTATTTAAATACCGTATCCTGTACAGTCCTGCCCGGCAGGGACAGAAAGCATCACAGTACAGGACAGTATTTTTTTTGTCTTCATTTAATTTTATCTTGTTTTACAAAAAATTATAAATAAAAGTCTGAAAATGAAATCACTTGTGCTCACCCTTGTCTTCTTTTTATCCTTGAGTTTTCCTGCCAATGCAAAAATCAAGCTTCCTGCACTGGTGGGAGATCATATGGTATTGCAGCAACAGGCAGAAATAAACATCTGGGGATGGGCAAACCCCGGCGAGGAAGTTACTATCGCCCCGGGATGGCAAAAAGAATTAATACGCACTACGGCCGATGGACAGGGAAACTGGAAAATACCGGTTTCCACCCCAAAAGCCGGAGGGCCCTATACTATTGTTTTACAGGGAGAAAACAAAATAACACTATCTGATGTACTTATAGGAGAAGTATGGATATGCTCCGGGCAGTCCAACATGCATATGCCTGTCGGGAAATACGAAAAAACCTGGAAAACCGGGGTGTTAAACTATGAAAAAGAGGTAAAAGAAGCTGATTACCCCCTGATCCGGCTTTTTACTGTGGCCCTCAAAACATCCGATTCCCTCCGGACCGATGTGGAAGGAAAGTGGCAGGCATGCAGTCCGGAAAGTGTTTACGATTTCTCTGCAGTAGGATACTTTTTCGGCAGGGAAATACTACACAGTCAAAATGTTCCAGTGGGATTGATCACATCCGCCTGGGGAGGGACACCAGCCGAAGCCTGGACAAAAAGAGAAGTCCTCGAAAGAGATTCCGATTTTGTCCCCATACTGGATCGTTATCGAGAAACTTATAACAACTACAAAGCGGCATTAAAGGAATACGAGTCACAAAAACACAAGGCCGGTAACGATGTGTCGGAAACACTGAAAAAACCAAAAAGTCCACAATACAGCAAATCTCCTTCACTGATCTATAATGCCATGATATATCCCTTGTTAAACTATACCATACGCGGCGCTATCTGGTACCAGGGAGAGAGTAATGCCGAAAGAGCATACCAGTATCGCAAACTGTTTCCTGCCATGATAAAAAACTGGAGGAACGATTGGAAACAGGGAGACTTTCCGTTTTATTTTGTGCAGATCGCACCTCATCGCGGACAAAACCCGGAAATAAGGGAAGCACAACTTTTAAGTATGCTCTCCGTAACCAATACCGGAATGGCAGTACTTACGGATGCGGGTAACGCCACCAATATACATCCCCTGAATAAACAGGTAGTGGGTGAAAGGCTCGCTTTGTGGGCAAGGGCCAAAACTTACGAAGAGACCAACCTAGTCTATTCGGGCCCTGTTTACAGTAAAATGAAAAAAGAGGGAAACAAGGTTCGCCTGTATTTCGATCATACGGGTTCTGGACTGGTATGCAAAGGAGATTCGTTAACTCGCTTTACCATAGCGGGGGAAAACAAAAATTTCCTCCAGGCCAGGGCAGAAATCGAAGGTAATACCATCGTGGTTTCTAATTCGGATGTCCGCGAGCCTGTTGCCGTACGTTTCGGTTGGGAAAATATCCCCGAGCACAACTTATTCAACGAAGAGGGTTTACCCGCTTCCCCTTTCCGAACGGACGACTGGCCGGAAACCACTTATGGTAAAAACTGATATTACAGCCAGCCGTTCATTCGCAGCCAGTGTTTTAAAGCTTCGGGCCATGCGGATTCGGTATTTTCCGTTCTTCCCATACCATAGCCATGCCCTCCTTGTGTATAAATGTGCATTTCTGCGGGTACTCCGTGATCCTTTAGCCCCAGGTAATAGCGTATACTGTTTTCCACCGGAACGGTTCCATCATCGGAAGAATGCACGAGAAACGCAGGCGGAGTATCTTTGTTTATCTGAAGTTCGTTAGAGAACCGTTCTGTAAGCCCGGTATCCGGGTTCTCTCCGATGAGATTGTCACGGGAACCTTTATGGGTAATTTCCGTATCCATGGAAATCACCGGGTAAATAAGCATGGAAAAGTCAGGTCTTGCACTGGTTTCGTCATCTGTCTCATACACTTCATCCGTAAAATGAGTAGACACGGTAGATGCCAGATGTCCCCCGGCCGAAAACCCCATAATACCTATCCTGTCCGGCTGAATATTCCATTTTTCCGCATTTCTGCGCAGTATACGAATCGCTTCCTGTCCGTCCTGCAAAGGGCCTATACTTTTATCTTTCATTATAACATCGCTGGGCAGGCGGTATTGCAGGACGAAAGCTGCAATTCCCATCTCGTTAAACCAGGCAGCGACGTCCCTGCCTTCGTGGTCTATGGCGAGACGGGCATACCCTCCACCGGGGCAGATCAGTACGGCAGTCCCGTTAGCTTTTTCCTTCCCGGGAAGGAAAACTTCCATGACGGGGTCTGTTACTTTACTTATCCGGGGCGATTTCCCGTTGTTATCATATACGGTCTCTGTTTTGTAGTCCGGGTTGTCAACGGCCCCGGGGATGGTTTCGGGCCATACCTTAACCGTAGTATTCTGGCTATAGATTATCGTTAAAAATAATAAAGTGAAAAATGATAGTGTAAATCTCATAGTTTTCTAATGATGATACATCCTTTAGTACTATTTTCTCTGTTTTTTACTCTTAATGAGAAAATCTTTATATAATTCTTCTGTAGTCATTATACCTTTAAACCCTTTGTTTATTAAACCGTTTATCAATTTTTTGTCCCCTGTCCATAGTTTACATTTCAAGTATTCTGAAAATGCGACAAATACCGCATCATCCTCATCGATCTCCTTACATATATCGATCGCTTTTTTATAATTTTCCAAGGGGACGATGGAATGATCTAAAACAATTATATTTTTCATAACCAACTCATAAACTTCTATAAACTGGTCATCCTCAAGTCGGGAGATTTTCTTTATTTTATTTTGATGTTCCCAAATTTCAGTTCTGGTATATTTAGGTGCATAAAATTCGTAAAAGGTCTTGCCATTAATCAAAATCTGACCGATATGGCTATGGATATTAAGAATTGCACTAAAAACAATATTGGAATCTACTATAAGCTTAGTCATCCAATCCGATTTCTCTCTTAATTTTGTCCCATCTGCCTTTTTTTGTCTCTTTTAGCAAATTACTCAGATCTTTTTTTGTAGCCTTGGAGTCGAAGGTCAACTCCTCGTACCTTAGATAATCGAGAATGGATTGAATTTTAGAAACTTTAGCCTTAGCGGAGAACCTAACCAGAATTTCGTTATTTTTTCTTTCAACTATCATCTTTTCTTTTTCTCAAATTTAGCTATAATTTTTGATTTTTCCGCTAATGGCTTTATCGCCAGTCCTCTTTCTTATTTTTCCAGTTTATAAACCTCACTCCCCGCCAGCAAAAAGCTTCCCAGTCCGTAATCTTCAAAATCGGGAATTTTAGTATGGCTGAGCGGTTGTCCTTCTTTAGGTTCTTTCCCGGTAGATTGTACATACCCCAGGAAACCATTCTCGTGCAGGCTCTCATTTACCATCGCATTCCATCCTTTGAGAATCGCGGGGAGGTAAGTGTCCCTGTCCAGGATACCGTTATTAACACCATATGCCATGCCGTAGACGAACATGGCGGTGCCTGTTAATTCCTTTCCTCCGTAATTGGTAGGGTCATGCAGACTTACATTCCAGAAACCGTCTTTGCGTTGTATGGGTAAAAGGGCTTTGGCCATCTGTTTCAGATCTTTAACATACTGCTCCCGGTGCGGGGCGTTTTCCGGAATAATATCCAATACTTTCGCTAGTGCGACAACAACCCATCCGTTGCCCCGGCTCCAGTAACAATCCTCTCCGTTCGGTTCTTTATATGGAGGCGTAAAATCGGCATCGCGCCACCACAGGCCGTCTTTTTCGTTAAAAAGCCCGTTTTTGCCATGTTTGTTCCTGGTGAACATATACATGCTGTACATTTTCTCGAAATACCTGTCATCATTTTCCAGTACTCCCATTTTTGCCAGTACGGGCATTCCCATTTGTATGGCATCTATCCAGGACCAGTCATCATTTTGCGGCGTATGTAGCAGCATTGCTGTTTGTGCCCTGGTGTTCTTCAGTTTTTCGGGGGAAGGAGAAAGGTTGTAAAGGTCTATATAGGTCTGAGCCGCACAATAATTATCGGCGTTCCGGGTGGTATTACCTCCCCAGAATCCCCATTGGTGAAAATCGGCCCAGTCTTTTGCATAGTTATAGTATTCTTCCCTCGGATATATTTCATGCAGAGCCATAAGCCCTTCGTAATACACCGCCCTTGTCCAGATGTGGCTGGGACGTTCTTTATTGGTAATAATGGTTTTCCCCACATCGGGCCACTTCTCCATAAAATACTTATTGGCCAGCTCCATTTTTCCGAGGATTTCTGTCCTGTCGGGAAGGGTTTGTGCCTGTAGTATACCAGATATTCCAGCGATGATAATACATACTATTTTCTTCATTTCATTATTTGGTTTTGGGTTGACACCCCCCTGCCCCCCTCAAGGGGGAAGTCTTGTCTCTTTTTAAGAGTGTTATAGCCCCCACTTGAGGGGGGCAGGGGAGTGTAATCATTTCTTTACGATTTTCTGAATTATTTCTCCTTTCTCATTTTTAACTTTAACTATATAAATTCCCGGGGATAAGGATTGGGTTGAAAACGAATAGCTACCTCCTTTAAAACTATAACGGTTCACCAACTGTCCTGAAAAATTGTACAGTTGTACTTCATTTTTTTCTTCGGGTATTTCCTGAAGATAAATATTGATGTCATCCCGTACCGGGTTGGGATATACTACAACCTGTTCTTCTTCCGAGATCTCTTCCCGACCCTGCTTTTTACGCCTCACTTTCAGTATTCCGTTGTCATACAATTCCGAAGTGTCCCATTCCAGGGGTCCCCCGGGAGAAGGAATTATCCTTTTGAACGCCCCTTCGAAATGAGCGGCCTGAAACACCGTAAAGCTGTCCCCTTCCCGGAATCGCATCCCTCTCCTGTTTATCTTTAACAATCCCCCGAAGAAAAGGGTATCGCTTACTTCCAGAATATCGTAAACGGAAGCATTATCCATATCTATTTCCGTCCTTGCTCCTTCGGACAGGTATAGGTTTTTCTCAATAGCAAGGGTCCCTGTTTCCTTTCTGCCTCCGGGGAGGAGCAGGGCGCTATGGCCAATCGTCAGGCTCCCGCCCATCCTGCCATTCCCGGACAGTAAGGCTCCTCCTGTAACCGTGACATTCCCGCTTCCGGTAGCGCTGCCCAAAACGTTGCTTATGACCAGTTCTCCCGCTTCGACCAATGTTCCCCCGGAATAGGTATTAGCTCCGGTAAGTGTCCACGATCCTTGTCCGGTCTTAAGAATAGCTGCCCTGGCACCGGAATCTTTAAACGGTATATCGCTTATTGTTCCATGAAAGACAGCATCGGTGTTTTTTATTCCTACTTTCCAGGTGGTAAGGGTATTCCCATTGCCCGCTCCCAACATGGAGGAAGCCGGTCCGGACAGTTCACCGACAGCAATGGTATCGCTGGAACCAAGGCGGTATACCACCTGTACATTCTCCGTAAGTTCCAGGGAAGTTCCGGCATAACCCTTATTATTACCTAAAATAAGCCAGCCGCCATCATTATCTGTAGTGACCCGTAACTTTCCGTTGAAAGTGCTCCAGTCTCCCATCATCTCGGATCGTATCCAGGGCGAATAGAGGTCGAGTTCCCCTCCTCCGGTGAGACTTCCGTTAAAGGTACAACGCCCATCCAGCCGCCATTCGGCCTGTTCCCCGAACGGAACTTCCACGTTCCAGGATGCCGAACTGTACGAATTATTGTCTTCCCGCATACGCAGAGTTCCTCCTTTAAGTACTATGGTTCCTTCTCCGAAACCGGAGGATATGGCATCCTCCGAACCTAGATAAACAGTTCCTTCCTTCAACACGGTATTTCCCAAATGGGCATTTTTTCCGGTAAGTTCCAGGGTTCCTTCGCCTTCCTTTATCAGTTGTCCTTCACCTTTAAGGATACCTCCTATAGCAGCTGTAGCCCCTGTAAGCACATCTACGACTCCGTTATCAACCGCCAGGGTCATGCCACGGTCGGATTGAATATTGCCGAGAAATGCCATTGTTCCTCCGTCAAGGACCAGGTTTTCCGCTTCTTTCCCGGCAGCTCCGAGGGGCCCGGGAACACCTCCGTCAGAAAGGGCCTCCAACGCCAGCACTCCCTCCCGGATTACGGTACTTCCCGTATAGTCATTGTTACCCAGCATGGTCAGTTTTCCCGTACCGGACTTTTCGAGGCCCCCGTTACCGCTTATACTACCTTCTCCTTCCACAACATAATCCGCAGATGCGTCCACGATCATTTTTCCTATCGGTAAAAATCCGACTTTATTCACCGTCATATGCAACATGCCGGAATCGTTAAAAATTACGGTATCATTGGGGGCAAAAAGGTCGGTAGTGTCTCCGTTAAACCAGTTGTATGTTTCGGCCATGTCCCAGGTATTGTCTTCAAAACCTCTCCAAAACACGGTAGCGGGATTGCGCACCCATTCCACATCCATTACGATGGCATTTCCCGAATTCCGAAGCTGGTGTTTTACTCCTGGTATTCCCGTTACCTGTATATTTTCGACATCGCCCGTAAAGTCCCCGGAATATTCCATCAGGGTATAAGTTCCGGTATTCAGTCCTTCGTTACGGACATGGACACGAAGCTCTGTTTCGGCTGCTATATCGAGATTGCCATTCCAGATTATCTTATCGTTATCGCCCTGTGGGTCTTCGGAAAGGTCAAAGGAAAATACCACCTCTTCCGTAATTGTCGTATTACCGATTACAGTCAGGACACCTGTGTCTTCTCCTCCTCCTGGCAGAATTGTCACCCCTTTTCGCAGGTTTATACCATTCCCAAAGGTGCCATTCCCTCCTATGTTTACATAAGGTTTGGTAATTACCCGGCTTTGGGTTAAGTTCCCATTCAGAATAATTGTACCTCCCCATATGGTGGTCGTTCCGGTAAAGGTGTTGTCATTGTCCAGGATCAGTATTCCTGTTCCTCTTTTTACCAATTGCATGGAACCGGACAATGAGCCTGTTCCTGTAAACCGATAATCCTCTGAAGCATTAACTGTAACCACCGAAGGATGTATTTCTCCCGCGATTTCAACACTTCCGTTATTATTTCCGGAAACATCAAACAATACGTCATCGCCCTGGTTAAATACAGACGTAGTGTCCTGTCGCACCCAGCTGGCAGTGGTTCCTACATCCCATATGTCTCCCCCGTTCCAGCGAAGCATGTTGTTGGCTATGGGGGAAGGAGGCGGGGTTTCCATACCTGTACCAATATAAAAAGAGGGGTGTGGCGGCTGGTTATATCCAGCATTCTGCCAGGCAATGGCTACGCGGTATTGCGGATCGTGCATCAGCGTATACATCTTCCGGTGCGATTCTTCGGTATTCATATAAATACGCAAAGCGGTATTGTTGGAGGTACGAAAAATCACTTCTTCCCTCCAGTCCCCGAACAGGTCGGCCTGCAGGCCGGGATTTGCCTTTGTTCCGTTATTGGAACTACAACCTTCTGCCGTAAAAACTGTCCCTACTCCGTATTTGGAAATACTTGTTCCGTCGAGCAGTTCTCTCTGGAGGTCATCATCCCACCAGACCGCGTGATTGATGGACGGGATACTGGTATGTACCTGTTCTCCCGTGGTGTTGTACACTCCCAAACCGCTGGAAGCCCAGAATTCGACCCCGATATGGGTGGAATCTATATCGGCCGCAAGGCCCCTTCCTACATCGGTATCCCTTTTGTGCTGCCAGATGATCTCTCCTGTACGGGCATCGCGAAACGTAATGCCGTCCCTTTTATTTTCGTGGGGCATATAGACCTCTAACCCGGGCCTCAACGGGTCCAGATCGGAAACATGCAGTGCGTCCCCATGGCCCAGCCCGGTGGTATACAGGCCCGTACCGTCATTGTTGACGGTCATGGAACCATAAACGATCTCATCCCGGCCATCACCGTCCACATCGGCTATGCTGAGACTGTGGTTACCCTGACCGGCATAGCCTTCATTCCCGGGATCATCGGAATCGAATACCCAGCGCTGCGTGAGCTGCCCGTTTCTCCAGTCCCAGGCAGCCAGTACAGAACGTGTGTAATATCCGCGGCACATGACCAGGCTGGGCCGTTGCCCGTCGAGATAGGCCACCCCGGCCAGGAAACGGTCTACACGGTTACCATAAGTATCGCCCCAATCACCCACATTTCCCCTTGCCGGTACGTAATTCGTGGTAGCCATTGCCGCTCCTGTTTCCCCGTTAAACACGGTGAGGAATTCGGGGCCATCCAGGACATAACCGGCGCTATTCCTGTAATCCGCGTTCGGATCTCCGATTACCGTTCCTTGGCCGTCCACAGTCGCATCTGCCGTTTTACAGGCAACTTCGGCCTTACCGTCACTGTCCAGATCATATACCATAAACTGGGTGTAATGCGCTCCGGCCCTTATATTGCGGCCAAGATCTATCCTCCATAGCTGGTCCCCGTCCATCGTATACGCATCCAGGAATACATTCCCGGTATAACCACTGTGTGAATTGTCCTTGGAATTGGTGGGGTCCCATTTGAGAATTACTTCATACCGGCCATCCCCGTTAAGATCTCCGACGCTGCAATCGTTCGCAGTATAAGTATATGCCACTCCATCCGGGGTGGTCCCTCCGGGGGGCTGTTGCAGGGGGATTTCCAGATAGTTTTGCTGCCACATCCCTATGGTTTTCGAAGGGTCTTGTTCTTCTCCACCGACAACGGGACGAATGTAGTACGCTCCGTCTACAGCAGTGCTGTCTATATAGTTGGTACTTTGTGTTATGGGATCGGCATTTTGTAAAACCCCGTCACGATATACGTTAAAAGCCAGTGAATCCGGGTCATTTCCCAGCAAACGCCAGGCTACATATACTGCATCCGGTCCGGTCCGAACGGCGACAAGACCCCGATCGAGGTCTTCCATCCGGTGCTGGGCATGCACACTAAAGGCTCCTGCAAAAAGCAGGATAACAGGTAAAAAGTAGTTGTTTTTCATGGTATTTAAGATTTTGGTTATGGGTATGGTCATTCCGATCTCCAATGTCCGGGGAGATCGGTAAGCATGTTTATTTCCGGATAATTTTATGTGTTGTTGTTTTTCCGTTGTTTCTCACCTGAAGAATATAGACCCCTACGGGAAAATGTCTTATATCCATCTTCGATATATCTTGTTTTATTTCCTGGTTCAGAAGTAGTTGCCCGGTGGCGTCAAATAATGTCATGCTCCCGTTACGGAGATCGTCTACCTGCACATTTACATGATCCCGGACAGGATTGGGATATACAGACACCCCTGTATATTCCCGGGGGCTGTCTTCTTCCGTTGCGGATAAATCCTGTAAAATGGCAGTATCTCCCGGTTCTGTTCCGTAAACCAGTTCTCCTTTGTGGTAAATTGTGATATGCATATTTTCCGAATAGGACCCTGCCGGCAGAAAAGAGTGATCGTCAGTTTCGTCAAAAGCACTCCAATCGGTTTTGGCTATACGGTATTGTATATCTCCGGAACCACTGAGCGGATATAACTGTCCGGCCGACGGATTAAACGTCAGTTTAAAAAAGGTGTCGGCACCTGCAAAAGTGGTATCGGGTTTAACGAAAGCGCCTTGTATACTGCCATTGCCGATCTCCGCATAGTCTATCCAGTAATTCAGCCCCGGATTTTCTTCGGCAGTAAACCAGTATCGCACCTCCAGGTCGTTATATTGCAACGGTACATTGCCGTCATTACGGATATCAACATAAGTGCGTATGGTATTGGTCTCCGTATTTACATTCCGGTTCCTGGAATTTATTTTTAATGCCGTAACCGGGTGCTGCTGAGTTGGTTCTACTCCCCATATCAATTGTCCGTTGCGGTAAAGCGTTATCTGCTTATTTTCTCCATAGGTTTCTCCTGATTGATAGGAATAGTCATCAGATTCGTCGAAATCCGTCCAGTTTTTCTTTGCTATCCGGGATTCTATAACCCCGGTTTCTTCCCCGGCTTTAAGCTCCTCCATACCTTTAAAATCATACTCTACATAACCGTAAGCCCCTTCATGCGGTATTTCCAGGGGATGATATACCGCGGAAATGTTACCTGTCCCCAACGCGGCATAATCGATATAGGCATTTATCTCTGAGAAGTCTTCCGGAGTAAACCAGTAGCGGGCAGACAATTCTCCGTACGGAATATCTATACCGTCATTATTGACAATGCGCAGGAATGGTCCGATTGTATTATTTCCGGGCTTGCCTCTTTCACCATCCCGATAAAGCACCTTAACCGGGTGGCCATCGGCAAGCTGTACTATTTCTTCTTCCGTAAGGGCATAATTGTATAGTTTTACCTCATCCATAAGATCCCGGAAAGGTTTGTTTTCTTCGGAATTCCCCAGTTTCAGAGGGTCTGTTTTCCCTATGGAAGCGGTCGCGTCTGTCTTTTCGGCTACTTCTATACCATCCATATATAACCGTATCTGATCTGCTCCCCTATCTCTTACTGCTACTATATTTTTCCATTCGCCGGTAAATAACGGAGAAGATGAGGAATTGCTGACGGAAGCAGATATGTCGGTCTTTGTTCTTCCGTCATCTACGGCAAAGGTTAGTCGGCCGTCGCGCAATTGTATACCGTACCATTTTCCGGTACCGGGCTCAAAAGTTCCTTTATGTATGAGGTAGCAATCCGTTCCGTAAGCATAAGTATCTTCGGGAATTTTAACCCAAAGAGAGATGGTGAATGAGGTTTCGTCAAAAATAAGATGATCGGCATGTGGTATATGACTAGCTGCCGTATCGGAAGGCTGTTCAAACCGGAAGGCATTGCCCGACATGCCTTTTTCCCAGACCACTCCGGGAAATCCGGCGATCATGCCCGTGTGCTCATAAAACGAATAATCGGCTACCTGTATACCTTCGGTTTCGTCCATCTTCCAATACCCGACAAGGCCTTTCGGGGCCGTTGTCCGGAACGTCCAAATCTGCCCGGTGGTAGTACCTTCAGGCCCCACGGCATCCACACGCCAGTAATAATCGGTATCTCTCTGGAGGTCCTGAAAGGAAAAACCGGGACTCTCTACATCCGTTTCTCCTGCCAGGGACATATTCTCCGCATCGGTGCCGATATAGATTTTATATAATGTGGTATTAATTCCTCCTGTCCAGTTAGCTTCCGTATTTTCTCCGAACCCTTCGAGCACAGCCGCATCGGAAGGGTCAGGAGCACGTGTTTGCAGAGGGGTGGGTTCCGTTTGGTACAGTTCCAGTATTTCCTGCTGGCTCAACCCGTAATTAAACATCCTAAATTCATCGAGATCGCCCCGGAAGGGAGTATTCAGGTCACTGCTGTTTCCTATAATAACCGGATCTGTCTGCCCGATGGTTTCCAGGGTATTATCTGTTACTTCATTTAAGAGTTCTCCATCCCTGTAAAGTTTCAGCTTTTGTCCATCCGTATCCCTCACTACTACAAGATGTACCCATTCGTCCGTAAAAAAAGGCGCTGCATCTGCTGATACCTGGGTTTTGGTAATATTGTCGTCCACAGCAAAGCGTATGTCCCCGTCCTTTATTTCTATACCGTACCATTTTCCGGTGGCTCCCGTTGTTTCGTCTTTTGCAAAAGTCCCTTTATGAATCAGATAGACCGGTCCGGTCGGTGCCGTAGCTTTCATCCAAAGTGATATACTGAAGGACTGTCTTGCAGGATAGAGGTAATCTTGGTGCGGTATGCGGATATGCGAAGTAGTTTCCCCCGAGCCAAGGTCTACAGCTTTGTTCACTTTACCTTCCGCACGTATATGATTGTCCGTATTCCTGATCTCCCCGTGATTTCCGTAATCTGAGCTATCTATAATTGCCGGGCCGTCCTGTTCATCCATCAGCCAGGTACCGACAGGCCCTTCGGGAAAATGAGAAAGTGTGTTAAAAGACCATACTTCGCCGATAGTGGTGCCAAGTTCGTTCATGGCATATACTCTCCAGTAATAGGTTGTACCGGCCTCCAGGGTTTCCGCTTCATAAAAAGCATCTGTTGTTGTCGCAACCGCGGTAAGACTGTCCGGGTCGGTGGAAAAATACAGTGTATATTCTTCGGTATTCTCACTGCCTGCCCAACGCATTTGCAAGCCGGAAGTTTCTATATAATCGGACCCGTCTTCCGGTGACGGGGAAACAGGAATATCCGGAGCGGAGGGTACCGAAAAGGTTTTAACCGGGAAAGGAGCAGTGTAAACGGAGGAAAAATTATCATTCTGCCCTCTAAGGCGATAAAAATATTCCGTATCGGGTTCGAGTTCTTCATCCGTAAAAGTGATAATGTCACCCTCAAGTGTATCCAGAGCCTCAAAGTTTGTGCCGTCTGCAGAGCGTTCTATTACGATCCCTATAGTTCTGATATCGTTATTTTTCCATTTCAGGCTTATGCTTGAGGTGGAAACCGAGTCTGTCTCTAACCGGGAAGGCGGGCGCAAAAAATCGGGGGCCGGCGTATCGGCCAGACTGTTTATATAAACTTCTATATTGGCATACCCGTCTGCTCTTATCTGCATGGCGTCCGAGGGATTGTCCGGGTCCAGACCATTAGCTGTCTCCCAGCTGTCCGGAATACCATCGCGATCGGTATCCGGGAGAGGAGGCGCTCCGAATACTTCTCCCGGACCGCGGGTAGGCAAATCCATTTCATCTGCGATCAGTGCACCGGAAATTCCGACCGAAGCGAGTTCTTCGGCAAGAAATTCATCTACAGGGTCGCGCCGCGGGTAATTTGCGCCGGCATTGTCCATAACATAACCAAATGTCTCCGCTGCCGATAATAATTGTTCCGGCATGGGATAATTATAAGGAGTTTCCCGAAAAACAGTAATTCCATCGTATGCCGAAAGCGGTACTTCGTAACCATCCAGTATGCCGTTGAGGTTGTCGTCGTAGTAATTGCCCTCTACATAAGGGATAAAGGTGGGGGTACCCCGGGTAAAGGGTTGTATGGTGGTGCTGGGTCCTTTTATCATGTAATTGTTGATGATATTTACAAAGGATTCCCCGGCGGAACCGCCCATAATGTATCCTCCGCCTCTTCCCCAATTATAAACTACATTGTTTACAAACTGGTTCAGTCCTTTTACTTTAGGATTACGGGTATTGTTATCTATGTAAAGATTCCTGTAGAGGCTTATTTTACCGGAAGGTTCTACCAAGCCACCTGCGGAATGGGTTTCCAGTCCCTGGGCTATAATACTGTTCTGAATAGTAATACTATCGGCATAACGGGTAATGGAAAAAGTTTCGTCCCTTCCCCACGAGGCAGATATATGGTCGAAAATAAGGTGTTTGGCATCATCTGTTATTCCCACCGCATCAGCCCCGCTGGTTCCTACTCGCCCCATTCGCATCCTCAGGTAACGAATAATGGAATTACTGGCCTGTGTATAGGAAAATCCGTCACCGTAAATCACGATGCCGTCGCCCGGCGCCGTTTGCCCGGCTATGGTAATATCTCGGGATACGACAATCCTGCTTTTCAAACGGATAATCCCGCCCACCTCAAAAACCACGATACGGTTGGGCCTGCTCACGGCATCCCGGAATGACCCGGGGCCGGAGTCATTCAGGTTCGTGACAATATACACTTCTCCATGCCTTCCTCCGGAGGCATGTCTTCCGAAGCCTTCCGCTCCGGGAAAAGCCGGTATCTGTGAAAAAACATTTCCGGAAAGAAAAAAGAATAAAATCCATACAGGCCATCTGCCGATCCTTGTTCCGACAAGACAAAAGTTTTCAAGAGTAATCATTGGGTCATGGTTTGGTTGATTTGATTCTGCAATTTTTACCGGCATTGGTTTTTATGCCGGGAAATTATATGGAGCACCGGTATTTTCAACCGGGTGTAATATACAGGGTATGGCAAATCTTAATTTTTCATCTTAGCTCTGACAAACAGGGGTACGAGAGATACCGGACCCAACAGTCCGGAAGGCATGGGCTCCCAGCGGGAAGCATCGAACTTTTTATAGTCCCGGTTTACAATATCGGCATCATAAAAGATCTTCCATTCCTTCCCTTTCAATTCCATATCGCGGATACGATTGGCTGCGAGATTGGTAACCTCTATTTCCAGAATGTTTTTCTTTTTTTTCAATTTCCCCGTTTCGAGGATAAACGGAACAGACCACGCGCAACCTATGTACTTCCCGTTGAGCCACACCCTGGCGCTTTCTCTGACATCCCCAAGGTCCAGTTTCCAGTTTTCCGCCTTCTCTTCGGGTCTGTCAAATTCCAGTATATATTTTGCCGTACCGGAAAAAGACTCATATTCGGGTCCGTAGGTTGTCCACGACCCGATATCGCCTACAGATCTGTCTCCCGGAAGCTCAGGGCCTCCGTGAAGGAAAGAGAGTTTCCACTTCCCGGCCAGTGAATATGCCTTCCCCTCTTTATAATACATCCAGGGTTCTCCTCCCTCATCTGTTTCCGAAGTATGCAGGAAAAGGCTTTCTCCGGGTTTTATCTGTACTCTCACTCCGGTATAATTTCCCTGTCCGGATATCTCTGCCAGTCCGGATCTGCCGGAAAGCGGATCCATGATCCGAACCTGTTTTGCCTTTACCCCTAAGGGGATCATTCCATTTACTTCTTTGCTACCGTGATTGGCAAGAAAATAAAACTTCCCGCCCTCATACTCTCTCCGGATAAACTTAAGTCCGAAACCTGACAATTTTTCCGGATTGATCCCTATAGCTTTCAGTGAAAAAATCACATGATTTCCTGTTTCCGCGTCTATATGATTTTCGGATAGAAGCTGTTGCAATTCCGTATTTTGTTCACTGTAATTATACAATCCAGGAACCGATTCGGGGATTCCTAGAAAAATGACCTTAGCCCCCTGTTTTTTTAGCTGTAAAAGCTTTTTTAATGTAGCGAGCGGCATTTTTTCACAATCGGGGATTATAATAGTCTTATAACTGCCTCCCGGGAGTTGCACCTGCCCTGCCACCGTTTCTGCCTGTTCTATAAACCGATCGGAAATAAAATCTACGGCATACCCGTTATCCAGGAGCTCGTTTGCTGTTTCATAAAAAGAAGTGCCGTGCAGCCATTCACCGAGGGCATGGATCTTAAACTGAAAGAAACGTGACCCTCCGAGGTTTTCCCCCCAGGTATCATATACCGGCCAGTAAAGCAATACGTCCCGGCCGGGCTCTCCTTCCTGTAGTATGGCCTGGCAACGAGCTATGTACGAGAAGAGGCCCGGGGCATCTTCCCATATGGTATTGTTCGGATGAAAATTTACGGACGCGTAAAACTTCCAGCCTGGCCATACTGCTCTTTGGGGAGCGTAGGTAGTGCCGTGCAGAAACACGTGGTTGATCCCGGAGAGAAAAAGTTCTTCTACTTCCGGTTTACATTGGGACAACGCTGTCTTGAAATGCTCGCGAAGCCAGGTAAATGTTTCGGATGAAACGAGGGGTTTCCCGGCAATATGAGCCGCAGACGAAGCAAACTTCAACATTATTCTGTCGGCATCTCCTTCGCGTATGTCGGATGCTTCCCTCCGAAAACCCGGTATATCAAAAGGCATGGAGCCAAAAGTTTCGCATTCGGGAATATCGGCGGCAGCATAGAGGTCTATCAGGTTTCCCGGGGAACCATGTGCCTGAAGCTTACTTTTAAACCCTTTGGTATGTGCCCATTCCGTCCAGTTATCGACAAAGTTTGCAAGCAGAAGATCGGATATGGTTTCCCGGTAGTCACTTTTCACCCGGTTAGCTATTTCGCCCGGTGTGGTACCGAGTAAAGAAGGAAAATAAGGCGCCAGATCATAACCCCGTCGTTTTTCGAACTCCTCAAAAAAACGGGGGGTATAATCCGTACCATACACTTCGTAGCTATCGTTAAATACGGCTCGTAGTTTGCTTGTCATGCCTTTAAGGGCCGTGTCATAAGGCTTGGTATAATCTTCGAAAGCTTCTTTGGAGTAATGGTCCAGGGTAAGCCCTTCTCCTCCCGGAGCAGCCCGTTTTACCTTTTGTCCTGTATTGTCGTCGAAAACTGCATATAGCATATGGTTATTATTATTTGCTTTCCAACGCAGATGGTTTCCGTTTAGATGCCCGGTAAGGTCCAGGAAGTTTCCTTTCTCATCATAGGCAAATACGTATTGCAGCCTGGCATAGGGATGATGTTCCGGGTTTTCGGGCTCTATTTCACTATCAAAGATTTTCCCGGCTTTTACTTCATACTTGCGGGATGTCAGTTTACCTGCGGCATATTCCGGTTCTACCTGTGGTCCGCCGTATGGCCATCCGGTGCCCATAACCATATCCACTTTCATTCCCAGGCTGTCCGCCATTTGAATGGTATGCTGCAACATCTCCGTCCATCGGGGAGACAGATGACCGATGAAGTTTTCTTCTCCTCCTTTAACCCCGTAAATAGGTGTGATCTCCACGCCTCCGATCCCTGCTTTATGTAAAGCCAAAAGATTTCCGGTAATATTTTTTTTGTCTACGGCGCTCCCCATCCACCACCATCGCGTCCATGGTTTTGCATACGTTTTTCCTGCCGGCCATTCTTCGTTCTCGCGTGATTCCTCCTGGGCCCGGGACACATGGCATATACATAAGAGGAAGATAAGGAAGTAATGTTTTATCATGGCCGTTTGAACTATTTGATTCCGGTTGATCAGAAATAAAAGACTTGCTGTAAGATTCTTTCGCAAAAAAGCAAAAATAAAAACCTTCCGCTTTTTCGGATAATGAAGTTAAAATTAGGATGAATCGGGAAAAGCCGCATCCTGTACTATCCTGTGCAAACTCCTGTAATTAAATAACAGACAAACAGCACAGTACAGGATACTTACACAAGTATCTCTGAATACATTTGATTATGCAGTATTATCTTCCCATATACGCCGACAGGAGGAGTATACTATCAATTAATCCACTAAATACCAAGCCAATGAAAAACCAAATGAAAACTTTATTCGGCCTTGTCCTGTGTATGTTAATCTGTACTACAGGCCATGCCAGGCAGATAACGGTACAAGGTACCGTAACCGATCCTTCCGGAGTTCCGATTCCCGGTGTAAATGTCCTGGTCAAGGGCACCCAGACGGGAACCGTAACCGACTTTGACGGGAATTATGAAATAAGTGCCTCTGCAGGAGAAATACTGACTTTTTCTTATATTGGAATGGAGACCGTAGAAAGGACTATAGGTTCTTCTTTCACCATAGACATCGTTATGCAGGAAAGCAGTTCGCAGCTGGACGAAGTGGTGGTGATAGGATACGGTACCCAGAAGAAAAGCGATGTTACCGGGGCCATTGTCAATGTCGGCTCGGAAGAACTAATGACATTACCTGTAAATAATGCTTTCGAGGCTTTACAAGGTAAAGCTGCCGGTGTAGACATTACAAGCAGTCAACGTCCGGGTACTGTCGGAACAATCCGCATTCGCGGTAACCGTTCCTTGTCTGCGAGCAATGCACCGCTTTATGTCGTTGACGGAGTGCCGTTAATGTCTGCTTCAGCTATTGAGACCCTGAACCCGCGTGACATTGAATCCATTGACGTCCTCAAGGATGCATCGGCGACTGCGATCTACGGTTCGCGTGGTGCCAACGGTGTAATTATCGTGAGCACCAAGCAAGGTAAACCCGGAAGATTCTCCCTGAATTATTCAGGAGTGGTGACCACCTCCGATATTGTTGACAGGGCTCCGTCCATGAGTGCTGCCGATTTTATCGAATTTCGCCGATGGGCCGCATATAACCTGGATTCCGAAACTTACCCACATCCAAACGCCCCTACCTATGAAAATGACAGGGTGATTTTTGATAGCGCTCTGGATGGTCAAACCTCCAGGGACAATGTTTTAAAAGGCTGGGAAAACGGTACCTGGGACCCTTCCAGGGTTACGAATACGGACTGGACCGATTTTGTGACAAAAACCGGGATTACCACCGAACACAACATCAGTGCAAGCGGAGGTACCGAGAAGATGAATGCTTACGGTTCTTTCGGATATTTAAATAATGAAGGAACACAACAAGGGCAGCACTATGAGCGCTACACCACGAAACTCAGTGCGGAGATAAAGCCCACGGACTGGTTTACTTTAAACGCTTCCATGAACGTAACGTGGAGTGAACAGGATTACGGGATGTCCCGGTTAGGAGGGCGCAGTAATTCTGTTCCCGATGCTATCTACGGTGCCGCCAAATCTGTCTACAATATGGCCGTTCCCTATGATACGGAAGGTAACTTAATCATCAATCCCGGGGGGGAATCCGGAATTTATACAATAATGGATGAATGGAACAAAAGCACTCAATTATCCCAAACCATGCGTGCTCTGGGAAGTTTCTCTGTAACCTTTGACATCGGTAAAATAACAGAAACCCTGGAAGGGCTGAGCTATAAAATGAGTTTCGGCCCGGATTTCCGTCACTGGAGAGAGGGTGTCTATATCGATGGTGCTTCGGCACACCGTATCAACTCCGACGGCAGTCCCGGCACCAACTATGCCCGTCTCAGGAACCGAAGGGACATGTCGTGGACCCTGGATAATATCATTTCCTATAACAGAACCTTTTCCGATATTCATAATATAGGGGTTACCCTGCTTCAAACAGCTTCATCCTGGAATATCGAAGAATCGGCCATGAGTGCAAATAACATCCCTAAGGAATCGTACTTGTGGAATGCTTTCGGCACCATAGATATTACCAACCCCGACAATAATGCCAGTATGAGTTCCGGACTTATCGAACGCCAGCTCAATTCCTATATGGTTCGTGTAAATTACGGGTTCGACGATCGTTATTTATTTACCTTTTCCGGTCGTTGGGACGGCGCTTCCCAACTCGCAGAAGGCCATAAATGGGACTTTTTCCCGTCGGCGGCACTAGCCTGGCGTATTAAACAGGAAAATTTCCTGAGCGATACGGACTGGCTTACCGACCTGAAACTTCGTTTTGGCGTAGGTACCACGGGAAATTCCGCTGTTTCCCCTTATGCAACCAAAGGAGATATTACGCAAATATACCTGCCGTTTAACGGTGTAGGGAACCAGGTAGGGTACACCACCAATGAACCGTACTACTCCAATAATCAACTCTCTATGGCCAACCCCAATCTGGGCTGGGAAAAAACAACCCAATATAACATCGGTCTGGATTTTGCAATGTTCAACAATCGGATTAACGGTAGTATTGAAGCTTATAAATCCTATACCAGGGATTTGCTCATGGAAGTTAATATCCCTACCCTGACCGGTTTCCCCTCTACCTATGCCAATATAGGCAAAACAAACAATCGCGGGATTGAAGTTACGCTTAACGCAACCCCGATAGAAACAAAAGGCGGCTTCGCCTGGGATACCAATATAAATGCGGCCTGGCAAAAGGACGAAATAGAAGAATTGGCATACGGAAGGAACGATATGGTAGATAACCAATGGTTCATAGGCCAATCTATCGGAGTTCAATTCGGATATGACAATGAAGGTATATGGCAGGATACCCCTGAAGATCGTGCTGAAATGGAACGATGGAATGCCAACGGCTATGATTTTTCGCCGGGAAATGTGCGTCCCAAAGACCAGAATGGCGACTATGAAATGACCACTGAAGACCGCGTTGTTTTAGGTAACAGTGCCCCCAGGTGGACTATCGGATGGAACAACAACTTTGTCTATAAAGGTTTTGAACTGGGAATAAACACCTATTCACGTCTGGGGTATATGGCCTCCCTGGGAGGACAATCTATGACAGCCCATAGCAATCAAATGAAAGTTGATTACTGGACCCCGGAAAATACGGGCGCCGAATTTCAAAAGCCTATTCTCGGGCAGGCTACTTCCGGGTCACAGGATGACTTTTCCGGGATCTTAGGGTTCAAAAAGGCTTCATTTATCAAAATCCGAACTATCTCTGTAGGATACAATTTACCCAGTGATCTTTGTGCTAAACTCGGTTTGAACAATATGAAAATTTATGCTCAGGCCCTTAATCCGGGTAGTATCTATCAATCCCTGGACTGGTACGATTTCGACGTGAATTCTACCATATTCAACCGCAGTTTTGCCCTTGGAATTGACATTGGAATATAAATAATGCGAAATGGAAACATATTTAAAAATATACAAAAATGGATATCATTAAAAATACAGCGATTTATCTTGTTTTGATCGTGGGGTTATCCGTATGCTCCTGCAGCAAAGATTTCCTCGATGAAGAATTGAAGAACCAGTATTCAACGGATTATTTTGACACGCCCGAAGGGCTCGAAGAGCTCGCCGTATCTCTCTACGGTAATATCCGATGGCATTTCGGCTTTGAATGGGCATACGGAATTACCTTGTACGGAACCGATGAATTTACAAACGCCAATGACCTGACCAACGAGATGTGGAATACCTATGACAACCGCCTCGGTCCGTTAGGTG
Organism: Sinomicrobium endophyticum; assembly: GCF_052983315.1. Classification (NCBI taxonomy): domain Bacteria; kingdom Pseudomonadati; phylum Bacteroidota; class Flavobacteriia; order Flavobacteriales; family Flavobacteriaceae; genus Sinomicrobium; species Sinomicrobium endophyticum. The sequence continues at coordinate 353,675 of NZ_JBRKIS010000025.1, forward strand.
CCAGTCCGGAAACCGGCGCTGCCAACGGCAATGCTACTTCACCGGCCGCTCTCTGGGACCAGATGTATTATGGTATAGCATCTGCCAATACCATAATCGCCAAGGCACCCGAAGTCATTGAAAATGAGCAGACCCGAAATCGTTGTCTGGCCCATGCTTACTTTCTACGTGGTTATAACTACTATCGTTTAACTGCACAATATGGAGGAGTTGTGCTTCAGACCGAGCCTGCTGTCGGAGTCGTTCGCAATTTCGAACGGGCAAGCGAAGAGGAATGCTGGGAGCAGGTAATCTCCGATTTCCGCAATGCCTATGAGTTCTTTGAAGGGGAAGTTTATACCTATGGCAAAGGAATTACCTGGACCAAAGCCACTGCCGCTCATTTCCTTGCAAAGGCCTTGTTGTTCCGTTCTTCCGAACGCAATGATTCTTGGAACAGTTCCTATAAAGAAACCGATCTTAACGAAGCTATAGAAGCCTGTACTTATGCTATCGGTGCCCGTGGAGCATTAAGCAATAATTACAGCGATCTTTACGCCAACTGGTCAGGAGTTGATTCGGAAACCGAACAACTCGATGAAATTCTGATGGCTGCCGGACACAATGCCGACGGGTCAACCAAAGGGCGTTTCGGAAACCGTACTTATAATTACTTCACACCTCAATTCTCCAGCTTCTCAGGAGGTTGGGTCCGACGCGGTGTATGGATAGGAGGTATGGATTTTCAACGTTGCAGGCCTACCGAATACAGTTATGCTGTTTTTGACCACGTAAACGATGCCCGTATGTGGAAAACCTTTAAAACAGTTTACGGGGTGAACAACATTCCGGAACAAAATACAGGTGTAGAAACAGGAGATCCGGGAATTGTTATGATCCTGAACACCAGGGATGACAATACTTACAACAACTACAATTTTGGCGCTTATGTTCAAAATCCCGACTGGGAAGATACAGAAGGTCGTTTGCCGGAATGGAAATTGAGCAGCCGTCAAACACCATCTTCCGGGTCCCTGGCCAGTGAAGCGGGACAATGGGTCCCCAACTCACTTGTTTTATATCAAAACGGGGAATATGTGGCCCCACGCTTCGGAAACCAGCCTGTTTGTAATTTCTTTGCCGGGATCAATAAAACGGACGATGGCTCCCGTACTGCGGAAAAGGGTGACGCCCATCGCGATGTAACTATGGCACGTCTGGCAGAGACCTATCTCATAAGAGCCGAATGCTATGTCCGTCTTAACCAATACGGCAATGCAATGAATGACATTAACGTTGTTCGCGAAAGAGCCCAATGGAAAAGCGGAGAAAACAGATCCTACTACACGGATGGTTCCCGGGCATTTGAAAACAATTCCCTGAATACCGGGAGCGCAGCGGAGAATTATATCTATTCGAACTTAAACATGAATACCTATTATCTGTCAAATCCGGCAATCCCTGTTACTACGGAAGCATCCGACCTGAGATTAACATCATTTCCTGATAACTTACCACAAGAAGATGAGGCTGTCCTGGCTAAAATCGGCGCTTCGGGCAGCTATGAGCGGGCATTGAATTTTATTCTTAACGAGCGTACCCGCGAATTGCTGGGTGAATGGCAACGCTGGGAAACATTGTCCCGTACGGGGACTTTGATCAAACGGGCACAGGCCTTTAACCCGGAAGCTGTTAACATTACTACCAATAAGCATGAGCTTCGACCGATACCACAATCGTTCATCGATGGTTTACTAAACGAAGATGGCTCTAACTTATCGGATTCGGAAAAATCCGCCTGGCAGAATCCGGGCTATTGATCCGTCATTACAGTAATATGAAAATCCCCGGGAGATGTTTTCCCGGGGATTTTTACAAAATATTCCTGTCGGCCATTATCCCCTCATCCTGTCCCCTTACCAGCATAGTACAGGATACTTCACCGGGTAGTTCTAAATACATTTGACTTAATTCCTCTCTCTTTTTCCCGGGAACAAAAAGAGGGAAATATGGTTTTACCAAACCATTTCAATCAATAAAACATCAAACCAGATGAAAAACCAATACAAAACTTTATGGAGCTTTCTTTTGTGCATTTTTACCTGCACCTTAGGCTTTGCCCAACAGACATTTGTAACAGGTACGGTTACCGATGCCCAGGACACTCCTTTACCGGGAGTAAATGTTATTATAAAAGGAACGAGGATCGGTACGGTCACCGACTTTGACGGAAACTACGAAATCGAGGCCTCCGAGGGCGACGTGCTGACTTTTTCTTATGTGGGAATGGAACCAATAGAGAGAAGCATAGGGGCATCTTCCACTATAAACGTCTCTCTCAAGGAAAGTAATTCGGAACTGGAAGAAGTTGTGGTTATCGGTTATGGAACCCAGAAAAAGGTAGCCACCACCGGGTCTATCGCCACCCTGAAAACCGACAATTTTGTGGAGCGCCCCATCTCGCGGGTAGATCAGGGCCTTATAGGACAGATCGCCGGAGTACGGGTAAAACAGACCACGGGTCTTCCGGGAAGGCCTTTCAGTATAAATATAAGGGGGACAGGATCTATTTCCGCGGGAAATGAACCCTTATATGTTATAGACGGGTTTCCCCTGCATACGGAAGGTGTGAATCAGAACGGGAGCTTTTCTAACGGAAGTCCGCTGGACAATATCAATCCCAACGATATAGAATCTATCGAGATCCTGAAAGATGCAGCGGCAGCGGCAATATACGGATCACGAGCATCCAACGGGGTGGTCCTGATAACCACCAAAAAGGGAAAAACAGGCAATGCCAAATTTACCTTTAACGCATATACCGGGATCTCCAAGGAATCCAAAAGGGTAGACATGCTAAGTCCGGACGAATGGATCGGAAGGTCTAAGATAATGATCGATAACCAATGGATGAACTCCGGTGTTCCCGGAGCTACGACGGACCAATCCGTAGATCAGCGCAGGAGTACCTATAACCAGTTTCTGATAGACAACAACCGGGAATCCGAAGTACTGGCCGGCGATCAATTCAACACCTCGTACATGTATGACCCCAGGTGGGACATGGAAGGCCATCCAGGCCTGGACTATATCGACTGGCAGGACCGCATCTTCCGGACCGGGATTTTCAATAACTTCCAACTCTCTGCATCCGGCGCTACGGAAGCCATTAATTATTACATTTCCGGGAACTATCAAAAGAACGAAGGATATATTATAGGTACGGACTACGAAGCCTTCAGTGCAAGGGCCAATATAGATATCAAATTCTCCGACAGGCTTAAAATGGGCATCAACCTGGCCCCCACGTATTCCGTACGTAATGATCCCGGGGTAGAAGGTAAAGACAATACACTTCACAAAGCCATATCCACCGCCCCGATACAGGAAAGCACAACCAACGACAGCGGGGAAAAATACACCATCCGCTACGATTGGGGAAGCAGTAATACCGACCCTCTTCCGAGATTGTCCCGGAAAGGAAAATACACCATGTTCCGGAACCTCATCTCTTCGTATGTGAGTTATGATATTATGGATGGGCTGACTATAAGAAGTTCCGTGAATTTTGACAACGCGGACAATACTTCGGAAACCTATCTGCCAAACGACGTTCTGGAAAGTATCCGCGGAGATTACGGGACCTACCGGAGACAGAATATTGTGAACGAAAATACGCTGACCTATACCAATACTTTTAAGGACAACCACAATCTTTCCGTAATACTGGGGCATTCTTATAACAGGTATCAGATCACATCTTCGGGGCTTTCTTCCGGAAACCGATATAACAATTCTACCATAGAAACACTTCCTTCGGGATCTACGGGGAGTACCAGCTCTTCAAGAAATGTTCTTATCTCTTACTTTGGAAGGGCGCAATACGATTTTAAAGAAAAATACATGCTTTCTGCCAGTATTCGATGGGATGGTTCTTCAAAATTCGGACCGGATTCCCGCTGGGGTGTATTCCCTTCCGTATCCGGAGGATGGAGGATCTCACAGGAAGAATTTATGCAGAATATCTCCTGGCTCAGTGAACTGAAATTACGTGCCAGTTATGGTATAAACGGCAGCAATAATATTGGTAACTATGCCTGGTATTCTACTTTGGGCGCCTACAATTATTTCCTCGGACAAAACACGGCGCTGGGACAGGGTGTCGCGTCCATTCCCAACCCGTCACTTCACTGGGAAGAGTCAAGAAGCAGCAACTTCGGGCTGGATTTCAGTGTGCTGAACAACAGGATTTCCGGTTCATTTGATGTTTATCGCAAAGAGAACAGCGACCTCTTATTACAGGTTCCGGCTCCGGCGGCATCCGGGTTCACCAGTTACCTGGAAAATGTAGGGAAAGTGCTGAACAAAGGATGGGAAGCGGAAATAACCAGTTACAACCTGACGGGGGATTTCAGCTGGAATACCTCTTTCAACATAAGCCATAATGCCAACGAAGTACTGGCCCTCGGTCCCGAGCAGGATCGTATAGAGATCTCATCCGGCTACAGTCCCATTCCCTTTATCATCCTTGAGGTCGGTAAACCCATGTATACTATTCATACCATCGTTCAGGACGGGGTGCTGAGCGAACAGGATGTGACCGAAGGGGCAGCCGTGTACGGCGGGGGTACGCCCGTGGCCGGAGATCCCAAATACGTGGACCAGAACGATGACGGCGTAATAGATGAAAAAGATCGTGTGGATGCAGGCAACCCTTTCCCGAAGTATATCTGGGGGATCACCAACAACTTCCGGTATAAGAATTTTGACCTGAACGTCCTGTTACAAGGGCAAAACGGCGGACATGTTTACGGGCTGCTCGGAAGAGCTATCAATCGTACGGGAATGTCCTCCGGGGAAAATAACCTGGATGTAGACCCGGCAAAGCGGGGTAACTGGAAAACCAACTTCGGTTATGTGACCAATACGGACTGGCTCTACAAATCGGACTACCTGAGTATACGTAACATCACGCTCGGATACAATCTTACCAACGCCCTGAAAAGTGAAAAAATAGACAATGCCCGTGTCTACGTAACCGCGGAAAACTGGTTCTACTGGGATAAATATGATGGTGGTTATAACCCGGAAGCTACCAATGCCCCGGCAAGCAGTGATTCCAGATATCCTGTTCCGGCAGATTACGGTGGCGCGCCGTTGGCAAAATCACTTATTCTCGGGCTTAATATAACCTTTAATTAAAAACTCCTGATGACATGAAACGATATACATTTATTGCAATCCCGTTCTTTGTTCTCGCCCTTTTCACTTCCTGTGAAAAGGACCTGGACCAGGTACCTCTGTCTTCGGGGACCACAGAGAACTTCTACGCTACCGAAAATGATTTTCTTCAGGCGCGAAACGCTACCTATTCGATGGCCTTCCACGGATCCAATGCTTATGGTTATGCCAACAGGATACTAAATCTTAGCGAAACACGGTCGGACAACCTTTATGCCACGACCATAGCTTCCCGTACCTGGGAAGGTATTAACAACTTTTTTACTTCCATAACTTCCAATTCTTATGTTCAGGAAGCCTACACTACCAATTACAACGCTATTTACAAGGCTAACCAATTACTGGAAAAACTGGATGAAAACGGTACGGTAATAACGGACGAAGCAGAAAGGAACATCATGCGTGCAGAAGCCAGGTTTCTGCGGGCCTTCTGTTATTTTGATCTCGTTCGCTGGTTCGGTAAAGTCCCGCTGCTGGATCGGACGCTGACCCCCCAGGAAGTTGCCCAGATAGAGAGATCACCAGTAAGTGACATCTATGATCTTATACTTTCCGATCTGGAATTTGCAGCGGAAAACCTGCCCCCTGCCTATGATGATTCTAACTACGGCAGGGTGACACGCTTCGGCGCCAAGGGTATTCTGGCACTGGCACATATGACGCGTTCCAGCCCGGATTACGGTATAGAAGGCCCCGGAATGGGCCTCGACGAATGGGCCCAGGCCTACCAACAACTAAGCGATATCAAAGACAGCGGACTCTATGCCTTCGGATCTTCCTACGACAGTATTTTTAAAGTAGAAGGAAGTGTCAACAAGGAAAACGTACTGGTTATTCCCTACGGAAGCAATACCGGTAATGGTGTAGGCGGAAACTTCCCCGTCGAAGTTACCAGCGATCAGTACTTCGCATCATTCGGACTGTCAGACCAGGGCGCCCTGGAACGAAGACCCATATCCAGCGAGTTTCGGCAAAAATTCGATCCGGATGACGAACGGGCACAATTTGGTATTGTCGATACTTTTTCCGTAAATTCCGGAAAGCATGAAGGGTTTTACAACGAACCCATATTTATCAAATATGCCGATGTTTCCCGTTACGGGGACGGCCGTACGGACTGGGGCATCGATTTTATAGTTCTCCGATACACCGATGTGCTGTTCCTCATGGCCGAATGTACCCTGCAAGGTGGTGGTGGTGGCTCCCAGGCGGATGTAGACAATATCGTAAACGACGTAAGGGAAAGAGCCGGTCTTGACAGGGATGCCTCCGGTGTGTCTCTTCAGGAGCTTTTCGAGGAGCGAAGAAAAGAATTCTTTTCCGAAGGCTCCCGCTGGTTCGATCTCTTCCGCTCGGGTAATGCCGTGGATATAATGAACGACTGGAAGGTCCAGGTAGATAATTCCGATAACATCAATACCATCGATGAAAATTCGCTGTTATATCCCATTCCGTTACAGGAATTATTATCTGTTCCGGGACTGTACGAGCAAAATCCAGGGTATTAAAATTACCTTTGTTAAGAACGGTCGCAAAGAGAGGGTACAGGATATGGACCTTTGTCATAAACAATATATGCTCTTCGCGGCCGCCTTTTATTCGAAACCGAAATTATTTAAGTTATAACCCCAGAAAATACACAACAACTACAATGAACAAAGCAATAACGTTTTCCTTCTTTTTTCTCTTTTGTACTGTAATACAAACCTTTTGTTTCGCTCAGACCGGCATAGGGAAGGTGCGCTCCGTGAGACAGGAAGACAATAAAATATTTTTCTCCGGAGCAAATGCCGACGTACAACTGGAATTTTGCAGAGAAGGCATTGTAAGAATTCGAACCAGTTGGAACGGAGAGTTCGAAGAAAACGAACCCTGGATGGTATCGACATACGACTGGCCCGGGATAAAAATAGAAACCGCGGATCAAAATGATGAATATGTGATAAAGACAGCGCTTCTTACCTTACATGTACAAAAAAATCCTTTTCAACTCGACATTTATGATAAAGAAGGGAATATACTGTCTTCTGAAAATATGCCTTCGGGCGGAGGTTTTGCCGAAGGAAAATCCGTGGGCTCTGCCAAAAAGCTTTTTCCCGGAGAAAGCTTTTTCGGTTTTGGCGAACGTATGGATTTCCTCGATCGAAGAGGTAAAAAAGTAAGGCTTAACGTAGGTAGAGGATTAGGAAAACCACATATTATCGGGGCATATAATGTCCTGGAGGCCAATTATTCGCCGGTGCCCTTTTTTATGAGTACCCGGGGATACGGAATTTTCTTCCACAATGCCTGGCCGACAACATGGGATATGGGGTCCGGGTCTGATGAGATGTACAGTTTTCAGGCAGAAGGCGGGGAACTGGATTATTATTTTATGTACGGACCGGACTTTCCTTCCATACTGGACAGCTATACTTCCATTACAGGAAAATCTCCTTTACTGCCTTATTTCGGACTGGGATTACAGGTAGGCACCTACAGCGGCGGGACCTGGGGACATGAAGAAAAGACATCCGACCAATACCCCGTAGAACTGGTAAAAAAATTCCGCGATATGGGAATTCCCATTGATGTACTTCACCTGGACTCTACCTGGAGAATTTTCGGAAAAAACGGCGGTAGCGGTGCTACCACTTTCGAATGGCGGGAAACCTTTAAAAATCCCGAAGCCATGTTCGATAGCCTGTATGCCCAAAACCTGCATATGGTAGGGCTGCACGTAAGGCCACGGTTCGACAACGGGAACGAACTGGACCTTCTGGACCAGGCCCGGAAAAAAGGGTATACTTATCCTGAAAACGGCACGCCCGGGGAGTTTGTAAATTTCTTCGACGAGAAATCAGTAGACTGGTGGTGGGAGAACGGAGCCATGCGGGTTGCCGGTATCGGGGCCATGTTTTTTAAAACCGACGAAGGAAGCGCTTTTGGCCATAAAGCTAACGAAAGTAATAAAACAGGGCCGCAGGGAGAAAGCATTAAAATGCTTCACAATATATTTCCCATTGCTTATGCCAAAGCACCTTACGAAAAATTTGCAGAACAGAACAACATGCGGGGTATGAACCATACCCGCGAGGGTTACGCGGGGATACAACGCTATCCTTTTATCTTCGCCGGCGACTGGCCAAGCGAATGGCAATACTTTGAACCCGTTATAAAAGCCGGCCTTAACATCGGGCTTTCCGGTGTGGGATACTGGGCACATTGTTCGGGAGGCTTTGAGCATCAGGCAGACCCGGAGCTCTATATCCGATGGACCCAGTTCGGTCTGCTCAGCCCGGTAGCTCACCTGTTCGGCATGGATCATCCTACCTATAAAGAACCCTGGAGTTATGGTGAAGAGGCGCTGGAAATCTTCCGCAAATACACGAAGCTCCGCTACAGTCTGCTCCCCTACCTGTACAGCTATTCTTATGAGATGTACACCAAGGGCACTCCGCTTATGCGCGCATTGGTCCTTCACTACCAGGACGATCCCAATGTATATAATATCACTGACCAGTACCTGTTGGGCCGGGACCTGATGATATGCCCTGTGACCACCAAAGGAGCCCAGACTCGTGTTGTTTACCTGCCCGAAGGCAACTGGACCAACTATTGGACAGGAGAAACCCACGATGGGAAACAATACCTGAACGTAGTATGCCCGCTGGACCAGATGCCTATATTTGTTAGGGAAGGGGCTATTATTCCTTCTCAAAAACCGGTAAATTATGTCGGTGAGGAAACCATAGATACCATAAAGCTGGATATCTATCCGGGTGAAAAATCCTCATTTGATCTGTATGACGATGACGGTATAAGTACCGACTATCAAAAGGGGAACTATGCCATTACACATATTTCCGCCGAAAAAAACCCGGAAGGATTTGCTATAGACATCAAAACACCGGAAGGAAAATACAAGGTTGCCGACCGGTCCTATCAAATAAAAGTGCATACGGACAAAAAACCGGTCTCTGTTGCAATAAACGAAAAAAAGGCTGCCGTAGAGTATAGTGAAAAGGAAAAAACGCTTACCATATCACCCGAAGCAAAGAGTAACAAGGATATTCGGATCATCATTAAATAGCAGGCAACCCATGAAAACCATAGCTTTTAAAATGTACCTGAAAAAAGGTCAACAACACGAATACAGGAAAAGACACGATGAAATATGGCCGGAATTGCAGTCTCTGCTTACGGATTCCGGTATACGGGAATACCACATTTTTCTCGATGAAGAGAACGATATTTTATTTGCGTTGATGAAAGTTGCGGATAACCATACCGTGGATTCCCTCCCCGATCATCCTGTAATGCAGAAGTGGTGGGAATTCATGGCAGATATTATGAAAACCAATGAAGATAACGCCCCGGTTACCAAAGACCTGAAGCTGATGTTCGCAATGCCATAGGGAACACGTCGTCCAGTATGATGGCAAAGGGAATGTTTACCAGGGCAAACGCATCATAAAATTATAAATAGTTCAAGGTTGCAGGTTACAAGTTGCAGGTTGTACCAATTGGGCATGCCGAAGGGCAATCTTCATCAATAACAACAAATCACTATAAATCACCAACGCCCCTCGTCTCCTCGTCTCCTTGTCTCCTTGTCACTTTGTCTCCCCGTCTTTCATCCCCCTCATCTGTCTCCCCTTATATGATGCGTTTGCCCTGGAATGTTTACGGCTCAACCCTGCGCTATTATTTTATGCGTATTTTTGTTCGTGGAAATCCCCGGTACCTTACTGGAAAAGGGTTTCGGGTTAAGAAATGCCCTATCGTTCCGAAAAGGTATATACTACAGCATGTCCAACAACACTACCCTTCAACAGCATTTAAACGTTTTAATTCGCTTTTTGTCGAAATAATTGTTTCCGGGAAAATGTTTGCTTTACATTTGATTCACCATAGCATAAGTAGGTTAAGTTCATGGTAAGATTTGGGGCAAAAAGGTGGAGTTTCACTCCACCTTTTTTTATGCGCTACCACTTCGAAAAATTCCATTTTCAAAAACAGCTCCGGTTTATCATCATTCTTAATATCCCATGCAAACATTTATTGTGGAAACTTTTCTAAATTTGGGTTCACATAAACATCACGCGATGAAAACCAAGCATATTACGCTTTTGTCTGTTCTTTTACTTGCGCTCTTTAGCTGTAAGGAGAAAAATGAGGCAACAGTATCAAAAAAAATTACCGCTGAAAATATGAAGAACAATCCGCTTGTACAGGAAAGCAGCCTGCCATATGTCGCTCCTGATTTTTCAAAGATTAAAAATGAAGATTTTAAACCGGCCCTGGAATATGCCTTACAGGTAGAAACGGAAGCCATCCGGAAAATTGCCGATAATGAGGAGGCTCCGACTTTTGAGAATACCCTGGTGGCCATGGAGAGAGCACACCAATTGCTCGATCGCGTCAGCAACGTATTTCATTCGCTGACCGGTGCGCATACCAACGATGTCCTGAAAAAACTGGATGCCGAAATGTCCCCGAAATTTGCCGAACACAGGGATAATATATTATTGAACACTAAGCTTTTTCAACGTATAAAAACCTTATACGACCAGCGTAATAGCCTGGAGTTAAAAGAAGAAGACATCAAATTAATAGAAGTAAGATATCAGAAATTCATAAAAGCAGGGGCAAATCTGTCCGATGCCGATAAAACAAAACTAAAGGAAATCAATACAAAACTGGCCTCCCTCGAAAACAAATTCAGCCAGACTCTCCAGGAAGCCAACAATAAAGCAGCATTAATCCTTAAAGATTCTACCAAACTGGCCGGACTATCGGCTGGTGAAGTCAGTTCACTGAAAGTGGAAGGGAAAGAAGAATGGAAAATCCCCATTCTCAATACTACCCAGCAACCACTCACCCAGGCGCTCACCGACCGGGAAACCCGTGAGGAACTCTTTAATAAAAGCTGGAACCGGACCGATAGCGGCACGTATTCTACTCTTGAAATTATCCGGAAAATCGTAGCCCTACGCATTCGGAAAGCCAAACTTCTGGGCTTCTCCGATTACGCATCGTGGAACCTGCAGGATACCATGGTAAAAAATACACAAACGGTTGAGGATTTCTTTGCAAAACTGGTCCCTCCCACTGTGATTAAAGCGAATGAGGAAGCGGGAGAAATCCAAAAAATGATCGATTCGGAAGGAAAGTCGTTTTCATTACAGCCCTGGGACTGGAACTTTTATTCGGAAAAAGTACGTAAAGCGAAATACGACCTGGATGAAAACCAGATAAAACCTTATTTCGAATTAAAAACGGTTTTGGAAAACGGCGTATTTTTTGCCGCTACCAGGCTATACGGTATTACTTTTAAACAAAGGACTGACATTCCAGTATATCACCCGGATGTCCTGGTTTATGAACTATTTGAAGAAGACGGTTCGCCTCTTGGACTGTTTTACGGGGATTTCTTTGCCCGTGAAAGCAAAAGAGGTGGCGCCTGGATGAGTAATTTTGTAAGCCAATCGCATTTACTGAACAAAAAACCGGTAATTTATAATGTATGTAACTTCACCAAGCCTGCTGCCGGAGAACCCGCTCTTTTAACTTATGATGAAGTTACTACCGTATTTCACGAATTCGGACATGCTTTGCACGGCTTTTTTGCCAACCAGCAATATCCTTCGATTTCGGGAACATCCGTTGCCAGGGATTTTGTGGAGTATCCTTCGCAGGCCAATGAACACTGGGCCCTGTTCCCCGAGGTGCTGAAAAATTATGCCGTACACTATAAGACAGGAGAGCAGATTCCGGAAAACCTGATCGAGAAGATCAAAAAGGCATCTACGTTTAACCAGGGATTTGCGTTCGGGGAAGTACTCGCAGCAGCCGATATGGACTTTAATTTCCATACACTCAAAGAAACGGAAGACAACCTGGATGTGAACGCCTTTGAGAAAAATTCCCTGGAAAAAGATAACCTGTGGATGCAAAATGTCCCTCCAAGGTACCGCGCAACTTATTTTAACCATGTATTCGGCGGGGGTTATGCAGCGAGTTATTACGCTTATTTATGGACGGAAATGCTGGCGCTGGATACCGGAAAATGGTTTGATGAAAACGGCGGGTTAACCCGTGAAAACGGACAACGTTACCGCGACATGATCCTTTCCAGGGGGAATACGCTGGAATATAAAAACGCCTATAAGTCCTTCCGCGGTAAAGATCCGGGGGTAGATGCTATTCTCGAAGAACGGGGACTGAATTAAAAAATATTACAGGACGTAACGGGATTGACCCCGATCCCGTTACCCCTCCGATATCTCATCATCAGTTATTCAACAAATCCTTTCCGTTATGGCAAACCTGTTTAAACCTGTCAGCATCAAAAGTATCCGTTTAAAAAACCGCATTATCGTTTCTCCGATGTGCCAGTATTCGGCAGAAAACGGTTTTGCTAACGACTGGCACCTGGTACATCTGGGTAGCAGGGCGGTAGGCGGGGCTTCCCTGATCATTGCAGAAGCGACAGCTGTTTCGCCGGAGGGGCGGATATCTCCCCATGATCTGGGCATATGGAAAGACGAACATATAGAAAAACTCCGGCAGATCACCTCTTTTATCAAAGCACAGGAAGTGGTCCCGGGAATCCAGTTATCCCATGCAGGCAGAAAAGCCAGTACAGCGGAACCCTGGAACGGCAGGGGTGAAATAACACCCGAAAAAGGCGGCTGGCAAACGTTTGCCCCTTCTGCCATAGCCTATTCCGACACCTATCCGATGCCGCTGGCTCTTGATGAAGATAGTATACGGAAAATCGTTACAGATTTTGTAAAAGCGGCGGAAAGGGTTTACCGTGCCGGATTTGAGGTCCTGGAAATCCACGCTGCCCATGGCTATTTATTACATCAATTTCTTTCTCCACTGAGCAACCAAAGGACTGATGCTTACGGCGGAAGCTTTGAGAACCGCATACGCCTGCTTCTCGAAATAGTGGAGGAAATAAAAACCGTATGGCCAGATACCCTCCCAATATTTGTAAGGATCTCGGCGACGGATTGGGCCGAAGGAGGATGGAGCCCGGAAGAATCTGTTAAACTCGTAAATATTCTGAAAGACAAAGGCGTTGATCTTATCGATGTATCTACAGGAGGTCTGGTCCCGCATCAAAAAATCCCGGTCGGGCCCGGTTACCAGTTACCCTTTGCATCGAAAATAAAAAAAGAAACCGGAATGCTGACTTCCACAGTGGGTATGATCACCGATGCCGCACAAGCCGAAACCATACTCACCAATGGGGATGCCGACCTGGTGATGATGGCCAGGGAATTGCTTCGGGACCCTTATTTTCCCACGCGTGCCGCCCGTGAACTGGACACGGACGTTTCCTTGCCCGTACAATACGAAAGGGCCTGGTCTTAACCCCCGGCCCTTTACTGTAAGAGACTGTCTAAATGATTTTCGTTCCGATTGCTTTACACTTCCACAATCTCCGTTGAAGTACCCAGCTCTTCATAGGCTTTCATAGTGTCCTGTATAAGGGAAATTTTTTCTTTGGCAAGTGCATACGCGTCTTTCCCCAGGAATAAATGGACCGGTGGTTTCGGAAGTTTACTGACTTCTATAAAAATCCCGGCAGCTCTTTCCGGATCGTTTGGCTGATTGCCGTCTATGTCCCGAAGATGTGCCTGCTCTGCGGTTCTCACACCTGTATACTCCGCAATCGGTAAAGCCGCAGTTTTAATGGACCCTCCGGAAAGGAAATCCGTACGGAAATATCCGGGATATACTATCGTAGCGTTAACCCCGAACTCTTTAACTTCTTCTGCCAATGCCTCCGTAAATCCGGCCACGGCAAACTTTGTGGAGCAATAGATCCCGAATCCGGGGAATCCTCCGGTATAACCGCCTACGGAAGCAATATTAAATATATGCCCGGACCTCTGTTTGCGCAAATACGGCATCGCATTTCGGATAACGTTAAGGGATCCGAAAACATTAACATCAAAATTATTGCGCATTTCCGCATCCGAAAGTTCTTCCAGAGAACCAATAAGACCGAAGCCGGCATTGTTGACTACTACGTCCAGTTTACCGAAATGTGCAACACATTTTGCAATGGTCTCTTTAACATCGGTATTGTTTGTTACATCCATTTCCAGGGGAAGAAATTCCTCTGATACCCGGCCGATTTCATCTTCTAATGCAGCGACGGTACGTGAAGTGGCAGCAACGCGATAGCCTTCGTCTAAAAGTTTTTTTACCAGGGAAAGTCCCAGTCCTTTGGAAGCCCCGGTAACCAACCATACATTGTTCGTATCCATAATCTTATGTTTTTTTGATTTATGGAACAAAGGTAGATTGTCCTATAAGCGCCGGTTAACAGCAAACAAACAATAACTTACTAAATTCAAACATTACGGAATTTCGTAGGACTGAGTTGGGTATGTTTTTTGAAAAAGTTGTTGAAATGGGTAACCTCGGTAAAGCCCAGGGCATAAGCTATCTCCGAAACATTCCATGGACTGTGTTTCAGTAAAATCTTCGATTCCTGCAAAATCCGCTCCGAAATAATCTGTGTAGTGGTTTTGCGCATGGTCGCTTTTAAAGCCCGGTTCAGGTGGTTGACGTGTACGGAAAGCTGGCCGGCGAAATCGGAAGCCGATCGTGCACTCAGGCGCTGGCGGATATCTTCCACAGGGAACTGTCTCTCCAGTAATTCGAGGAACAACAGGGAAATTCTACGGGAAGCGTTTATTTCACGTTGATCCATACCGGCAACAGGCTGTAACCTCATGGCCGAATGCACTATTTCAAAAACCAGGTTGCGAAGGACGTCATATTTATGAATATAGTCCGATCTCAGTTCCCCGAACATTCGTTCGAATACCCGGCTTATCTGTTCGGTCTGTTCGTCGGTAAGTTCAAAAACAGGTGTGCCTCCTGGTTGAAAAACAGCATATTCCTTCAGGTTTCCGAAACGGTGAAAAAAGGCTTCGGTAAAAATGCAAAAAAAACCGCCGTGTATATTGTCTATCCCTTCCCAGTTATACGGCACTTGTGGATTGGCGAATAACAAAGCCTGCTTTTTAATTTCAATCGTCTTATCGGCGTAATGCACTATACTATTGCCCTTTATCAGGCTTATCTTAAAATAATCCCTTCTGCTGTAAGGCACCGGTTTTGCTCCTTCACCCACAAAAGGTTCCAGGCCGAATACATTGAAATGCCCGATCTCCTTACGCAGATTATCGGGTAACCATTGCAGTTTGCACTGGTAAAAATCTTCTATGGATTCCGCGTTACTCATGGCACAAAGTTACGAATTTCAAACAAAACTAATCAAACTGACAAACTGTTCAGAATTCGTTTTCAAAGTACTTTAAAATAGTGTGCTTTATTTGAATCCGGGCTCCGGATACATTTTTTTATACGCTTTCGGGAATCTCCAGGTCCATGGCCATCTGAATGTTACAACGTTTATAAGGGGTGAAATGCCCGGCTACCTTCCGGAATCCGAGTTTTCGGTACAGCCCTATGGCTGGCTTAAGGATGGTATTGCTTTCCAGGTATATATTTTTTCCACCGAGTTGTTCCGCCGCCTGTACAACGGCCTGTCCCAGCAGAAAACCGATATTTTTCCCCCGGACCTTTGAAGATACTGCCATTTTTGCCAGTTCATAATCATAGAAGGGATCATCCATTTTAATCAGTGCACATACGCCTACGGGTTCGTCATCGTATAATGCGACAAAGATTTTCCCGCCTTTGTCCAGTATATACCCCTGCGGACCATCCAGCGCCTTGTAATCTGCTTCTTCCATTTCAAAATATGTGGAGATCCACGCTTCATTGAGCGCTCTGAAGGCAGATTGATATTCCGGTTTATATTCCACGATCCGCACTTTTTTGCTTTCCCGGATCTTCCTCTGTTCTTCCACTCTTTGGAGAAGGGGTTTCCGGTCCAGCAAATATTCCCATTCTTCTATGGCTTCCCAGAGATTATGTCTTGCAGCAGCTATCATTGCCTCTACCGCGGCATCCACATCGGTATACTGCTCTTTTATTTTAGCGGTAATTTTCTGTCCTTCCGGCGTAAGCGCTACTACATTTCGCCTTTTGTCCCCGGTATCCAGGTTTTCCCGTACCAGCCCGGCAGCAGTCATTTCCCGGACGATCTTGCTTACCGAGGGTTGCGAATGTCCGATCGCCCCGGCTATTTCGGTGATCGTTTTTTCTCCTTCTTCGGAAAGCACAAAGAAGACCGGAAACCATTTGGGCACCAGCCCTATCTGATATAGTTCATAGATTTTAGCGGCATCGTCGGTCACTTTTGCCGTTAATAACCTCAAACGGCTACCCAGTGCCATTTTTCCTGTTTTAGCGAATAAATTCATATGTATAACTAATTACATAATTGGTTATGCAAATATATGCATTAATCGTTTATACATCATTTTTATACTTATAAATTTCAAGAATAATACTTTTTCCTTATCATATCACCCATAAAAAAGTCAAAGAATTACTTTTGTCCCTTTCCTTCTTTGGTCATATTTTCGATTGCAGCCAGTCGATAAAATCCCCTACATTATAGAAAAGTTCTTCGGGTTTCAGGAGTTTAAGTTTTTCCGGCTCTGCGGTCTCTGCCCAGGCTGCCGCAACTATTGGCACACCCACTGCCCGGCATGATTCTATGTCGCTCGGTGCGTCGCCAACGTATATCACTTCACTTTTATCCAGGTCACCGAAGAAATCCATGCAAGCGCGGATACCTTCCACCTTTCTCGGTCCGCCGGGATGCCCGGTCTCTATTTTTTCAAAATAAGAGGTAATGCCGAACTTATCCATAGAGATATCCGCACTGTTTTTGCCTTTACCGGTGACCATCGCCAACCTTACCTCATTATCCTTCAAAGTTTCCAGCAGCTCGACAATGCCGTCAAAAGGCCGGGGACACATATGGTGAAGCTCTTCGTAGTATCTCAAATAAGCTGACACGCCTTCATCGTAATAATCCGGGGCCAGGGCCATAATAGTGCCTTCTTCGGAGGGGCCGAAGGTAGCAACGATCTCTTCGTCGGAAACCGTCTTGCCTGTAAGGGGTTCAATGGATTTCCGGAATGCGGCGATACACATGGGTAATGTATTTGCTATAGTTCCGTCCAGATCAAAAATAACTCCTTTGATATTTTGCATAACTCATATTTTTAAAACTACCCGAAAAAGGTCATGGAATTCAACACAAAACCTAGTTTAGAATTCAAATCTACGGTATATCTACCTTTTTATTCCGGCAAACCGTATTACAGCATCTTTTCAACCCTACTTCTCCGGTGCATAATTCTATAATATCATATCCTTAATCGGATTTGAGCTCTTCCTCCGAAAACAGTGACTCCATCCCCACAGCCCCTCCTACCTGGGATTTTTCATCCGGTATTCCAGATGTTCTTTTCCGAAGGCTTCAAAAATGACAATATCTCCCGCATCAAATCTTTTAAGCTGTTCTTTCAGGTATTCATTGGGCCTGACCCCGAAGGCATACGAATCATCGGCATACCGGTCTTCCCTTTTTTTACCAGGGATCCTGCATAATATAAGAAAACTGTCTAAATTTTATCCTTCGGTTCCTTTATATGTCTTTTTCCGCTATACCTGCCCGGAATACACTATAATTCCGATAATTATCAGGCCCAAAAACAAATTTCAGACAGTTTCTAAGAGTATTTAAAAACTCATTAACTATAAAATCCCGCGGGATAAGCAACGACTAATTTAAATATAAGCGAGCATAATCTTTCCCTAAAAATTCTTAAAATAAACGCTCTTTATTTTCCCATCCACTCCATGAAATGTCTCACCTCGTTTTTGCTTACAAATACAGGTTCACCTTTTGGTACATCCCGTTTAAGCACAAGTTCAAGCCGTTGACTGCGATGTTTTATCACTTTGGCTATGGCCTGTACATGTATTATGTAATTTCGGTTTATCCGGAAGAAGATTTCCGGGTCGAGTTTATGTATAAGTTCTTTTACCGTACTGTTGTACAGGTAACTATTTCCGTTATTCACGTAGATAAAAAGGTGCTTACCCGTTGCATAGAAAAAAATGATGTCTTTATCTTCCACAGGCACGAGACGATACCCGTGACTCACCAGAAAACGTCTCAGGAAATCCTCTTTATCCTTTCTGAGGTGGTTTTTCAAAGCTTCCACTTTTTGCGCTTCACTGTATTTTTCCTTTATGGAATTGTATTTGTTCAGCGCCCGATAAAGATCTTCTGTATCAAAAGGTTTCAGGAGATAATCTACGGTAAAATGCTTAAAAGCCTGCAAAGCATAGGCATCATAGGCTGTAGTAAATATGACGGGAACCGATATACGGACAACATCCAGTATTGCCATACTGTTACCATCGCCCAGGTGAATATCCAGAAAAACAAGGTCAGGCGTATGTCCCCGGAAGTAGGCCACGGCTTCTTTGACTGTGCTCATCCGGGTTATGGAATGTACCTCCAGTATATCCTGGTTTAGCAGACGCTTTTTCAGGTCTTGGGCTGCCAGGTCCTCATCTTCTACAATTACAACATGCATAGCTTTGCAATTATAGTCCAAAATTACTACGAAAGCACCAAAAAGCTTATAAAATTCCCCAAAATCCGGTTAAAACCATACGTTTATACTAATCTCCCGGAAGATTTAATTCATCTATCTGCTCTAAACAGTCCCGGACAAAGAGCTTATTCCATAAAAAAGCCCGGAGATGCAATGCAGCCCGGGCCTTTCGGAAAAACTAATTCAAACATTCTGTTTACAATTCGGGGTTATTCAGTTTGGCCTCCTGCGGATATAGCAGTGTATACCGGGGATCGTTAGCCTGTAAGGTATATACTTCACCGTTAAAGGTGTGTTGAATTTCTTTTTGGTTCGCCCTGCGGAGATCAAACCAGCGGTGTCCTTCGAGAGCCAGTTCCCTGGCACGTTCTTCCATTAATGCCGTTGCATAATCGGTATTATTCATGGCTTCAATTGAACTTTCCAGAGTTGGTATATACGCTGTTCTGTATCGGTTACGAAGCAATGAAAACAATACGGATTTCGACTCTTCAGTACGTTCCAGTTTCATTAAAGATTCTGCCTGTATCAGGTAAAGTTCTGCTGTTCGTATGGAACATTTGAATTGTTGTGCTCCGCCCTTGTTAGACTTATAACGGGATCCGTCCTGTACAAAATACAGGGCAAAACGCAGGTCGTTATCTTCATCATAGCGGTCGGTAAGCATGTCCGAAACATAAGCGGCATTATTCACGTCAGATTCATAGACATCTTCCAGGGCCAGGACAGATTCCGGTGAATCGTAACGGTTCGGAAGTTGTTCGTCCGCATTCAGGTTTACCAGGATATTGTTATAAGACAAGGCTTTCTCTACAGCTTGCAAGGCTTTCTCCCATTGGTTCCGGTAGAGATACACCCTTGCTTCCAGGGCATGTATGGCCCCTACGGAAAAGCGGTAATTCATCCCGGTTTCCTGTGTTTCCAGGACCAATAATTCTTTTGCTTTTGCAATATCCTCAAGTACCTGCTCGTAGACCCGTGCTACGGAAACGGGGGTAAACACCTGCTCCAGATCTATTTCGAGGGCCAGGGGCACCGCTTTGTCTGTATCCGCTGTGGCTTCGTTATATGGCTTACCATAAAGGTTGACGAGGTCAAAGTATGCGTAAGCCCTAAGTGCATAGGCCTCCCCTATCAACTGGTTTTTATCTGCCGAGTCCACGATTGTTTTCCGGCCTTCGGTTACGATGTAATTAGTATAAAAAATAGTGTTGTAAAACTGGCTCCAGGGATATGCCGCGGTCTGCGGATCAGGGTTAACGTCTGCCCAGGTATAAACATCCGTGTAATACGGGGCATCAATACTGAACTCGTCCAATACCAGCTCATCCGCACGAAACGTAAGACGTGATTTATGTGCTGGGAAACCGTTGTAGGCCATCGTTATCAGCCCCCTGTTTTCTTCGAGTGTTTCAGGGATTACTTTTCCTTGAGGTTCAATATCCAGATAGCTATCGCAGGCCGTAAAATGAAGACCGGCAGCTAAGGCTATAAAAAGGTATGTATATTTTTTCATGTGTCGGGATTTAGAATGAAGCATTGAGTCCGAGTGCTATGGATTTCGGAATAGGCTGTGCGTAAATATTACCATAGGTTTCCGGATCGAAATATCCTTCGTAATCGGAACTGATAACAAAAAGGTTTCTGCCTTCCACGTTAAACCTGATATTATCTATTTTCAGTTTTGAGGTTACCGATTTGGGCAAGCTGTATCCCAAACGGATACTGGAAATCCTCAGGTAGCTCATTTCATCGACAAAAGTATCGAGATAAGACATGGTCGCTATCGGATTGAGATCTGCAAACCATTTGTAAGCCATCCAGGAATCGCCCGTACCGGAAGTTTCGCCGACTATGGCAGGCAGGTTCGAACCCGTATTGTCCGGAGACCAGGCATTCAGGATATCGGTACTGTAATTTCGCCCCCTGTCAACCTGGGTCGAATTGTACGGAAGCCTCTTAACTACCGTTTGTTTCAGGTTAAAACTGGCCGCAACGGTAAAATCGAAATTCTTGTAAGAGAAGTTGTTTATAATCCCCCCGCTGTATTTCGGATCACTATCGCCTACATAGGTAAACAGGTCCCTGAAACCTTCATTGCTTAGGTTGGACTGGGTTAAATATCCCGGAAAAAAGTCCGCCCACGGGTCTACGAGGTCAAAGAATTCCACAGCGCTTACTTTCTGATCTCCTTTCCAGAACATCGGGTACCCGTTCTCATCCATCCCTGCGGTTTTCAATGCAAAAACGGCATTAACCGGCAATCCTTCCCGAGAAGGCAGGAAACTGTTCTCACGGATCTGGATCTTATCCACATTACTTTTGTTATGAGATATGTTGAAATTTGTTGTCCAGGTAAAATTCTTTGAAGCAATATTCCTGGTGGTCAGGGACAATTCAAAACCTTTATTGGTAACCTGTGCCCAGTTGAGATTAGTAAATTCAAACCCGTTTTCGAGCGGGACGGACTTCATCCCGATAAGATCGGAACTCTTTCTTTTGTAGATATCAAATGCCAGACTGATCCGGTTATTAAAAAGTCCTATATCGGTCCCTATATTATAGTTTTGCGTTTTTTCCCAACGCAGTTTATCATTGGGCGGAGAGGTTACGACAACGGTTTGCTCGTTATTTCCAGGCAGTATGGATGCGTTGTTATATTCACCGATCACATAGGGAGAGGTGTCTTTATCTATATTTCCCTGCAAACCGTAAGACGCCCTTAGCCTCCAATTGGATAGTACCTCACTGTCTTTAAGAAATTCTTCCTCACTCACCAGCCATGATGCAGATGTAGACCACAACGGCAGGTATTTGTATTTGGGGTCTACTCCGAAAAGATTAGAGCCGTCATAACGAACACTACCGAACACCGTATATTTCCGATCGTACGTATAGGAAGCCGTAGCGTAGAACGACGCATAGGCATTTTCTATTTTACTTCTATCATACGCTCTGAACCTGCTTTCGCTGGCATCGCTCTCATCGGGAAACATGATAGGACGTGTTGTCAATGTTTTGGGGTCGTAACCAAACCCTTTCGTGGCTACGATCTTAGACTCCGATCTTCGAAGTTCCGATCCTATCATGGCATCTATTTCGTGTTTTTCACCGATACGGGTATTGTATTCCAGTAAGGATTTCCAGTTGTACTGGAAGAAGCTGTCCTCCCAGTTCTGAATAATACCGCCCTCGGGGAGAAAGTAGTAATAATCTCCTTGTGAGGAATCGTAACGGCGTGTTCTTTCCCGCATTTTACGCGTAAAATAAGAATCGGCAGCCGCATATTTTTCTGTGCTGTTTTTATCGAGCTGTAGCCCCAGTTGTGTGGACAACTTCAGGTCGCTTGTTATTTCATAAGCGGCATCGAAGATGGCTTTCAGCGCATTGTTTTTAAGTTCGTAAGAAGTGTTTTCCCGTTCTTCCAGAAAATTAAAAGGAACATTTCGTCCTTCGAAACCTTCGATATCCATGTCGTAACGGTACGATCCGTCTTCGTTATACGGGCTCAGATACGGGTTGGCATTGCGGGAATAGTTAGCCGGATTGGTAAATGCGTCGGTATCGGTGACATAAGATTCTTTTTTGGACTGTGATGCAAACAGAGAAACCCCAATCTTGAACTTGTCGGATACCTGATAGTTGTTTTTCAGGGTAATGTTGTACCGTTCGAAACCGGTACCTATGGTCGTGCCTTCTTCATCGTAATATCCGAGAGAGAAATAGTAGTCCGATCTTTCACTCCCTCCCGAGACACTCAGGCTGTATTGTTTATTGGCTGCGGCTTGGTAGAGCAGGTCTCCCCAGTCGGTCTGGTTTCTTCTGAGACTGTTCAGGGCTGCCTGTGTGGTGTTTGAGAGTGCACCAAAGCCGTTATCCCGGTAATTTCCAAGTTCTCCCGCCCCGTTAAGTATCCGCATCACCTCTCCTTTATCCGAACGAAAATCAAGATCGGTCCGTTGGGCGAGTGCGAGTTCGAAATCAACTTTCCGGGAGACATTCATCAGATTCAGCTTACTGAAATCGGGTCGCATTGTGTAGAAGGTATTTGCAGAAAAACTGACATTCATTTTTCCTTTTTTCCCTTTTTTGGTGGTAACTACGATAACTCCGTTGGCAGCTCTTGCCCCGTATATTGCCGTAGCTGCGGCATCTTTAAGGATAGTAATCTCCTCAATATCGTCCGGGTTGATTCCTGCAATGGAATAATTGCGTAACTGGTCTATATTATCCTTATCACCAAAATCTGGTACGTCATTCCCTTCGAGCGGCAAACCGTCTACCACCCACAGCGGGTCCTGGGGTCCGGATAAAGAGGCCGTACCGCGTATCCGTATTTTTGCAGGTGCTCCCGGTGCCCCGGTCTGGGGGGTTACCACTACCCCGGCAGCCTGACCCTGCAATAACATGTCGACACTCGATACCCCGATCTGCCGGGCATCTTCCATGTCTACCATGGCAACGGATGACGTAAGCTTTCGCTTCTCCACTTTCTGATACCCCGTAACCACCACTTCGCCGAGTGAACTGGTTTCCGGAGTAAGGTGTGTGGTATAAGACTTTTTATCTGTGATATACAATGTACGGGCTTCATATCCCATAAAACTCACGGTGAGTTTCTCTATACTCACGGGGATCTCCAGGGTAAAATTCCCGTCAAAATCGGTTACGGTCCCGATACTGGTACTTTCAATAATACCGCTTATCCTGGTTTCATTTGCTATGGTCTGGGAATCTACGTATACCGATGCCCCGGGCAATGGCATATTGTCTTCCCCGGATAACACCTGGCCTTCGATGGTTCTGGTTTGTTGCGCAAAACCCAAAACGGGTAATAGCAGTAATAATAAATGTAAACTTTTCTTCATTGGATTAGGTTTCAAACGGTGTTAGTTGTTAATCGCTTCTTCTATACGGCCAATAAGATCGAGGTAATGCATCCGGGTAGTCCTGTCGCCCTTATTCTTCTTCTTTCGGAGCAATTGAAGCAGGGTGTATAGTTCTCCTTTTTTCACGGAGGTTACCTCGGAGACCCGCTTTATGGACGTATAATTTATATTCCTGGCCGCTGTCTCGCTGTTAACAACCTGGTTACAAAGGGTTGGAAGCTGCAAAGATGCGGGTATTTGCAGTGTTTTTTTTGATGTTTTTTCAAAAAGTTTGTTGAGATCGACAATAAGCACATCTACATAGTTTTTCTGCGCCATCCGTTCAAAAACCGTTAGGGGTTTTCCTTTCCCGGTCTTTCCGAAAACGTGTTTACGAATACTTTCAAACAGATCGTTAATGCTAAAAGTCTGTTGCTCCTCAGCGGAATATATTTCTGCTTCCAGTAACCTCAGCAACCTGTCATCTTTAAACAGGTTATAAAAAACATCGTATTGCAGTTCCCTGGCCATGGTATAGGGCGAATACTCATAAGGACCTAAAGGGGAATCTTTCAGCGGGAAGGTTTTGGTCAGCACTTCATCTGCAAACAACCATTCGGGTATGGTAAATACTTTTTCGTTCAGGTATCTTACAGCTGCCTCCTGTTTTGCATAAGGTACGGGAACATAAGATGCTTTATTGTCACCATGAACGGTATTGTTTAGGTACACGCCTCCAACATTGTTCAGCACATGGTTATTATAAAGCTGCCACTGACCGATAACTGCCATATATAATTTACCGGTGCGGTAATAGGTATCTCCTTCTTCATAAGTCCAGGAAACTACACTATCGAGTACTCTTTTCAGATTTTTAATACCGTAACCTCCGGCCTTTACGGCATCATTCCCCAAATCCTCGGACTGTGACCGGGGATCTATAACATTCTTATACGACTGCTGTTCCCCGTAAAAATAGAGGGGATCATCGCTATGCGCTTTCACCAGTTTTTTCAGTTTTCTTTCTTCCTTGTCTTTGTCCGGAAACCACGTATATCCCCACTGAATGGCATATTTATCATAAATGCCAATCCTGGGGGTTATGGCCGACACATTGTCTCCGGGTTGCGCTACATAATTGTACCGGGCATAATCCATAATGGAGGGGGCAGTACCTCCCATACTGTCGGTAAAGGTTCTGGAGCGCAGCGAATCCACTTCAAAAGCGTAAGAAGCTCCCATATTGTGCTTAAGCCCGAAAGTGTGGCCTACCTCGTGGGAGGACACAAAACGCACCGCTTCGCCCATATGTTTATCTCCAAAAACATTTTTCCTGGCCTTATCGTCAATAGCGCCTGTTTGTACCCGCATCCAGCTATGGAGTGAAGTCATCACATTATGCCACCAGATGATATCCGCTTCCAGTATTTCTCCACTCCTCGGGTCTACTACAGACGGCCCCATGGCATTGGATTTCGGAGACGCGGCGTAGGTGATCACAGAATACCGGACATCATCAATATCAAAATCCGTATCCTTTTCTCCCGGTTCTTTTGCTATTACAGCATTTTTAAAGCCTGCCTGTTCAAAAGCTTTCTGCCAATCCAAAACGCCTTGCTTAATGTAGTTTCGCCATTTTTTCGGAGTGGCCGGGTCTAGGTAAAATACGATAGGCTTTCGGGGCTCTACGAGTTCTCCTGTCAGGTAACGTTGTTCATCCTCCGGTTTGGGCTCCAGACGCCACCGGGTAATGAGTTCCCGCTCTTTCATGGCGTGTTGCTCATCATTGAAATACCATCGCTTTTTGGTAAAATAACCAATACGTTTGTCCAGAAACCTAGGTTGCATCGGTTCTTCCGGCAGCAATACAATATTACACGCCACACCTATGGTAATGGGCAGATCTGCACCTCCTTCGGATACAGAAGTCGTTAGGTCTGACTTTACCATGATATTACCGGGAAAGACCTTTATGGTCTCTATATACGACAAAGCTGATTTGGCAGATCCTCCCAGGCCGGTATTACTGAAAACATCATTAAAGCTCTTTTCCTTTCCGTCGAATACCTTATTGACTTTTACAACAATAGACGATGTTTTTTCGTTTTTTGACCTTATATCAAAGGCCTCTACGATGGAGGAAGAAAAATTATCGTGTACGGAACGGGTAATAGCATCATCTTCAGGCGATGTTACCATGGGAATGGAAGTACGTACCCATACTTTGCCCAGCAAGGTGTCTTTCTGAAAGGTAATCACCTTGTTTTCGAACTCCATGCCCTTGTTTAATCCGGCTTCGTTAAGTTGCAGTGGAACGCGGGAAATCTTATTAACAATGAGAAATTCCCTTCCGAACAGGGAATCAGGGATCTCAAAATAATAGTCATTTTTTACTTTTATAACATTAAAAAGGCCTTCTTTTAACGTTCCTTCTTTGAGTAATTCACTGTATTTTTTCAGGGAAGAGGTTTCGGTAGAATCCTTTTCTTCTTCTTTTTTCTCCTGGGCCACCACCATACTCAAAGAACATAAAAACAACAGAATCGCCGTAAATACGTGGTAAACTTTTATCATAGACAGATTAACTTTTGGTTAATTTTTTTTAAATGTCTATGACAGGCCTGTGTATACCAAATGAAATGGAGTGAGTGGGTAAAAAAACGGAGTGAACGGATATTTTTTATAACAGTGGCAATTCACAATAAAAAAATCCGTCCCGGACATAGGTCTTAAAACCGGATGCCTTATAAAAATCATAAATACCTTTCAGATATTTCAGCCCGAAACGACTCCCTGCCTGTTCCTGTTCCTTCACCTGGTAAGTGTTTTTCACAACAACTTTATCCAAAAGTACTTCTATGCGCAGGTCGAGTGGATATTCTTTGGTGGCTACATTATGTTTAAGAGCGTTTTCCACTAGGGTCTGTAAAGAAAGGTAAGGAATTTTTCGTTCGAGGGATCCCGGTTCTTTTACTTCGGTTTCAAAGCTGATCTTATCGCCAAACCTCGTCTGCTGCAAAAACAGGTATTCTTCTATAAATTTCAATTCCATTTTTACCTCCGTGATATCTTCGGAAGGGGCCTGAATAAGATAGCGGTACAATCTGGAAAGCTTAATCGTAAACCTTTTAGAGAGGGCTTTATCCTGATCGATCAGGGTATAAAGGGCGCTGAGGGAATTAAACAGAAAATGCGGGTTGATCTGGTTTTTCAACTGCTGTAATTGCAAAAGGGCACTTTCTTTCTGAAAAACCTCTTTTTCCAGGGCAAGTCTGGCCTTTTCCCGGCGCAACTGTTCCTGCCTTCTGTATTCAATACGTATGGCCCTGGTGAAATAATAGAACACAAAAAGCAGTAATGCGGTAGAAAGCAGATAAATGTAAAAACTGTATTTTTTTATACGGTTGATATCCTGCTCATTGATACTCTTGGGAAAATTAACCGAAACATAATATCTGTCTCCCGTAATATGCAGAGGCTGTACATAGTTGATGACTTCGAGTTTCAGGAATTCCGACTCTACCATATTTTCGTTGTGATCGGAGGATCTGAAAATGGTATCCCGGGATCTCAAAGGAGAAAAATCAAAAATGTTTTTCCCTATATACGCCGTATCCGGGTGCAACAGGCATATTCCTCCGGAATTAAAGGCATAAGCATAACTCTGGGAATATATGTCGATGTCCCAGAACAGTCGCTGTACGGCCTGTAAATCCAGATCATAACCATAAAAAACCGTACCGTAAGATGTATGGAAATGAATAGTATGACGCCATAGTGAACGCCCTTTTTCACTCGTAATCACTTCTGTAAAAACTTCCGGGCCCGGGAAACGAGCACGGGAAAGAACATACTCCCGAAGGCCCTCCATATCTTCCGCGCGACTTTGCGAATAAAACGTTTCCTTTCCATTACCCCTTGCCATGCCGTACCAGTTGCTTACCACGCTGCTGTCGGACAATTGTATATTGCTCAGTATTCCGAGATGTTGAAGAACGGTAACGGTATCCGATTGTTCCCTTACCAGCTTTCCGGCATCGAAAAGCGGTTTCTGAAGAAGCCGAAACTGGTTTTGCAGATTGTCATATTTTTTTCGGAAACTACGCCTGGCAATATCCGCACTCACATCTTCCACCTCATCGGAGATAAGCCTGTTAAGCATATAAGTGGCTATAATGGTAATAACCATCACCACAAAAAGTATGGCAATATAGCTTTTTCCGGACAGATGTAGTTTGACCATGCTCCTTCTCTTGCATTTGACGGGACAAAGATATGGGAAAATAGGTGGGGTTGTTTTTTTGATTTCGGTGGTCTTGCATTGAAACTTCCTTATTGAGGACCGAACCGGAATAAATTTCTTCAGCATAGTCCTCCCGAGGCAACACTAAGAAAAAAGCCCTCCGATTATCGAAGGGCTTTTATATGATGTAACGTACAGATATGTTTGCTTGTTATTTACCCAGTTTCAGGGAATCAACCGAATGGTAGAAAAAATCCCTGTCGTCATTCATGGAAACAAACAGGCCATTGGGAAACTTACTCCCCAGTGGTTCCAGGGTTATTTCACAGCCATCGGTACTCAAGGTACCAAGGTTCAGGGCTTTTACAAAGGTATTGTCGCTTCGCCGGAAAAAATTAAAGGCATGGGCTCCCTGGTCAGATACGATAATGTAACCTTCTCCATCAGGATAGGCAGCAATGGCAATTCCCTCATTGTCATCTGTAAAATACTCCCCGCCGAAAAGTGCCAGTTCTTCATTTCCCTTCGAAGGGTCGGCATAATATTTTCGTATCCCTTCCTGCTCATCACTATAATATATGTACCCGAGGGCATCATCTACAGCTATGGCTTCGATTTCTTTTTTCCCGCTGAACTTGCCGAATTTTCTAACCAGATCAGCCTGGACTCCGGTCGAATCCGAAACCAGCTCATACTGGTACAGGTAGTCTTCGGCAGGGCCGTTTTTTCTCCCTACAATAACATAAACCCTTCCGGTTTCCGGACTTCTGTATATGGAAATCCCCATAGGTTGTCTGAATTCCGGGTTACTGTCATCCGCATCCTCAAATACCTTAAACCCTCCGTTGTCCAGGGGTTTCATGTCCGGAACTGAAAAAACCCTGATCTGCCGGCGTCCGCGTTCGGTAAATGCCAGGATATCGGTATGAACAGAGTCATTGAGTTTAAAGTCGTATTCCACATCGGCATTGTTGGTGCGAATAAGCCCGGTGATACTCTTTTCCGGGATAAGTTTCCCATCCAGGTCAAAGGCATAAACGCCACTGTCCGGTTGCTCCTGGTCTCCTTTATCCGTACCGAAGACAATACTTTCTTCCGGGTTTTCCCTGTTTACCCAGATGGCGGGATCGTCCGTGTCATTGGGTGTTTTTTCGGTAATAACGGTGGGCTTTATCACGGGTAATTGTTCTTTGCAGGACAGTATCCCCAAGGCACAGATAAGGTATATCAATTTCTTCATGCTTATGTTCTTTATCATTATTGTGTGTTCTTTTATTAAAAAAGGTCGTATTTCACGCCAAATGTAAGTCTTCTTCCATAGTATTCCATCTGCATGGTCTGGTTCCTGCTCCCCTGGTAGAAGCGCAACGGCTGATTGGTAATGTTGTTCAGATCGGCAAATATCCTCAGGTTTTTATTGATGGCGAATGAGGTGTTAAAATCGAGGAAGAACTGCTGGTCGTAATAGCGGTCTTCGAAGGCTTCGCTACCAAGTTCGTTTAAATACGCATCGGAAAAATTGGCCGAGATCCTTGCCGAAAACTTATTGCCCGAATACGATAGTGATCCGTTAAACATATGAGGGGCAGCACCTGGCAGGTCCAGATCGCCGCGTTCGTCACCGTCTTCGTTGGTAATACCGTTGGCTTTGGCATTCACATAGGTGTAGTTGAGATAAATCCCGAGGTTTCTGGCAAATCCGGGCAGGAAGTCCAACCGTCTCTGGAAAGCCACTTCTGCGCCGGCAATACTGGCATTATCGCCGTTAAGCGGCTGGAACAAATCATAACCGGTAGCCGCATCTTCGGTAACAAACACATAAATAAAATCCTTCAGGCTTTTATAAAATACTCCTCCGGAGATAATCCCGACCGACCGGAAGTAATGCTCTGCCATAAAGTCGAAGTTCATGGAGGTAGTAGGGTTTAGTTCCGAATTTCCGATAAAAATCCTCTCGTCTTCTTCTACAACACGGCGATAAGGTACCAGATCGATGTAATTGGGTCGTGAAAGGGTATTGGTCCATGCCAGGCGCAAGACGGTGTTATCGGTAGGGTTGTATTTAAAATGCACCCCCGGTAAAATATTGGTGTAAGAGCTTTTGTCTTCTATTGTGTGACTACTTTCAAAATCGCCTTCGTCGTCAAAAATCACTTCGTTACCAATACTTTTTACAGAGGTATTTTCTACACGGACCCCGGCAAGGATGCTCAATTTATCGCTTAGTTTCTGGTTGGCCATAATATAACCGGCAATCACATTTTCCTTAATGTCGTAATTTTCAGCTAATATCTCTTCGTTCTCTTCGCGATCAAACTCATTTTCATTTGAAAAATCCAGAGAGCCTACATAAGCAGCGGAGGTGAAGAAGCCCGGTACATATTGTTTTCCGGCGAGGAAGTTATTATTATAGGTTATCACATCCGTATCTGCCATTGTTTCTATGCCCGATACGGGTATGTAAACGGCCTCATTGTTATTTCGCGTTTTGTTTTTAAACCGGCCACGGGCCCCTAATTTCAGGATACCGTTCCC
Organism: Sinomicrobium endophyticum; assembly: GCF_052983315.1. Taxonomy (NCBI): domain Bacteria; kingdom Pseudomonadati; phylum Bacteroidota; class Flavobacteriia; order Flavobacteriales; family Flavobacteriaceae; genus Sinomicrobium; species Sinomicrobium endophyticum. Next base: position 384,103 of record NZ_JBRKIS010000025.1, read on the forward strand.
GTTTCCGAAGAAATCCGCAGGTAATTCTGCATTGACAAAGGCATTTACATCTTCTTCTTCGGTAAAGGAATTGGTTTCTTCAAACTCATCGAATTCAAAGTCTTCGGGGGAAAGTGCCGTCAATACTTCGTGAAAAGGCTTGCGGGTATCCGTGCTATTGTTCGCCATATAAGCATCGGCCGACTCAAAGCTGTAAACGCGTTCCTGCGGTTTTTTTTCCCGCGCCCGCGCATAAGCCCCCATCCAGTCCATCTTCAGGCTCCCGAACAGGTGCTCACCGCCCAAAGTATAGTTTTGCATACGTTGTTCTTCCAAACGGCGGCCTTCTCCCCGTTTGCTGCCCACACCTCCTTTAAGCGATTTTTCGGCTTCCACCGGGAAACTGGTGAGGTTGCCGTTTTCTATGGTAAAATCACCGGGGGCAATGTCTTCACCATCTATAATCTCAGTGGCTGTAGCGTAACGGTTCTCCTTATCGTCGCGCCAGTTGTACATGCCTTTAAAATATATTGTATTATCGGGGTTAAAGGCATATTCCATATTGGCTGAAAAACTCCTTCGGATGCGCTGTACCAGGTATTTCCTTATTTCCACCTGGGAAGCATAGGGATTTACTTCTGCTTTTTCCAGATTATCCTCGTCGTCATGTGCATTGTATTCGAATTCGTTGCTCCATTCGGCTTCTACGTTGTCCGAGCCATAGTCGTTGTCGTTCACAGAGGCTGCGATCATCCATCCGAATTTTTTGTTTTTGCTCCGGTCGCCCACAAGAAAGGAGCCGCTTAAAATACGTTTATCGGTAATAAAGTTTATCCCGGAACCGACAGTGGCGGACAGCCTGAAGTCACTGGGTGCCGAACGGGTTATCAGGTTAACCGACCCTCCCAGGGCATCGGCGTCCATATCGGGGGTAACAGCTTTGTTGACTTCAATAGTCTGTATCATGTCCGAAGGGATCAGGTCCATCTGAACGTTGCGGTTATCGCCTTCGGCGGAGGGGATACGGCTACCGTTCAGGGTTACCGAGTTGAGTTGTGGAGCCAGACCGCGTACTACTATGTTCCTGGCCTCGCCCTGATCTACCTGCATGGTTATACCGGGGATGCGCTTCATGGCATCGCCGATATTGGCATCGGGAAATTTGCCTACCTGGTCGGCCGATACAATGTTGGTGATGTTTTGTTTGTTCTTTTGCGTATTCAGGGCCTTAACCTGGTTTCCGAAACCATACCCGGTAAGCACCACTTCATTGAGTTCGGTGTTTTGTGAGGTCAGTGATATTTCCAGGGTGACGGTTTTTCCGGCTGTGACATCCACTTCCCGGGTGAGTGTGGCATAGCCCAGGTAACGTACCGAAACGGTATGAATGCCCGGATTAACATTGACAAAAGTAAATTCCCCGTCAAAATTGGTTACCGTGCCTTTGTTCAGGTCTTCGATCAAAACCGTGGCGCCGGGTACATACAATCCGGCATCGTCGGTGATAACTCCCTGGATATTTCCCGTTTGTTGTACCTGTGCCTGTGACGGGAACATGGCAACAAGGAGTGTTACAAAAAATAGATTCAGGTAAATTTCCGGTTTCATTTCTTTAGGTTTATAATTCGATCCAAAAGTATGTTTACCAATAATTTGTAAGTGAAAATTAAAAGCAACAAATAGTGAACAACAACAGTACACCGGGGAAACTTCAAGGCAACATTCACGGTTTGTTTACATGGGGGTAACATTTACTAAAGAGAGGGTCTTTTTGTGAGGTGGGATCTCTACAATTCCATTAAAAAACCGACGAGTTCCTGTTTGGAGGGAATAGGTAATTTTTTTCTCAACCGGTATCTTGCCACTCTTACGCTGTCCGGCGTAACCCGAAGTATGGGAGCTATTTCTTTGGACGACAGGTTAAGACGAAGCAGCATAGCCAGCCGCAATTCGGCCGATGAGAGTTTTTCTGTGGTAATGGCCGCCAGTTTTTTAAAGAATTCGGGGTGAATGTCTTTAAAAAATCCCATGAATTCATCCCATTCTTCTTCCATTTGCAGGTTGGTATCTAATTCCCTGGACAGCGATCTTATCTTGGTGTGGGCATCCATTTGTTTACGGGATGCAATGTTTTTGAGCGCGGACGCTATATCGGCAATAAGCTTGTTTTTTTGTGCCATGTTCAAGCTATACCTGGACAGGGAAGCGGTTTTCAGGTCAATTTCATCCTGCAATCTTTTTTCTTCTATCTCTCTCTTGTCCAGTTCGGCCTGTAATAAACGCTGCTTATACTGTTGTAATTTTACTTTTTCCCGGCGTTTGCGCGAAAAGTGTGCGTAAAGCAGCCCGCCGGATAATAACAGGGCAAGGGCAGTAACCAGGATCAGGTTGCGGTTGGCCGTAATGGCTTCGTTCTGGTGTTTCAGCAATTCTATCTGTGCTTCTTTCTGGTTAATTTCATACGCTGTCTGTAGGGTATTGAAATTATTGATGTCCCGGTTTTTATTCATTTCCTTATACATCTCTCCATAAACGGTAAGATGTTCGTAAGCCTTTTGGTAATCTCCTGTTCCGGCGTAAGCTTCCGAAAGATCCTGATGCGCGCTCTTTTGCTGATGAAGATTGTTTCTGTCTACGGCTAATTGAAGTGCTTTTAAGGTATATTCCAAAGCTTTGGCATAATTACCTGTTTTGCGGAACATGTCCCCGATATTATTTAATACGCTTATCTGTGCACCGTCATCCGTACTTTCGAAATACGACAGTGATTTGGCGAAATGTTTATGAGCGATTTCGTATTGCTTTAAATCCTCATAGATGCTTCCCATATTTTCGTTAACCATGGCTATGCCCCGCTGATCGTTAATCTCTTCAAAAAGCTGCAGACTCTTCTGTTGATGTTCCAGGGCTTTCAGGTAATTCCCTTCCTTTTCCGCACAGGTTCCCAAAAGGCCTTCCGCATTGGCCTGTCCACGCCTGTATTTATTTTGTACGGCAATATCTTTGCTGGTTTTGAGGTATTGCTTTGCTTTGGAAAAAAGCTTCAGGGAGAGATATATTTCCCCTATCTTACGATTCAGTATACTGTGAATGCTGTCTTTTGCTGTTCCGGAATGGACCTCCATAGCCTGGTTATACTGACCGATAGCTTCTGTAAACACTTCGTTTTTCCGGTAAAAATCTCCAAGCTGTATATGTTTTTGGGCAGTAATGGCGGGCATCCCGTTTCTAAGGGCTTCTTTCAGTTCGGTCTTATAAATGTATAACAGAGAATCCTGGGATGAATCGTGCCTGTCCTTTTCATGTGTACTTTGCCCGGCACACAGAAAGGGGATCAGCAGAAAAATAATTTTTTTAATAGTGTGCAAAAGACAGTGCGTTGATTTAACCAAGCAAAGTATCGCAGCAATGTTAAATTAAGGTTATACGGTCTTCATTTTATGATTAACAATAACAGGGAGACGGTTTAAGGAATTGCAGATGCCATGCCTCCAGAAGGTATTACCTGTACTTATAAACGTTTTTGTTCATCCGTTTTAGTTGTTTTTTCCTTAACCAGGTTTCCGCCAAAATGGTAACGGAACGTCAGCCCCACTCTCCTGGAATCCGGTTTGTCGTTATAGCTGTAATTAATGATATTGCTCTTTGAAACCCCTTTTTCCCTGTAACTGTCGAATATATCGCTTAGCGTAAATACAGCATCCAGCTTACCGTCAAGGAACGAACGTTTAATACCGAGATCTGCAAAAAAGACCTCTTTGGCGAGGTAAACCCCCCGTAATTCGGCAGAAGTATATTTAAGGGACACGTCCAGGGTATAATGCTTAAATATTCGGATTTGCTGTTGTACCGAAAAGGTCGATGCCCACCTGGAAAACGTACGTTCCGTATCTCTTTGGGATATGGGATAGCTGGTATGGTTAAGTCCGCCAAAAAACTGGACATCCCAGTACGGTGCCAGTTGTAGGGGTGCCATGATATCGATATCTACCCGGTCGAAGTGGGTGAAATTGGCACTTTGGCTCTTCACGGTTACGCCATTGTCATCGAATGATAAATGGCGTGAAATATAATCGCTGCGTTTACTGTACCCGGTTGTGAGTATGTATTTCTTCCGGAAAGTATAAGATGCCGAAAATTGCCACGCCATTTCGGGCACCAGTTCCGGGTTTCCCGAGAAATAAAAATATTCGTCGTTATACCAGCGTACAGGGTTCAGACTGGAATAGGACGGACGGTTGATCCTCCGGCTAACGGCCAGGTCGATCTTGTGGTCATCATCCGGAAAATAACCTACGGACAGATTGGGAAACAGACGGGTATATTTCCAGTTGTTGGCAAAGGAGCCGTCCAGCAACAATGCCTTTGCCCTGGTATGTTCCAGCCGCAAACCAGCTTCGACCTCAACATTCCCAAAGGTTTTGGAAGCCGATACATAGGCGGCACTGATCTGTTCTTTGTATTTGAAATGATTGGTTAGTTCGGGGATTTCCACAAAACCGTCGGCTGTTTTTTCTTCGGAACGAAAATTATTGTCATTGCCGGCTTCGGCAAATTTTAACCCGGCCTTAAAACCCACTTCCGGAAACGGAAGGTCTGCATCGGCCTGTATCGACTTTATTTTAATAAAGCCGGGTTGATGTATATGCATCGTATTGGTATGGCGTAGTTGCCCTTCGGCATTATAGTGCTTCCCCTCCATGAGCCCGTCCGAAAAATTACGGTAAGAAATATACCGGGCATCCGCTGTTATTTTTTTTCCTGTGGTATCAATGTCAAATTGATAATCGATATTTATGGCATCGTAATGATATGGTTCTTCCAGGTCATAAGTAGAATGGATGTTAGAAAACAAACTGCCGTCTTCCCTATGTTTGCGGATAGTAGAAGTTTTGGTACTCGAAAAATCGTCTAAATACCCGTGATAATGAGCGCCGATCCTGTGTTTCGGGGTAAATTGCCAGTCGCCCCCGGCTTTCCAGGTATAGAAATAGATATCGAACGGGTTCTGGTTTTCCCTGCTCAATTCCATCTGCTCTCCTTCCTCCACAATGGTATTTCCACTTTCACCCCTGCGGAAACGATGGGGTGTATTGTAATCGAAAGAGGCATAAGCACTCCATTTGTCTTCATGGATACTGCCCGAAATATTCTGATTGTTCATCCAGGATCTTCCTTTGGACACACTACTCTTCAGGCTCAGGGCGTATCCCCTGGCCCTGTTCTTTTTGGTTACAATATTGATAATCCCCGAATTTCCGGCGGCATCGTAGGCGGCAGACGGATTGGTGATGAGTTCCACTTTGGCAATGTCTTCGACGCTTAACCCTTTAAGAAATATCCCCAGCTGGTTGCCCGAAAGATAACTCATCTTACCGTCGATCATTACGTTTACCCCGGTTGTCCCTCTCAAAACGATTTCCTCGTTCTGCCCGATACTCACCCCCGGGATTTTTTTCAACAGGTCAAAGGAAGATACCCCGCTGGAAGTAGCGGAAGAAGCAACGTTAAAAGTTACTTTTCCTTTATCCGCCTCCACAAGAGGTTCTTTAAAGGTAACGACTACTTCCTCAAGCTCCTGAGCATTTTCTTTCAGCTCTACATTTATATTTAATGCTGCCTTTACTTCTACCTCAACACTGGTCATGCCAATATACGAGAATACCAATACGGCGCCACTGTTAACATCAATAGAATAATTACCGTCAAAATCCGTCTGGGCACCTTTTGTACTTCCCCTTACTATAACATTTACTCCCGGTAACGGCTGTCCTTCCTGGTCCGAGACCATGCCGGTTACTGTTTTCTTCTGTGCTATTGCCATTTGGGACAGCAACAGTATATTCACAAGGAGGTAATAACTAATTCTCATAGGTTATCCATTTGACACTACATAAAAGTTCCGATGCAAGTACCGGGTTTATCAAGGGACTTGCACCGGGAATGAATTCACGGGCTGTTTTATTATACTTCCCCGTGGGCTTGCGCCCCGGTAGTTAACTCAGGAATCCGTCAATACATCATAAAAGGTGTATTCGCTTTTTAAAAACAATCCAGCCCAGGGCACCGAAAAAGACAATAAAAATGACCAGGGGCATATATAGCTTCGCTGTGTTCAACGGGGTTTCATCGGAAAAAACCTCTACTTTAAAATCCTCCCAGTTTTCGGAGGCTACCGATGCTTCACTAAAAATCTTCGGGTAGAATCGAAGCCTGAGTTTTTCGTGAAACCGGCCCGTTTCGTCCAAAAAACGCAAGTGGTTTCCCAATCCGGATTTAGCGATCTCGTTAAGGCCAAGCTGTAGGTGGAGTGTAGGGATGAATTGCGCAATCCGGAAAGCGGCAACGTTCCTTTGCCCGAGCTTTTCGCGCAATGTTGTGGATTGCTCGTAGGTTTCATCGTCTCCCATCTGCTGCATGGCATAATACCAAAGCCAGCTGAAATTGCCTTCGGGCAAGGTGTACTTTTTAAACTGTGGGTAATGCTCATAGAACTTGTTCATGGTCAATTCTTTATCCATATCCCATTTCTCGTGGTAACCCTTTCGTTGTTTAACTGTGGTCTCCAATGCTTCGGGCAGCGGGTATCTATGTTGCAGATCATTATTGATGGCAGCAGGCAGTACAAATACAAGTAAAATCCATACGGAAAGCAGGATAATTGCATTAAAATTGGAGCTTTTTTGCTGGGACGCGACAAAAAAACAAATGGTAAACCACACCAGGATATATAAAACGGATGCCAGGAAAAAAGCCCGGAAAGCCGCATTTGCCTCAATACCCAATACCGGAATAGCAATGGCGTACAGGAGCAATAAAGCCCCGATAGTTACTATTAGTCTTACGGCAAAAGACTTCAGAACAAAATCTAATGGCCTTTTACTCTGAACAGCTATGATCTTCCAGATACCACTTTCTTTTTCTTCGGATATGATATTATAAGTGAAGGAAATGATAAGCAGAGGAAAAAGGAAGATGAGCACAAAACCGAAATCAATATTACCAAGAAGCAGATTGTATGGATTATTGAGGTCCGCATCGTATTTCTGGGCTTCCAGTGTACGTATGGTTACGCTTTTGACAGAAGGGTTAATGTCGCGCTGCCCTATGGACAAGCCATTTAATGCCGGAGTGTCGTTTACTAATGAAAATTTGATGTAATACAGCATGAGTCCCAGGTCGTCCTTGTTATATTCGGCATGGCGTTCTATGTGTTTCTGCTGGTATTGTGCCGCTTCGTCAATGTTTCGGTTTATTTTTTCTATATGTTGTTTTCCGACTAACAAGCTTATGATACCGGCCAACACGATAAAAGACACTCCGATCTTAACACTATTGGAGCGGGTAAAATTTATGAATAACAACTTCATTACAGTATTTTTAAGGTTTTAGAGAGTCGGCCAATGATCCATGCAAGCAATAATACCCAGAACGAAAGAGACAAAAACGAGATGAGCTCGCTCCGGAAGGCGCTCCCGATCCGGAGTGGGCGATATTCAAAATCTTCCATTTCCGCCCAATGCTCTTTGTCCAGGGCATAGTCCGGGTCTGCCGAACTTTTGGCCCTGTTACTCACGAATTTTATTTGCAGATCGTTCAGGCTTTGAGCCAGGTGGTACCTGTATTCTTCTGCCTGGTCCTGGAAATCTATAAAGGAATTATAGTCTGTACCGGCCAGGGCCATAGACAGGTTTTTTATACCCATATAGGGGTCGAGGAAAGCCAGGTATCTGGAGAAACTGTTTTGCCTGGCATAGATATCCCGTAATTTCCTGAGATGCTCATTGTGTATTTCCGCAGTGATTTTCTCCCCTTCTTTCATAACAAGCCCGCTGTAATTAAAGGGCAATTGTGTAACGGACTCCACATTATAGGCGGCCAGGACAGAATCTTTAAGAGCCTGGTAATGTGGATCATCCGGATTGTGGCTATCCCCGGTTTTCACCACATCGTTCTCTATCTGTGTCTGAAATTCGGCTTTGGACGGGGGGCGGTGCAAATAGGACCCGAGGGACTGGCCGGCCCTTGGCAGTAAAATGGTGAGTAACAACCAGGCGCCTATAGACGAAGTTAGCGCTGTTTTTGACGTTTTGCTCCATGCAGAAATGATAACCGCTATAAAACAAAAAATGCACAGATAAATAAAATACACGGCTATAATAAGCAACAGCCTGTACGTTTCATCCTGGCTGATATTCATTTCCTGAAGCAGTGCCCAGAGAAATACGGTTATGATGATGATGGGAAAATAAAGAGTGGACATTACCAAAATCATCCCTAAACTTTTACCCAGCAATAACTGCTTCCGGCTCAATCCCTGGCTCATCAGTATTTTCAACGTACCGTTTTCCCGTTCGGCTGCAATACTTCGGAATCCCAGGAAGAAGATCAGTAAGGGCAACAGTATTTGCAGTATCATGGCAATACTTATTTCTCCGAACCGCAGCATGCCTGTGGAAAATTCTGCTTCCGAGAAATTGGTAGGATTCTGAACATGGGCTTCGAGGAAGATAGAGCTCCCCAGAAAACTTTCCATACCGAAATCAAAAACACTCAACGGGGTTTTGGGACGAAAAGCAAAATGCCCGTAATGCGCCATTCTATGAGGGTGTTTGTCAGGATTGTCCAGCCAGTCCTGCCTGGCCTCTTCCTGGTATTTTGTTCTGATCTCTTTCTGGGTTTTAAAATTCTCCCATCCGGAAAAAACGGCATAGGCCAACAAAACCCCGATAATCAGTGTTAAAATGAAAACCGCCTTGTTTTTAAAGGTTATTTTCCAAAACAGTCTGGCAATTAGTGCTTCTGTATTTTTAATCATAGAATGTCTCCTTAAAATTTATAATTCAGCACAAGAGATCCGTTTCTGGGAGCCCCCGGAAACAGACGCAGATAGTTTTGTGCTCCCAGCCAATACTTGGTATTGAACAGGTTGCCGATATTCAATGCCACCCGGATATTACTTTTGCTTGGCGCATAATACACGGCGGCATCAAAAACGGTAAATGCCGGCACTCTGAAATCGCGGGTAAACCAGGGTACTTTACTGCTTTGATGCTGTATGCCAAATCCCACTGCCAGGTCTTTCAGGGAAGAGATATTTCTGAAATCGTACTTGGTCCACAGGTTGGCACTGTTCTTCGGAGTGTTCTCCTTTCTTTGCCCGATCAGATCTTCGTTGGTATCCTTTTTGATCTTCGCATCTATATAACTGTAAGAGGCGATGATCTGCCAATCCGGATTAATATACCCGGTAATGTCCATTTCAAAGCCCCTGCTCCTGTCTGCTCCCCGCTGTACCATAAGATCGGGCCGGGAAGGATCATTGGCACTCATCAAAATATTTTTCTGGTTGATCTCGTAAACGGATACGTTCAGGCTCATGTGCCTATGGAACAGATCGACCTTTGCCCCTACTTCTTTCAGGTTGCTGGTCAAAGGGTCGAACAGTGCGGCAGAGACATCCGACCATAAAAAATTGGCCGTACTCGGTAAAAGTGTTGTTGTATTCGACTGGGGCTGGAAGCCTTCCAGATAAGTACCGTAAATGTTAATGTTATCATTCAGGGCATAGGTAAGCCCTATCCTCGGTATGAGCCTTTGGTTCTCAAAAGAGGTTTCGTTCGGGGTTTCGTAATTGGTAATATCCTTAAACCACTCGTGCCTAAGGCTCAATAGCAGGGTAATTTTCCTGAACTGCAATTGCTCCTGTATGTATACGGCATTGTTTGTGGTGAGCGCCGATGGTATTGCTATACGCGAGTTCATCGTATAGTCCCGGATATCCCTCACCTCATGCCTGGGGTTGTTGAGATTGACATGGCCTACATTCGGCCTGGGCATAACAACACCGTCCACTTCTATGGTTTTATAATCCCCTGCATGATCCATGTCAAAAGAAGATGCTACAGTATCGTCATTTAATAAAAATCCGCGCGCAGCATTTTGCCCGCCTCCTTTTAGTTTTTGCCAGTAATGCAGGTCATACCCCACCAGGAGTTTGTGATTGATACTTCCAGTGTTAAAATCAAAATTGAAATAACTGCTTATGTTGTCTATATTCCAATATTGTTCGCGTTCTACAAACTGCATGGCAGCCAGGGAGGTTACGGGCTCATTGTTTATATCCACGGCAAATGCCCCGGTAGTGCGGTGTTCCTGTAAATCTTCTGTCCACGACTGTTTCATGTAGGAAGCGTTGAAACTGATATTGGAATTGAATTTATGGACGATATTTCCCATGACGATAAGCTCTTTAGACCTGAAAAAATCGTTGGGAGCTCCCAGATTCATGCTTATGGGAGTGCTTTTCAGATCAGTAACCCCGGCTTGTGCTCCGAAAATGGGCTGCCCCCGGTCCAGGACCCCGTTCATGTCGTTATAGATAAGCTCGGCATTAATGGCGGTTTTATCATTAGGAATATAACTGAAAGAAGGAGAGATGAGAATCGTTTTATTATTGACCAGGTCTCTGTAAGAACGTCCTTCCCGGTAAGCTCCGTTGACACGGTACAATAAGGTCTTTGATTCGTTTAAAGGGCCGGTAAAATCCAGGGTCCCTGTAAAGGTGCTAAAACTGCCCACTCCTAAACTAACCTCTTTTCTGTCTACGGGCAAAGGTTTTTTGGTAACCATATTGATACTGCCCCCCGGGTCCACGCTTGCGAAAGTAGCACTTGCAGGTCCTTTTATAACCTCCACACGTTCTATATTGGTAGTTAAGGGCTGTAAAAAATAAAACTGCCGTGTACGCATACCATTAATGATCTGCCCTTCTTCATTCTGACTTATACCGCGAATATTGTATTGGTTATAATAGCTGGAAGGCGTAACACCACTGACAACTTTTACCGCATCGGCCAGTTGAAACGCCTGCCTGTCGGCAATCAATTCTTTGGTAACCGTACTTATAGCCTGCGGAATATCTTTATTTTCCATGGCTGTTTTTGTTGCGGAAAAAGAATATTTACTATCGTAACTTTTTGAAATCCTGCCTACAACCTCAACAGTCTGTAATTCTGTAATTTCGGGGGACAACTGGATGTTCAAAAATTCACTTCCTGCCCTTATCCGGTAATTTTTGTACCCGATATAGGACACCAGGATGGGGCCTTGCCCTTCTAATAAAAAATTTCCGTCTTCATCGGTAACGGTTCCGCGGTCCGTATCTATAAGGATTACGGAAGCTCCGAAAACCGGAATACCGGTTTCCATATCGGATACCTTTCCGGTTATAGTTTGTGCCCGGGAGCAATGGAACAAAACAAGAAATACTACGGTAAATAATCGTGTCATATAATTTCTCGTTTAAACGGTCTTTAAATACAATTGTTCCAGCTCATTGGCCGAAATATCCTGAGCCTGCAATTCGCTAACCAGGTTACCTTCTTTCATGATCCCTATGCGATGAGCTACTTCCCTGGCCCGGAAAATGTCATGTGTTGCCATTAATATGGTTGTTCCGCCAACCGAAAGTTCTTTCAGAATTTCAGAAAACTCATTGGCCGCCTTCGGGTCCAGACCGGATATCGGTTCGTCTAGCAGCAGGACCCTGGCATTTTTTGCCAGCGCTATGGCAATACCTACTTTTTGCCGCATTCCCTTGGAATAGCTTCGCAAAGGTTTTTGATGTGCATTTTCCTGTAATCCAGCCTTTATCAGTAATTGTGATAGTTCGTCCTGATGCAGTTTATACCCCGCCAGGGAAGAAAAGAATTTTAGGTTTTCCACCCCGGTAAGATTAGGATACAGAGTTACCGTTTCGGGGATATAGGCCAAATATTTTTTGGTGTCCGAAGCGTTTTCGGTTACTGATAAACCGTTTATACTTGCTTCTCCGGAAGAAGGTGCAATAAATCCCAGAAGAATATTAATAGTTGTGGTTTTTCCCGCGCCATTGGCCCCCAGCAGGCAAAATATTTCTCCTTCGCTTATGTTCAGGCTCAATTTATTCAGTGCCGTAAAGCCGTTGTAATTTTTTGTAAGGTCTTTTGTGGTTATCATATATTAAAAATCAATTGTTTGCATATTCATATCCTGTGCAAAGAAAAACTCCACGCCGGAAGCCGGCCTGTTTTCTTTATAGCATAAAATATGGTTGGTACAGTGGCTTACCGGTTTCCGGAAATACATAGTACAATAGCGGGTAACTTATAGTTACTACCGTCAATAATGAAAATAATACGAATAGGGGAATCACCCGAAAAAGGCTTTTCAGGGAATCTTAACAGCGCAAATGCTATTGTAATTTAAGAAAGGTAAGGCGGTGGTTTATTAAAATATCTCCCCCTTATCCCGATTTGCGGCAAAGAAACCACATAGATTATGGACTCGTGTCCGATAAGGGGTAAAACCCGAGGAGTCAATTGCAGGATTTCAGGAGTGAAGAATATTGTGGGATTGTGGTTCTCATTGACAGTATACAACGCACAAATATCACACTTCCCAAAATCGTCATCCGGATTGGAAATATGTTCAAAAGCATGCAGGTTCACTACTTTCAGCAGAAAGAAAGCAGTGATAAAGAAAAAGCTGATGCTATGTTTGCGGCTTTTGAAATACATGCTTTCAAAAGTAGAACATAAAAAAACACTATCCAAAATTTTGTGTGCATAGGTCTGGGCACCGATAATTAACCTGCAAATATTTCCTCTCCCTCAACTAAAAGTGTATTCCAACCGCTATAAGGGAACCCAAATTGCGCATGATTTGTCTTTGTAGCAAATACCCCTGAAATCAAAAAACCCGTTCGCTTCACTTCCCATCTAAAAAACATCATATTAACAATTTATCACCCGTTAATTTTATAAAATATGAATAATCTGTCTATGTTTTTGGTGAATTTGTACATTTTTCCGGGTTTATTTTAACATTACTTTGGGGCAATCAATAAACCAAAACCATATGAAAACTTTATTACCAATTGTGACCATTCTTTTTATGGCATATACATCCATGTCATGGTCGCAAACCAGAGAAATTACAGGTAAGGTCCTGGACGACCTTAGCGAGCCCTTGCCCGGAGCAAATATAGTTGTAAAAGGCACCCGGACAGGAGTAGTGACAGATTTTGATGGAAATTTCAAAATTGAGATTACACAAAATGATGTTATCCTGGTTGTTTCTTATCTGGGATACGAACCCAAAGAAATTAAAATAGGCAATGCAACGGATTATACCGTTCAGTTAACCGCTTCTTCATCTGCCTTGGACGAAGTGGTGGTTATTGGTTACGGATCGGTGAAAAGAAGCGATCTTACAGGATCCGTAGCATCCATGAACGCCGAGCAACTGGAAAAAACAAACAAGGTTGATGCCATTTCCGCAATGCAGGGACAGGCTCCGGGAGTAGTCATTCAGCGTACGGACAACAAACCTGGAGGCGGGGGGTTCAATATCCGTATCCGTGGAGCCAGTACCATTAATATGAACGAAACAGCCAATCAAGGGGGATTCAACCCCGGGCAAAACCCGCTTTTTATCGTAGACGGGATCTTTGTGGATGATATCTCTTTCCTGAACCCTGCCGATATCGCCAGAATGGACATTCTTAAAGATGCTTCGGCTACGGCCATCTACGGATCAAGGGGGAGTAACGGGGTGGTTATCATAGAGACCAAACGCGGTAAAACAGGTGAATTAAAAGTAAATTACAGTGGTTATATAGGTTTTAAGGAAGCTTATCATTTGCCATCCATCTACAATGGTCCGGGGTACGTGGAGTTCATCAGGGACGTTGTTGTGGGTAACGAGTTCGCCCAGCTTACGGGAGATCTTAATTACAGGAGAGGAGATGTGGTGTTGTCGGACTATTTTGATGCGGAAGAAATGCAGAACATCGCCGACGGGGTGAGTACAGACTGGGTAGACCTCGTATTGAGGGCAGGACTGCAAACCAATCACACCATTGACCTGAGCGGAGGGAGTGAGACTACTACTTATGCGGTTGGTCTGGGCTATACCCGGGACGAAGGAACTATTCAGGGAGAAGATTTTAGCAGGTATAATATAAGAGGAAGCTTAAAAAGTGACCTTACCAAATGGTTGAACCTGAGTTTTAACAACTACATCACCAATGCCGTACAAAATACGGGGAGCTGGGAAGGTTTCAGGAGTGCGTACCGATTAAAGCCTATTGGACGTCCTTATAACGATGACGGATCACTGCGATTTTTTCCGACACAAAAAGAAACCCAGATCACCAATCCGTTATTTGAAGGTGACAATGTAACCAGAGAAACCAAGTACCTGCAATATATAGGGGATATAGCCATAGAGGTAAAGCCTGTGGAAGGATTGACCATCACATCGAAATTTTCGCCTAATATTAAATATACCAGGTATGGAGAGTATCGCGGGCTTTATTCCAAGAGTGTGGTTGCGAACCCGTCAAACCGGAGAGCCCAGGTAAACAACCAAAACTATTTTTCGTATTCCTGGGACAATATCTTCAACTATAGGTATAACAAGGGTATACATGCCATTGATGCCACTGCAGTGATGTCAAGATTTATGGAGCGCTCGGAAGGATACTATTCGCAGGTCCGGAATTTTACCACAGATGAATACTTGTTCTACAACTTAGGTGCCGGGCTTGATATAAGAGACCTTTCCAGTGATTTTTCCAAACAGACCCTGGAGTCTTACACAGGAAGGCTAAGCTATAGCCTGATGGATAAATACCTGTTTACCGTAACGGGCCGGTACGATGGTGCTTCCATACTTTCGGATAAAAATAAATGGGCCTTTTTTCCGTCTGCTGCCTTTGCATGGAAAATGATCGATGAAGATTTCATGCAAAAGCAACAGTTGTTCTCCAATGCCAAGATAAGGCTCAGTTATGGTCAGACGGGCAACAATGGCCAGGGTGGTGGATTGGGTCCGTTACTTTCACAGTCATTACTTAACCCCAGTGCAGTCAACTTGGGAGATGCTTCGGTATCGACCCTTTATTTAAACGGCCTGGCCAATGAAGATCTTCGCTGGGAAAAGACCACCGAAATCAATTTGGGGCTTGACTTCGGATTGCTTAAGAATAGGATTTACGGTTCGGTAGACCTCTACAAAAGAAAAAACACAGACATTATATTTTATAAGCCCCTCTCATTAGTTACCGGTTTTCCAGGAATATTTGACAATGTGGGAGAGTCGAGTAATAAGGGAATCGAGATTGCTCTGAATACTGTAAATATCGACAGTGATGATTTTACATGGACCACCAATTTTAATTTTGCATCCAATAAGAATACCCTGGACAAACTCTATGGAGATGTAGACGAGATGTTCTTCAATGTGCAAGGGGCCAGCTTTATCCATAAGGTAGGAGAAGCCATCGGATCGATCTACGATTATGAATCCGATGGCATCTGGCAACTCGATGAAGTAGACGAGGCTGCGGTATACGGGCAGCGTCCGGGTCAGGTAAGGGTAAAGGACCTGAACGATGATGGCATGATCACCCCTGGCGAAGACAGGAAGATTATTGGAAACATTACCCCTAAATGGACCGGGGGTATTACCAGTACCATGAACTATAAAAACTTCGATTTCTCTTTCTTTGTCCACATCAGCAAGGGGAACAAGGTGCGAAGTAATTTTCACAATGGTTTTTCATTTCCTTGGGACAATGAGCCTACAAGAACTTTCAACGGGTACGATGTGGATTACTGGACTCCGGAAAACCCTACCAACAAATGGTACCAGCCGGGGAACGGAGGTATATATCAGCACGCCATAAAATATCGCGATGTATCGTTTACGAAAGTCGGATATATCACCCTGGGATACAAACTCCCTTCTACCATACTGGATAAACTGAAGTTAGATAACCTGAGAATTTATGTCACTGCACAGAACCCTTTCACATTTACCGATTACGACGGATGGGATCCTGAAAACGCAGGTAGGAATGACTGGGGTGCGGCATTTATGTCCCGCACACTTATGACCGGTGTTAATTTAAGCTTCTAGTTAAATGTCAAACAAAATTGAGAACCATGAGATATTTTAATCATAAATTCATAATAGCACTGCTTACGGCAGGGATCTTTAGCACAGGATGCGAGTCATACCTTGAGGAAGAGAACAACTCGTCATTGAGTATTGAAACGGGTAAATCTGACCCCGAGACTTTTAACCAATTGGTGGCCTCGGTCTATGAAAAAGCCAGGGAAACCACCACAAAATACACTGCCGACATGTATTACGTCCTCGAAGATCTGGGGACCGATGTAGTAACAAGAGGAACAACCGTTTCGGGAGCCGATGAAATCAACGATTATGTAAACCTGAATTCACTGAACTGGGCTATCGGAGTTTATTGGGGCAATCAGTACAGTATTATAGCCGCGGCCAACCTGGCCATAGACAATGCAGAGGAAATAGAAGGAGTTCCTGCCGATACCAGAACAAGGGGAATAGGCGAAGTCAAATTTTTCAGGGCTTTATCCTATTTTAACCTGGTAGAGAACTACGGCGGAGTACCTTTGGTGCTCCACCAGGTGAAGACTGCCGAAACCGAGTATTTCCGTGCCGGCGAAGAAGAGGTCTATACACAAATCATCCAGGACCTCCGGGAGGCCCTTGACGGAGTCGATGAAAATCCAGGTGTTTACGGAAGAGTCTCCAAAGATGCCGTAAGACATCTTTTATCAAAAGTACTCCTTACCAGGGGATATAAATCTTTTGGTTCCGCATCCGATTATACCGATGCCGCAGCTCTGGCAGAAACGGTTATGGCCAACCACGCCCTGGTTGCTTCATTTGAGGAACTGGTAGATATTAATAATCAACGAAACTCCGAAGTGATATTTGCTTATTTATTCGGAAGCAATTCCGTGAGCAGGGGCTGGGGAAATTCAAAGCATATGATGTACAAATTCCGGTATTTCGATTATCCAGGTCTGGCAAGGGGCGACATATACCAAAAAGGTCTGGGACCGGCGCCTACGCCTTTCTATTATTCCCTGTTTGAAGAGGGCGATGAAAGAGCCGAAGCTACATTCCGAAGAGTACTTTATGCCGATGAAGACTATAAAGCCAACGTAGGCGGCTCGGAAGTAAATGTAGCTGTCGGGGATACGGCCATATATTTCCCGGAAACGGCATGGACCCAGGCCGAGATCGACGCGGTGCCTTACAAGGTGATCAACCCGGATACCTATTTCCGGAATAACGGGGTTACCACGGTACATTACCCCATGTTTAAGAAGTTTGACGATCCGGGCATACCTTTTACACAACCCGACCAATCTTCGCAAGGGGAAAGGGATATGGTGATGATAAGAGCCGGCGAAGCCTACCTTGTTGCAGCAGAAGCTTACCTGCAGTCTGGTAATGCTGCAGATGCCGCCGCCCGCCTTACCTCCTTACGGTCCCGGTCCGGATTGACTATGCCCGTCGCTCCGGGAGATGTTGACCTGGACTTTATCCTCGACGAAAGGGCCAGGGAACTGACAGGAGAGGTAAACAGGTGGATGGATTTAAAAAGAACAGGAAAGCTCATAGAACGTACCCTGATGCACAATCCACATGCCGCTTTAAACAACGCCCTTAGCTCAAAACATCTTTTAAGGCCAATTCCACAGGTTGAAATCGATAATACGGGGGGAAGTATTGAGCAAAATCCGAATTATTAATTAATGTCAAATCAAGTTGTTCAGATATAGGCAGGCAGGATTTGCCTGCTTATATTTAGCAAACTATATTTTTAATTTTCATGCCCCTCCTGTGTAACTTTATGCCTGCTTTGTACACTCCGGGGTAAAATAAAACCACAAAGTCAGGCTTCTTAAAAAATGGCTATCAGATAAAGAATAAATGAACTTAACAAGAACTTGTGTAAATGGCCTCATAAGAATAGGTATTATTCTTTTTTTTCTGGCATCCTGTAGAGACAAACAGGAAGTATTTACTCCAAAAAAATGCTTTGCAGATAAAGTATATTCGCTTCTCGACACGGAAAATTCGAGATGGTTTTTCTTTACATCGGCAAGCAGGCCGTTCGGGATGGTAAATTTAAGCCCGGATACCCAAATTAACGGCGCCTGGGGAAGCGGTTACCGATACAAAACAGATACCATAAAGGGCTTTAGCCATATTCACGCCTGGCAAATATCCGGACTTTCAGTAATGCCGGTAACAATTTCCGGTAATAAAAACGGGATACATACCGATTTTTATTCAAAATTCAGCCATGAAAACGAGTCGATAACTCCGGGGTACCATTCCGTAGAATTAGACAGGTATCAGATTAAAGCCGAACTAACCAGCACAAAACGGGTCGGATTTCATAAATATCTGTTTCCTGAAAACAAAAAAGCCTATATCCTTTTTAATTTAAATACCGTTTTGGGCCCCTGCCAAAACACGGAAGGGCTGTTAGAAAAAACAGGTGGGCGCGAATTGTTCGGTAAACTTGTGGCAGCCCCTACAAACAGGCGTCCCAAACCATTGACCATATATTTTAAGATGCAATTCAATGTCCCTGTTACGTCTGTTGAACGCGATACTAAAACAGGAAATTACCTGGTGGGTCTGGAGTCTTCAGACGGTGCTGTTTTAATGAAAGCAGGAATCTCATATACCTCCGTTGATAACGCGACAAACAATATACAAACAGAATTGCCGCATTGGGATTTTGACCAAGTGGTTGAAGAGTCCAGGGAGGAATGGAATGAACTATTGGACAGGATTAAAGTTGAAGGCGGTACTGAAAAAGACCGGAAACGGTTCTATACAGACCTTTGGCATGCTCTGCAGGGCAGAAGGATAATTAACGATGCAAACGGGGCATATCCCGACAATACCGGAAAACAGTTCAGAGTAGGTCAACTACCCTTGAATCCTGACGGAACACCAAAATTCAATCATTACAATTCGGACTCATTCTGGGGTGCACAATGGACCATAAATACGTTATGGGGACTGGTTTATCCGGAGATCATGAATGAATTTACACTCTCCCTGATGCAATATTACAAAGATGGGGGGTTGATTCCACGGGGCCCTTCCGGGGGCAATTACACTTTTGTGATGACCGGCGCCTCTACCACGCCATTTATGGTAAGTGCCATTCAAAAGGGAATTATAAAAAACGAATTGGAAACGATCTATGAAGCACTTAAAAAAAATCATATGCCTGGAGGTATTATGGCGAAAGCGGGATATGAGCACGATACGGATATTGGCGGAGGATTGAAGTATTACCTGAAAAACGGATACGTTCCTTCCCCGCTTCCGGAAGGAAATGGTTTCGGGATACATCAGGATGGTTCCGGACAAACCCTGGAATATGCCTATCAGGACTGGACTTTGGCACAACTGGCAAAAAAATTAAAGTATACCGATGATTATGACTATTTTATAAAAAGGGCAGCGAATTATAAAAATGTCTTTAATGAAAAAGCGGGCTGGATGGCTCCCAGGGATGTTGACGGCCAATGGAGAACAAATTTTGACCCGTATCAATATGAAAACGGATTTGTAGAATCCAATGCCGCACAGTCCACATGGTTTGTACCGCACGATATTGATGGACTGGCCGTATTAATGGGAGGAAAAGATAAAGCAGTAAAAAAACTAAATGATCAATTTGAAGTCGCCCGGAAATCCGGGTTTACATCCGGAGACTCCCACGAAGCGGAGCTGCATCCCGAATATAGCAGGATCCCTATCAATTACGGGAACCAGCCATCGATACAAACCGCATTTATATTCCATGCATTAGACAGGCCGGACCTGACCCAGTATTGGTCAAGGAAAGTAGTTGACCACGTTTTTTCCGACCTGACACCTTCAAAGGGATATAACGGAGATGAAGATCAGGGTTTAATGGGAAGCCTGGCAGTACTGATGAAAATAGGCTTGTTTCAAATGAACGGAGGTACGGAAGATGATCCGGAATATCAAATAGGAAGCCCCGTTTTTGACAAGATTACTATTCAGCTTCACAAAGATTACTACCCGGGCGAAGTATTTGAGATCAAAGCCGTCAACAACAACCCGGACAACGTATTTATAAATGATGTTCAATGGAATAATGCTCCTGTTAAACACTATAAAATTACCCATCGGGATATTACAAAGGGAGGGGTATTACAATTAAAAATGGGACGAAATACCGATGACCAATAACGGACGTATACTTTGGTCATCGGGCCAAAAACGAACTCCAGCTATCCACATGGAAGAAAAAATATTTCCGCCGAAATCAGCGCGCTTTCTGTCACTGGACGTTTTCAGGGGACTTACTATAGCCCTGATGATCGTTGTAAACACCCCGGGAACGGGCGCAAAAATATATTCCTGGCTGGCACATGCCCAATGGTTCGGGTTTACCCTGGCAGACCTGGTTTTTCCATCATTCCTGTTTGCAATGGGGAATGCCATGAGTTTCTCCATGACAAAAACAAAACACGCACCGGCGGGGGTAACCTGGAAAAAAATAATAAAAAGAACTGTCATTATTTTTTTATTGGGATACCTCATGTACTGGTTCCCTTTCTTTAATGTAGACACAGATGGGCAGTGGGTCTTAAAACCATTTGCCGAAACACGTATAATGGGCGTCCTTCAGCGTATTGCCCTGTGCTATTTTTTTACGGCTGTCCTGGTTAATTATATATCCGAAAAAGGAGCTTTAATTATTTCGGGGGCCATCCTGCTGGCCTATTGGGCCATTCTTTATCTTTTCGGGCAACCCGGAGCCGAACTGGAAATGGCAGGCAATGCCATTACCCGGTTGGATATGTCCGTCCTGGGAATGGGGCATATTTACAAAAAAGACAGCATCCCCTTTGACCCGGAAGGTATTTTAAGTACCTTACCTTCCATAGTGAACGTTGTCGGGGGATATATGTCCGGAATTTTCATTCAGAAGAAAGGCAAATCATACGAAGGAATAGCCAAACTGTTAATGGCAGGTTTTTTCCTGGTTACGCTGGCACTCTGGTGGGACCTGGTCTTTCCGATATCCAAAAAATTATGGACAAGCCCCTTCGTTTTGTATACCGTGGGCCTCGACCTGTCCGTTATGGCGATCCTCATATATGCCATTGAAATGCGAAAAATAAACGCAGGAGTTAGGTTTTTTGATATTTTTGGTAAAAACCCGCTTTTTATATACCTTTTTTCAGAACTTTTTTATGTGATTCTTAGAATGATCCCCGCCGGTTCGGGTCTGGACACTTTTGAATGGGTCAGCGAACGTATTTTTCAGGCTGTTATTCCGGGACCACCAGGGGCTTTGGCTACGGCATTAGCTTTTACTTTACTGTGTTGGTCGTTAGGGTGGTGGCTGGATAAAAGACGGATTTATATTAAAATATAGTTTAGTACATGACAAAATTTGTTTTTCAGTAAATTGTCGGAAAATCTATTCAAATTGAATTTTGTCATGTATTAATAAAATATAGTTAAAAGATTGACAGGAGATTGAAATGTACTTAAAATCAGAGATTGTCTCTTAATCTTCTTCAATCTCCCGATGTAGTCGTATCCATCTATTGTGTACTAACAGTTCAACATTTTTATGAGCAGGCCCGTATCTGTATTTATATCGTTAATCCTTTTCACAATCCGTATTTTAAATGCTCAACATATAACTTTTGAGCATTACAACGATTATGACGGGCTATCTCATAATTCTGTCCGGCATATTGTCCAGGACAAAAAGGGATTTCTATGGTTGGGAACCTTTGCCGGTTTAAACAGGTTTGACGGTTACGAATTCGATATTTATTCCGGCAGCGCAAAGAAATCCCATAAACTCATCAACGATGACATTACAGCTTTAGCTTTGGACAACGAGTCAAATGTTTTGTGGATCGGTACACGGAACGGTTTGGTTCGGTTTGAACTCGACAGGCATGAGTTCACCACTTTCCTGCCTCAAAAAGAAAACATATACAGTCTGCCAGATCACGAAATCCGCTCTTTGCATACAGACCGTTTTAAAAGGGTATGGGTGGGTACAAAAAATAAAGGGGTGTACCTGATGGACACCAAATCCGGCAGGTTTACCAAAGTTGATATTAGGGGAGCCGCTTATGTGAAATCCATCATAGAAGACAGCTTCGGAACCATCTGGATAGGATCATACGAACAAAGCGGAATAACTAAAGTGAATTTAAACAAGGACGGAACTATAAAAAACACAAAGCAATACACTCTCGAGGTCCCCTATTCCGACGAAAAGAATCCGTATATGAATTTTATCTATGAAGATCATAAGCAGGATATTTTCATAGGGACCCGCCAGGGGCTTTACAAACTGGACCGGGACAAAGACAAATTTGTAAACCTGTACATGGAGAATGAAAAGCAGCGGGAAAAACTGGGGCCCTATTTTTTATCGGTAGCCAGGTCTCCCGAAGGGGAATATTGGGTGGGCACTTTGGGAGGATTGCTGGTATGTGATAACCTGGAAGACATCCGAAAGGGAAAGTACCAGTGGCATTATTCGATACTTTCCAACAATTTATCGCTCGTCGATAATTTGGTGTATGCCTTGTATTTTGATAAATCCGGGGTGCTTTGGATAGGAACGGAAGACGGTTTGGATAAATACAATCCGTACGACAACCAGTTTAAACTCAACAAGGATATTTCCAGGTATCTTGATAACCAAGCACCCTGGATCCGGGGTTTTTCCAGGACAACAGACCATAAAGTAATAGTAGCTACCCGTTACAACGGATTATTTATCGGGGACGGGGAAAATTTTTCACCTCTTTTTAATCCCCAGTACGATATTGCCAGCATATATTCGGATGACGGCATTAATTTTTATTGCGGCCTTTGGGACGGAAGGCTTCTTATATATAATTACCTCACCCAAAATTCGCAGGTTCTGCCTATCGGTTTCCATAATACACCGGTTCTTGCATTTGCAACAATAGCTCCTGATAAACTTGTTATAGGTTCTTTTGGTGAAGGAGCAGTTTATTTTGATACGAAAACCCGCAAAAGTACTCCTCTTGCCGGTAATATGCTGAAAGGAACAGAGATCAATCAAATCGCCATCGACCGTTCAAAAAATATTTGGCTGGCCGCAGAGAACGGGGTACTTCGGCTGAATCCTGAAACCAATGTGCTGAAAACCTATACATCAAAAAGTAATTCGGGAATCCCGAACGAAAATGTAAGTGGTATTTTAATAGACCACGAACAGCGTATATGGGCAACCACCCGAAAAGGACTGGCAATTTATAATGTGGAAACCGATGATTTCCATACGGTGGATGAATTACAGGAACTGGAAGATAGCTGGATTACGGATATTGTAAATGTGGAAGATGCCCTTTGGTTAAACCTCAACAATAATGGCCTGGCCAGGTTTCATCCCAAACGGAAAGAACTGGATGTTTACAGGGTAAAAAGCGGTAACAGGCTGGATGTCTTCAGCTCAAGCGGGTTTTATAAATTCAGTGACTCCAGGATCTATGTCGCCGGAAAAAAAGGAGTGATCTATTTTTCCCCCGATCATATCAGGACTAATGAGTGGACACCGCCGCCCGTAATCACAGAATTTAAGGTGCAAAGCAAGGAAGTGTTGCCCGGAGATGTTATAAACGGCCAGACCATTTTCACCAGGGATATCAATTACAGTAAAGAAGCTACACTGACCTATAACGATCGCAATTTCTCCATTGCATTCTCCTCTCCCTCCTTTACGGATGAAAAGGGCAATAAATTTGAGTATATGCTCGATGGTTTTGACGACAAATGGATACAAACCAACAGCAATACAAGAACGGTTCAATATACCAATTTGCCGTTTGGAACCTATATTTTCAAAGTAAAAGCTACAAACAGCAGTGGTGTATGGAGTGATGAAGTGTCTTACAAAATAAAAGTACTACCTCCGTTCTGGTTGACATACAAGATGATTTTCCTGGCCTTATTTATTGTCTCGGTACTTTTCTATTTTGTTCGTCGTGAAATAAAAAACAGGATAAGATTAAAACAGGAACTCCTGGTTGAAAAAGTAAAAAGGGAGCGCGATGAAAAACTGAATAACGAAAAGATCCGGTTTTTCACGAACCTTTCTCACGAACTGCGTACCCCGCTCACCCTGATCCTGGGGTCGGCAAAACAGCTGTTGGTCGAGAACCGGGAGCAGTATAATGAACAACAAACGGAAAAATTCGGCCTGATCCATCAAAATGCAAACCGATTGCTGTTACTCGTAAACCAGATATTGGATTTCAGAAAGGCAGAAAAAGGTAAACTGGAATTAAAGGTCGCCCAAACCAATATACGCAAACATACCCTGAAAACCTTTAATTCTTTTAAAGAGCTGGCAAAAAACAAAGGAGTACAGTTGCACTTCAATTGTGAGCAAGAGGAGATAACGGGGTGGATAGACCGCGATAAATACGATAAAATGCTGTACAACCTGCTATCCAACGCCATAAAATTCACTCCCCAATACGGCAATGTAGACCTATTCCTGGGGTGTTCAACCCTGCGGAATGACCGGCTCATTATTGAAGTGGGCGACGATGGTATCGGGATCCCGGAACACAGCCAGAAGAAAATATTTTCCCGGTTTTATCAGGCATCAAACAGTAAAGAGAACAATACCGGGTCGGGCATAGGGTTAGCTTTGGTAAAGTCGCTTGTAAAACTCCACAAAGGCGACATTGTTGTTACCAGTGAGCCGAAAAAAGGTAGTGTCTTCACCATAGAGCTCCCTATAAATCAAACCGCATTCAATAAGGGGGAAATGGTTCAAATTCCGGAAACCCCGGATGAAATGCAAGATCGTTACCAGCCGAAACCTTCAAAAGTAAACGGCTCCATAACCATAAAAGACAAGATACTGTTGGTTGAAGACAACGCCGATCTCCGGAATTACCTGGCTAATTTCTTGTCGGACCATTATAAAGTGTACAAGGCGGAAAACGGGGAGAAAGGACTGCAATTATGCAAACAAATCAAACCCGTTTTATGTGTTACCGATGTTATGATGCCCGAAATGAACGGGTATGAATTCTGTGAGACCCTGAAAAAAAGTGACGCTATAAGCCATATACCGGTTATTCTGCTTACTGCCCTATCGGAGAATGATGATAAGATACGGGGTTACGATGCCGGGGCAGACGCCTATTTGTCAAAGCCGCTCGATCCGTATCTGTTAAAAACACGTATTGAGAATATTATCCGGACAAGATCGGACTTAAAAGCAAAATTTTCACATGAAATAGAAGGGGAAGTTTACGCTCTAGCCCATTCCCCGGTGGATGAAGAATTCATTAGGAAACTCTCCGGGCTTATCGAGCAAAACATACATGACCCGGAACTTTCAACGGCATTAATTTGCAGGGAAACCGGGATGAGTTCCTCAAAGTTATACAGAAAACTCAAGGAATTAACAGACCTCGCCCCCAATGAGTACATCCGGACCGTACGCCTGAAAAAATCCGCCCAACTCCTGAAAACAAAAAGATACAATGTTTCCGAAGTAACATTTATGGTGGGTTTTAATGACCCCTTGTATTTCAGCAGGTGTTTTAAAAAACAATTCGGGTTTCCGCCAAGTAATTTTTTGAAGTGATTTAGAGGCGGTCTAAGTTTAATCCTTGTTTTGTGTTTTCGGACACCCCGTTACCCGCTACGGCACGCCACTCCCTTTTGAACCTTGAACAGTGATTTCCCTGAGGGTTACATTAAAATTCTTTCACTATCAGCCCCTTATCCAAACTAATTTCAGCAGAATGCCGATCAGATACATCGGTAAAGAGATATGTTGTCGCAATAAGGTGAGTGCTTTGGATATGTGAATTTCCACTGTTTTTATGGATATCCCCATTTCTTCGGCAATTTCTTTATACTTCAACTGATTATACCTGCTGAGTAAAAAGGCTTCCCTGCACTTGGGAGGTAATTGTTCTATAGCCTGGTGTACGGCTTGTATTTTCACGGAAATATTATTTGTCCCTTCCGCATGCAATTCATGCAGGGTTTCCCATTTCAAGGCATCTAACAAATTGTTTTCCTTTTTCTCTCTCCTGATATGCTGAAGAAATTCGCGATGACATGCTTTAAAAAGATAGTGCTTCACTGAAGTATGAACGTCAATATCGTTCCGGGATTCCCACAATCGTATAAATACTTCCTGCACTATATCCTCTGCAAGGTCTGCATCTCCCGATAATTTTGCGACGTAATTGCACAACCAGCTATAATGCAACTTAAACACCTTTTCAAAAGTGGCCTTATCTTTTAGTGAGGAAATAGTTATGTGAGGTTTCTGCATTTTTTACAATTGAAAAAAGTATAAAATATTTAATATTTATATAGGGGTTTTTAGCCAAAAAAGCATCTTATAGAAAAATAGTACATCGAAAATAATAAAATGCTGCCATTAATTCAAAAATATCTTGACGGAAAATCTTCAGCCGAAGAAGAAAAGAAATTACTCGACTGGATACAGGCCAGTGAAGTTAACAGAAAAGCCTTTAAGGATCATGTAAGGTTGTGGAATTATACCCGGAAAGAAGAATACTCCTTTGACGCAGACATGGCTTTTGAGACAATAACGAAAAAGATCGACATCTCATCTCCGGCAAAACGAAAGGCTTTTAAAAGTATATACAAATATGCGGCAGTTCTGGTTATCGGTCTGTTCTCGTTTTATTTTTATACCTATACAACAGATACGCCGGGTAGCTCAGAAGGTTTAAAAGAAAGGGAGGAAAGCAATAACATCGTACTCGTTGCAAACGACGGGACTGAAGAAATCATTCCGGAACAGGAAGAAGAGCTGTCTTACCTCTCCCCCGCTAAAAGGAATGAGAAAGAAGATACGGCGTACAATACCATACTTGTTCCCCGGGGAAAGGTTTTCAGCCTTGTACTTTCCGA
This sequence comes from Sinomicrobium endophyticum, assembly GCF_052983315.1. Lineage (NCBI taxonomy): Bacteria > Pseudomonadati > Bacteroidota > Flavobacteriia > Flavobacteriales > Flavobacteriaceae > Sinomicrobium > Sinomicrobium endophyticum. Next base: position 410,947 of record NZ_JBRKIS010000025.1, read on the forward strand.
CAGTACAAAGATCAGGTTGAATGCAGAGACCCGTATCAGGTATCCCAGGACGTTTTCGCCTACGGAGGAAACAAGAACAGTATACCTCGAAGGAGAGGCTTTTTTTGACGTTGCCCACAACAAAGAACAGCCGTTTATTGTAAAGTCGGGCGGCCTGAAAATAGAAGTATTGGGAACAAAGTTTAATGTTTCTTCCTATGCGTCCAATGCAGCTATAAACACTACTCTTGTGGATGGATCCGTAAAGGTTAGCAGCCCGGAAGAACAATCTCCTCCGGTTGTACTCCGTCCCAGTCAGCAGGCGGCTTATGACAAAAAAACGACCGATATGAAAGTCTTTGATGTAGATACCGGTATGTATACGGCCTGGACGGACAAACGGATAGTATTTGACAATGAACCTCTTCAGGATATCATTTTAAAAATAGAGCGTATTTATAATGTAGACATTGTCAATGAACTTCCGGATATCGGACAGGTACACTTTACCGGGGAATTCGGCCGGGAAGACAGTATAAAAGACATCCTGAAAATTATAAGCAGTAGTATTGATTTTAAGTATAAGACCGAAAATGGAAAAATAATCCTTTATTGACTAAACCGCTCAGCACGGAAAAGCGCAGAAGTTTTGATAAACGATCATGCCCGGCGGGCGGAAAAATTGCTCTTTAGTTATTGGTTGTTAAGTTAATAAGTTATTTGGTTATTGAGTTATCGAGTTTATGTCTGTTGCTTAACTAACGGAATAATCTAATAACCGGACTATAATTTTTCCGCACTGCCAAAGTGCAGGGTTTTAGACCCTCAACGGAGACTAATAAAAAAGGGAAATGTTGACGCATTTCCCCTTATAAAGCTTTAAGATTACCAAACCGCGAAGTATTAATAAACTAAAGCAATCAAAATTATGAAAAAAAGATTTCTACCGGCCTTCTTTTTCCGAAGGATTTATCCTCTGGCCACCAAAAATTTAAAAATGAAAATTTCCGCAATCTTCTTTTTATCCTGCATCTTTCAATTGACTGCCAATTCCGGTTATCCCCAGGACAAACTCGAATTCAGTTTTGAAAATGTCTCTATAAAAAAGGTACTTAAAGAAATTAACAAGCAAACTGGTTACAAATTCTTTTATCGCAATGCAGATATAGACACCCGTAAAAAAATATCCATTACTGCTCAAAAAGAGAAGGTGGATGCCGTATTGGACAACCTTCTTAAAGATACGGCCACAGGTTATACTATCATAGGAACCCATATTGTACTTGCCCAAAGAAAAGGCCATACCTCCGCCACGGTACAGGAACGCGAAGTCTCCGGAAAGGTTACCGATAGGGAGGGAAGCCCTTTGCCCGGGGCCAATGTTTTGGTTAAAGGAACAACCATTGGCGGGCAAACCGATTTTGATGGCAATTTCTCCGTTACAGTTCCGCCTGGAGAACACATTCTTGTCGTTTCCTACATCGGTTTTAAAACACAGGAAGTGAACATCAGCAATAAGGATACTGTACTAATTTCCCTCGAAGAAGCCGCTGCCCAGCTCGATGATGTCATTGTGGTAGCCAGCAGGGGAAGGCCCAGAACCTCTTTTGACTCCCCGGTACCGGTAGACAATTTAAAGGCGGAAGGATTGCAGCAAACCGGCAGAGCGGTTCTCGATCAGCAACTCATGTTCAAAGTACCTTCTTACAATGCTACGCAGCAACCCATATCCGATGCCGCTGCCCATTTCAGTCCGGCTGACCTGCGGGGGCTTTTCCCCAGCCGGACACTGGTCTTGGTAAACGGAAAACGGAAGAATGCCAGTGCTTTGGTATACAGCTATGTAACCCCGGGTCGTGGTGAAGTGGGCGTAGATATGAAAGCTATTCCCTCGGCGGCTCTGGAACGTGTAGAAGTACTCAGGGACGGTGCTGCGGCACAATACGGGTCCGATGCCGTAGCAGGGGTCATTAACCTGGTACTTAAGAAAGAGGCCGATCCCTATATCAATACCAGCTACAGCACTACCACAAAAGGAGACGGCGAGCAGTACCAGATAGAAGCCGGGTTTGGGGTGAATATCCTGGACAAGGGATATGCCAACCTCACCTTAAATTACTTCGATCAGAAAAGATCGCAACGCCCGGGCACTATTACCAGTGTGGAAGACGAAGCTAATTACTGGGGTATTACGGACGAAACGGATTTTAATACCAACGATCTGGAAGCCTTTCTGGAAAGGAATCCCAGTGCCGGTTTTAAAGTGGGCCTTCCCGATATGACCATTACCAATTTTTCCTATAACATGGGGTATACGCTGGACGAAGAATCACAGACAGAAATATATTCCTTCGGGACCCTGACCAACAGAACAGGTTCTGCCCCCCAATTTGCCAGAACCTCGTATTGGGTGAGTGGTTTCGACCAGATCTATCCCGGCACCGAATATTTTCTTCCCGAAATGGCTCCCCAGATCAATGACTACACCTTCTCCCTCGGACTAAAAACCACATACAACGGCTGGGGTTTTGACCTGAGCTCTACCCTGGGAAGGAACCGGATCGATTATTACATTACCAATTCCTTTAACCAGTCTTACGGAGCCGGCAGCCCGTCCGATTTTTACAACGGGGCACATCAATTCGGCCATCTTGTGAACAACCTGGATGTTGTCCGTACTTTTGAAGACACCGGTATCGAGGCATTGACCGTGGCTTTCGGCGCCGAGCACAGGACAGAGCGCTTCGTGACCGAAGCAGGAGAAGAAGCCTCATATGCCGACGGTACTCCGGACGACCCCACAGACCGGACCGGATCGGAATCGTTTGGTGGCTTTACCCCTGAGAATGCTTCTAATGATTACAGGAACAACCTCGGGATCTATGCCGATATCAGTGCCGATATAACCGAAACCTTCCTCATCGGGGGAGCGGTTCGTTATGAGAACTATAGCGATTTCGGGTCTAACGTAAGCTGGAAATTTAATTCCCGGTTAAAAACCCTGAACGATAAATTGTCCATAAGAGCTTCGCTGAGCAGTGGTTTCCGCGCCCCCTCCCTACATCAGATTTACTATACGGCGATAACCACCACCCTGACCGAAGACGGAATACAGCAAAATGGCATTTTAAATAATGCCGATCCTGCGTTAAGAGCCCTGGGGATACCGAGGTTAAAACCGGAAACTTCCTTTAATATTGGTGCCGGGATCACTTATCGTATCAACAGGAAGATTGGTATTACCGTAGATGCTTACCAGATAGATGTAGATGACAGGGTTGTCCTGTCCGGGCAGGTAACCCCTACCGGGGATCCCGAAAGTCCCATAGACCAGACCTTACAAAGAGTAAACGTCGGTTCCGCGGGCTTCTTTCTGAATGCCATCAATACCCGTACACAAGGTATAGATGCCGTTTTTAGCTATGACAATATAGAAATGGGCAATGGTTTACTCAGTGGAAGTATTGCGGCAAACTTCAATAAAACGGAAGTGAAAAGTACCAATTTCCCTGCTTTCATAGAGGAAAATGACCTGGGAGACGATATTTTTTCCAGGGAAGATGTGTCCAGGGTAGAGACCTGGAGACCCCGACAAAAAATTGTAGCTACCGGCACGTACCAAATAAACAGATTCTCTACAACTCTGTCGTTTCTGAACTACGGAAAAGTAACTTACAGGCATCCCAGTAACCCGGAAGACGATGCCACCTATGGTGGTAAATGGCTGACGGACCTGAGTTTTACTTATGCTTTTACGGACAAAATAAAATTCACCTTGGGAGCCAACAATCTGTTTGACGTATATCCCGATACCTTTGCCAAAGCCTATGCAAACAACGGAGGTTCTCCCACCGACAGGAATCTCGATTTTGTGGGCAGGTTTAAATATCCGTGGCAAACCACACAGTTCGGGATAGACGGAACCCGGATATTTTCCAGGTTAACCTTTCAATTTTAGGAAATATGTCCAGGTAAGCATGATCGTGGTATTCTCATGGTTTTTACTATGAATGCCTTTATTCTTTGTACATACACAAGCCAGAAACTGTCTGAAATTTACTTTTGCTCCCGATAATTTCGGAACTATAATGTTTTTTGTCAGGCAGGACAAGATCCGCGAAACTTTTAAACGAAGGTGTCAAAGGACAAAATTCAGACAGTTTCTTACTTTTTCAAACTTTCCCCAACCAGCGCCATACACTGGATAGCAGCAAGGCCCCATTGTGCTGTTGCATTGGTGGAAACAAAGGCTTCTTCTACAGGACGAAGTACTTCATGGCCATCAATAACCTGTACTCCCGGTTCCTTTAATTTATAACCTGCTCTTCCGCTCAAAAACTCATCCCAGGCTCTTTTGGCCAGTTTCTCATCCTTTTTCCGAAAAGCCGCAAATGCTGTTAGTCGCGAGTGTGCCTGTCCGAGGTTACGTCTTCCCAGGTCATTGCCCAGTGCTTCTTTTTGTGCTTCTTCTCCCGCGTTATAAAGCTCGCAATACTGTAACCACGCCTTTTCAAATGCGGGCATATCCACGAGTTCTACCAGTTCCATACATACTTCCGCCAGTCCGAACACCGCGCTCAGGTGGGATGCGGAAGCCCTGTCATGAGGCACCTGTTCAAATTCTCCGGTAGCCAGATCCATCTTGCTTCCGGCTGAGAAAAATCCTTTGGGCTGCGCTGCGATTGTTTTCATGCTGTTCAGCAACTTGTTTTTTATCTTTTTATCGCTTGTTCTTTCCCACGCAGTCAACCATGCGGCGGCAATGGCTCCCCAGTCCGTACCAAACCCGACATGGGCCTTGGCAGGATCATGGCTTTCCCAGACTTTTTTGTCGGCCACTTTTCGCGTGGGTTGTATCTTCACCAGAGTTTTCACAGCGTCAATCTGTTCATCCACCAGATCTCCAACTCTTTCATCTGCGGTGAGATAGTAATAATATCTCCTGTTGGCAACTGTACTGATGCGCAATTGCTTGGCACTGCACCCCCAATGCTGAACGTTATGCCTGCTGCCGAGAGGTGCATAGGCTCCCAGGTGGTGTACGTCCACCTCCCCCGTATGCCGGGTCATTGCCTCGGCCATTCTGAAAACATCCGCTTTCCCGGTCCGCAGAAAATACAGCCACAACCATATATCTGTGGACAATTCGGAATTGTCCCATGCAAAACCGCCTACATCATAACGCCATACATGCCTGTCGGTATCATAGCTATGCATAAAATCCCCGTAGTCCCAGAATCCGTACCAACGGTGCTGGTCCACCTGGCTTTTATAAATTTCAAAATAACGGTCCAGGTTGTCCTCTATTTTTCTTTTGAGCGGTGTTGAGCGGTCGGGCAGTGACCAGGTTTTGCCGAATACTCCTGTTTTCTGAAGATGTTCCGAGGATGTCATCACCATAGGCGGAAACTGTACCAGGTCGGCCATTTCGGATATCTTTTCCCTTTCAGGTGTTTCCGGCAATATCCACAGGTTCATTTCACTGGTCCTCGCTATTCCTTTTGGGGTTCCGAAGCCAGGCTCATAATCTTCATAAGTGATCTCCAACCCTTCCAGTTGTTTGGCATAAGTATCCTGTTCCATGCCATCGTGATAAAAGCGAAGGTCCATAGCAGGTGCATCCGGCGCCCATAGCCATAGCGTCACTTCCCCGTTATCCGCATGTGCATTTCGGATATCCAGTTGTGCCGGATAGCTTTGCCAGAAGTTCCGAATGCCAAAGGCAACACCCCCGGAAGGTCCCCCCAGATATCCCATTCCGGGCGCACGACGGCCAAAACCGGATTTGAGCCACCCATGCCCTGCCTTTGTCCTTTTCCTGATCTCAAAAGCGTCCGGATGGGTCTGCGAAAGTGTATAATCGCCAAAAGCCGGGATATAATCGAGCCTTGAAGCTACATTTTCCGGAAATTCGCTAAGGTCGGGTGTTTTCTTGCCGGAAAGTTGTGCTTCCCTGACCTCAGCCCCCGGGTCTCTCCGCAATCCTGTAAGACCGCGAACAGCTTCTCCGAACACCCCGTCTTCTTCACCCGCAAAACGTATGTGACGATCGTGTAAAGCATCTTTCATGGGCACCGAAAAAGTAAACCCGAGTCCTTTTATAAAATCTTTATTTTCATCCCCGTCATAAATTATGGTGTGCATGATCCTTAAGGCATCACTATTCGCATAAAAATACAGGCGAACGACAAAAGGAAGCCACCCGTTCTTTCCCGGAGCAGCGTGCATGCCTTCGAGCTTTATCACAGCTCTGACGGGTCCCTGTTGCTCTACAATAACCCGCTCAATTTCTCCCTCGAATTTATCCGTTATGACATTTCCCGCCCTTTCATCGTCGCCATTTTGCCGGAGCACCACCAAACGCCCTTTTTGTAGCATTTCCCTACCATTCCTCCAAACAGAAGGTATCAATACATTCCCTCTTTTATTGATCTTCCAGGACACCGGGCCGGTATTTACCGATATATATTCCGAATTTTCGTTTACTTTAAGGGAACTGTCTTTCAACGGTTTTTCTCCGGCTACCAGTTTCATTCCCTCTATCTTTCCTCCGGCTCCTATGGCGTGGGCCGTCCATTTCAGAGTGCCGTCGGGCCAGTAACCCAACGGCCAGCTCTGTACCGGGATTTTCTTGCCCAAAGCGTCCTTGATACAGAAATCCGTACTTTTCTTTACCCGTCCTCTCGGCCAGGGAACACCCCACGTTACACCATTTGTTTGATTTGATTTACCATCTTTCAGCCAATCAAGCAAAACCGGGTCAGATTGTTCTGTATTACCACTAAACCATATGCCTGGGGTCAGGTAAAAAGAGGATGATAACATCACCGATTGCTTTACAAAAGTTCTCCTGTTCATGTTTTGTTTCATCTGTCTGATTTTTATTTATTTCCCCGATTAAATAGAAGGTCCCTGTTGGCTTTATTCATGAGTCCGGATCTCACCTGTGTTACGTCGGAATTGCCTTCTTTTAGTAATTTTAGATCTGTTTTATCTGCCGGGAAGGATTATAGTCGCCGGAGGAAAGCTGCTGCCCTTGAGAAAATTGTCCTTGTAATAAGAAATATACTTGCTTGTATTGTTACCGCTTACATAGCTATCTCGCCGGAAATTACTATTTCTGTTAAAAATCAAAAATATTATCAGAAAAACACTAATGTATCCTGTACTGTACTGGTTTTATCTTTAGTTTAAATGCAAAAATATTTTAGAAACTGTTTATTTTTTATCCTTCGGTCCCCGGAATTACCGGGATTTTATGTGTCTTTTTCCACCGTATTCCAAATCTGTTGGAATCTGGCAGGCCTACATAACAGGAAACGACGTTTTTTAAGCATGGCCAGGATAATAAGTACTGTTCAAACCGGTAGAAGCATAACAGTACAGGATGGTAATCAGGAAAAGGTCTCCTATCTTGGTAAGCTATTAACCTGACAATTATCATGAGTGCCAATAAAAGCATATCCGGGCTTATTATACCAGCAGGTACTGTGTTCCTGTGCTTTTTGATATTTTCTTTATCCGGACTTTACGGACAATCAGACGAAAGCTATCAGAAAGGAGAGCTTTTATATCATGATAATTTTGACTCCGGCATGGGAAATTGGATTGTAGAAACACCTAAATCACCTAATTCCGGAATAAGCGTTCTTCAGAATAAACTGATTATAGATGTCGATAAAGGGGCTACTGTGTGGTTCCGCGAAAAGCTGTCTGGAAACATTCTTATAGAATACAGGAGAAAGGTCGTTATCGATGGAAATGGGAACGACCGCTTATCGGACCTTAATCAATTCTGGATGGCCTCCGATCCCAATAACACCGATATGTTTACACGGACCGGTATCTTTAGTGAATACGATTCTCTTTCCCTTTACTATTTCGGGATGGGTGGAAATTACAATAGTACCACCCGTTTTCGCAAATATACGGGGAATGGGGAAAGAAAATTATTGATGGATACCAATGACAAGGATAAACTGCTGAAAACCAATCAGGAATACCACATAAAAATTACGGTATACAACGGTACCACTAAGGTCTTTGTCAATGACCGTGAATTTGTTTCTTATACAGACCCGAAACCATTAAGTAATGGTTATTTCGGTTTCAGAACCGTAAAATCTCATCAGGAAATTTCCGATTTTAAAGTCTGTCGCCTTAAATAATCTTATACATAGCTCTTAACAACAAATCAATCAATACCACTACCAAGATGATCAACAAAAAATTACTGCTGTATATTGTCCTCTTTGCTTCGGGATGGTTGTCAATCGCACAACAGAAGCCAATAACCGACACCAACACACCGCTTCACTTGTTACAACCTGACTATCCAACACCTTATGGCAAGCCGGAGGCAGACAGTATCCTGAAAACACTGGATCGCGTATATTCCTATCTGGATGCTGTTACTCCCGCAAAATTGATAAATGACAAAACCGGGGAAGAAATTACTTCCGAAACACAACTCGATGAAAATACTATCTTCGCCCCGGGAGATTTTCGACTCACCAGCTATGAATGGGGTGTAACTTATGCCGGGATGCTATTGGCCGGCGAAGTCACGGGTAATGAAAAATTCACCGAATACACCTATAAGCGTCTGAAGCTTATTGCTGATATTGCTCCCCATTACCGGGAACAGCTGGCAAAAAAACCAAAAAGCGCTTCCCCTATCCGTTCTGTTATTGACCCGCACGCTCTTGATGACGCGGGAGCAATATGTGCTGCAATGATAAAAGCCGGGAAAAAAGGAACAGAGGACGGACTTACCCCTCTCATTGACAATTATATCGATTATATAAGTAACAAGGAATTCCGCCTGGAGGACGGCACTCTTGCCCGTAACCGCCCCCAGCCCAATACTATTTGGCTGGATGACCTGTTTATGAGTGTCCCTGCCCTGGCTCAAATGGGAAAATTCTCCGGTCAGGAAAAGTATTTTGACGATGCGGTAAAACAGGTACTACAGTTTTCAAAACGCATGTTCAATAAAGAAAAAGGACTGTATATACATGGCTGGGTGGAGGCTATGGAAGTACATCCGAAATTTCACTGGGCACGGGCAAACGGCTGGGCAGTAATGACCCTGGTGGAATTGCTCGAGGTACTACCAAAAGAACACGAAGGATATAATGCTGTGCTGGAACAACTTCGCGCCCATATAGAAGGGTTGGTTTCCTGCCAAAACGGTACGGGATTCTGGCATCAGCTCCTGGACCGTCCTGACACTTACCTGGAAACTTCGGCCACGGCCATTTATACCTTTTCCATTGCCCGGGCCATCAACAGGGGTTATATTGACAAACTCGCTTATGCTCCTGCCGTACTCCTGGGCTGGAATGCAGTGGCGACAAAAATAAACGAAAAGGGCCAGGTAGAAGATACCTGTGTAGGCACCGGAATGGGATTTGATCCTGCATTTTATTATTACCGCCCTGTCAATGTCTATGCAGCACATGGATATGGGCCGGTATTACTGGCTGGAGCAGAAATACTGACCATGTTACAGAATCACCGGTTTGAAATCAACGACAGCTCATTGCAATTGCTAATAGAATAGGTACGTTCAGAAGTGTAGACCTATTTTAATTTTGTAATTGTTAACCACTCTCCGAGATTAATACCACTGCGGCAGTAATCCCGGATAATGCTGTGGTCAGGTTTTATTCTGCATCCCGACAAAAAGATTACCCGTGCAATTTTTTGGCGGTTACAAATCGTTCTGCCACATTGTCCCAGTTGATGATCTCCAGCAGCGTATCTACAAAATCCGCTCTTTTGTTTTTGTATTTCAGATAATAGGCATGCTCCCATACATCGATCACAAGCAGCGGGATAACGCCCCACTGGGTGAGTTTCTGGTGATTTTCACATTGCAACAGGGTCAACGAGCTGGAATAGGGCTGATATCCCAAAATTCCCCAACCGCTGCCTTCCACGGATTTGGATATTTTAGCAATATAGGCCTTTAGGCGGTCAAACGACCCGAAATCCTTCTCAATTTGTCGAAGCAGTTCCGCTTTGGGTTCTGTTTTTTTATTGGTCAGGTTGGTCCAGAAAATACTGTGCAGTACATGACTGGAGAAATGAAATGCCAATTTTTTGGTCCAAAGGTCGGCCAAGTCCATCTCCCCGGTTTGGAGAAGTTGTTTAATTTGATCCAAGTCCTTATTGGCTCCTTTAACAGCGCCCCCGTGATGAAACTCATAATGAAGGTGAAGGGTTTCCTCGTCCATGTGAGGCTCTAAGAAGTTTTTGTTGTAAGGAAGGGGCTGCAAAATGAAATTACCGTTGCTGTCCACAAGCTGGTCGATACCATTTTCGGTAACATTCTGTGAAAAAACACTGTTACCGGGCAGGATAGCTGCACCACCTATAATTGCCGAATTCTTTAGAAATTCTTTTCTATTCATAACGTAATCTTTTTTGACAGGGTTACTATTTCGTATAATATACTGAAAAAACAAAGTAAAAGGTTAATTCTGTAGAAATTTTGGAAAGCGAAGTGTTGCGTTATTTGAATATCACTTCAAAAACATGGAGTTCATTAATTTCCTCATAGTGCAGGGTCCAACCATTTACTTCCACTATTTTATGGACAATGGCCAGGCCCAGGCCCCATGTATCCGGGTTGCCGGATTGTTTATAAAAACGGTGAAACAGTTTTTTCTTTTCCAATATTCTTTTATTTCCCGTATTCGCGATGGAGAGTTTATTTTCCATCATTGATATAATTACCTTCCCTTCCCGGATGTTGTGCAAGAAGGCATTTTTAAGCAGGTTTTGAACCAGTATTTCGGTAAGGGTTACATTTCCTTGTACCGTCAATTCATCCTCTCTTTGTATGGTAACCTCAATGCTCCTTGCAATTTTCTGCTCTTCGTAGTAGGCAAGAGACCGGTTTACGATCTCATTTATGTGAATTTCTTCAGTTAGGAGAAATTGCCGGTTTTCAATCCGGGACAAAAGCAGCAGGGTTTTATTTAGCTTTTTTAACCGTTGTGTCGATCCTATGATACCTTCTATTATGGCTGCTTGTTCATATGTAAGTTCTTCCTGGCTGATAAGGGCTTCCAAACGCGACTGGATAACAGACAAAGGTGTTTGCATTTCGTGCGAAGCATTTTCTATGAACTGCTTTTGACTGTCAAATACTTCTTTGTTCTTTTTGACCAATTCCATGATTGCTTCGCGCAACATTTGAAATTCATCGACCCGATAGTCGGGCAAGGTTAATAATTGCTGTTTGTCCAGGCGATAGTATCGCAGTTTTTCCAGCATATCATAAAAAGGTCTCCATATCCTCCGGGCGATGATATATTGTGACAAATAATAGCAAAGGGCCATTCCCAGGAATAACCCTCCCAAGGTAATCGCAATGGTACTGATGACCTCCACGGCTTCCAGGTGAGGTTTCACAATTTCCAATCGGTAGTAACTCCCGTGCAATTCTACATAAGTGGTCAGTTTTCGGTATTCATCCAGTTCGTCATCTACAGGTTCGTAAACGAGAGTGTCTTTATAACTTTCTCTTCCTTTTTGAAAACTATCCTGATTTACAGCATAAAAAGTAAAGTCATCCAGTGGGTTATCTTCTGCATATGGGGCCTGTGGATTTTCTTCTAGAAAGGCGATCAGGTTTTCCTTTCTGTTAAAGAGCACTTCGTCTACATTTTCCCTGATATTCCAACGGAAAACCAGGTAAAATAAAATAGAAAAGATCCCGAAGAGGACCAGGAAAAGCAACAGTTGTATGCGGGAAGTATACGTAAGGAGTTTCATAATGGCTTAATTTGGTACCCTACCCCGTAAATGTTATGGATTTCCACTTGTGCCCCTGCCTTTTTCAGTTTCTGCTTGAGATTCCGGATTTGCGAAAACAAAAAATCAAAACTCTGGGCTTCATCAACATAATCACCCCAGATATATTCGGCCAGGGATACTTTGGTAATAACCCGTTTATGGTTGTTAATCAGGTGAGTGAGAATAGCATATTCCTTTTTGGTTAGAGTAATCGGATGTTGAAGATCATCTATGCTTACCAGATATTGGTCTGGGTCAATGAACAGGTTGCCAAATTGTAACCATTTGTTGGTTCTAAATTGTTTTCTGCGGATAATAGCTTTGATCCGGGCATGGAGTTCGGAAAAGTAAAAAGGTTTCGTAAGATAATCGTCCGCCCCCAGGTCCAGGCCTTTTAACTTGTCATCCAGGGAATTACGGGCAGAAAGAATAATAACCCCCTCGGTTTTGTCCTTTTGATGAAGCACTTCCAACAAGTCAAATCCACTGCCATCCGGAAGGTTGATGTCTAAAATAATACAATCATAATCATACAGGGATACACGCTGCAGAGCAGAGGCATAGTCTTCTTCTGCATCATAAATAAATCCTTCCTGGGAGGCATATTCCTTCAGGCTGTGGAGTAATGCCGGTTCGTCTTCTACAATTAAAAGTTTCATGATAAGAACAAAATAAGCAATTAATTTTGTAGAAATACTGCTTGATTATATCTATCTCCTAGTATCTGATTCAAATTCCCCAGGGGCATTCGGATGAAAGCATCGAGTTCCGGGCATATATATTATAACCTCCTCCCATATTATAAAGCAGTAAAAAACAGAAAACCATTGGATGGAAAAAGTTTAAACAAGTTCATTGATAAACAGTAAAACAAAAAAGGACAAACCAAAAATTTCTTTCCGATTTGTCCAGCTATATGAATACAAATTCCGCACCATTTTGTACAGAATTTGGAACTTTTGGTTAATCTGACATTCTATCCTGTGGGACCTCTAAAGATGGTTATTAACTATCTCCCGGGATTTTGGTTTTGATTTTCTTTTATGAAATTTTAAGAGGGTTAGCATAAAAGTCACGAACCTTATTCTCCGGAAAATCTACGACAAGGCCTTCGGCGGTCTGACGGAACGAAAGATCCTGTCCCGTACTCACCAGCCGGACATTCCGTATTTTTTTATTCCGGTATTTGCTTTTGGAAGAAAGGCTTTTAATCACAACCTTATTCAGTTCCGGCCAGCCCATAACGGTAGCATACAGATCGTCTCCCTTGGTGACAAAACGGACATCTTTATACGAAAATGGCAGTCCTTTACCTTCATTGAACCCCTGGGCCTTTAATTCTCCTGCGCTTTCCTGTTGTGGCCCCTCCCCGAATATTTTCCAGGGCCGTGTACCATAAATACTCTCACTGTTCAACTCCATCCATCGGCCTGTTTCTTCTACAATAGCCTTCTCCTGTTCATCAATGGAGCCGTTACCCCGTACGGGTATATTGAGCATCAGATTCCCGTTTTTACTGACTACATCTATAAGGGTATGAATAACAGTTTGTGCGGATTTATATCCCTTCCGGTTATAAATCTCCCTGTCGTAATGCCAGCTGCCTATACAGGTACAGGTCTGCCAGGGCAATGGTTCTATGGTATTGCTCTGTCCTCTTTCTATATCCCACACCATGGCCTGCCGCTGGTCTTCGGAAAGTATTTTTCCGTTAATTACCGCTTTTAGCTCTCCATGGTCCCGAATACTTTTGTTGTACATATAAGCAGCCAGCCTAAGCCCTACATCGCTGACAGGCCAGAACGGCAAAGCCGTATCGTCAAAATACACCATCTCCGGATGGTATTTATCCAGAAGATCCTTTGTGCGGTTGTAGAATTTCTCCATATAAGCCTGGGAGGGCTCGGCAACACCATTCTCCCAATTCCACTGCTTATGGATCATCCCGTTATCCAGGCTGTTTTCACTCAAAGGGTGATTTTGCGCATAGAGATCCTGCGGGTCCAGGCCTTCCCACCATAAGCCCTTACCGTCTGCCTTATTTAGTTTTCCGTCATAAGGCACTCCCGCCATGGGGCCTTTTGTATCCGAACGCTGTGCCGTTTCAAACCAGCTCCAGGCATGTGCGGCATGGACACTTACGGCAAAAGGAAGATCGTATTTTTTCGCGGCCTGTGCCCAGCCCTTAACAATATCTTTTTTTGGTCCTCTTTTTACCGAGTTCCATTCACTCTGATAGGTACTATCATAAAGATCCAGATTGTCGTGATGGTTTGCCATAGCCATGAAATACCTTGCCCCGGCCTTCTTATATAGCCCTACCAGTTCGTCCGGGTTCCATTGGTCGGCCTTCCAACTGTGAATGATATCTTTAAACCCGAATTTGGAAGGGTGTCCGTAATGCTCCAGGTGGTATTTGTATTGTTCCGATCCTTCCTGGTACATTCCCCTGGCATACCAGTCTCCCTTTTCCGGGGCACATTGCGGCCCCCAATGCGCCCATATTCCGAACTTGGCATCCCGGAACCACTGTGGTACTTCGTATTTCATCAATGAATCCCAGGTGGGTTCAAAAGGCCCGGATATCCCGGAAAACAATGGATCTCCAAAAAACTTTTCTTTTGCGAGTATATTGGAAAAATACAAACCGGCTGCCGCAGCCGACATGGTTTTTAATGCATCTCTTCTTTTCATCTGTTCTTTTATTTTTTTGTTTTAAATCGGTCAGTACCTGTTCCGATCTATCGGAATGAAATGCCCAAAGTAATCATGAAGCAGTACAGGCCATAACTCGTTGACACCTTCTTTAAAGTTACGGCGTTGATAGATAAGATAACTCTCAGCGTCCACAGGAAAACTGGTATAACTTTCCGGAGAGTTGGTCAGCTTCATCCCGATGTATTACGGTTCAACTCTTCCGCTGTGATGCCCCATCCCAAAATATCGAAATAACGCAAACCTTCGAAAGCAAATTCCTCCCTCATGGGAAATGATAAACTCGCGGTTATCTTCAGATGCCATATTCATAAGCCGGGGATGTCTGATTCTTTTAAGGCTTGTATTTTTAACCGATGTTGAAATATAGTTTTTCAGATTTGAGATTTCTTTTTCCTGTTTCTTTAATAAAACCTTTACAAAAACATCGTGGACTATATCCTGGGTTTCATCCATACTTCCCACATAGCTATAGGAAAGTAAGCACCATTCGCGATAATACTTTAAGAATATTGACTCTATTTCCTTCTTTAATCTATTTTCCACATTAATTCCGATAAGGTATAGGAAAATATAAAATTAGTGTTTTTTCAACACTTAAAAAGCTAAAATATTAATTTATTTTTAACTCATAAACTCATATTTTATTCATTTATAAAATGAGAGACTTATTTTCAGCATATGAAGCAAAAAATTGCTTGCTTAATTTGGCAGGTTGTGGATTTAAAAGTTTATTCTGTTCTTCTGTATTCAAGGATATACCGGATCAGGACTAAAACCTGGCAAGTTGACAAATAATAGAATTAGGATAAAAAAGAGAAGAATACGTAAACCCCTGATTTTTAATCATAAAAAAAGCCCAAACAATATTTTCATATCATTTGGACTTGTAAGCAGGTGGTCCCACATGGGCTCGAACCATGGACCCCCTGATTATGAGTCAGGTGCTCTAACCAGCTGAGCTATAGGACCCGCATTTTGCGGATGCAATATTACTACATATTTTAATTTGCTGCAAGCTTTTTTGGCTTTTTATATTACTACTTTTTCCCGGAACACCGGAAGATCCGGAGCTACTGGATATCCTGGCAAAGCTCTATCAACACACCATTAGTGCCTTTGGGATGTAAAAAAGCCACTATTTTATTGTCCGCTCCGCGTTTCGGCACTTCATTCAGTACCGCAAACCCTTCCTCCTGTAATCTTCGGATCTCCGCTTCGATATCTTCTACATGAAAAGCTATATGATGTATCCCTTCTCCCCTTTTTTCTATAAACTTATGTATAGGGCTATCCGTATTTGTAGCCTCCAGAAGTTCTATTTTACTTTCCCCAACCTGAAAAAAAGAAGTTTTTACACCTTCGCTTTCCACAATTTCGGTTTTGTAAGGTGCAACTCCCAGTAGTTTAGTGTACAAAGCATTGGAAGTCTCTATATTACGGATGGCAATACCAATATGTTCTATTTTTTTCATGCTTTCCTCATTTCCACAAATATAGCGATCACTATCTAATTTATTGAATATGTAACGATTTATGCCTCACAGTTGTCTCTGGCTTCCCGGTATTTCCTATTTTTGCACTATGGAGAGTAACAGACAGAAAAAGATAGCAGGGGTAATTCAGCGCGATCTGGCCGATATATTACAGCGCGCTGCCACGGACGGGGGACTTCAGGGGATACTAATCTCCGTAACCAAAGTTTCGGTAACCGTAGACCTTTCCATTGCAAAGGTCTACCTGAGTATTTTCCCGAATGCTAAAAGCGGTGAACTCATCGCCGGGATACAAAATAGTAAATCACAGATAAAACACGAACTTGCAAGGCGCACCAGAAACCAGTTACGCAGAGTTCCGGAACTTGAATTTTTAGTAGACGATTCCCTCGAATACATAGACAAGATAGAAAAATCCCTCAAGGGTTCGGAAAATCCTATTGAAAATCCGGATATCCTGGATAAAAGAAAAAAATCCTGAAAATACGGGTAACCCATATTTTCCGTTTTAAAGGAGTATTTCCGGAATTTCGGCTAACAGAGTAACGACAAGACGTGCATTTTCCTTCATACATAGCCAAGAGATACCTGGTTTCCAAAAGCAGCCAGAATGCCGTAAATATCATTAACCTGGTCACTTTCCTGGTAGTGGTTATCGGTGCGGCTGCGCTGTTTATCGTACTTTCGGGCTTTGCCGGACTTAAAACTTTCAGCTTGTCCTTCAGTAATTCCTTTGATCCGGATCTGAGGATAATGAGTGACGGGGGGAAATTTATGACCCTGAGCAACGAAGAAAAAGACCGTCTGCAAGACATCCCTGAAATAGCCTTTTTCTCCCGGGAAATAGAAGAACAGGTACTCCTTACCCATCAGCAAAAAAACCATGTAGCCCTGATCAAGGGTACAGATACTGTTTATTCCCATGTAGTGAATACAGACAGTATCCTCTATTACGGAAACTGGTTCGACCGGGAACTCAACGAGGTGGTTACCGGAATTGGCACCGCCAGCCTCCTGGGCCTTGCTCTTAACGATTATATGAACCCCCTGCGTATCCTGGTGCCAAAACCCGGAAAAGGAAGCATAACATCCAATACTACCCCGTATAATGAAGTAGCTGTAACGGTTTCCGGGGTATATGCCGTAACCGAAGAGCTCGATAAAAAATACGTTTTTGCCGACCTGGAACTGGTGCAAAAAATACTTCATAAAGAGCCTTCCGAAATAACGGGGATTAATATAAAACTTGCACCCGGCACAAATGTCCCCAAAGTAAAACAGGAAATAGCTGGTGTTTTTGAAAGTGATGTGGTAGTTAAGGACCGTGTAGAGCAAAACGATGCGCTGTACCGTATGCTGAACACCGAAAATATGGCTACTTACCTCATATTTACCCTGGTTCTTATTATAGCGCTATTTAATGTAGTCGGGGCCATTATTATGATGATACTGGACAAGCGCAAAAATCTGAATACCCTGTTCAGTATGGGAGCAACGGTAAAACAATTGCGCCGCATTTTCTTTGTACAGGGGCTCATTGTTACCCTGGTTGGTGGTTCCATAGGTATTGCCCTGGGCGTACTTCTCACCTGGTCACAAATGTTTTTCGGGTGGCTTCTTATTACACCCTCCTTGCCATACCCCGTAGAAATACACCTGTCTAACATAGGTGTCGTTTTTGGTACCATTGCCATCCTGGGGGTTATCGCCTCCAAAATTGCTTCGGGAAGAATCTCGGAAAAACTGATAATGGAACAGGGGTAATTAACAAGCCCACAAGACATTCAGAGGAGAAAACCCTGCAACCGGTAACCATCAAAACAATCCCCGTCCCGTTATACAAACTGGTAATCCCCGAATTTCTCCAGGACCTCATCAAAAGCTGCAAAAACATCCGCAGCATCGTCCGAAGTTACCATTTTCTGACGGTATTCCTTAAAATGCGGTATGCCCTTAAAGTAGTTGGTATAATGTCTCCTGGTTTCAAATACCCCCAGTTTTTCTCCTTTCCAGTCGATGGCCATGTTTAAGTGCCTTCGGGCAGCTTCCACCCTTTCTTCCATAGTAGGAGGTGCGGCGTGTGTTCCGGTTTTAAAAAAGTGCTTTACCTCCTTGAAAAACCACGGATATCCTATACTGGCACGGCCGATCATGGCGCCGTCCAATCCGAATTTATCCCGCATTTCCGCTGCTTTTTCGGGGGTATCCACATCACCGTTACCAAATACCGGGATATGCATCCTGGGATTGTTCTTTACTTCGGCTATCGGACCCCAGTCTGCTTCTCCCTTATACATCTGCACCCTGGTGCGGCCATGTATGGATATAGCCTGTACGCCCACATCCTGGAGCCGTTCCGCTACTTCCACTATTTTAATGGAATCACTATCCCAACCCAGGCGGGTTTTTACCGTAACAGGCAGGTTAGTGCGTTTTACCATAGCTTCCGTTAGCTTTATCATCAACGGTATATCGCGCAATATCCCGGAACCGGCATTTTTACATACCACTTTTTTCACCGGGCAACCGTAATTGATATCTATAATATCCGGATTAGACTGTTCTACAATATCCACTGCCTGTAACATGGAATCCAGTTCCGCACCGAATATCTGGATACCCACCGGGCGTTCCTTTTCATAAATATCCAGCTTCTGCATACTCTTGGCCGCATCCCGTATCAGGCCTTCCGAAGAAATAAACTCGGTATACACCACATCTGCCCCCTGCTCTTTGCAAAGCGCCCGGAAAGGAGGATCACTCACATCTTCCATCGGTGCCAGCAAAAGGGGAAACTCTCCTAATTCTATGTTACCAATCTTAACCACAATACTTTAGTTTATCGCGGTGCAAAGATAAAGTAAAAATTACGAATGCATCATTATCCCCTCTTCCTTTACCTTGAAAGGAACTTGCTATCCTTCATTTCCGATATGTTTATAACCGCATATTCCGGAAAAAATCCTTTATTTGTTCTTCCGACATCCAAAACCAGCATACACCATGTTAAAAAAAATTCTACTTCCCGGTATATTTATCATCTATTTGTTATCGTGCACAACAAAAGAAAAAGACAATACTCCCAATGTGATCATCATTTTCACGGACGACCAGGGCTATGAAGATGTGGGCTGTTTCGGTTCGCCGGACATTAAAACCCCGAATCTCGATCAAATGGCAAAAGAAGGGATTAAACTTACTGCCTTTTACGCGGCACAACCGGTTTGTTCAGCTTCACGGGCGGCACTTCTTACCGGGTGTTATCCGAATCGAATCGGTATTCATA
Organism: Sinomicrobium endophyticum; assembly: GCF_052983315.1. Lineage (NCBI taxonomy): Bacteria > Pseudomonadati > Bacteroidota > Flavobacteriia > Flavobacteriales > Flavobacteriaceae > Sinomicrobium > Sinomicrobium endophyticum. Next base: position 430,231 of record NZ_JBRKIS010000025.1, read on the forward strand.
ACGCCTTAATGCCCCATTCCGAAACAGGTCTTAATCCCGGGGAAACCACAATGGCTGATATGCTGAAATCCAGTGGATATACCACCGCCATTTACGGAAAATGGCATTTGGGCGACGACCCGGATTTTATGCCGAACAACCAGGGTTTTGACGATTTTTTCGGCATTCCCTTTTCCAATGATATGTGGCCCAACCATCCGCAACAGGGAACCGTATTTAATTTTGATCCGCTGCCCTTATACCAAAACCAAAAAATCATCGATACGCTCAATGACCAGTCCATGCTTACGACACAGATCACGGAAAAAGCTGTCGATTTTATTGAAAAAAATAAAGAAAACCCGTTTTTCCTATATGTAGCACATCCGCAACCGCATGTGCCGTTATTCGTTTCGGACAAATTCCGCGGTAAATCGAAAAGAGGACTTTACGGGGACGTGATTATGGAAATAGACTGGTCCGTCGGAGAAATACTCCGGGCGCTTAAAAAACAGGGACTGGACCAAAATACCCTGGTTATTTTTACTTCCGATAACGGCCCCTGGTTGTCCTATGGCGACCATTCCGGTTCCGCATACCCGTTCCGGGAAGGAAAAGGTACTGCCTGGGAAGGCGGGCAGCGGGAGCCTTTTATTGCCCGTTTTCCGGGTAAATTACCCCAGGACAAAACCATAGGCACCCCGGTAATGGCTATTGATCTGTTCCCTACCATAGCATCCCTGACCAACAGCACCCTGCCGAAACATAAAATAGACGGAAAGAACGTATGGGATATTTTGACCGGAAAAACGGATGAAAACCCGCATGAGGCTTACTATTTCTATTACAAAGTAAACGAGCTGCACGGCGTTCGCTACAAGGACTGGAAATTATATTTTCCACATAACTACCGGACCATGGAAGGGCAGGAACCGGGCAGGGAAGGACTGCCCGGAGAATACAAGTATGTCAATATCAAGAACATAGAATTATACGATCTGGCTACCGATTCTTCGGAAACAAGGAACGTAGCAGAAAAACATCCGGAAATAGTCAATAAAATAGTCGAACTGGCCAATGCCAAAAGACAGGAACTGGGAGATAACCTTCTGGGGATCGAAGGAAGCGGAAACCGGGCGCCGGGTAAAGCAAAATAATTTTTCGGGACAAAAACAAATCCCGCCGGAGGATGCTGTATATAAAAACCTGAAATACCCGAAAAATAAAATTATATTTGCAAATTAAACCTGTCCTGAACTGGCCGGACATAAAACCCGGCGAAACGGACATATAACGTTTGCTATGAAGCACATCCGGAATTTTTGTATTATTGCCCATATAGACCACGGTAAGAGTACCCTGGCCGACAGGCTGCTGGACTACACCGGATCGGTAACGGAGAGGGAAAAGCAAGATCAGTTACTGGATAATATGGACCTGGAAAGAGAGCGGGGCATTACCATTAAATCCCACGCTATCCAGATGGAATATGTTTACAACGGTGAAACTTATATACTAAATCTGATAGACACTCCCGGTCACGTGGATTTCTCCTATGAGGTATCCCGTTCCATTGCAGCCTGCGAAGGAGCATTGCTTATCGTAGATGCTGCACAGAGTATCCAGGCACAAACCATATCCAACCTCTACCTGGCACTGGAAAACGATCTGGAGATTATCCCGGTACTGAACAAAATAGATCTTCCGAGCGCCAGTCCGGAAGAAGTAACCGATGATATTGTGGACCTCCTGGGCTGCAGTCCGGAGGAAGTTATTCCCGCCAGCGGAAAAACAGGCCTCGGTGTAGATAAAATACTGGAAGCTATCATAGAGCGTATTCCTCCGCCAAAAGGAAATACGGACGAATCGTTACAAGCTTTGATCTTCGATTCCGTTTACAATCCTTTTCGCGGTATTGAAGTTATTTTCCGGGTGGTAAACGGGGAAATAACCAAAGGACAGAAGATAAAATTCATGGCTACCGGGAAAGAGTATTACGCAGATGAAATAGGAACGCTCAAACTCTCCCAGGTACCAAAAAAAGTTATAAAAACGGGAGATGTAGGTTATCTTATTTCCGGTATCAAAGAAGCCAAAGAAGTAAAAGTAGGGGACACCATCACCGATGCCAAGACCCCTACCAAAAATATGATCGGCGGTTTTGAGAATGTAAAACCGATGGTGTTTGCCGGTATTTATCCCGTAGATACGGAAGATTACGAAGAACTCCGTGCTTCTATGGAAAAACTCCAGCTCAATGATGCTTCCCTGGTATTTACCCCGGAAAGTTCTGCCGCGCTCGGATTCGGTTTCCGTTGCGGTTTCCTCGGCATGCTTCATATGGAGATCATACAGGAGCGTCTGGAACGCGAATTCGACATGACCGTAATAACCACGGTACCCAACGTTTCATACCTGGCCTATACCAAAAAAGAACCGGATACGGCTACTGTGGTAAACAACCCTTCCGATCTGCCCGATCCGTCCAAACTGGATAGAGTGGAGGAGCCATATATCAAGGCTACGATTATCACAAAATCGGATTTCATAGGACCCGTAATGAGCCTTTGTATTGACAAAAGGGGACAGATCATTAACCAGACCTATCTTACTCCGGAGCGCGTAGAACTCTCTTTTGATATTCCGCTTGCGGAAATTGTTTTTGACTTTTACGACCGGTTAAAAACCGTATCCAAAGGTTATGCTTCTTTCGATTATTCGCCTATCGGTTTGCGTGCTTCCAAACTGGTAAAAGTGGATATCCTGCTTAACAACCAGTCGGTAGATGCCCTTTCGGCCCTGATACACGCGGATAACGCATACAACATCGGTAAAAAAATGTGTGAAAAGCTAAAGGAACTCATTCCCCGGCAGCAATTCGACATCCCTATACAGGCCGCTATCGGCGCAAAGATCATATCGCGCGAAACCATCAAAGCACTCCGTAAAGATGTTACGGCCAAGTGTTACGGAGGAGATATTTCCCGTAAACGAAAACTGCTTGAAAAACAGAAAAAAGGTAAGAAACGTATGCGCCAGGTAGGTAATGTGGAAATTCCGCAACAGGCGTTTATGGCCGTACTAAAACTGAACGATTAGCGACCGGAGAAGTATTTCATTTTTATTTCACCCTTTTATTTTGTAAATTATGAGGGTAAATCATTTGAATATAATGAAATACAAATTCTTAAAACTATCCGGTATTATCGTATTCATGTTCGGAATCATTGCCTCGACGGTTTATCATTCGACTTCCGGAGAAAATATGCTTTGGCTCGATTTTATACTGGGCACCATTACGGGGACAGGAATAGGCCTGACTCTCGCCCTGATGCAAAAAAAATCTGCCTGATCCGTACGGATACTTTTCTGTTTCACCTTTTTCCGGGTGTGATTACCATAATTTTCTTAACTTCAACTTCTCATATGTATTCCGGGGAACAATTCGGTTATTGCCCGTATATTTTCCCCATCATAAATGGATTTTGATACCCTAATTTTACCAGATATGCAGCTTTCTTACTGGGAGAAAACAGAATGGATATCCGACACGGATTTTACTATTGTAGGCAGTGGCATTACCGGGCTCAATTGTGCCCTTGCGCTTCGCGAAAAATATCCCAACTCCCGGATACTTATTCTGGAAAAAGGGATACTTCCACAAGGTGGCAGTACTAAAAATGCCGGGTTTGCCAGTTTCGGGAGCATTTCCGAGCTCCTGGACGATTTAAACAATACCAGGGAGGAGGAAATGGTAACCCTTGTCGAAAAGCGCTGGAAAGGCCTTCAAATGCTTCGAAAGAATATCGGCGATAATATCATGGACTATCGCCAGTACGGGGGGCAGGAACTGTTTCCGAAAGACGATCCTGCTTTTTTTGAAAATTGCCTGGATAATATAGCCCGGATAAACAAACTGTTACATCCCGTATTCGGAGAACAAGTATTTTCGGTAAAAGAGAATGTATTCGGATTTAAACAAATACAGGAGAAGTATATCTTCACTCCTTTCGAAGGGCAGATAAATACCGGGAAAATGATGCAGGCACTGCTCAAAAAATGTACGGAGAACGATATCTGGATTCTCAACTGCACAGAAGTAAAAGAGTTTGAAGATATGGGAAATAATGTCTTTGTGCGCACCTCCAATTTCGAATTTTCAACAGGAAAACTACTCATCGCCACCAATGGTTTTACTCCGGCGCTGATAAAAGAAGATGTAGTTCCCGCCAGGGCACAGGTGCTTATTACCAAACCCATTAAAAACCTGGAAATAAAAGGCACTTTTCACCTCGATAAAGGTTATTATTATTTCCGGAATGTAGGGGACAGAATATTATTTGGCGGCGGACGAAACCTGGACATTACCGGGGAGACTACCATTGAATTCGGGGAAACAAAATTAATACAGGACCGGCTGGAATACCTGTTGAAAACAGTTATCCTGCCCGGAACACCTTATGAGACGGAACAACGGTGGAGTGGTATAATGGGAATGGGTAAGCAAAAAACACCTATTGTAAAAACCCTGTCAGACAATGTGTATTGCGGAGTCCGGCTCGGTGGTATAGGAATTTCCATCGGTACATGGATCGGGAAAGAACTCGCAGCACTTACTTATGAATAATATGCTAAGAAGAATAATCAGGTTTATCGTAAAATGTGTTTTCTGGTTCGTAATTGTCTCCGTTTTTCTGGTACTCCTTTTTAAATGGTGCCCGGTTTACGTTACACCACTTATGCTCATACGAAGCCTGGAACAAAAGCAGGAAGGGAAAAGCATAGTTATGCAACATCGCTGGATCTCCATAGACAAAATATCCCGGAATATGCAACTGGCGGTTATATGCAGTGAAGACCAGAATTTTCCGCATCACAACGGTTTTGATCTCAAAGCTATAGAAAAAGCATACGATAACAATCAAAAAGGAAAGCGCATCCGTGGCGGAAGCACTATAAGCCAGCAAACCGCAAAAAACGTATTTCTGTGGCCGGCCAGGAGCTGGTTTCGCAAAGGGTTGGAAACCTATTTTACTTTCCTTATAGAACTATTCTGGAGCAAGGAACGCATCCTGGAAGTATACCTCAACTCGATAGAAATGGGAGATGGTATTTACGGTGCGGAAGAAGCTGCTGTATTCTGGTTCAACGTACCTGCTGAAAATCTCAGCAAAAGACAAGCTTCGGCTATAGCCTCAATTTTGCCAAATCCCAGAAAACTGTCCGCAAATCCCCCATCCGCGTATATTGGAAACAGAATAAACTGGATAACACGCCAGATGAACTTTTACGGTAAACTGGAACTGGATTAACCCTCTATTGCCGTACCATGGCAATATGCGGTATGCCATCCTCCAGGTACCCTTCACCAATCTTAACAAAACCGTGCTTTTCGTAGAAACGAACCAGGTATTCCTGGGCGGATATTTTTATTTTATTTTCCCCGAAATGATTTTTAACGGCTTCTATCGAAGCTTTAATAATATCATGCCCGTAACCGTATTGCCTTTCCGATTTACTAACCACTACACGCCCGATACTGGCTTCTTCGAAATATGTTCCACCGGGAAACAAACGTGTATAAGCAACTATCCTGCCCTCTTTTTTTCCGATAACATGCAATGCCTTTCCATCTTTACCGTCTATATCCTGGTAGACACAATCCTGTTCTACCACAAAAACTTCCGATCGCAACTGCAATATATCATATAATTCCTGCAGGGTCAGTTCATTGAAATATTTTACCGATATGGAAAGCATAGTTTGTATTTAGAATAAGAAAGTTCTCCGTGGAGAACTTTTATAAATAAATTACCTCTTTCATCCTGTTTGACCAACAGGAAAAACAATCCTTATGAACATACCGGAATCTTATCTATCCTGTTCTGGTGCCTTCCTCCTTCAAATTCTGTGTTCAGGAAAGTCTTTACCATATCCAGGGCCTGGGGCAAAGAAACAAAACGCGCGGGAATACTCAATATATTGGCATTGTTGTGCTCTCTGGCCAGCTGGGTTATTTCCCTGGTCCAACAAAGTGCAGCACGAACCCCCTGGTGTTTGTTTGCAGTCATCGAAGCACCGTTACCGCTACCACATATAATAATGCCGAAATCCACAGCGCCTTTTTCCACATCGTCAGCCACAGGATGCACGAAATCCGGGTAATCCACACTCGAACTCACATCCGTTCCGTGATTTACCACCTCTATTCCCATACTTTCCAGAAGTTCTTTTACAGCAAACTTATATTCCGTGCCCGCATGGTCGTTACCAATGGATATTTTCATCATATAAACATTTAATATTACAGTATACAAAGGTACTAAATAAGCCTTTTTAAGCTATATAAACAGCCTTGTTAATTCGATTTTATAATTATTTAATTTTCAGTTAATTATAACTTAACAAAGATTGTTAATATTTATAGATTAACTACTCACAAAATAATTTGCATATATCGGAATATATTGCAATATGATTTTCTTTGTGAAGAAAACAAATCATTTCTATGAATTTTTCTTCGCTGTTTATTAAACTTCAATGCAGGGTTATCAACAGATATTAACAAGTTGAATTATTAAAAATATCCGGTTGTTGACAGTTGTTGACAACTGTTAATTACGATCTCTTTCACCGTAAAAATTAATCCTTTACACTACCAACAAGTTGTTAATTACCCTGTATAATTTTTAATAAACACCAAAGTCAAGCTTTACTGAAAAAATTTACTCTACAAATTAACACCCCATAATACACCATCAAAAAGTTTTTTTTAAAAAATAAAGAAAAATTATAATTGTATATATTGTTAACTACTTTCAAAAAACAGGGAGATAACATTGCAAAAGGTTAGAAGGAGACAAGATAAAATATCCGGCTATACGATGCGCATAAAAGAACCGTTATTGTCCAGTTTTTTGATAATGGCAATAGTTGTTTCGGCATCTTCCCGGTGCACTTTAAGCCTTATACCACCCAGGGCATTGGAATAGAAAGGAGTGACATGGACCATGGTTTCGTTTTCAAAAACATGTGGTATATCTTCGTCTTCGAGTATATGCCGTAATACGGTATATTCATGCGGATACGTAAAGGTAGCCACTACAACAAAATCTTCCATGTAAACGATTGTTGGTAAACTTCTTATAAAATTAAAAAAATAGACGGATATTTGCTAAAATATTTTAGTGTACACTGTAGAAGTTCTTGTAGTGATACGTACCTCTCTTATATCCTCTTTTTGTTCCAGTGAATAATCTATATATCTTATAAAAGAAAGTATTCCCGTGATAAGGATGAGTAGGAAAATAGCTATTATGTTATAAACTTTTTTCAAGAGTTTTTGTTGTCTTTTGGATATAAGACGATGGAAAAAAGGTATTGTTACACTTTTTTTAATATAATTTTAACTTTTCTTTATCCCCGAACTACTTCAATTATTATTTGTACTTTTCAACTTTAATAGAAACGATTATATGTCAAGAAAGAAAAAGCGTGCGGAAAAGCACAAAACTCATGAAATAACAAAAGGTATTTTTTCCGTACTGGAAAAGAATCCGGATGAATCATTTAATTATAAACAAATAGCGGCTAAACTGGGTATAACAGATGCCGGCGGAAGAAATCTCCTGATAAAAAAGCTGGTAGAACTCAAGGAAAAAAAATCTGTAGAAGAGGTGGAAAAAGGGAAATACCGGGCAATTCCTTCCCTGAATTATTTTACCGGCCGGGTCGACATGACCGGACGCGGAAATGCGTATGTGGTCTGTGAAGAACTGGATCACGACGTTTTTGTACCTTCGAACATGCTGGGGAAAGCCTTGCATGGCGATGAGGTGGAAGTTTACGTATTTCCCAATAGAAGGCGAAGTAGTAAAAAAGTGGAAGGAGAGATCACCAAGATACTTTCGCGCAAAAAAATGGCCTTTGTGGGAATAGTTCAAATGCAGAAAAATTTTGCTTTCGTATTACCCACCGATTTCCGGATGTATACGGATATTTTTGTACCCAAGAACAAGATAAATGGCGCCGAGAACGGAGATAAAGTTCTGGTAGAAATTACCGAATGGCCGGAAAAGGCTGATTCTCCTTATGGTCATATTACAGAAGTATTCGGTAAACCGGGAGACCATGATACGGAAATTCACGCTATTCTTGCCGAATACGGTCTGCCATATACCTTTCCGCCGGAAGTGGAGCATTTTGCCAATCAGCTGGATACATCCATTACTGAGGAGGAAATAAAAAAGCGCCGGGACATGCGCGATGTACTCACTTTTACCATAGATCCCAGGGATGCCAAAGATTTTGATGATGCCTTATCTTTTCGGATACTGGAAAACGGTAATTATGAAATAGGTATACACATAGCCGATGTTTCGCATTATGTAGTTCCCGGAACCCTGTTGGATGATGAAGCGTACAACCGGGCAACATCGGTATATCTGGTGGATAGGGTAGTACCCATGTTACCGGAAATATTGTCCAATAATGCGTGTTCTTTAAGGCCCAATGAGGAAAAATATACTTTTTCCGCGGTGTTTGAAATGAACCGTAAAGCCGAAGTACTCAACCATTGGTTCGGTCGTACCGTGACCTATTCCGACAGAAGGTTTGCTTACGAAGAAGCACAGGCTATTCTGGATACGGAAGACAATCGGGTACCGGAAGAAGTCTCCCTTACCGGTAAAACCTATGAGGTGGAACAGGAAATTACGGATGCTATACTTACCTTGGACAAACTGGCAAAGATCATGCGTTCCAAACGTATGCTTAACGGAGCCATATCTTTTGATAAGGTAGAAGTGAAGTTTCATCTCGACGAAGAGCACGTTCCTACCGGTGTATTTTTTAAAGAAGCTAAGGATGCCAACAAACTCATAGAGGAATTTATGCTGCTGGCCAATCGGAAAGTAGCGGAATTCATTGGACGTAAAAAACCACAGAAGACATTTGTTTACCGGGTACATGACGAACCGGATGAAGATAAATTAATACTGCTGCAAGGCATTATTTCCAAATTCGGGTACTCTATCAACATGAAGAGCAGAAAAACCATTTCAAGCTCTCTGAATGGCCTGCTTGCCGAAGTACAGGGGAAGAAAGAACAAAACCTCGTAGATACCCTCACCATACGAACTATGAGCAAGGCCGAGTATACCACGCAGAACATTGGTCACTACGGATTGGCATTTGATTATTACACACACTTCACTTCACCTATCCGAAGGTATCCGGATGTTATGGTACACCGGTTGTTACAGTATTATCTCGACGGCGGAGATTCTGCCAAGGAAGAAGAATACGAAGAAAAGTGCAGGCATTCTTCCAGTATGGAAAGCCTGGCCGTTAATGCCGAAAGGGATTCCATTAAGTATATGCAGATTAAATTTATGCAAGACCGTCGGGACGAAGAGTTCCTCGGTGTTATCTCGGGGGTGACCGAATGGGGTATTTATGTGGAGATCGTCGAGAATAAATGTGAAGGTATGATACGTACCCGGGATATCAAAGATGACTATTATGTTTTTGACGAAAAACAATATGCCCTCGTAGGGGAAGTGACCAAAAATATGTACCAGTTGGGTGACGAAGTTGTGGTAAGAGTAAAGAATACCGATCTTATAAAACGTCATTTGGACTTTGAATTACTGGGAAAAGCGGAAGAATAAGGATATCTTTGGAATAATTATTGCCGCGGATTATGCATAATTTTGTATTCACTAAAAAATGAGATTTATGAAACGCGTATTTTTTGTTTTATTTCTTTTAATAACGGCTACCGGGTTTTCCCAGGAAAATATTACGAAAGAAACCGGAAAGTTTGATACGGTAAAAGTATTTGATGGCATTTCGGCCCAACTTATTCCTTCCAATGAAAATAAGGTGATAATATCGGGTGAAGATGCTTCCGAGGTGAGTGTTGTAAATAGCAATGGTAACCTGAAGGTACGGATGCAATTGAAGAAAACGTTCAGCGGACATAAAACCTTTGTGGAAATACACTTTAATCAGAAACTGAGTCTTATTGATGTCAATGAAAGTGCATTTATATCTTCGCCGGAAACATTCAAACAGATAGATCTGGAACTGAGAGCGCAGGAGGGCGGGGAAATAGACGTTACCCTTGCCGTTGAAAAACTGAAGGCGAAAGCTATAAGCGGCGGTACCCTGGATGTAAAAGGAACGGCAAAGAATCAGGAAGTGAAGATCAATACGGGCGGACAGTTTGAAGGTAAATCGCTGGAGACGGAACAGACTACCGTTAATGTGAATGCCGGAGGCACTGCCGAAATCTACGCTTCGGAATATGTGGAAGCAAAGGTTAAGGCCGGTGGTACCATAAAGATATACGGAAATCCTAAAGTTATAGATAAACAAACCTTCCTTGGCGGAAAGATATTAGAACAATAAAGGTTGATTTCATGATGCAGGATATTCTGGCTGCCATTCCCTGGGGAATATTACTCGCCTTTACCATAGGCCCTGTATTTTTCGTACTTCTGGAAACCAGTGCCATTAAAGGGTTCCGGGCCGGAATTGCGTTTGATTTTGGAGTTATTACAAGCGATATACTCTTTATTCTTATTGCGTATTTCAGTACCAATCAGATCCTGGAAAAACTCAAGGACGACCCCGCACTTTTTATTTTTGGCGGTGCCTTGCTCCTGTGCTACGGAGTTATTTCTTATGTAAAAATCAAAAGGGATTTTAAGAAAAACGAAGATAACCTGGAGGATTTTGTAATACCGAAAAAGAATTATATAGCCCTGTATATGAAAGGGTTTTTGCTCAATTTTATCAACATTGGCGTATTGGGGTTCTGGTTGGGGATAATAATAGTTTTCGGTCCCAAACTGGATATGGAGCCCGACAGGATTGTTACCTTTTTCGGTACTATCATTATAACATACTTGTTTGTAGACGGTATAAAAATATTATTGGCCAAACAGTTAAAAGGAAAGCTTACACCCTGGCGGATATACAAGGTAAAACGGGTAATAAGTATTGTTTTGATGGTATTTGGTACGGCATTGATTATACAAGGATTTTTTCCCGGGGAGAAAAAAAAGATAAAGGAAGCTATAGAAGATATCCGGAAGAAATAGTAATAGTTTTGGAGTTGATTAGTTCTGGAGTCGGGAGTTTTTTAAAGGCTTGTAAACTGTAAGTAAAAATGAAAAACAACACATGGTTTAGAAATTAAAAGAGGCGGCCGAGTGCTTACACCGGAGGTGTAAGTGTTCGAAGCCCCGGCATCCGTATATAAAAAAACGTCCTGCAAATCCTGCAGGACGTTTTTTTGAGGCACCGAGCGGATTCGAACCGCTGTAGAAGGTTTTGCAGACCTCTGCCTAGCCACTCGGCCACGGTGCCATACTTTGGGACGGCAAATCTACTAATTTATTTTTTAAATCAAATACATTATAGCGGGTAATTGCGTAAGTAAATATTACAATTCCTTTTGTTTTCTGTGGTTGTTTCGTGTCAGGGTCATCTCTATGGTTACCATTTCCACATTACCACCTATGGGCGGGTTTATTTTAGAAACTTCTACCGTGGCTTCCTCGGCTATCGGTATTTCATCAAAGATACGGTCGAGGATACGTCGGGCGACATGTTCGAGCAATTTCGAGCGTATGCCCATCTCTTCTTTCACAATACTGTTTATATGTACATAATCTACAGTATCCTTTAAATTGTCCGTGTCGGCAGAAGGTTGCAGGTTGGCTTTAACAGCCACGTCCACACGGTAGTCGCTGCCTATTTTTCCCTCTTCCACCAGGCATCCGTGATAGGCATATGCCCGGATATTGTGCAGTTTGATAATTCCCATTGTTTTCCTGTCAAAGTGCAAAAGTAACTCTATTCCTAACAAAGACAAAGGATATCTCCATACAGGAGATACATTTTGGGCGATACACCTGTCAGGTTTCAAAAGTTGGCGTATTTTTGCAGCAAAAGAACCGCAATTGTCATGTCGGAAAAAGAAAAATCGCTTAACTTTTTAGAGCACATCATAGAGGAGGATATCAGGGAAGGCTTCCCTAAAGAAAATCTGAGATTTCGTTTTCCTCCGGAACCCAACGGGTATCTGCATATTGGTCATGCCAGTTCCATATGCCTGAATTTCGGGCTCGGACTCGATTATAAAGCCCCGGTAAACCTTCGTTTTGACGATACGAATCCCGAAAAGGAAGAACAGGAGTATGTAGATGCCATTAAAAGGGATGTGGAATGGCTGGGATATGAGTGGGATAAGGAATGCTATGCTTCGGATTATTTCCAGCAGTTATACGACTGGGCCGTAGAACTTGTAAAAAAGGGAAAAGCCTACGTAGATAGCCAGACTTCCGAAGAAATAGCGGCCCAGAAAGGAACGCCTACAAAAGCAGGAGAAGACAGTCCGTACCGGAACAGGTCGGTAGAAGAAAACCTGGATCTTTTTGAACGTATGCGCAAAGGAGAATTCAAGTCCGGAGAGCATGTGCTCCGCGCCAGGATAGATATGGCTTCTTCCAACATGCTGATGCGCGATCCTATAATGTACAGAATACTACACCGAAGTCATCACCGAACCGGAAATGATTGGCCGATATATCCGATGTATGACTGGACGCATGGAGAAAGCGATTATATTGAGCAGGTGTCACATTCTTTCTGTACGCTGGAATTCGCTATGCACAGGGAACTATACGAGTGGTTTCTGGACAACGTCTATGACGATGGCAGGGTAAAACCGAAACAGCGGGAATTTGCCCGTAGGAACCTAAGTCATACCATAGTAAGTAAAAGAAAACTTTTGCAATTGGTTAAAGAAGGAGTAGTTACAGGGTGGGATGATCCCAGGATGCCTACCATTTCCGGTCTGAGACGAAGGGGCTATACGGCAGAATCTATTCGTAATTTTGCGGATACGGTAGGTATAGCCAAACGGGAAAACCTGGTGGATGTTTCCCTGCTGGAGTTTTGTATCCGGGAAGACCTCAATAAAAAAGCACCCAGGGTAATGGCCGTTCTGGATCCTGTTAAGGTGGTTATAACCAATTATCCCGAAGGCGGGGAAGAATGGCTGGATGCCGAAAATAATCCGGAAGATGAGGACGCAGGCTTCAGGAAAGTACCTTTTTCCAGGGAAATTTATATCGAAAGAGAAGATTTCCGGGAAGAGGCCAACAGGAAATTCTTCCGTCTTAAACTCGGCGGAGAGGTAAGGCTTAAAAATGCTTATATCATCAAAGCCGATGATTGTGTAAAAGACAGCGAAGGCAATATTACCGAAATACATTGTACTTACGATGCCCTGAGCAAAAGCGGAAGCGGAACAGAAGAAAGTATGCGTAAGGTAAAAGGCACCCTGCACTGGGTTTCCGTACCGCATGCCGTAGCGGCAGAAGTGCGTATATACGACAGGTTGTTTACCGATCCGGAACCGGACAGGCATAAGGATAAGGATTTTATGGAATTTATCAATCCGGATTCCCTTAGCATCACGAAAGGTTACTTAGAACCATCTTTAAAAGATGTCGAAGCAGGAGAGAGGTACCAGTTTCAAAGACTGGGATATTTCTGTGTGGATAAAGATTCGGGTGCGGATAAGCTGGTATTCAATAAAACGGTAGGGCTTCGGGATACCTGGGCCAAAATTCAGGATAAGAACTGATATAGTTTTGGAGTTGAAAGTCTTTTAGATTATTAGTTGTTGGTTAACGGGTTATTGATTGTTTGACCGACCTTATATGGAATTTTTACAGCGTATCTTAAAAGAGAAGAGACTTAGAGAAGCGCAGAAAAAGCAGACTTTTTCATCTTAACATGACAAAATTCAATCCGGATAGATTTTCCTCGATTTCTCCCTTTAGGGTTGGGGTGAAAAATCGAGGAAAATCGGATTTCCTTTAGATGATACATTGAGCCTGGTCGAAATGGTTCGGGTAAAACTGATTTTCCGACAATTCGTTGAAAACCCGATTTTGTCATGTACTGTACTGTTTCATACATGAAACAGTAATATTGTGTTCAAATAACTAAGAACTCCCAACTAAAAAACGCAACGAGTTTAATACCGGATCTGTTTCTTACGTAGAAACGATTTTTTCCATAATCAGTTCGGATTGCGTAGTATTGTGAAATCCGAACTTTTTATATAAACGGTGTGCATCCAGTGTTTTCAGTCCCCACTTCTCTACATTAGTGAGTTCCGGGTGTTGCATGATGTTTTTCAACAATAATTTTCCAAGGCCGTTTTTGCGATATTCAGGAAGAACAAATACGTCCATGATCCAGGCAAAAACCGCATAATCTGTTACTACGCGGGCAAAACCTACCTGTTTGCCTTCTTTGGTATAAACACCGAAGCAGAAGGAATTGTCAATAGATCTCTCCACAATATCCCGGCTCCTGCCTTTGGCCCAGTACGATTTGTTTTTGAGAAAATCTTCTATGAGATCAACATCAAGGATGGATTTATCCGTGGAGACGTAAAAGGAATTTTGCATGGGGATCTGCTATTAAATGAATCTATTGTTCGGATTAAAAATATTGATAATAATTATTATTGAGGAAAATTATTGAAAAGGGGGTTTACATTATCTTTTACAATCAAAAACGACCTTCTCTAATGCAATTTAAGCGAAGATCGTTTTTGCGGTAATGCAGAACTCATTTTTGAAATGAAAAGCGGTCAGAGCGCTTTATTCGGATTATTTTTCCCGGAAATATCAGGCATCTCCCGTTTTGCCATCTCCTTTCTTCCTGGACTTTTTCATGGCCTCTCCGAGCTGGTTGCTGGTAGTAAATGCCGCTACCATATTGTTGAGCATATCCGATCCTGCCTGCGGTGAATTTGGCAGGAGAATAAGATTGCTGTTAGTAGATTCACCGATAGACTGCAAAGTGTCGTAGTGTTGTGTCACCACGATAAGGGCAGAAGCTTCCTGTGAATTTATCCCTACCTTGTTCAATACTTCAACGGATTCTTCCAGACCCCTTGCAATTTCTCTTCGCTGATCTGCGATACCTTGTCCCTGCAGACGTTTGCTTTCGGCTTCCGCTTTCGCTTTTTCCACAATACGTATACGTTCGGCATCTCCGTCAAACTGGGCTGCTATTTTTTCACGCTCTGCCGCATTGATACGGTTCATGGCCGCTTTCACCTGGGCATCCGGATCGATATCCGTAACCAGCGTTTTGATGATGTCGTAACCGTAATCCAGCATGGCATCCTGCAATTCGCTTTTAACAGCAATAGCTATATCATCTTTTTTAACAAAAACATCGTCGAGTTTCATTTTGGGGACTTCGGCACGTACCACATCAAAAACATAACTGGTGATCTGGTCGTGCGGGTATTCCAGTTTATAAAATGCTTCGTAAACCTTTTCACGGATTACGACATATTGTACGGAGATCTTGAGTTTTACAAAAACATCATCCAGCGTCTTGGTTTCCACAATAACATCCAGTTGCTGGATTTTAAGGCTCACTTTACCTGCAATACGGTCTACGATAGGTATTTTTAGTTGCAAACCGGAATGACGTATACTTTCAAAACGCCCGAAACGTTCCACGATGGCCGCGGTTTGTTGTTTCACCACAAAAAATGCGGAAATGAAGATGATGATTCCAAAGAATATCACCGGATAAAATAAGTAACTCATGGCTTCGTCTTTAATAGATTAATTATTCGTGAATATACATAAAAAAACCTCACCGGTTTTGTTAAACGGTGAGGTTATGGTTATAAATATCGGGTGGGGAAATTACCCGAGCGTGTTTACAGCTTTGTTAATACGGCCAATGGTTTCTTCTTTACCGAGTATTTCTATGATATCAAAAATATGCGGCCCCTTCATTTCACCCACCAGTGCAAGACGCAGCGGAGGCATGATCTGTCCGAATCCGTAGCCCTTATCATTTATCCATGCTTTGACAGTTTCTTCCGTGGCAGCAGAGGAGAGGTCAGAAACATTTTCCAGTAGGCTGATGAGTTGCTGCATCAGGTCGGACGTATTTTCTTTCCATTGTTTTTTTGCCGCTTTTGGGTCATAGGATTCCGGCGTTTCAAAAAAGAAGGAAGCCTGATCCCAAAGTTCACTTACAAAAGTGGCCCGTTCTTTTACCAGGGACACGATGCGGGTCAGCGGAAGGGAAGTTTGTATTCCTTTATTTTCTAATAGTTTCGCAAAAGCACCTCCCAGCGTGGCATCGTCTTTTTCCTGGAGATAATGGTGGTTAAACCATTTTATTTTTTCCGGATCAAAACGCGCCCCGGATTTGTTTACCCGTTCCAGGTCGAAAGCCCCGATGAGTTCTTCTTTGCTGAACAGTTCCTGCTCCGTGCCCGGGTTCCATCCGAGGAGGGCAAGGAAGTTCATCATTGCTTCGGAAAGATAACCATCTTCGCGATATCCGCGGGAAATATCCCCGGTAACCGGATCGGACCATTGTAAGGGAAATACGGGAAAACCGAGTTTATCACCGTCCCTTTTGCTCAGTTTTCCTTTGCCCGTAGGTTTTAAGATGAGGGGGAGGTGTGCAAATTCCGGGGCTTCCCAGGCAAAGGCACGGTATAGCAATACGTGAAGTGCCAGAGAAGGTAACCATTCTTCTCCGCGGATTACATGCGTGATCTCCATCAAGTGGTCGTCTACGATATTTGCGAGGTGATAAGTAGGCATACCATCACTTTTAAAAAGGACTTTATCGTCGAGTATTCTGGTCTCCACCGTAATTTCACCACGAATAATGTCTTTCAGCTTTAAAGTTTCGTCTTCCGGGCATTTGAAACGGATAACGTAATCTTCCCTGGCATCTAACTTCTTTTGCGTTTCTTCTGCCGAAAGCGCAAGGGAGTTATTTAATTTCTCCCTGTTGTGCCAGTTGTAGATAAATGTTTTGCCTTCACTTTCATGTTGCTTCCGGTGCGCATCCAGTTCTTCTGCCGTATCAAAAGCATAATAAGCCATGCCGTTTGCAATAAGCCGGTCGGCATAATCTTTGTAGAGATGTTTGCGTTCGCTTTGTCGGTAGGGGCCAAAACCTTTGTCCTTACCTATGCCTTCGTCAAATGGTATACCACACCATTCGAGGGATTCGACGATATAATTTTCAGCACCTTCAACATAACGGTTCTGATCCGTATCCTCTATACGGAGAATAAAATCCCCTCCGTTCTTTTTGGCAAAGAGATAGTTGAACAGCGCGGTGCGAACACCTCCTATGTGTAAGGGCCCCGTGGGGCTGGGCGCAAAACGTACGCGAACTTTTTTTGTCATTTCTTCCTTGTTTGTCCTGCAAATTTAAGGGATTCTCCACAAGCCGCAAATCACAGTTTGTAGTATGGAAAAAATTGTAACTTTATAAGTTATAACAAAACGATAGTTGAACGGCGTATTTTTTAGCCGCAAATCACCAAAACGGGAATATGCAGAGCATGGATTCGATACGGCAAAAGCTGGAAGTCTTTATAAGAAAGTATTATGTGAACGAACTTATAAAAGGCATATTGCTGTTTATGGCAATAGGGTTGCTATACTTTATAGGGACATTACTCGTGGAACATTTTCTGTGGCTTGGAAGTACAGGGCGTACCGTATTGTTCTGGTTGTTCGTCGGTGTGGAAATCTTTTTACTCTATAAGTTTATTGCTATTCCCGTACTCAAACTGTTGCGCATTAAAAAAGGGATCGGGTACAGGGAAGCATCCGGAATAATAGGAAACCATTTTCCGGAAGTGGGGGATAAGCTGCTCAACGTACTGCAGCTTTCGGATAACCGGAGGGAAACAGAAAACGAAAACAATGAATTGCTTCTTGCGGGTATAGAACAGAAATTGGCCGAGCTACAACCTTTTCCGTTTCAGATCGCCGTAGATTTCAAGAAAAATCTCCCTTATGTAAAATATGCCCTTATACCCGTACTTATTGTATTGGTTATATGGATTTCCGGAAATATTAACTGGTTTTCAGATAGTTATGACAGGGTGTTACATTATCGTGCTGCTTATGAACCACCGGCGCCGTTTCAGTTTTTCGTGGTGAACAGTTCTTTGAAGGGAATTGAAGGAAAACCTTTTGAAGTAGAGGTAAAAACCACTGGAGATGTGGTTCCGGAAGATGTGGAAATACATTTCAACGGGGAAAATTATTTTATGCGCAAAGATGGTCCCGGAAGTTTTCGTTACGAGTTTAAAAGACCGGAGGGAACCACGGAATTTTATCTTGCGGCTAACAATGTACGGTCAAAGCCCTATCGGCTGGAGATTGTAAATGCTCCCGTAATGATCGGTTTTGAAATGTATATGAAGTATCCGGAATATCTTGGGATGAGTCCGGATACCCTTACCGGAACCGGAAACACTACAGTGCCGGAAGGAACGGAGATCACCTGGAAACTGAAAGCGAGAAATGCAGGTAATGTGCATTGGGTTTCCGGAGACTCCATAGCCCCCTTTAAAGAAGTTTCACGTGAAGGGAATATAATGGCATTTAATAAATCGGTCAAAGTATACCGGGATACATCATATGAAATCAGAACAGGAAACAAAGATCTTCCCGATTACGAGTCTCTTGGTTTTGACATATCTGTTGTAAAAGATGAATATCCGGAAATAGAAGTAAAAGAAATCCGGGATTCGACAAAGTCTTCCGGAGTACATTTTGCAGGACAGGTTTCCGATGATCATGGGTTTTACGGTTTGGAGATGAAATATTATCCCGAAAACAAGGAAGACGAGTTGGAGAAGCGGAAGATAAGTGTCAATGGATCTTCTAATGTAGATCGTTTTACCGATGCCTTTCCGGGTAACCTTCCGTTGGAAGAAGGGAGTAACTATGTAATTTATTTTGAGGTCCGGGACAATGATGCTTTGCGGGGGGGAAAGATAGCTAAGTCCCGTATGTTTACGTACAGGATGCGAACAGGAGCGGAAGTGGAGAAAGAACGGATGGAGAAACAGAAAAATGCTATCCGGTCACTGGAAAGATCGTTGGGAGAAATGGAAGATCAGCGGAACGAATTAAAAGAGATCAATACTCTCAACATGGAGAAAGAGCAAAGGTCTTTCGATGACCGGCAGAAGATAGAGAATTTCCTGGATAGGCAAATGCAACAGGAAAAGATTATGCAACGGTTTACCGAAGATTTGGAAGATAGGCTGAACGAAGCCCCCGAAGTGGAAGATGAAGAACGTAAAAAATTTCTAAAAGAACGTCTGGACAGGCAAAGAGAAGAGTTGAAAAAGAATGAAGAATTACTTAAACAATTAAAGGAGGTTGCCGATAAGATAGACAGGGAAGACATGGCAGAGCGGTTGGAGAAGCTATCCAAATCACAACAAAATAACAAGAAAAACCTCGAACAGGTTCTGGAACTTACAAAGCGCTATTATGTAACTCAGAATGCGGAACGGCTGAGAAAGGAACTCGAAAAGATGGCGGAGAAACAGGAGAAAGCAGGTAGCGAAGATAAGGGTGAAACGGAGAGGGATAAGGAAAATAAAAAAGGAGAACAGGAGGAATTAAATAAAGAATTCGATGAACTGAAAGAAGAACTCAAAGAACTCGAAAAGGAGAATGAGGGATTGAAGAAACCGATGGAATTGGGAAGGGATGAAAAAAAGGAAGATGCAGTTTCCGGAGAGCAAAAAAAAGCCCTGGAGGAAATGAACAAGGGAGAGGAAGAAAAGGCCAGGGAAAAACAACGAAGTGCGGGGAAGAAGATGAAACAAATGGCGGGCGAGATGAAATCCGGGATGCAGTCCGGTGCTTCTTCAGATGATATGGAAGATGCGGAAGTATTGCGGCAGATATTAAAAAATCTTGTGGCTTTTTCATTTGAACAAGAGAACCTGATGAAAGTTGTGGAAGATATGCGGGACGACCATCCGGCGCTTGCCCAGAGTCTGCGCAGGCAACATAATCTCAAGGAGATGTTCTCTCATATTGACGACAGTATTTTCGCCTTGTCGTTACGAAGACCGGAACTGTCGGAGCGGGTAAACAAGGAACTTACCGACGCCCATTTTCAAATAGATAAAGCCATCGAAAGGTTGTCCGATAATGAACTGTACCGAGGGGCATCAAATCAGCATTATGCCTTTACTGCCGCTAATAATCTCGCGGCCTTGCTGAGTAATATCCTCGATAATTTACAACAAAGCATGGGGATGGGACAAGGCAAAGGCGATAACGAGATGCAGTTACCGGATATTATACAGGGGCAGGAAGAACTCAACGAGAAGATGAAGAATGCTATGGAAGGAGAAAAAGAAAAAAAGAAAGATGGGGAAGGAAAAGAGGAAAATGGTGAAAGTTCCGGTGAACAAGAAGGACAGTCCGAAGAACTCTATGAGATTTATAAACAACAACAAATGCTTAGACAAGCTTTGGAGAAACAATTGTCAGATAAGCAAGGCTCCGGTAATGGAAAGGAAAAAGAAAAAATGTTGAAGGAGATGGAACAAATAGAAGACCGGTTATTACAGGAGGGTGTTCATGAAAGTACCCTAAAAAAAATGGTTAACCTTCAGCATGAATTATTGAAACTTAAGAATGCCATGAAGGAGCAGGGAACCGAGAAAGAAAGAGAAAGTAATACGAACAAGACAGATTTCGGGCGTGGAGAAGAAGGGCGTTTGCCGGAGCTGGAGGAATATCTGCAGGGCATGGAAATATTAAACAGACAAGTATTACCTTTGCGGCAAATTTATAAAGAGAAAGTAAAAGAATATTTTAAGAAGGATGATTAGCTTTCATTACGAATTGGAGTTTGTCCTGGAGGACGAACAGAAATATGCGGATTGGATACACGAGGCAATTGCTTCTGAGGATAAACAACAGGGGGAAATAAGCTATATTTTCTGTGATGACGAATATTTGCTATCCCTGAACCAAAAGTATCTCGATCACGATACCCTCACGGATATTATAAGTTTTGATTATACCGAGGGAAAAACCATTCACGGAGATATTTATATTTCAGTGGAAAGAGTACGGGAAAATGCGTCGGAATTCGGAGTTGGTTTTGAAGAAGAACTCCGAAGAGTTATGATACATGGCATACTGCATTATTGCGGGTACAAGGATAAATCAGAGACTGACGTTGCTTTAATGCGGACGAAGGAGGAAGAAAAAATGAAGTTGTTCCACGTGGAACAGTAGATATGGAATACCGTTTGTTCCACGTGGAACAATGGGTGTTTCTTGTTGGAAATACCAGGTTAAAAAGCATACAGAATAATATAAAATAAAGCTTAGGCATGTTTGATAGAACGTATGATGTTATTGTTGTTGGAGCGGGCCATGCCGGTTCGGAAGCTGCCGCGGCAGCGGCCAATATGGGGTCCAGAACCCTGTTGATTACAATGAATTTGCAGAACATTGCGCAGATGTCCTGTAACCCAGCTATGGGCGGAATTGCCAAAGGACAGATTGTACGGGAGATTGATGCGATGGGGGGATATAGCGGCATTGTAACTGACAAAACAGCAATTCAGTTTAAAATGCTGAACAAGTCTAAAGGGCCTGCGATGTGGAGTCCGAGGGCACAGTCGGACCGGATGCGCTTTGCCGAAGAATGGAGATGGATGTTAGAGCAGACCCCCAATCTGGATTTTTACCAGGAAATGGTGTCGGGATTGATTGTGGAAAACGGAAAGATAACCGGGGTGAAAACATCCCTTGGTATAGAAGTAAAAGCAAAAGCCGTAGTGCTTACCAATGGCACCTTTTTGAACGGATTGATCCATATAGGCGAAAAACAATTCGGAGGAGGCCGGGCAGGAGAGAGGGCGGCAACCGGGATTACCGAAGACCTGATCGAACTCGGTTTTGAGTCCGGAAGAATGAAAACCGGAACGCCGCCAAGGGTGGACGGAAGATCACTGGATTATTCCAAAATGCAGGAACAACCCGGAGATGATGTGCCGGAAAAATTCTCGTATTCCGACCAGACGAAGCCTCTCGAAAAGCAACGGTCCTGTCATATGACCTATACCAGTGCGGAAGTACACGATCTGCTGCGTGAAGGTTTTGATCGTTCCCCTATGTTTAACGGTAGAATAAAGAGTATCGGGCCTAGGTATTGCCCTTCCATAGAAGATAAAATAAACCGTTTTGCGGATAAAGACAGGCACCAGCTATTTGTAGAACCGGAAGGATGGAATACGGTGGAAGTTTATGTAAACGGGTTTTCCACGTCACTGCCCGAAGATGTACAGTTTAAAGCCCTGCGTTCTGTTAGCGGCTTCGAACAGGTAAAGTTTTTCCGTCCCGGTTACGCTATAGAATACGATTATTTTCCGCCCACACAACTCAAGCATACGCTGGAGACCAAGCTGGTGGAAAACCTGTTTTTTGCCGGACAGATAAACGGCACTACGGGATATGAAGAAGCGGCATCTCAAGGATTGATGGCAGGGATTAACGCGCACCTGAAAGTTTACGAA
The DNA here is from genome assembly GCF_052983315.1 of Sinomicrobium endophyticum. Taxonomy (NCBI): domain Bacteria; kingdom Pseudomonadati; phylum Bacteroidota; class Flavobacteriia; order Flavobacteriales; family Flavobacteriaceae; genus Sinomicrobium; species Sinomicrobium endophyticum. The sequence continues at coordinate 452,657 of NZ_JBRKIS010000025.1, forward strand.
AAGGAGCCTTTTATACTGAAAAGGAACGAAGCGTATATCGGTGTTTTGATCGATGATCTTATTACCAAAGGAACCGAAGAACCCTATCGCATGTTTACTTCCAGGGCAGAATACCGGACACTTTTGAGACAGGATAATGCCGATTTTCGACTTACCCCGAAAGCCAATAGTATAGGTTTGGCATCAGAAGAGAGACTGCGACGTATGGAAAATAAAAAAGAAAGCGCCGATGCCTTTATTCACTTTTTCCGGGAGACAAGTGTAGAACCGGCTGAAATGAATCCTGTTCTCGAAGAAAAGGGATCTTCCCTGATGAAACAATCGGATAAAATGTACAAGGTTTTTTCCCGTCCGAATATAACTATGGAAGATATGCTTCAGGTAGGGGACGTGAAAAAGTATGTGGAGGAAAATAAGCTCGATAAAGAAGTTATGGAACAAACCGAAATACAGGTAAAGTATTCCGGGTATATAGAGAAGGAAAAAAACAATGCGGATAAATTGAACCGCCTCGAAGATATCGCTATTCCCTCTAATTTTGATTACGATAAATTAAAGTCACTTTCGTTCGAAGCCAGGGAAAAACTGAAAGGCATTCGCCCGGCAACACTTTCACAGGCTTCGAGAATAAGCGGCGTGTCCCCCAGCGATATCAGTGTGATGCTCGTTTATATGGGGAGATAATAAAAGAGATGAGAAAACAATCGTTCCACGTGAAACACTTGTGCCAACCCCTTTACCTATTGGGGTTGGTTGTTTTTATACAAGGATGTATTCCGGTGAGATTAGCTCCGCGTATTTCAGAATACCAGGTAGACCGTGGTGTGGATATCGATAAAAGGATAAAAACGAAAAAGAACCTTTTTGTTTTTGATAACCCGAAAAAGAGAATACACTTTGTAAAATTCCTGGAGGGTAAATACAAATTGGAAGCTTACGGAAATGAAGAGAGGTTTAAAGTTAATCTGAATGAAAGTGATTTTGATTTTTTTGTTTTTGCCCCGCAGCTAAACGATTCCTATCTCGATTTTACCGGACTAACTGATGACGATGACAGTGATGTGGCAAATAATGAAGATGATTCTTTTCATTATATTGCCATCCGTGTTTCCACTGTATATGAAGATGATTGTTTATCTATGAATTCATTGCATTATAACATAGTGCTTAATTACCTGAAAGAACTCAAAGCCGAATATCTAAGTTCCCTCTAATGGATAAAACAGAAACTTCCCTCTATCTGAAATGTAAAGACCATACCGTAAGCGGTGAAACCTTTTCATTACTTTGGGATGAAGAATATAAAATGCTTCACACATATCCTGTACCGGATGCCGAAAAGTTGCCAGGGTATTATCAAAGTGAGAATTATATTTCTCATACCGATTCCAAAAGAAGTTTGTTTGAAAAAGTATATCACCTGGTAAAAAATTATGCTCTGAAACAAAAGCTGAAATATATTTTTTCCGAAAACCCGGAAAAAGGAAACCTTTTGGATATTGGAGCAGGTACGGGAGATTTTTTGAACGTGGCAAAAAATAACGGTTGGAAAGTAGAAGGGATAGAACCGAATGCTTCCGCGAGAAAAAGATCGGAGGAAAAGGGAATTCCGTTACGGAAATTATCCGATGCTTCCTTTGTAGAAGAAAATACGTCCGGATTTGATGTAATAACCATGTGGCACGTACTGGAACACGTCCCCGATCTGGAAACACAACTAGGACAATTAAAAAAGTTACTCAAAGATAATGGAACTATTTTTATTGCAGTCCCGAATTTCCGATCCTTCGATGCCGCACATTACGGAGAATTTTGGGCAGCCTATGATGTGCCCCGCCATCTCTGGCATTTTTCTTCGGAGGCCATGACACTGCTTTTTGCGAAAAAGGAAATGAAAGTTGTCCGGAAGATCCCGATGAAATTCGATGCATTTTACGTAAGCCTGCTTTCCGAAAAATATAAAAGCGGAAAGATGCATTTTTTTCGGGCATTTCTTACCGGATGCCGTTCTAATCGCAAAGCTTCCCGGTCCGGCGAATATTCTTCCCTCATTTATGTCATAAAGCAGGCGAATATTCAAAATAAAGCGGTTTAAGCGACTTTCTTGCCTCTGGGCAGCCTAGCTCTTGACATATTCTTGATTTAGCCCCAGGCCGCATTTATAGAGTTCGATTTTCATAGCTTTTACTTATGTTTTTACTTTTATGAATAACTATTTGTTATACTCTTGTTTTTCTGTAAAAAAGAGGAAAGCAAAATAAAAACCGGATATGTTAAAAATTTAAACCCTGCTGAAGAGGCTACTTTGAAAACTTTCCTATTTTTGCGTGTAAACAAATTTTAAACCGATGAAAAAAATTTTCATAGCCGGAGTGGCTTTATTTGGATTGTTTTCCTGTCAGCAGGATAAAATCGCTTATGTGGATAATACGACCCTTATCAATGACTACCAGGAGAAGAAAGATATAGAGGCTAAGTTTAAAGGCAAGCTTGAGACTTTCGAGAAAAAAACAGATAGTCTTTCCAGGGCCTTGCAATCCGAAGCCCAGGCCTTCCAGTCCGAAGCATCTAAAATGTCTCAGAGTAAAGCCCAGGAGAAATACGAGCTACTGATGCAGAAGAGGCAACAAATACAACAACAGGTACAGCAGGAAGAAATGCAGTTGCAACAGGAAAGCCAGAGTCAAATCGATTCCCTGGTAAAAAAAGTACGCGAATTTGTAAAAGATTACGGTAAAAATAACGGGTATACCTATATTCTCGGAGCCAATGAAGCGGGAAGTGTGCTGTATGGTGAAGAAACCAAAGATATTACCAAAGAACTTCTGAAAGTACTTAATGACAAGTATTCAGAGAAAAAATAATGCGCTGTAAGCAACGTATTTTCGAAAGCCCGGTTTTCCGGGCTTTTTTTATTTCCTGTATTAGCATGAACTTTTTCGGAAATAGAACGTTGTTCCACATGGAACAAAGCGCCGGCAATGTTGTTTTCATCCGTTCCGAACGATGTAGGATATAATTGTAGTGTTGAGATTCAAAACTTTCCGATTGGAAAAAGTGTTTTTATTTATTTGATATTGTGGGCAGGGATAAAATCAAATACCTCGGGGCAATCCCGATAATATCGGGATCAGGACAGGAGTTGGGGAATTAGACCCATTTAATGGGATTAAATTCGGGATATATTCGAAAAAAGTGTAACTTTTTGATACCTTTAATCGTCAGATAGTTACAATAACCAATAAAAGATAAATTATGAGAATATTATCATTTTTCCTGATCGTATTATTCCTGCTTTCCTGTATTACGGAGAAAAAGAAAAAAACCGAACCAAAGGAAGTTAAAGAATATACCATAGAACAATTTTACGGCAATAGCAGGATAAGCGGAGGAGCCTTTTCCGATGACGAATCCAAACTGTTGGTAAGCAGTGACGAATCCGGAATATTCAACCTGTATGAAATAAATATAGGCGATAATTCCAGGAAACAGATAACCAATTCTTCGGAAGAGTCCTTTTTTGCCATAGGATATGTTCCCGGAACAGGGCAGATGCTGTATTCCGCAGATAAAGGAGGAGACGAAATAAACCACATATACTTGTTGGAACCCGATGGTACCACTACCGATCTTACCCCGGGAGAAAAGGCCAAGTCCAGTTTTGCCGGGTGGAGTGAAGACAAAAAATCCATGTATTTCCTTTCCAATAAGAGAGACCCGCGCTACTTTGACCTCTATAAGATGAGTATGGGTGACAAGAAACAGGAAATGCTTTATGAAAATACGGAAGGTTACGCATTTTCCGGGATGTCCGAAGATGAGAAAATAGTAGCATTGAGCAAGTCCGTGACCACCAGCGAAAACCGGCTTTTCCTCTATTACCGGGATTCCGGGGAAATGAAGGAAATATCGGAACAGGAAAAGCCCGGGAGCTATTCCGGTTCCGGTTTCAGTAAAGACGGAGAACATTTTTTCTATATCACAGATGCGGATGCCGAATTCGCGTATCTTGTTAAAAATGAATTAGATACGGGAACCAAGAATACGGTGTACAAAGCAGATTGGGATGTGATGTACAGCTATGTAAGTGAAAATGAAAAGTACAGGGTGGTTGCCATTAATGAAGACGGGAAGAATACCCTGGTAATCCTGGATAATTCAACAGAAAAAGAAGTGGATTTCCCCGAAATACCGGATGGCGATATCGTGGCGGTAAATATTTCTGACAGTGAGGACAAAATGCGTTTGACCGTAGGGACTTCGAAGTCGCCGAACAACCTTTATGTCTATGATTTTAACACCGGGAAAATGAAGAAACTCACAGAAACTCTCAACCCGGAAATTAACAAGGAAGACCTGGTAGCCGCCGAAGTGGTGCGTTTCAAGTCTTTTGACGGCCTGGAAATACCCGCAATTTACTATAAACCCCAAACCGCAACAGAAGAAAACAAAGTACCTGCCCTGGTATGGGTGCACGGCGGACCCGGCGGACAGTCCAGAACAGGATATTCCTCGCTGATACAATACCTGGTGAACAGTGGCTATGCCGTACTTGCGGTAAACAACAGGGGAAGTAGTGGTTATGGAAAAACATTCTATAAAATGGACGACAAAAACCACGGGGATAAGGATTTGAAAGACTGTATCTGGGGTAAAAAATGGTTGCAGGAACAAGCGTATATCGATCCGGATAAAATAGGTATCATTGGCGGCAGCTATGGCGGATACATGACCATGGCGGCGATGGCCTTTGAACCGGAAGAATTTAAGACGGGAGTTAATATTTTTGGTGTTACCAACTGGTTGCGGACGCTCAGGTCCATTCCTCCGTATTGGGAATCCTTCCGAACGGCACTTTATGAAGAGTTGGGCGACCCGAATACTGCCGATTCCATACGACTACGGGCGATTTCCCCGCTTTTTCATGCCGATCAGATCAAAAATCCCGTAATGGTTTTACAGGGGTCAAACGACCCGAGAGTATTGCAGGTAGAATCGGATGAGATTGTGGCAGCGATGGAGCAAAATAACATTCCCGTAGAGTATATCGTATTCCCGGACGAAGGCCATGGTTTTGTTAAAAAGGAAAATGAAATCGAAGGGTACGGAAAAATACGCAGCTTTCTGGACACGTATCTGAAAGGGGAGGGGACCGAAAAATAAAGAGGTATATGGTGCCGTTTATTGCAGTAGATAAACACCGAAAATAGCGGGAATAAGGTAGATGACAATGCCCCGAGCACCGTCATAATCCTTGGCTACACGCTGTCCGAAAAGGAGGAGCAATAAGGTAAAGCAGCAAAGAGCGGCACCGTAAAAACCATAAGTCTTGTCATTGTCCGCAAGAATGTTTACGACACCCCAAATGCAAAGTATTCCGGCGATGGTCTCCAGTACAAGAATCACCGCCATGGAAAAGGGGATCAGGTTTTCCAGGAAAGTTTTGGCAAAATGTTCGCGAAGCCAGGAAATATTGCCTTTCCAGTCCGTTATTTTGTCCAATCCGCTTTGCACGAATGTAATGATGAGCAATAACAGTATAAGGATTTCGGCGCTGTTGTTCCGAAGATTTTCCATGGTATTGTTTTTTAGCGGGTCAGTATTTGTGCAATAGCCTGGTAAGTTTTATGGAGAGGTCCGTGAGAACGATCTTGGAGTTTCCGTTACGTTCAATGTGGTAAATGGCATCCTGCAATTCGCGGGTGATCTCGTGGATGTTATTACCGCTTACAAAAGGAGCGAATTTTTCCAGCCGGAAATTTTCGACCCGGAATTCCATGAAAACCAATGAGCTGGCATTGTAGTTAAGCAAAAGAGCCTGCCGGAAGACGTCCAGGCAATAATTCAGGAAGAGTTTTTGTGTTTCCCTTCCCGTAGCAGCTATTTGTTCTCCCCAGGCGATCAGGTCGTGTATTGCCGCCTTGTTTCCCTTGGCCCGGAAAGCAGACCGCACCCATTGCACAAACCAGGTTTCGAAAGTAAGGTCACTGTTATCCCTATTCGCCAGCACCATGGCCCTGTTGTAATCCCCGTTGGCCTGAAGGGCGATTTTTACAGCTTCCGGTTCCGAAATTCCCTGCTCCATCAGTTTTTCCCGTATAGCTACCTCCGCCAGAGGCGGGAAATGGAGTATTTGACAACGCGAAAGAATGGTTTGTATAATCTGTTCCTCTTCTTTTGCAATGAGTATGAAAAGGGTTTTGTTTGGCGGTTCCTCGATGAGCTTCAGTAATTTGTTGGCAGCAGAAGTATTGAGTTTTTCCGCCATCCAGATGATCATGACCTTATACCCGCCTTCATAAGATTTCAGGGAAAGTGATTTTACGATTTCCTGGGCTTCGTCCACACCAATTTGTCCTTGCTTGTTCTCTATACCCAGCATCTGGTACCACTCAAAAAGAGTTCCGTACGGATGTTCCCTGACAAACTGCCGCCATTCCTCCAGGAAGTTATTGCTAACCGGGTGCGATTTTATTTTGCCGTTGGGAGCAACCGGAAAAGCAAAATGGAGGTCCGGATGGCCGAGGTTGCCGAATTTCAGGTTACAGGACTCCGACCCGGTATTATTTTCACCCCCGGTATTATTACAGAGAATATACCGAGCATAAGCAATAGCCATAGGCAGCACACCACTGCCTTCGGCTCCTACGAATAATTGTGCGTGTGGTATTCTGTCTTGTTCCGCACTAACGGTCAGGTGTTTTTTTATATGTTCCTGTCCCAGGATGTCTTTGAATAGCATACGGCAAATATAAAGGGTTTATCACAATATAAAATAGTCTCTGATGTCAAGGTCGCAAGTTTCAGGTTGCAGTTCCGGTTTTGGGTGATTGCCCCGGGGGGTAGTTGACAATACGTTTGTTCCGCCATCCCGTGCCGATTTAACATTATTCTAATAAAACCACTATTTTTACAAGCCAATATTTATTTACATTTGTGCTTTCGTACCGGCCTTGTACATATCCGGAAGGTGCGGAAAACCCTTTAAAATACGTAAACACATACTTTTATGAAGACAATAGATGATTTTGACTTTAATGGAAAAAAAGCATTGATCCGTGTGGATTTTAACGTACCTCTGGATGCGGAATTTAATATCACCGATACTACCCGTATAGAAGCAGCAAAACCTACGGTTATAAAAATACTGGAAGACGGGGGAAGTGCCGTGTTAATGAGCCACCTCGGCCGTCCGAAAGGGCAACGCCAGGATTCCATGTCTTTAAAGCATCTTGTAAATGCGGTGTCTGATATACTTAGTGTCAAAGTAAATTTTGTGGAAGATTGCGTTGGGAAAAAAGCGGAAGAAGCCGTTGCCAACCTGAAAAAAGGAGAAATACTGCTGTTGGAAAACCTGAGGTTTCACACCGAAGAAGAAAAAGGGGACGAAGCCTTTGCAGAACAGCTGTCCAGGCTCGGTGATGTTTATGTAAATGATGCTTTCGGTACCGCACACAGGGCACATGCATCTACCACCATAGTAGCAAAGTTCTTTGATGACCGCAAATGCTTCGGCTATTTGCTGGCAAAGGAAATTGAGAGTATAGATAAAGTAATGAAAACCGGGGAAAAACCGGTTACCGCAATATTGGGAGGATCGAAAGTGTCTTCTAAGATCACCATTATCGAAAACATTCTGGACAAAATAGATCATCTTATCATCGGTGGAGGGATGACCTATACTTTTATCAAGGCACAGGGAGGTAAAATAGGAGATTCTATCTGTGAAGATGACAAGCAGGAGCTGGCTATGGAAATACTGAAAAAGGCCGGAGAAAAAGGGGTGAAAGTACATTTGCCTGTAGATGTCATTGCCGCAGATGCTTTTAACAACGATGCCAACACAAAAGAAGTTGCCGTAGATGAGATCCCGGACGGATGGCAGGGATTGGATGCCGGTCCGAAGACCCTGGAGAATTTCAGAGAAGTTATTCTGCAATCCAAAACCATTTTGTGGAATGGCCCTGTAGGTGTTTTTGAAATGGAGAGTTTCCAGAACGGAACCAAGTCCATAGGTAATGCCATTGAAGAGGCTACCAAAAAAGGAGCTTTTTCTCTTGTCGGAGGAGGAGATTCCGTAGCGGCGGTAAAACAGTTTGGCTTTGAAAATAAAGTGAGTTATGTATCTACCGGAGGCGGGGCCATGCTTGAAAGCCTGGAAGGAAAAACATTGCCGGGAATAGCCGCTATTTTGAAGTAACGTAAGTATTTACTTGAATAATAATACAGAATAAATCCCCACCCCGGGTTTCCGGAGGTGGGGATTTTCTATTTTAACAAGTTTTAAAAGTCTTTTTTAAATAAAAAACACGATTTTTACGGGATTTCCGTTAATCCAATAAAAGAACCTAAACCAGATGAAACGCTATTTTGCTACCCTATTTTTAGCCGCGGTTTCCACATGGAACTATGCGCAGGAAGTTGCAGAAATCGATGAAAACCAGGGATCTCCGGAAGGGACAGAACTTACCATCGAAAAGGAAGATACTTTATTATCAGAAGTTACCATTGAAAAGATCGACGGGAAATTCCGGCTACACGATCATGAACTGGCAGCGAAGATAGACAGCCTTTGGCTAAAAGAATTATACGATAACAGTTTGTATGACACCATTGTGCAGACTGTGACCGGAATGGACTATGAAAAGGTCGATTACAAAGAATTACCGACAGATATCCTCAAAGGAAGGCTGGCCGACCTGAATGAAAAAACGCCTTTCAATGTGGAGTACAACCCGGAACTGGAGAGTGTTATCAAGAATTTCCTGAAAAACAAAAGGGGGTTTCTGGAAAGAACGATGTTAAAAAGCCAGTATTATTTTCCCATGTTCGAACAGGAACTCGATAATAGTGACATACCACTGGAAATGAAATACCTTGCTGTTATAGAGTCTGCATTAAATCCAAGAGCTAAATCCCGGGTAGGCGCTACCGGTATATGGCAGTTTATGTATGCTACTGGTAAAATGTACGATCTGGAAGTAAACTCTTATGTAGATGAACGCAGTGATCCGGTAAAATCTACAAAAGCAGCCTGTAAATACCTGGCCAAACTCTACGAGATTTTTGGCGACTGGGACCTGGCACTGGCGGCCTATAACTCGGGCCCCGGAAATGTCTCCAAAGCCATTCGGCGTTCCGGGGGATATCAGAATTACTGGAACCTAAGGCCTTTTTTGCCGAGGGAAACCGCGGGTTACGTACCTTCTTTTCTCGCTATGATGTATATTTTTGAATATGCCGGTGAGCATGGGTTACACACGCAAAGACCGGAAGTGGCTTATTTTGAGACGGACACCGTTCATGTAAAGCGATCCCTGACTTTCGACCAGATATCCGAACTCATCAATGTGGATGTGGACCAGCTACAGTTTTTAAACCCGGTGTACAAACTGGATATCGTGCCGTTTATTAAAGATGAAATACATCCGTTACGACTTCCCGGTGCTGCATTGGGCAAATTTGTTGCCAATGAAAACGCGATCTATGCCCATATTGAAACCGAAGAAGCCAAAAAGGAAAAACCTTTACCTCAGTTCTTCGAAAAGAACAACAGGGTAACCTACAGGGTGAAAAAAGGAGATTACCTGGGAAGAATAGCAAATCACTACGGTGTTCGTGTCAGCGATCTCAAGCAGTGGAACGGACTTAGAAACAATCGTTTGAAAATAGGACAACGGCTTACCGTTTACCCCAGGAAATCGGGTCTGTCGCCGGTGGCAAAAACATCGTCTGCCAGTGCCGTTTCTTCCGGGAATAATGTCTACACAGTACAGAAAGGGGACTCCCTCTGGACGATTTCTAAAAAATTTCAGGGAATTTCGGTTAAAAATATTCGAGATTGGAACGATATTAGTGGGGATAACTTAAAACCGGGAATGAAGCTGAAGCTTTGTAACTGTTAGCACGAACCACTAAATCTAAAACAAAATGACACAAAATGCGCCTGCCCGTTACAGGACAGACAGGATGTTAAAAAATGACCGAAGAAAAAATAATGCGGGGATTGGCCTGCATCGCAACGGAATACTAGCGTTTCTCCTGAGCGGTATCCTTTTGGTCTTTGCTTCCTGCGAAGAAAATAAAAAAGACAAAAAACGCTATCTGCCCGATTCTGTTGGCGCTATCAATTCCCTTGCCGTAGTTATAGATAACGATATGTGGAAGGGTGAAGTAGGAGATGAAATACGCGAGCATTACGCTGCTCCCGTAGATGGCCTTCCCACGGAGGAACCTCTGTTTACACTGCACCAGATACCCCTCCAGGTTTTCAAAGGATCAACCACCAAGAGCCGGAATATCCTTTTCGTTCAAAAGGATACGACTGCGAATTCCGGGGTAAAGACCGACACCTATGCCCGTCCGCAGAAGGTAGGCTTTGTGCAGGCGCCGGACAACGGTACGTTAATTGACCTTATCGGCAAAACTTCGGAACAATATATCCGCGAATTCAAAGACAACGATATCAGGGAAAACCAGAAAAGATTTCACAAGGCTCTTAATAAAGAGACGTATATACAAAAGAAATTCGGCGTTTCTCTTACCATGCCGTCCATCTATAAAACATCAAAGCAGGAGGATAATTTTATCTGGATAGAACGGATTATCTCCAAAGGGACCATGCACGTTTTTGTGTACGAACTTCCTTTAAACAGTATCCCTAACGATTCTTCGAGAGTAAATGCTTTTATAGAAATGCATGATTCCATAGGCAAAAAGTACGTGCCGGGACGTGAAGAAGGAATGTACATGATTACACAGAAAGCATACGCCCCTTATATTTTTGATGTTACCCTGGCCAACAAACCTGCCATAGAGGTAAAAGGGATGTGGGAAATGAAAAACTTTGCGATGGCAGGGCCTTTCGTTTGCTATTTGATCCGCGATGAGGAAAACGACCGGCTGTTGGTTCTGGAGGGACTTACTTTTGCCCCTTCCGAAAACAAACGCGATTATATGTTTGAACTGGAGGCCATATTAAAGAGTGTAAAATTTATCTCCGGAAAGAAACCGGAATAAAACTTCAGAAACTATACCGAAAAAATACTTTTACGGATAATGGCGGACAACAAACCCGATTAAACTTTTTCGTTTCGATCAAAAAAGTTTAATCGGGTTCGGTTTCGCCTGAAAAACCTTTGCATTTAATTACCTTTTTATAGTGAATACCTTAAATTATATTTCCGGACATACGGACCTTCCCGAAAGAAGTATTATAAACACACTGAAATTACTGGAAGAAGACAGTACGGTTCCTTTTATTGCCCGTTATCGTAAAGAAATGACAGGAAACCTGGACGAAGTACAGATCTCCGAAATACAAAAACTGAAAAGCACCTTCGAAGAGTTGCAAAAACGGAAGGAATCGGTGCTGAAATCCATAGAAGAACAGGAAGCACTTACCCCGGAACTGAAACAGAAAATAGAAAAAGCAACTTCCCTGACCGAAGTAGAGGATCTCTACCTGCCTTTTAAACGAAAGCGAAACACCAGGGCAGGAGTGGCAAGGGAAAAGGGACTGGAACCACTGGCTAAAATTCTCATGGCACAATCGGGGGGTACCGATCCTGAAAGTGCGGCATTGCGTTTTCTGAGCGATAAAGTGGAAAAGGTGGAAGAAGCACTGCAGGGAGCCGTGGATATCGTTGCCGAATGGATAAACGAAAACAGCAGGGTGCGGCATACTTTAAGACGGATGTTTCGAAGAAATGCCGAAATTTCCTCGGCGGTGATCAAGGGCAGGGAAAAGGAAGAACAGGCCCAGAAGTACCGCCAGTATTTCGATTGGAAAGAACCGCTGTACAAATGTCCTTCGCACCGTCTGCTGGCCATGCTTCGTGCGGAAAATGAAGAGGTTATCCGAGTAAAGATAGGTGTAGATAAAGACACAGCCATAGAAAGTGTGGAAAGAGCGGTTTTGCGCAACGAATCCTGTCCTGCGGCAGAATATATCCGGAAAGCGGTAAAAGAGTCTTACGAACGCCTTTTATACCCGGCAGTGTCCAATGAAGTACTTAAAGAAGCGAAAGAGAAAGCGGACGAAACGTCCATAAAAGTTTTTTCCGAAAACCTCAGGCAACTTTTACTGGCGCCTCCGTTGGGAGAAAAACGTATCCTGGCCATAGACCCGGGATATAAAAGTGGCTGTAAGGTCGTTTGCCTGGACGAAAGAGGAGATCTGCTTCACAACGAAAATATATATCCCCATCCGCCGCAGAGAGAATCCACGCAGGGGATGAAAAAGATCCGTTCGCTGGTCAACGCTTATCGTATTGAGGCCATTGCCATTGGTAATGGTACCGCATCCAGGGAAACCGAAGCACTGGTGAAGAAAATTGCATTTGACCGGGATATCCAGGTTTTTGTGGTGAATGAGAGTGGCGCATCCGTATATTCTGCTTCCGGTATCGCAAGGCAGGAATTTCCGAATTACGATGTTACCGTAAGGGGTGCGGTCTCTATCGGAAGGCGACTTACGGACCCCCTGGCCGAACTGGTTAAGATTGATCCCAAATCCATTGGTGTCGGACAATACCAGCACGATGTGGACCAGGGCCGGTTGAAAACAGAACTCGATGCCGTAGTGATGAGTTGTGTAAACAGCGTAGGCGTTAATGTAAATACCGCGAGCCCCAGTCTTTTGAGCTACGTTTCGGGCATAGGACCCTCCCTGGCAGATAAGATCGTGGAATATCGCAGTAAAAACGGGGAAATACGCTCCAGGAAAGAATTGATGAAAGTTCCGAGACTCGGAAATAAAGCCTTTGAGCAGAGTGCTGCGTTTTTCCGCGGGCTACAAAGCGAAAACCCGCTGGATAATTCCGCCATTCACCCCGAAAGCTATGCCATAGTGGAAAAAATGGCTGCGGACCTGCAGCTTAAAGTTTCGGAGCTTATAGGAAATAAAGAAAATATAGCCAGAATACATCCGGAAAGATATTGTACCGGAACCATAGGGTTGCCTACACTGACGGATATCCTGAAAGAACTGGAAAAACCCGGTCTGGACCCAAGGAAAAAAGCAGCGGTTTTTGAATTTAGCAAAGACCTGAAAACCATTGAAGATGTAAAACCCGGAATAACAGTTCCCGGGATAGTAAACAATATTACCAATTTCGGCTGTTTTGTAGATATCGGTGTTAAAGAGAGCGGGCTGGTTCACATTTCCAGGCTAAGTAACGAATTTGTGAGTGATGTGAACAGCGTGGTAAAATTACATCAGCATGTAATGGTAAAAGTCATAGATGTGGATATCGAGAGAAAACGCATACAACTATCTATGACAGAATGATATGGAAGTGTGTTTTAGGCCGGGAAAGTAAGGAAATGGCTCCGGAGGTGTGTAAACTTCAGGTTTTTTCAATTCCAAAAACTCTAAAAAAACATCATCCGGTAATGGGGCAGATGGTGCCATAATAAGCAAAAAAGACCCTTACCCCGGTTGGGATAAAGGTCGTACAGATTATCTATAGTAGTATAAAACTATTCTTTCTTGCTGCCTTCTGTAGAGGGTTCTTCCTCTTTGCTGGCGTCTTTAAATTCTTTTATCCCACTTCCAAGCCCCCGCATCAGTTCCGGTATTTTTTTACCGCCGAAAAGCAACAGAAGTACTACTACTACTAATACTATCTGCCACGGGCCGATCATTCCTAAAAAAATATTCAATGACATCATTTTTACTTAAATTTACTATAACAAAGGTAATAAGAAAAGTTTAATCGAGGCGTTAATTATTATATTTTTAAGAACAGAGCTCTGTTTAGAACGCTATATTTGCAAGAATTATGGCAGAAAATAAACCTAAAAGAAAGAAACTTGCAAAAAAGCTTTTGCACAAGTATCGGTTGGTTATTCTGAACGAAGATACTTTTGAAGAGCGGCTTTCCTTCCGGCTGAACAGGCTGAATGTATTTGTCGTCGGAACATCTTTTGCCGTTTTTCTGATAGCCATTACCACTATTTTGATTGCCTTTACTCCCTTGCGCGAATATATTCCCGGGTATTCTTCTACCAGGTTGAAAAGGCAGGTTGCCGAACTCACCTATAAAACAGATTCCCTGGTATCCGTACTCGATTACAATGATAAATACATTGATAACGTAAAAAAAGTTCTGACAGGAGAAATAAGTCCGGCCGATATGGAAGCAGAAACGCGGGCAGATTCTTTGGCCAAAGAAGAACGTCGCGACCCTTCCGAAATAAATCTTAATCCCGGTAAAGAAGATCTGGCACTCCGGGAGGAAGTAGCCATGGAAGACAAGTATAACCTGGTAGGAAGTGCCCTTTCCAAAGTGGATTTTGTGCTGTTTCCCCCGGTTTCAGGGTCCATATCCAATACTTTTAACCTCGAAGGAAAACATTTTGCCGTAGATATAGCCGGTGTTTCCGGTACCCCGGTAAAAACAGTTGCCGATGGTGTCGTTATATTTGCGGAATGGACGGTAGAAACCGGTTATGTCTGTATTATTGAACACTCTTTCGGTCTTATATCCGTGTATAAACACAACGGCACCCTTACCAAGTTGCAGGGAGAACTTGTAAAGGCCGGGGAAGTAATTGCTACCATGGGCAATACCGGCGAACTTTCTACAGGCCCGCATCTTCACTTTGAGTTGTGGAGTAACGGCTATCCGGTAAACCCCACCGACTATATAAACTTTGATTAAAATAAAAAACCGGGAAACTGCCCTGGTCATTTAAAGAACAGACCGGGCGATTTGTCAAATTCAGGATATGTCTTTAAAATCTTTTGCCGCAAAAATTTTTGCCGGAATTACATACAAAAAAATTCAGCAATGGGCCAGCCGCCCGGTGGAAACCCAGGAGAAGGTATTCCGGGAACTTATCAGTTCCGCTGCTGTAACAGCATTCGGAAAAGACCACGATTTCGGGGAAATCCGGAGTTACGCGGATTTTGTAAAAAGGGTACCGGTAAGGGATTACGAAACACTTAAACCCTATGTGGAACGCGCGGTAAGCGGTGAAGAAGACGTGCTATGGAAGGGAAAACCGGCGTATTTTGCCAAAACTTCCGGTACCACATCCGGTGCCAAATACATACCCTTAACGGCCGACTCCATGCCACACCATATCCGGGCGGCGAGAAATGCCATATTGTGTTACATTCACGAAACCGGTAATGCTTCTTTCGTAGACGGGAAAATGATCTTTCTTCAGGGAAGCCCGATACTCCGGGAAAAAAACGGTGTAAAACTGGGTAGGTTGTCCGGTATCGTAGCGCATTATGTGCCCAAATACCTACAGAAAAACCGTATGCCAAGCTGGGAAACCAATTGTATCGACGACTGGGAAACCAAGGTTAACAGGATTGTAGAAGAGACACTCAAAGAGGATATGACCGTTATAAGCGGAATACCTTCGTGGGTACAGATGTATTTCGAAAAACTGCATGCCAGGACCGGCAAAAAAGTCGGGGATATTTTCAGGAACTTTCAGCTTTTTATTTACGGCGGGGTGAATTACGAACCGTACAGGGCCAGGTTTGAAAGCCTTATCGGAAGAAAGGTAGACAGTATAGAACTCTTTCCTGCCAGCGAAGGCTTTTTTGCTTACCAGGACTCCCAAAAGGAAAAAGGAATGTTACTTCAGTTAAACTCCGGTATTTTCTATGAATTTGTCCGTGCCGATGATTTTTTTGAAGAGAACCCGGAAAGGATTACCATAAAAGATGTGGAAACAGGGGTAAATTATGTGATGATCATATCCACCAATGCCGGCTTATGGGCATATAACCTGGGAGATACTATACAGTTTACTTCCGTAAAACCGTATCGCGTAGTTGTTTCCGGAAGGATAAAGCATTTTACATCGGCCTTCGGCGAACATGTCATAGCAAAGGAAGTAGAAGAGGCAATGCGACAGGGAATCGAAAATTTCGGGGGCAGTATAAACGAATTTACCGTAGCTCCGCAGACCGATCCGGGAGAAGGGGAACTTCCCTATCACGAATGGCTGGTGGAATTCGGGGAAGAACCGGAAGACCTCCGGGAGTTTGCACGTACGATAGACGAAGCCCTGCAAAAACAGAACAGCTATTATTACGACCTCATTTCCGGTAACGTGTTGCAGCCTTTAAAAATAACCAAAATAAAAAAAGACGGTTTTACCAGTTACATGAAAAGTGTCGGAAAACTGGGAGGGCAGAATAAAGTACAGCGTTTATCCAATGACCGTAAACTGGCCGGTGAGTTATATAAATACAAAATTTAAACCCGATGAAATATCAAACTACACTTAAAAGATTATTTGCTTTTGCTTTTTTTGTGTTACTGTTATCGGGAGGGTGTGCCTCCGGAAATATATCTTCTTATACGGTACAGGAACCTGCCAGGATATATAATCAGGTAGCTGTGGTGTGGACATCGTCGAAAAATGAAATAGCAGGTTTGGATTCCGTTACCTATAACGAGACCTTCCGCAGGAATTTCAACAACCTGGATGGTGCCAGGTACAGAAAACAACTGGAAAAAACCTTTACCAGGAACATGTTCCTTACACAGGTTATACCGGCCGGAGATCTTTTTGACATTAATAAAGACTACGGATATGAAGAATTTATACATAAGATAAAAGCCTCGAAAGCCGAAGCGATCCTGGTTATAAAACAGGCCTCCTGGCAACAGAAGCAACATATTGATGGCGTGGACGGGGATATCTCCACCAGGTACGAGCCCGATGCCAGGTTTCATGTGTATCTCATCGATGCCGCTTCGAAAGAAAATGTATGGATGGCGACCTCCGGGGTTTCCGGAGATTTCTATGCAGGCTACGAGACTATAAATAATAACCTGGCACGTAAAGTGGTAAGGAAATTGCGCAAGGCAGGATACATAGCAAATGAAGACCTGAAAAGGGCCATACAATAACTTCCGCTTCCTTCCTTGCAAGAATTACATATGCAGATAACATAAAATCCCGTATTTTTGTGCGGAAAATAAGATATGAGTAAAATTAAAGGAAGGACACGGGCACAGGAATCTACCAACGCTATTGAGCGGATGTACATCACCATGCGGCATCTGTTCAACCGGGGTTTCTATAAGCCTATGGGAATTTCCGGGGAAACACTGCGACAGTCCCTTTTACAGCTTCGCCCCGAAATTTACGGTTCTATTGCCGAAGATAAGGTAGAACTGAACGGACTGATGTATATTCTGGACAGGCTTCCCATAGGTATTGAAGAATGCCGTTATATAAACCTCACTTCCGACGAAGGCTATAAAAAATCGCATTTTCAGCCGATCATTCCGCCAAAAAGAAGAAGAAACTGTTACCGGGTAGATGAAGAACAGATGGGAATTGAAATTACCCGGGGACGATCGGACATCTACGATATACTTACACACCTGACCTTCCTGTACATAGAATCCCAGAAAATATGCAGGCGTGTTTATATGGACGAAACCGGCGAGACCAACAGGGATTGGTTTAAACTGGAAAGCGCGGTGCAAAAAGGTAAACTTACGCGTGCCGAAAGAGAAATTGCTCTTATACATGTGGCCAATATACTGGGAAGGACTTTCGAAGAAGCCCTCGATGCACACCAGGCTTTTGCCACAAAGCAGATGCCCGAACGCTTTTTGCATATTGTGTACTGGATGGGGAAACTTGCCATAGAAGAAGAAAGAGATAATAATAAGCGAACCGTTACTTTTAGCCCGATACTAAGGGAAAGACTAGGACATCATATTCATGGAGAAGCCTGGGCGAATAATATAAAAAAGATATTACAGAAAAATAAGCTGTTACATCGACCAATACACATCATCAGTGCCAATATGCACAGTGTGATGAACTCTGTTTTTGCCGCCGAAGCCCTTAAAAAAGAAGTTTCGGGTAAGGAACGGCTGGAACTATATGAAGCACTCAGCCTTTCCGGTAACGGAGCCATGCGTGATAAAGTAAAAGCATTTGCCCATAAAAACGGTATGATTTCCATAGATGATACCTCCGGGACGAATATTGATGTGCAAATATTTGACACCGCCAGGATAAACTTCAACCATGTCGATTATAATTTCGGCACAACTCTTCCGGATGATGAAAAACCCGTACTTTTTGTTATGGATTACGCATTCGGAGAGCAGGCATACGAAACCATAGACGAGCTTTTAAAACCATATAAGGATAAAAACAAACCCGTAAAAGAAACGGAAAAGAAAGAAAAACTGCATTTTCTGAATGTGGTCTCCGTATCTATTATGGGAAAGGCCGGGATACTCGAAGGAGGAAAAGGTGACCTGATGATTCCGTCGGCACATATTTTTGAAGGAACGGCAGATAACTATCCGTTTAAAAACGAGTTGTGTAAAGAAGATTTCGAAGGACACGGTTTAAAAGTGTTCGAGGGAACCATGATTACGGTGCTGGGAACTTCCCTGCAAAATAAAGACCTGTTAAAATTTTTCCACGACTCCACCTGGAATGTTGTCGGACTGGAAATGGAGGGAGCACATTATCAGAAAGCCATTCAATCCGCATCGAGAATACGAAAAAGCATAGCCGAAGACGTTGAGGTACGTTACGCGTATTACGCCTCCGATAACCCGCTGGAAACAGGAAGCACCCTGGCCTCGGGAGGCCTGGGCACCACAGGAGTGAAACCCACCTACCTGATAACCCGAAGAATACTGGAACAAATACTGAACAAAGGTTGAAACGGGACACCCCGGCCGGGTAGCAGGAAATTATCCGGTCCCTGAAAAAACTATATATAAAATCATGAGTGAAAACACACGACAAAACGATACTTCCGAAGAAATAGACCTGGGCGTTTTACTTCAAAAGATCAGAGATTTCTTCAAATGGATCATTAAAGGGGTATATAATATATTTCTTTTCTATAAGAAGTTTGCCATACTGCTGCTTATCCTTATTGTTGCCGCATTTGTCGCCGGGTATTTTATGGATTCTTCCGGCTCCAAAACCTACAGGAACGAAGTTATCGTCGTGCCCAACTTCGGCAGCGTGGATTACCTGTACACCAGCATACAAGAACTCGAAGCGAAAAGGGAGATAGGAGACATCAGCTTTTTTAAGGACATGGGTATAGATTCCGTGAATTATTTTTCCGGCATCGAAATAGAACCTATAGTGGATATCTATAGCTTTCTGGGAGAAAACCGGACGAATCTCGAAGCATTCAAGGCCCTGAAAGGAGATGCTTCTACGGTAGGAGGTATGGAAACTGCGAAAAACTATAAATTTCACAGGATAACCATCTATACGAAAACAAGGAAAAACTCTTCAAAAGTTGTTTCGAAAATTCTGGACTTTCTGAACGATAACGACTATTATAACACGATAAAAAGTAGTCTTAGCCAAAACTTATTATCGCATATACAGACAAATAAGGATGCCGTGCAGTATATCAATGATATACTTAAATCCCAGGGAAGTGTAAAGCCCGAGGGGTTAAGGCCGGAGGATAACCTGTTTTTCTTCAGATCGGAGCCGCAGATAGGTTCTATGGGCGGATTGGTGAATTCACAACAGGAGCTGTTTGAAGAGATCGATAAACTCACGGTTAGAGCAACAGATGCGGATAAAGTGATAAAAGATGTCTCCGTTAAGATCAACATCCCTAAAAAAGGGATTACTTCATCCAAAAAATGGCTGTTCCCCCTGGCATTGTTCATCGCGTTTTCCGGCCTGTTCCTGCTAATCTTCCTCTTTAAGAGGATGAAGGAAATAGCCACGGAAGAATAGGACATATGTTCAATGCCGGCTTATCCGGTTTTTGCAGGTAAAGTACAATGTCGTACGATGGAAAATGATGCTGTTTTTAACATAGCTGATGATACGGATTTCGAAGCCGTTGCACTTCACGTGTTCCGTCATCAGTACCGGAATAATACGGTGTACCGGAAGTTCTGTGATCTGCTGGGCCGTAAACCGGAGAAAGTGGGATCTGTGGAGGAAATCCCCTTTTTGCCCATCTCATTTTTCAAAACACACACCATAGTCGCTTCCGGAAACACTCCCGAAGAAATATTTACCAGTAGTGGTACTACCGGGATGAGTACCAGCAAGCATTATATTACCGACCTGAGTGTATACGAGCAAAGCTTTTTAAACGCATTTGAGCGTTTTTACGGGGACATCAGGGAATACGTGATACTTGCCCTGTTACCGTCTTATCTGGAGCGAGAGGGCTCTTCCCTGATCTATATGGCAGATGAACTCATACGCAGATCGGCCGATAAAGACAGTGGTTTTTACCTTCACAATCTGGCTGCACTGAGCGATAAACTGGAAGATCTGGACAAAAGCGGGAAAAAGATACTGCTTATCGGTGTTTCGTTTGCCTTGCTGGACCTTGTGGAAAGCCGTGAATTTCAATTGAAAAACACGATTATCATGGAAACGGGAGGAATGAAAGGCAGGAGAAAAGAGCTCATTCGCGAAGAACTGCACCGGATATTGAGTAAAGGTTTTGGCGTGCCGGAGATACACAGCGAATACGGGATGACCGAATTGTTATCGCAGGCATATTCTTCCGGGAACGGCAGTTTTAAGTGCCCCCCGTGGATGAAGATTGTTATAAGAGATCCGGAAGATGCACTATCGTTACAGCCCGGAGGAAGGACAGGCGGTATCAATGTCATAGACCTGGCCAATATAAATTCCTGTTCCTTCATTGCCACGCAGGATCTCGGTAAAACACACCCGGACGGAAGTTTTGAAGTATTGGGGAGGTTCGACCATTCCGATATACGCGGATGTAATCTTATGGTAATGTAGTTATCCTCCGGTAACGTTGCACGGTCGTGCAACCATCAAAAAAACAGGGGCAAAAAGCCCCCGTTTTTAAATACTGCATCTAATGTCTAAAATCTCAGATCTCAAATCTAAACCTTAACCAACACGAAATAGTTCTTCTTACCGCGTTGCAGTAAAACAAACTTGTCGTTTATAAGGTCCTTATTCGTAATCGTATATCCTTCGTTTACTTTTTCTTTGTTGACAGAGATAGAGTTTTCCTTCAGTGCACGCCTGGCTTCACCGTTGGATTTCAGGAATCCGGACTTTTCGCTCAACGCTCCTATGATATCCAGTCCTTCGTCTATAACAGCGGCGGCAACTTCGGCTTGTGGTACGCCGTCAAATACATCGAGAAAGGTTTTTTCGTCAAGGGCTTTCAGGTCTTCCGAAGAACTTTTGCCAAAAAGTATTTCCGAGGCTTTTATGGCCTTTTCCAGTTCTTCCTTACCGTGCACAAAGACGGTGATCTCTTCGGCCAGCCTGTGCTGTAAAATTCGCGTATGCGGCGCTTCTTTATGTTCGGCAATAAGTACGTCTATGATTTCCTTATCCAGGAACGTAAAAATCCTGATGTATTTTTCCGCGTCCTCATCCGAAGTGTTCAGCCAGAACTGGTAGAACTTGTAAGGAGAAGTTTTCTCCGGGTCCAGCCATACATTTCCGCCTTCCGTTTTTCCGAACTTGGAGCCGTCTGCCTTGGTGATAAGCGGACAGGTAAGAGCATACGCCTTCGCACTGTCGTCACTCATTCTCCGTATCAGTTCCGTACCCGTCGTAATATTTCCCCATTGGTCGGACCCGCCCATTTGCAACAGGCAGTTATGTGTTTTGTATAAATGGTAAAAATCGTATCCCTGTATAAGCTGATAAGTAAATTCCGTAAAAGACATTCCCGAACCGGACTCCGAACTCAAACGTTTTTTAACCGAATCTTTGGCCATCATGTAGTTTACGGTAATACGCTTACCCACATCACGGGCAAAACCGATAAAGGAAAAATCCTTCATCCAGTCGTAATTGTTTACCAGTAAAGCCGCATTGGACAGGTCCGAATTAAAGTCCAGTAACCCGGATAATTGTGTCTTGATACCGGCAATATTATTTTGCAGCGTGTCTTCATCCAGAAGGTTGCGTTCTTCGGATTTCATAGAAGGGTCGCCGATCATCCCGGTGGCGCCACCTACAAGAACTACGGGGCGATGGCCCGCAAGCTGAAAGTGGCGGAGCATCATAACGCTTACCAGGTGCCCTATGTGAAGGGAATCTGCCGTAGGGTCGATGCCCACATATGCAGAGGTGGCCTCCTTGTTCAGTTGTTCTTCCGTTCCCGGCATAATATCGTGGATCATTCCTCTCCAGCGCAGCTCTTCAACAAAATTTTTGACCATGTCTTCTTCCTTTTTTGGTAAACAAGCGCAAATTTACAATAAATAGGCAATTGAGGAACCCAATAAAGGTTATTTTGGATCGAGGATAAAAGTTGTGAAGATAGTATACTGTAAAGGGGTGATGTTTTAGCTTGCAGGACCGGAAGTATCGGGGCACCTGTCTGCCTGACAACCATTGATGCATTCATGGCGGTCAGAACACAATCCTTTTGACGTAATTTTAAACCTGACCTGTTTTTGTAATTCCGGATGCCGATACTCCCTGACCTTTCGTCCGGGTCCGCTATTTTGTAAATGGATACCGGGAAGAGGTCTCCGTAAAATACATATCTTTGATGCTATGATTTTAGTCACCGGAGGAACGGGGCTTGTCGGGTCCCGTTTATTGTATACATTAACCCGAAAAGAAGATAAAATACGGGCTATTTACAGGAAAGGCAGCGATGTCCATGCTGTGGCCGCCATGTTTTCCGGTTCTGCGGAAGACAGGGCACGGTTTGACCGCATCGAATGGGTCGAAGCGGATGTTACCGATGTTCCCGCGCTTTCGGACACCTTTAGTGGTATTAGTAAGGTATATCATGCCGCGGCACTTATTTCTTTTGACCCGTCGGACTATAATATTCTGAAGAAGAGCAATACGGAAGGAACGGCCAATGTGGTAAACCTGTGCCTCGCATATGGTGTAAAAAAATTGTGCTATGTCAGCTCCGTTGCCACCCTGGGAAAGAGTATAGGAGGAGCCCCGATCACGGAAGAGACCCATTGGAACACCGAGTCGGGGAACAACGTTTACGCCATCACCAAATACGGGGCGGAAATGGAAGTATGGCGGGGCAGTCAGGAAGGACTGGATGTGGTCATTGTAAATCCGGGTATCGTACTGGGTGTGCCGCCGGGTAAAAAAGGATGGGAAAAAGGAAGCGGAAAACTCTTCCGGCAGGTTTACAAAGGTATAAACTATTATACACAAGGTGTTACCGGCTATGTGGATGTTGACGATGTGGTTACCATAATGATCGGGCTTATGAACAGTGAAGTGAAAAATGAAAGATTCGTTGCTGTGGGAGAAAACCTGAGTTTTAAAGAAGTGCTGACCATGGTTGCAGCTTCGATTGGCAAAGAAGCACCCCGAAAAGAAGTGCCCGCATGGGCCTTCAAATGGTTATGGCGACTGGACTGGCTGAGAAGTAAGCTTACCGGGCAAAAGAGAAGACTAAGCAGGTTGCTTGCCGCAACGGCAACAGCTAAAAACCCGTACAGCAGTGCAAAGATCAGGAAAGAACTCGGCCTGGAATTCAAACCGCTTTCCCGGACTATTGAACACATCGGGAAAGAATATTTGTCCGGGATCAGGGAATAAATAATTCGGTAAATGCAAATTTCTGCCCGTCAAATAACCCTTTATCGCTTAATTTCAGATCGGGAATAACGAGTAAGGCCATAAAACTCAGGGTCATAAAAGGAGATTGGAGGGAAGCTCCCATGGATTTTGCCATGGCATCAATGGCGGTATACGCTTTTGCTACTTCATACCCGTCATCTGCAGACATAATTCCTCCCACGGGAAGGGGGAGGAGCAGGTGTTCCTCTTTCCGGACGGCGGAGACTCCGCCTTTGCTTTCCATGATAAGGTTTACTGCTTTTGCCAGGGAAGTATCATCCGTTCCGACAGCAATAACATTATGGGAGTCATGGGCGACGGAAGAAGCTATAGCACCTTCTTTCAGACCGAAGTTCCGGATAAATGCCACTGCCGGAGGGGCTTCTTCATAACGGTTGACCACTGCAATCTTCAATATATCGTTTTCTATATCCGGCATGGCATAACCGTCTTTCACTTTTACGGGAGAGACCGTTTCGGAAGTTATAAGCTCCCCGTCTTTGGCATCGATGACACGGATATCTTGTCCCTTCGCTTTCACGGCAAAGTCGGCAGGGGTTTTCAGAGAGGTACGGAAGTTGTTTATGATGTTGTTTTCCGACCGCGGAATAAGGGTTTTCCCGTTTTTGGCTACTATTTTCCCATCGATATACGTTTCCAGCACTTCAAATGTTTTCAGGTCCCTTACTACGATGAAATCTGCCGTGTCCCCTTCCCGAAGCTTTCCTACCTGCATATTGTAATGATCTATGGGATTCAGGCATGCGGCTTTAAGAACATGGAAAAGATCTTTTCCCTTAGCGATGGCACGGGCCACCAGCTGATCTATATGCCCTTCCGCAAGATTGTCCGGATGCTTGTCGTCCGAACAGAACATCATGTTGTCGGAATACGTATCGATGAGGTCGATGAGGGCTTCGAAATTTTTGGCCGCACTGCCTTCGCGTATGGCTATTTTCATGCCGTGTTTTAATTTGTCCAGGGCTTCCTCCGCAGTGAAGCACTCGTGATCCGAAGAAATACCCGCGGAAATGTATTGTTCCGCAAGCGCACCTTTAAGGCCGGGCGCATGCCCGTCTACAGGCTTGCCGTATTTCTGCGCCACGGCTATTTTCCGCATGACTTCGGGGTCGCGTTGTACCACCCCCGGCCAGTTCATCATTTCGGCCAGGTAAACAATATCTTCCCTGGCCAGTAAAGAATCGATGTCTTCTGCGGTTATTTCCGCTCCTGCCGTTTCAAAAGGCGTGGCCGGGACACACGAAGGTGCGCCGAAATAAAACTTAAAAGGAACGTTCTGTCCGTTGGAGATCATGTACT
Source organism: Sinomicrobium endophyticum (assembly GCF_052983315.1). Taxonomy (NCBI): domain Bacteria; kingdom Pseudomonadati; phylum Bacteroidota; class Flavobacteriia; order Flavobacteriales; family Flavobacteriaceae; genus Sinomicrobium; species Sinomicrobium endophyticum. The sequence continues at coordinate 477,533 of NZ_JBRKIS010000025.1, forward strand.
GTATGCCATCCATACCACAAACATTAGCTATCTCATGCGGATCCGATACCGTAGCTACCGTACCGTGTACTACGGCGATGCGGGCAAACTCCGAAGGGACGAGCATAGACGATTCTATGTGTACATGAGCATCTATAAACCCCGGAAGAATGTATACTTCCGGGGCTGTTTCTGTCTTCTTTACAGAGATGATCTTTTTGTTCTGTATATGTATTTCCGCCGGATATATATTCCTGTTCGGAATATCCACAAACTGTCCGGATATGGTTTTTGCCTGCATTTGACCGTAATTGGGTTTGGTCCGAAATATAAGAAAAAACCGCCAGAAGGGAAGGGGCAGGGTTGTTATTGCACAACCTCAACCCACTGTCCTTTGGTCCTTACCCGGTAATCGTTATCATACATGGCTTCACATTGTATTCCCGGCAGGTAATATCTGCCGAGATAGGAGGCATTGACCAATACCCGGAAAGTCTTGGTTTTATGCGCATCCAGGTCAAAATAGAAATTAGCCCTGTCGTCCCGGAGATCGGTATAAGTTGCTTCATTCGCAGCACCCTGGGCATCCCCGAAATCGGTAAAACGGGTATTTACGATTTCCCAACCGCTGGGGAATATATGGGAAAGGGCTATGTTCTTCAGGTTTTCTCCTTTTTGATTGGTAATGCTCACTTCGGCGATAAAATTGGTGCCCTGGGGCAGATTAGAAACATCAAGTACCTTACCGTCCCTGCCTTTATAAGTAACTTTTGCGGAGAGGTTCTGCTGTTCGGCGAGTTCCTGGCCTACCGGCAAAATACCGTTGTTCAGTATACGTACGAAAATGGTATTTTCCTTATTGTTTTTGAGACGGACAGTATTATTTCCTTCTTTAATACCGAGGTTTCTTTCCGCCAGGGTAAGCGCGGTGTTCAGCGAAGAGGATTTTCCGTTTACCTCGTAGCTTACGTCAATACCTTTACCACCTATGTAGCCGGCAAATTTGGCCATGGCAAGCAGGCTGTATGCCGTACTTTGCGTACTCATCCAGCGATCCGTATTCAGGCTTTTTGCGATAACTCCCGCCATTTCCTGTGCCCGTACCTTGTCGTCGAGCAATAAGAGGGTTTCCAGGGCCAGGGCACGGTTTCTTTCGGTAGATCCGTAGGTGTAATAATCGTACTTCACCGGTTTGAAATCGATATTGGCCGTGGCAAATATATCTTTTGCCGCATTTTTCTGGCCTATAAGCGCATAGGCAGCAGCCAGGCGGTGTTTCGCTTCATTGGAGACATTCGGTGTTTCGCGGAGCCTGTTCATGGAAGAGACATCTGCGTTTTCGGCCAGGGCCAGGGTATAGAGCCTGTACGCCTGGGCGAGATCGGAACTTTGGCCGGACTGTCGCCATTGTTTGGCAGCCTGCTTCTGGTAATTTATCCAGCTGTTCTTAAAACCAATAGGCAGAATGTAACCTTTTTTCTCTGCTTCGAGCAGGAAGTGCCCGGCATAGGAAGATCCCCAGTCGTTCGCGTAGTTCTGGCCGTTCCAGTAGGCAAAGCCCCCGTTCGGCAGCTGATAACCCCCGAGGCGTTTTATGGCCTGCTCCGCATTTTTCTGGATCTCCTGTTTTTTGTTTGCCGTAAGGTCAAAGATGTCGGACAGGAATAACTGCGGGAATACGGCAGAGGTAACCTGTTCCACACATCCGTGCGGGTAACGGATGAGATATTGCATACGGCCGTTGAAGTTCATCGGCGGTAGGGTAGAGAATTCTATACTTGCGGAATTACTGCCGGCAATACCGAAAGTTTCCAGGGCTATTTCCCCGGAACTTCCCGGTTCCAGTACCAGGTCCTGAACAGAAGTGGTTGCGGGGTTCGGGTTTACCACATCTATTTCAACACCGTAAGAAGCTTTTTCACCATTACCCGAAGCGGCGACCTCTACCTTACCGATGCCTTCAAAATCGGAGATTTCCAGTTCAAAATAGGCCATTTTTTCATCGGGACGGTCAAAAGAGATCGTTTGCGAAGATCCTCCGACAACCCGGAAAGCCTTGTTGTCTTTTACCTGTATGGTTACGTTATTCACCTTGTCTTCCATGGCAAATACGGTAACCGGTAACGTTACTTTTTCTCCCGGGGTTATTTTTCTTGGCAGCGAAGCCAGTACCATTAACGGTTTACGTACCGGGGTGGTTTTTTCCGTGCTTCCGTAGGCTCCTGTATCCGGATCTCCGGCTACGATCATAGTTCTTACGGAACCGATATATTTCGGGATGTGTATTTCATGCGATCTGGTTTGCCCTTTATTGAGGGTAAACGGCCCGAGGTACACTACCATGGGCTTAAAGCGGTTGGCTTTTTTGTTTTTGGCACCGGCCAGCTCTTCATCGCCCCCTATACTGAATACCTGGTCTATACGCCCTCCGAAAGCACCTATGACATCGTCATAGATATCCCACGTCTTAACGCCCAAAGCTTCCCTTGCAAAGAAGGATTGCCAGGCATCCGGGGTTTTGAAACGGGTAAGGTCCAGCAGGCCATCGTCTACAATGGCTATAGTATAGGTCATCGGTTTGCCCTGTTTTTCACGGACTTTTACCGTTACGGTTTCCTCCGGCCGCAGTACGTCGGGCATGGCAACCTGCGGTTCCAGTTTGGTTGCCGGGTCTTCCACGGTAATGGGAACCACTCCGTACAAGCGTATGGGCAGGTCATTGGCCGTAGAAGCATGGGGTTGTAACATGGAAATATGTATATACACATTCGGTGTATAAAGAGATTCTATGGGCAGCTCAAAGCGGGTTTCCCCGTCCTGGGCCTCTATCCAGCGGGAGTGCAACACCTCGGTACCGTTTTCTACGGTAACCAGGGCGCGTCCGCCAGTACTTCCGGGGAAAGTAACAATGGCTTTTTCACCGACTTTGTATTTCTGTTTGTCGGTAGAGAATACGAGCATGGTAGCGGAGGAAGGATCGTTTTTCATGGATTTTCCTGCCCATCCCGGCCAGTCGATATAAACGGTTTTTCCGGTAGCGTGGCCGCCTTCCGGATCTTCTATATGTACCAGGTAACGGCCCCATTCCGGGTATTTCAATTCGAATTCGAAAGCCGCTTTTCCGTTTGCCCCGGTATGAAGCGTTTGGGAGAATACGTTTTCTCTCTGGCTGCTTCCGGTATACGAAGAAAGATTGTCCTGGGAGGTATCCCACCACCAGCGCCAGCTAACCTTGTATATATTAACTTTGAGTCCTTTTACTGCTTTGGGATTTCCCTTTTCGTCAACCGAAACCACTTCGAAACGGTGTTTGGTGTCCGTGAGAAGCATGCCGCGGGTTTTATCCCCTTTCGGTGTATTGAGTCCTATGTAAGTGCTGTACGGAGAATAGGTCTTCGTAAAAACATCGGTACTGAAATCTCCTCCTGTTTCGTATACTTTGGTAATAAAAGAGGCCTGTAACATTCCCGGGGCCTGTTTTTCCAGTTGGGGTTTCAGGGAAAAAGAGGCTTTTCCCTCCGCATCGACCTTGCCGTCAAAAACCGTTTGCTCTTCGGAACCGAAAGACCTGGAAGGATCGTTAAAGACATATCCCGGAAACTGTTGGAAACTGGTATTTTGCGACTGGAACCTTGCCTGGATGTCTGCTTTGAGGTTCCTGGCAATGGCCCCGTGCAACCAGGCTACTTCCAGGGTGCCGTTTACCGGTTTGGAGCCGGAGAGGATATCGTCTGCAAAATCGGCTTTGATCTTCAGCCGGTTGGGCTTTATGGTTTCTATGCGGATGCTTTTGCTGAAAACAGCGCCACCTACGGATACCTGGGCTTGCCAGCTTCCCGTAGGGGCATTCTGGTCGGTAGGAGTTATGAAGGTGTAGAAATTATTCACCCCGTTGTTGCGCACTTCTTTACGGATAACCTTTCCGTAAGGATCGCGCAGTTCGAATTTCACCGGGTGTCCGCCGGGGAGTTTGTTGGCCTTGTCGTTCAGGATAAATGACAGGAACAAGGTGTCTCCAGGGCGCCATACACCGCGTTCGCCGTAGAGGTATCCCTTGATGCCTTTTTGCAGTTTAACCCCGGAAACATCGAATTTACTTACCGAAAGTACATTGCCGTCATTGAGTTTTACGTAGGTTTTCTGCTTTCCTTTTTCCGCAATGGCAAAATATGCCGGAAGTGTGGCATCGTACATGGCAAATCCGTCTTTGTCGGTTACCACTGTCGCTACTTCCTGTTGTTGGAAATTGTAGAAGGTTACCTTGGTATCTCCTTCCGGTTTGGCGGAAACGAGGTTGGTGACACTTACAAAATACGATTCGTTATCACCTTTTTTAATCGTTACTCCCAGATCGGATGCCAGCAGGTTAACCGCCACTTTTTTGTCCCTGTAGTAGGAAGTATGGCAGGGGTTTTCCCTTTCGCGCCAGTCGTAGGTATAATCGTAATAATAATCTTCGTAGTAATAATAGCCTTCTACGTTATCCCAGTAACTGGATTCTTTTTCTTCATCGTAGTTTTCTTCCGTATCGGTCTCCTCTTCCGGAAAGTTGGTCTCGTCGCATTTATAGGAACTGTAAGATGGCTTATAGCGGAATTCCACCCGGTATATGGCACCTGGATCGGGACTGATCAGTTCGCGCAGGTCCAGGGCATAGGCATGCCATTTGCCATCGGCGGCACCCAGGTTTCCCTGAAGGGGTATGGTCTTTTTGGCAATGGGACGGGCAACCGTGCGCAGGTCTCCTTCGCCATTGAGATTCTGGTATTGCAGGAATTGTAAGATATTGTTCTGGAATATTTTGATAACAGATACATCCACAGCGTTGAGGTTTACCGCCTCGAAGTTTATTTTCAGGTTGTTGGAAGACGGCAGGATAGTACCGTTTTGCAGCATTCTTACTTCCGGTTTCAGCTGCTCGAAAGCGATCTGTTCGGAAAAGACCTTTTTAAGCTTGTAATCATCCACATTTTGTATGCCCTGGAACACTTCGAGAGATTTTACACCTTTAAGTTCGTTTCGGGGATATACTTTCAGGACGTTCCCGTCTACCGAAAATTTCAGTGCTCCCGCATCCTGAATATTTACCAGCCCGTTAAAGTTCTGGTTTTTCTTCAGCGGATCGGAAAAGTTTATCTCGACATAGGGTTTTTCCGTTCCGGCAACATTTACTTCCATAACGGTAAAGTTGTTTTTCCCGGGAATGAGGATTTCTCCTTCACCTTCGGAATCTATGTCACTGTTTTTTCCGTTCCAGCTCAGTTTTACCCTGGAGTCTTCTTCCATGCGCTGTATGCTGTCTACCTTAAAGCGGAACAGTGTGTTGGTTTCTGTGGTGCTGTAGAATTTCACAGAAAGGTTTTTACCTTCCTGGGAAGCCTGTACCAGTTTTCCGGCAGTTTCGGCAGATAGCTGATCGCTGCTTCGAAGCGTACCTTCCACGTATTGCCAGTTGCGGTTGTAGGATTGTACTCGCTCGGTAGTAACATTGAACTGTTGTTTGATGGTTTTAACCTTAAAACGGAAGTTGCGAAGCTCTTTGGGAATATCGTCGACAATATCTTCCAGGCGTAAGGTAAATTCGTATTCCGTGTCCTGTTTTAACGGGGATTCGGGAACAAAAGCAATGGCCTGGTTATTCAGGGCCACTACTTTACCTTTGGCCTGGGGAGAGATGCGTATAAGGTTGCCCGGGAGTTCCTTATTGGCATCCCATCCGGAAACAGGTTCGCGGAGCATTATTTTTATATCGGAATGTGTGGATATAATCCCCTGGGAAACATCCGAAATGTATTCCCGGTATTTATACAGGTTGGATATTTGCTCCTGTATTTCCTGTTTCTGGTCTTTGTCCTTGCAGGCGAACAAGAAGAGAAGGGCAGTAACGGATAAGAGTAATCTTTTGAATCCCATAATGATCTTTTATTAGGTTTGATTGCCCGTCAGGGCATTGCTTTTATAATATAAAGAGGATTCCGTAAGGCTGTTTACATTCCCCTTCTTCCTGTTTTCCTGTTTTCGAGACCTTTTAGTTGCCGTAAATACCTATGTACAGTTCTCCTTCGGCATTCATACTTGCCCGGTACATCCCGGCGGTATTGAATTCCATAACCATATTACCGTTGTGATCCACGGCAATAATACCGCCGTCTCCGCCCAGTTCCGGCAGTTTTTGCTGAATGACTTCCCGGGAAGCTTCCTGAAGGGAAAGGCCTTTGTATTCCATAAGTGCGGAAATATCATAGGCTACCATTCCCCTTATAAAAAACTCTCCCCATCCTGTGGAAGATACGGCACAGGTTTGGTTATTGGCATAGGTCCCTGCCCCGATGATCGGCGAATCTCCCACACGTCCCCATCGCTTGTTGGTCATTCCCCCTGTGGAAGTGGCTGCCGCCAGGTTACCGTTTTTATCCAGGGCAACACAACCCACCGTTCCGAACTTGGAATCGCGGATGTACGGATCGTAAAAAGCCGTTTTTTCATCGTGATCCAGTTCGGTTTTTTCCTTATCTTTTATCCGCTCCAGGGCGTTCATACGTTGTTCCGTATAAAAATAGGAGGGGTCTACGATTTCAAGTCCCTGTTCTTTGGCAAAGGATTCCGCTCCTTCACGTGCCAGCATTACATGTTCGGACTTCTCCATTACGGCCCGTGCCAGGTCAATAGGGTTCTTTACCGTGGTGACTCCGGCAACCGCACCTGCATTTCGTGTTTTTCCATCCATTATGGAAGCGTCGAGTTCATTCTTTCCTTTGTTGGTAAAAACCGCTCCTTTTCCCGCATTGAACAGGGGAGAATTTTCCATGACGTTAACGGTTTTCTGCACGGCATCCAGTCCGGAGCCCCCGTTTTTAAGAATGTCATAACCCGTTCTTATAGCCTTTTCCAGAACTTCGCGGTATTCCGCTTCCCTTTCCGGTGTCATATTCTTTTTCAAAATAGTCCCGGCTCCACCGTGTATAACTATAGCAAAATGTTCTCCTTTCGGCTCGGAAGGTGTTTCCGGGGTATTGGCGGTGGCTTCGGGAGATTCTTTGCATGCTGTGGCCAAACACAATAGCCCTATAAAATAAACGGTTATACGGGCAACGTTTTTTCTGATCATTTCCTGAATAGTTAGTTTTAAGAAATAAATTTAATAAAAATACCTGGCTAATGTTAAAAATAAACCACTTTCCGGTAAACCTGCCCGCGTAGTACAGGCAGGTTTTCGGAAAGCCTGACTAACTAATCCGGTATTCCGGAAAACCTGTTTCCGGAAAAACAAAACCCTTAACCAAAATTACGATAGCGCTGTGTTTCGGGAAATCCCGGGAATCGGGTATTTTTCTGATCGGAAAAAATTAGGAGAAGACTTTCTTTCGTAAGGATGGAAATCCTTAAATTTAAGGCTTTGTAAAGAGGAGGACCGGAAACGGGCAAAACAGGGAGTCTTTTTGTAATTGCTTCTCGTTAATTTCTCTTTTCAACCCATTAAAATTTATATCCGCAAGGAAATACAAATAAACCGGAGATGAGTATCAAAAAACCTTTTAACCTTCTGCAGTGGATAGAAGACAACAGGGAACTTTTAAAGCCCCCGGTGGGGAATAAAAACCTGTATGTAGATTCGGGAGATTATATTGTTATGGTAGTTGCAGGGCCCAATGCGCGTAAAGACTACCACTATAACGAAACGGAGGAGTTCTTTTACCAGGTAGAAGGGAACATAAAGGTTATCATCCAGGAAGACGGCCAGCGAAAGGAGATGGAACTGGGGGCAGGAGATATTTACCTGAACCCGGCAAAGGTGCCGCACAGTCCTGTTCGCGGCGAAGGGTCCATAGGACTCGTAATAGAAAGAAAACGGGCAGGGAAAAATTTCACGGACGGATTGTTATGGTATTGTGACAACTGCAACCATAAACTTCACGAAGTATACTTTGAACTGCACGATATAGAAAAAGATTTCCTGCCACACTTTAAAAAGTTTTACAATTCCGAAGAACTGCGAACTTGTGACAAATGCGGTACTGTAATGGATACCGACCCGCGATTTACGGGGTGACGCAGCAGTTGAGATTTATGCCCTGCTCCGATAACTGTAGGGATTAATTTCTCTAAAACTTTTACTTTGTCGGATTTTAAGTGAATAGGTTATTGAGTTATTCGGTTTATAGGCATTGCCTCAATAACCAATAACTAAAGTGCAATTTCCCTGCCTGTACGGATGGGCAGGATTGCCGCTTTCTAACCCCCGCACTTGCAGTCCAGGGTGATTTATTTGCTTTTCCTGCTTATCATTACAATTCCGGCGATAAGGCAGATTGCAGCACCACCGAGATAGGCATAAGCGGTGTTTTTGGAAGAAGTGTCTTCCGCTTTAATTTCAAAGTCGCCGATTTCCAGGCCACTTTCGCTATCTCCCAGTTTATTTATGCCCATATATCCTGCCGCGAGTCCGGCAAGGACAAGAATAATTGCAATGACTTTTTTCATAATCGTATGTTTTTATGTCTATATCTTATAAAGTTAATAAAAAATTACACATAAAACGGAGAAATAGTTATAATGATCCCATCTATTCCACTTGTTTTATATTCTATATTGCGTGCTGAATTTCCCTTTTCAAGAGCGTTAAGCCGTTACCTTTTGCCGGGAGCAGTGTAAGTTCTGTAAAGGCAGATTTCAGTAAAAGAAGGAATTTTGCGTGCCGGATTTTATTTTTTAACTTCTTACGGAGAAAATAATAATTTGTAACTTCGTGAAAATTTAACAAACCAAGTAAAAAAAGTTATAAATGTCATTAATTGCTACCGATTTTGGAATTGATAAGAGCCTTAGGGCATTAGGATTGACGGATGTTAATAACGGAACTTCTACGGGAAAGGACTTTTTTGGCAGCGGCGATCTTATCGCGTCATATTCGCCTGTAGATGGGGCGCTTATAGGTAAAGTAAGTACCACGACCCGGGAAGATTATGAAAAAGTGATTACCGCGGCGACCGAAGGGTTTAAAACCTGGCGGACGATGCCTGCACCTCAGAGAGGCGAGATCGTACGGCAGTTCAACGATGAGTTGCGTCGCCTGAAGGAACCTCTCGGAAAACTGGTGTCTTACGAAATGGGAAAATCCTACCAGGAGGGACTCGGAGAAGTTCAGGAAATGATAGATATCTGTGATTTTGCGGTTGGCCTGTCCCGCCAGTTACACGGTTTAACCATGCATTCCGAAAGGCCGGGGCACCGTATGTATGAGCAATATCATCCGTTAGGAGTAGTAGGTATTATTTCCGCATTTAACTTCCCCGTTGCCGTATGGAGCTGGAATACGGCCCTGGCATGGGTATGCGGTGATGCCTGTATATGGAAAGGCTCGGAAAAAACACCGCTTACTTCGGTAGCATGTCAAAACATCGCAGCGAGGGTATTTCCCGAAAACGGATTGCCGGAAGGTATATCCTGCCTTATTACCGGAGATTATAGGGTAGGGGAAATGATGACGCAGGACGATCGGGTTCCGCTTATTTCTGCCACAGGGTCTATTCGTATGGGGAAAATAGTTGCGCAGGCCGTGGCGGCACGTCTCGGAAAGTCCCTGCTGGAGCTAGGAGGTAATAATGCCATTATCGTAACCCCGGACGCAAATATCAAGAATACGGTCATAGGAGCGGTTTTTGGCGCCGTAGGTACCTGTGGACAACGATGTACTTCCACCCGTCGCCTGATCGTTCACGAAGAGGTATATGACAAGGTTAAAGATGCCGTTGTAGCTGCGTACAAACAGCTTCGTATCGGAAATCCTTTGGATGAGAAAAACCATGTGGGGCCGCTTATCGACAAAGATGCCGTAGCCAATTACCTTCACGCACTCAAAAAAGTGGAAGAAGAAGGAGGTAAGGTGCTGGTAGAAGGAGGCGTACTCGAAGGAGAGGGTTATGAGAGCGGATGTTACGTAAAACCCGCTATTGCAGAAGCGGAAAACCACTTTGAAATTGTACAGCACGAAACCTTTGCCCCCGTACTTTACCTGTTGAAATACAGTGGCGACCTGGAAAATGCCATTCGCTTACAGAACGGGGTGAAACAGGGGTTGTCATCGGCTATAATGACCAATAATCTGCGGGAAGCGGAAAGATTTTTGTCCGTAGAAGGATCCGATTGCGGTATTGCGAACGTAAATATAGGGACCAGCGGTGCGGAAATAGGCGGTGCTTTCGGAGGTGAAAAAGAAACCGGAGGCGGACGCGAATCCGGTTCGGATGCATGGAAAGTATATATGAGAAGGCAAACCAATACAATCAATTATACCACCGAACTTCCTCTTGCCCAGGGAATTAAATTTGACCTATAGCTTTTTTCCGGAAACCCGACCCCGGTTTCCGGAAGGAATGTTTTTATAAATTGAACTCGTTTAAACTTTTTTGATTGAAGCGAAAAATAGAGATTTTTGTTCCAAATTTGGGCTTTTTTGCACTGCATAGCAGAGCTACGGAGTAATAAAAAGGCAAAATTTGGGGCAAAAAGATCATTTTGCAGCCAATTGGAAAAAATTTAAACGAGTTCACTAACAACATAAATTCACAGAACATGAAAAGAATAGTTTTGAGTGCTGTGGTAATTTTGGGGGTAATGACGCTCCTGATATCCTGTAAGGACAAGGAAAAACCAGCAACGGAAAGTGTAGATACGGAACAATTGATCGAAGAATCTGAAGTTCCGGACATGCACAATGCAGCAAATTCCCTGGATTTCGAAGGGGTTTATGAAGGTACGATTCCCTGTGCGGACTGTGAGGGGATAAAATTGACCGTTACTATCAGCGAAGACGGTACTTTCAAAGAGGAGAACGAATACCTGGGGGTAGCCAAAGAAAACACTTTTTCGAATGAAGGCACATGGGAGATAGAGGAAAGTACCATCACCTTTACGCCCGAAACAGGGGAGCCTCATATGTACTTCGTCGGAGAAGGTTTTATTAAGATGCTGGACCAGGAAGGGAATGAGATAGAAAGTGATTTTGCGGAAATGTATATCCTGAAAAAGAAAAGCTTTTAAAATATACCTGAAAGCGTCGCGAAGAACCATCGCGACGCTTTTTTATTGTATTTCTTCTTCTTTGGCCCGGCCTGTTTCGGATAGATTTCCCGTTTTTCTTTCTTCTTCCTTCGCCGCATCCTGTGCTTCTTTCATCTCCTTAAGTTTTTTTTCCACCTCTTTGTACATGGCGGCATAATCCGAAGGTTTTGAAGCGTAATAGGTGTTACTTTCCGCAAACTGAAGACTGTCTACCTGGTGCTTCTGATAGATGTAGGTGTCCGGAACAATGTTGTTTTTTTTGAGCACATCCATGCCAACCCCCCTGGCGGCATTGACCAGGGCAACATCCAGCAGAATATCTGTCATCTGGTTTTTGGGAATGAGATTATCCGGTTTTTCTACCGGCTTTTTTTTGCAGGAAGCAATACTCAACAGAATGGCCAGAAGGATAAATATATATTTTGTCTTCATTTTTCTTTGTTTCTAACGATCGAATTCCAGTCGTTTTACATTCCGGTACGCAGAGAATTCCCCGTTGTTATACGCCAGGTTACCGTTTATAAAGGTATGGGTTATTGCCGATTGGAAGGTAGTACCTTCAAACGGAGACCATCCGCATTTGTATAAAAGACTGTCCCTGCTTACGGTTTGCGGACTGTTGAGATCGGCCAGTACCAGGTCTGCGAAATATCCTTCTCGAATAAACCCTCTTTGCTTTATCCGGAAGAGGATGGCCGGGTTGTGGCTCATTTTTTCCACCATTTTTTCCAGGGAGATCTTTCCTTTGTGATATGCTTCCAGCATGGTAACCATTGCGTGCTGCACCAGCGGTCCCCCGGAGGGTGCATTGGTATAAATATTTTGCTTTTCTTCGAGGGTATGAGGCGCATGGTCCGTTGCGATAACATCTATACGGTCGTCCAGTAATGCCTGCCATAAACCTTTACGATCTGCCGGAGTTTTTACCGCAGGGTTCCACTTGATAAAAGTTCCTTTGCTGTCGTAGTCGTCATCGCAAAACCAGAGGTGGTGTATACATACCTCTGCGGTGATCTTTTTTTCCCGTAGCGGAATATCGTTGCGGAAAAGTCCGGTTTCCCTGGCTGTAGAAAGGTGAAAAACATGGAGCCTGGCCCCGGTTTTTTCGGCAAGGGCTACGGCACGAGAGGAAGAGAGGTAACAGGCTTCTTCACTGCGGATGATAGGGTGGTATTTTATGGGAATATCATCGCCGTAAGTAGCTTTATACTTCTCCAGGTTATTTTTTATCGTGGTCTCGTCCTCACAATGGGCAGAAATCAACAGGTCGGTTTTAGAGAAAATGTTTTCCAGTACCTTCTCGTCGTCTACGAGCATGTTTCCCGTAGAAGACCCCAGGAAAAGCTTTAGCCCTGCACAGGATTTCGGATCAACACGCAGTATTTCGTCCAGGTTATCATTCGTCCCGCCAAACATAAACGAGTAGTTGGCCGATGAGGTTTTGGCCGCTATACCAAACTTTTCTTCCAGTTTCTCTATGGTAGTGGTTTGCGGGTTGGTATTCGGCATTTCTATAAAAGAGGTTATTCCACCTGCAATGGCGGCCCTGCTTTCGGTTTCTATGGTAGCCTTTTGGGTAAGCCCCGGTTCGCGGAAATGTACCTGGTCATCTATAGCGCCGGGAAGGAGGTATTTTCCTTCCGCATCGATCACCGTACAATCTGTAGCGGAGATATTTTTATCGATCCTGGTAATGATCTCGTCCTCTATTAAAATATCCGTTTCGAATTTCCGGAATTCATTTACTGCGGTGGCGTTCTTTATCAGTGTTTTCATGGTGCTTCTGTTTACAGGCTTCCGAATAATGGTCCGGAAACGACTGTGCTTTTATGAGCGTGTTGTTTTGTGCCCGGCCTTTAATTCACCAATAAAAAGTTATGGAATATTAGTGTATTAATGGCTTATATATTGAACTCGTCTTGAGTTGTTCTATTACCTACAAAATCATCATTTTGCCCCCTAATTTCGTAATTTTCTCGAACCGTAGCGCTGCTATGCTTCTCCAAAATTACTTCATTAGTGGACAAAAGCATGACTTTTCGCTCAAATACAACAACTCAAGACGAGTTCATTGTTAAAATTTCCTGGCGCTTTTTAAAAGCCTTCTCTTTTGAACAGGCTCCGGAGTTTCATGGACAGCACCCCGAAAACGGCTTCGTTAATAATCTTGCCACTCATTTTAGAATTACCTTTTTCCCGGTCTTTAAAGATAATGGGTACTTCTACGATGTGGAATTTTTTCCGGAAGGCACGGAACTTCATTTCTATCTGGAAAGCATAGCCTACGAAGCGTATATTGTCGAGAGGAATACTTTCGATGACCTCTTTTTTATAACAGATAAAACCGGCCGTTGGGTCGTGTATACGCATACCTGTAATAAACTTCACATAGAAGGAAGCCCCATAGGAGAGGAGTACCCGTTTCATAGGCCAGTTCACGACGTTTACTCCTTTTACATACCTGGAACCTATGGCAACATCGGCGCCGTGAATAGAGCAGGCGTTGAACAGGCGTACAAGGTCTCGCGGATTATGGGAAAAATCGGCATCCATTTCAAAGATATAGGGATATCCTTTGCGGAGTGCCCATCTGAAACCGTGAATATAAGCTGTTCCCAGTCCGGATTTTTCTTTTCGTTCCTCCAGGAAAAGACGTTCGGGAAATTCCTGTTGCAACTCTCTGACTTTTGCAGAAGTGCCGTCCGGGGAATTATCGTCCACGATCAGAACATGAAAATCTTTTTTCAACAGAAAAACTTCCCTGATAATGGCTTCGATATTCTCAATTTCGTTGTATGTGGGGATAATAACCAGGCCGTCCGTGCGCATAAAAAATTTTAACTAAGATGCAAAAATAGAATTTCCTTCGTTTTTAACTATTGTGGCTGGAGGATATTTGCAATACAGAACTGTTTTAAGGCTAAAATAGTGTATTATTCTCATATATTATTAAGTATTTTTGCTTGAAATTTTCGGTAGGCATGAGCATTGCGCATAAAAAAGAACGATTATTATTACTTTTTCTGGGGATTTTAACTCTGGTAAATCTTATCCAGAGCGGGACTACACAACTCATATATGACGAGGCCTATTACTGGTATTTCTCTCAGAATCTGGATTGGGGATATTTCGATCATCCGCCGATGGTTGCTGTTTTTTCGGCTATAGGCACCCGTTTGTTTGATAGTGAATTAGGGGTCCGGTTTTTTGCACCGTTCCTGTTTTCCGGTACTGTTTTCCTGCTGTGGAAACTTATTGATGACCGCAGGAAATATGACCATATATGGGTGTTCATCCTGCTGTCCGCTTCCGTGGCGTTGTTTAATGCTTATGGTTTTTTTATGCTTCCGGATACACCCCTGCTGTTTTTCGGCGCTTTGTTCCTGTTTGCATACAAGAAGTTCCTGCAACGCCCGGATTTACCGGCGATACTGATTCTGGGATTTTCCATGGCAGCGATGATGTACAGTAAATACCACGCTATCCTTCTTATCGGCTTCGTTATATTGTCTAATCCGAAAATTCTCCTGCGGTATCGTTTCTGGACTGCGGCGGTTTTGGCCCTGGCGCTTTATGTACCGCATTTTTACTGGCTGCACGAAACGGACTATGCCCCGTTAAAATACCATTTGTCCGGCAGGGCGAACAGTTATTACCGGGTAAAATTCACCCTGAACTATATTCTTAATATACTGGTGGTTCTCGGTTTTTCTTTCCCTTTGATATATTGGGCCCTGTATAAATTTACCCGTTTCGGGGATTTGAAAAACCGTATTTTTGACAGGGCACTTGTTTTTGTTGTGTGGGGAATTATCGGGTTTTTCCTGTTGTCATCCTTTAACCGGAAAACACAGGCACAGTGGCCGATTCTTACGGTTTTACCATTGATTGTTCTCGCTTTCCGGTATGCGTTAGACCGGCCGGAATACCGAAAATGGCTGCGGATTACAAGTATGGTGTCGCTGGTGGTATTGTTTATGGCCCGGGTTGTATTGGTCAACGAAAATATATCTCCCATAAAATACGAGAGCCACGGAAATAAAAGATGGGCACAGAAACTCTATGAAAAAACAGGGGGCCTGCCGGTTGTTTTTGAAAACTCCTATCGCAGTGCTAGCATGTATGGCTTTTATTCGCGGGTACCGGTATATTCGCTGAATAGTGTAAAACATCGGCAGAACCAGTATGATATTGACAGTGCCGAATATAAATTCCGGCATCAGAAAGTAGCGTATATTACGGGGCGAGAGGATTATGATTCCGTTATAAAGGTTCGTATCGGAAAAGGGAAAGGACATGTATGGAGAGGGAAGTTTATAAAAGATTTCAGATCTTTCCGCAAACTGATGTGCCAGGTAGATAATAAAAAAATTGTCCGGGGGAAGGATTCGCTGTCCCTTACGCTGGTCAATCCTTATGACGAGGCAGTAGCATTCGAAGACCTGAAGTTTTACGGACTCGTGCTCGATGAAAGAAGACAAATCATGGACACTATAAACATTTCCCTCGGGAATACGGAAAAGACCAAAGTTCTTAGCCCCGGGAGTACGATACATCTCCATACCGGGATGGACAGTGTTCAGAAACTTGACAATGGCGTACTGTTCCGGGTCTCCATATCCGAATATGGATATCCGTCGGGGTTCCAGGGAAATATAATACCGATAGAAAATTAATCGGACAAACGCCGGAAGCGATAAAGCAGATATCATGGATATGGAAATACTGTACAGGGAGGTTGATAAATACACCGTGGAGACTATTTTGCTCATCGGTTGTGTTGCCCTGATCACTTTCGCGAAAATCACTCATGAAATAAAATTCCAGCGTTTTCTGGAAACTTTTTTTTCCGATAAATATTTAAAACTATACGGAAAAGAACAGGAGCCGAGTATCAACAGGTTCAATATTCTGCTCTTTATCGTGCAGTTGATCGTCTTTGGCATGCTATTGAAGCTCAGCCTGGAATACCTGGATTTTGTTCCCCGCAATATCAATTTATTGTTAATTATAACCGGGCTTGGATTGTTTGTTCTGTTCAAGTTTTACCTGGAAAAGATCATCGCTACTATCTTTGATCTGAACTACTTTCTTGAGCAGTACAATTTTTACAAATTGACGTACAGAAACCTGGTATCCATTATATTACTACCTTTTATAGCACTGCTTATTTACAACCCTATGAATAAGAAGGTTGTCTTATCCGTAACGATTGCCCTGTTTCTTTTGTTAAACTTCATCGCATGGGGGCGGATGTTTAAAAAACATCAAAAATTTCTGTTTAAGAAGTTGTTTTATTTTATTTTGTATCTTTGCGCACTGGAAATAGCACCTTATCTGATAATTGCCCGAGTGGCATTTTTCAGTTGAGGAAATCAAACAAATGGTTAATATGAAAGTGAAAACAATCTTGGTTTCCCAGCCGGAACCTAAAGTAGAAAATTCACCATATTTACAGCTTGTAGAAAAGCAAAAAGTAAAAATAGACTTCAGGCCTTTTATTCATGTCGAAGGAGTTAATGCAAAGGAAGTAAGGCAGCAAAAAATAGATTTAACCAAGTTTACTGCTATTATTCTTACGAGTAGGAATTCGGTAGACCATTTTTTCCGGATCGCAGAGGAAATGCGCTTTAAAGTGCCGGATACGATGAAGTATTTCTGCCAGTCCGAAGCCGTTGCTTATTACCTGCAAAAGTATGTAGTGTATCGGAAGCGGAAGATCTATGTGGGAAAACGTACTTTCCTGGATCTGGCGCCGATGATGAAGAAGTATAAGGATGAAAAGTTTTTACTGCCTTCTTCGGATGTTTTGAAGACAGACGTACCGGAAAGCCTGGACAAGCTGGGAATAGACTGGAAAAGGGCGGTTTTGTACAAAACCGTAATCAGTGATCTTTCGGACCTGAGAGATGTTTATTACGACATCCTTGTGTTCTTTAGTCCTTCCGGCATTGAATCGTTGTTTAAGAACTTTCCGGACTTTAAGCAGAACGATACCCGGATTGCAGTATTCGGCAATACAACCGTAAATGCTGCCAACGATGCAGGGCTTCGTATAGATATACAGGCTCCGACCCCGGAAACACCTTCAATGACTATGGCACTGGAAAAATATATCCTGGAGGCCAATAAGAAATAGACGAATACTTTAAAATACTAAAAAAACCCCCGGTTAATTACTGCCGGGGGTTTTTGTTTTCTGGCGATTGTGAGACCTAAAGAGGAGCTCCGCTCATGATTTCTTCATTGGCATAGGACTCAAACCTGGAGAAATTGTTTTTAAAGGCGCTGGAAAGTGCTTCCGCCTGTTTGTCGTAAGCAGAGACGTCTTTCCAGGTAGTTCTCGGATTGAGTACCTCTGCGGGTACTTCCGAGCACGATTGCGGTACGGCCAGTCCGAATACGGGGTGATTTTCAAAAGCCACCTTTTCCAGCTGCCCGTTAAAGGCGGCGGAGATCATGGCTCTGGTGTAGCGTAATTTCATACGCGATCCTGTGCCATACGGCCCGCCGGTCCAGCCGGTATTCACCAGCCATACATTAACTTCTGATTCTTTCATCTTAGCGCTGAGCATCTCCGCATATTCGGTGGGATGCAAAGGCATGAAAGGGGCTCCGAAACATGCGGAGAAGGAAGGTACGGGCTCATCGATGCCCGCTTCCGTACCAGCCACCTTGGCGGTGTAACCGGAGATAAAATGATATGCAGCCTGACCGGGTGTAAGCCTGGAAATCGGAGGCAAAACGCCGAAGGCATCTGCCGTAAGGAAAAATATATTTCCGGGAGTATAGCCGATAGACGGTTCCTGGATGTTCCGGATATGGTTAATCGGGTAACTCACCCGGGTGTTTTGTGTTATGGAGATGTCGTCAAAATCCGCTTCGCCCTTGTTGTTGAGAATAACATTTTCCAGCAAAGCGCCTTTTTTAATGGCCCGGTATATGTCCGGTTCGTTTTCTTCCTTAAGGTTAATTACCTTGGCATAACATCCGCCTTCAAAGTTGAATATGGAGTTTTCTGCGGTCCACCCGTGTTCATCATCGCCGATAAGTCTGCGTTCCGGGTCGGCGGATAATGTGGTTTTTCCGGTACCGGAAAGACCGAAGAAAATGGCCGTACGGCTGTCTTTACCCACATTGGCGCTGCAGTGCATGGGAAGCGTGTTCTTAAATACCGGTAATTCGAAATTAAGTGCGGAAAAAATTCCCTTTTTTATCTCCCCGGTATAGCCCGTACCGCCTATAAGAACTATTTTTTTAGAAAAGCTGAGAATGGCAAAATTGTGTTGCCTGGTACCATCTTCCGAAGGATCGGCATGAAAGCCCGGAGCACTGATAACGGTCCATTCCGTTTCAAAATTTTCCAGCTCGTCCTGCGTAGGGCGCAGGAACATATTGTAAGCAAAGAGATTGCTCCAGGGGTATTCCGTAATAACACGGATGTTTGTGCGGTAGTCCGGGTCTGCACAGGCGTAACAGTCCCTGGCGTAAACTTCTTTTCCGGAAAGGTATTTTGCTACCTTTTGATACAGGCGCTCAAAACGGTCTTCATCAAACGGAATGTTGACGTTTCCCCACCATACTTTGTCCTTCGTAATGTCGTCTTTTACAATAAAACGATCTTTTGGTGACCTCCCGGTAAATTCACCGGTGTTGATGGCAAGAGCGCCGGAAGAAGCCTCTTTACCCTGCCCTTTACTAATAGTGATCTCATGCAGCTTTTGTGGAGAAAGCTGGTAACGAACCCTGGCATCTTTAATGCCGTACGCCTCTAACGAAATCGTTTTAGTGTTCAGTGTGTTGTTAATCATTACAAAATAATTAGTGTGTGTGTTTTTACACTACAAAAGTAAAAATTAATCCAAACGAAATCGTTATAGTGTTATATTTATTTGGTTTTAAGCCTCAGAAAGTTAAAAAACAAAACTCCCCAGGCTATGATGAGGAGTGTTCCTCCTATAGGCGTGATAATTCCGATAGTTTTAAAGTCAAAAGAGGTGAGGTTATTAGTTGCAAGTCCGTATATGGACCCGGAGAAAAGGATAATTCCAATGGTAACCAGCCAGTAAATAGTTTTCATGGCCTTTTCGGATAGCACGGGCAGGTTACCTGCCAGTAGCAGGAAAAGGGCATGATACATTTGATATTTAACCCCTGTTTCAAAGGTAGTAATAGCATCGGCCCCGATAGCGGATTTTAAAGCATGCGCCCCGAAAGCTCCCAGTATGATGGCCAGGAAGCCGAAAAGTGCTGCTGTGAGAAGAATAGTTTTTTTCATATAGTGTTTTATTCAGGAGAAAAGTTGATGGTAAGGCGAACTTATCCCGCTGCAATTTTTTATAAATATAACAATTTACTACATTCGTGTTATAAAAATAAATAACAGTAGTTTAAACCAATACAAAAATACATCAGAAAAGTATTATGGAAAACATCTTGATCGTCGGAGTGGGAAAATCTACATCATATCTTATCGATTACCTGTCAAAAGAGTCACAGAAAAAAGGTATACATATAACGGTAGGGGATATTGACACGGATAACCTGGAAAGGCTAAAAAAAACCTACAATCATATAAATGGTATCCATCTGGATATTTTTGACAAGAAACAAAGGGAAGAAGCGGTGAAAGCTTCGGACCTGGTCATATCCATGTTACCTGCCAGGCTCCATGTGGAAGTCGCCAAAGACTGTATTACTTTCGGGAAGCATATGGTTACGGCGTCTTACGTAAGTGATGAAATGCAGGCGCTGGATGCGGAAGTAAAAAAGAAAGGACTTGTGTTTATGAATGAAATAGGTCTGGACCCGGGCATAGACCATATGAGCGCCATGCACGTTATAGACCGCATACGCGACCGCGGCGGGAAAATACTGCTTTTTGAATCGTTCTGCGGAGGTTTGGTAGCCCCGGAGAGCGATAACAACCTGTGGAACTATAAATTTACATGGAACCCGAGAAATGTGGTAGTTGCAGGGCAGGGGGGAACAGCGAAGTTTATCCAGGAGGGAACATATAAGTATATCCCTTACCACAAGCTTTTCCGTCGTACCGAATTCCTGGATGTGGAAGGATATGGCAAGTTTGAAGCTTATGCCAACAGGGATTCGCTGAAATACAGGGAGGCGTATGGACTTGAGGACGTACTCACACTGTACCGCGGAACCATGAGAAGAGTAGGTTTTTCCAGGGCGTGGAATATGTTTGTGCAGTTGGGAATGACCGATGACAGCTATGTAATGGAAGATTCCGGAAACATGAGTTATCGCGATTTTGTCAACGCCTTTTTGCCCTATTCCCCGACGGACTCCGTAGAGTTGAAAATGCGCCATTATCTGAAGATCGACCAGGACGATATAATGTGGAACAAACTCGAGGAATTAGGACTGTTCAGCCGGGATAAAAAAGTGGAACTCCCGAAAGCCACGCCGGCACAGGTACTTCAAAAGATACTGGAAGAGAGTTGGAGCCTGGCGGAAGAGGATAAGGACATGATAGTGATGTACCACAAATTCGGCTATGAACTGGAAGGTAAAAAGTTCCAGATCGATTCCAGCATGGTCGTAACGGGAGAGGACCGGAAATTTACGGCGATGTCCAAAACCGTCGGATTACCGGTTGCCATGGCTGCATTGCAGATACTCGAAGGGAAAATTACCACTCCTGGCGTGCAGATACCCTTAAAAAAGGAAGTGTATGGCCCCATTTTAACGGAACTGGAAAAACAGGGGGTTGTGTTTCGGGAAAAACAAGGTCCTTATATGGGATACAACCCACATAATGTAGCAGGCTAGGAAGAGTGCTTAAGGACCTGTTACCTTTTTTATTGTTAGCGAATAGAATAAAATATCGTTATTATATCTATAATTTGTTAATGTAATGCCGTTTTAAAGCGTAAATGTGTTGCAAATGTTGTATATTTAATTGCAATTTAATATCTGTGCTATGAAGATTATTAATGAAACGGTAGAAATTGACGGGATAGATAAGGAGATTCTCCGTTCCCTCATGAACGATGCGCGAAAGCCTATTCTGGAGATAGCGCGCAAGATCGGTATTTCGGGAGCAGCCATCCATCAGCGGTTGCGTAAACTGGACGACTCCGGACTGATTGCCGGGTCCAAGTTTGTCATAAACCCGAAAGTACTGGGATATTCCACCATGGCTTTTATAGGTATTTACCTGGATAAAGCCATGCGAAACCCGGAGGCGGTTAAACAATTGAATGAGATTCCTGAAGTATTGGAATGCCATTATACCACCGGAGACTGGAGCATACTTATTAAGATGCTCTGTAGAGACAACGAACACCTGATGTACCTGCTCAATGACAAAGTGCAGACCATTGAAGGAGTTTCCCGTACGGAAACGTTTATTTCCCTGAACCAGCAGATTGACAGGCAGATACAGTTGTAAAAGGGAGGCAGATTACAAGTTCCAGGTTGCAAGAGTGTAAAAAGTTGTAACGCAGAGACACGCAAAGAAAACACAGAGGTACACAGCGCAGTTGTCCTTTGTGGTTCTTTGTGCCTGCTCTGTGAAGCTTTGTATTACTACTAAATCCTGATCCCCAGCTATCCTGTGATAATTGGCCAATCTGCAATCTGTAATTTTCTATGATAAAAACTGTAATTTAGTTTGTATTTATTCTAAATAATAATTAATTTCGCTCCCGTAATGGAGACGATATTATTTAAATCCAGGTATTATACGGCGTATCAGCCCGAGAAGGGGCGCTGTTTTTTTGTGGATATCCAGGGTAAGAAGATAAGGATGTCTTTTTGTCAATTACTGGCTTTCCGACAGAAAATATTGGCTATGGACCTGGATGCACACTTTGATTCCGAATTAAATCGTCATGGTATAGAAATACTTACACTTTGTAACAGGGAACATCTCTTCATTCTGGATACCCTGGAAGTCATTGATCTTAAAATGTTTGTACAAGGTATATTTGCCATGTCCGAACTTCACGCTTTGGTTGCGGTTTAAAGTCCATTGCGTACCCTTTCTCGGTTTTTATTTCCTCTTATTTATATTTAGTCTTAGACTGGTTACAAATTCTCTGTGTTTTAGGCAGTTACGTGTTATTTTTGTAAATTTGTAGAAGAAGAGTAAAAGATTATAAGGTAGAAGAAGAGTAAAAGATTATAAGACAGCGAAAATAAAAATCAGACCGATGAAAGATTTAGTAAGACAACGATTGAGTATAAATGTAGATGTAATGGACCTGTTAAACGAGCAGATCGCTAAGGAGGCACATTCATCTTCCATATATCTGGCTATGGCTTCCTGGTGCGATCACAATGCTTTGGAAAACAGTGCCGAATTCTTCTATGAGCAATCCAAAGAAGAAAGAGATCACATGATGAAAATATTTAAATTCATCAATGATAACGGCGGAATGGCGATTTCTCCTGAAGTAGCCGATGTTACCCGCGATTTCAATTCTCTCGAAGGTATATTCGAGTCCGCACTGGAACAGGAAATAGCGATCACGAAGTCCATTCACAATATTGTACTGAAATGCCGTAAGGTAAATGACCTGGCAACAGAGAACTTTTTACAGTGGTTTGTTAAAGAGCAGATGGAAGAAGAACAAACCATGCGGAAAGCGCTGGACCTGTTCGATCTTATGGGAACAGAGGGAATAGCACTTAAGCTTATCGATGAGCGTATTCCTAAAATTAAGGAATAACTTATAAAAATTAATTTCCAAACAATGGAGGTTGTCTTAACAGGCAACCTTTTTTTGTTCGGATAGTTTGTTAGTTATGGAATTTAAACAATTAAGAACTCCTGGCAAAAAAGAACTTCATTGTTATCGAAACTTATCGACCAGAAGGAGGTAGTTGTTTCGGTTAAACGGATAAAAATAAAAGCCCGCCTGAATCTCAGGCGGGCTGTTTTCTGTATGAATTATGTGGATTCGTTAATTTCTCGAACCGAGTACACGAAGGGCCCAATACAGCAGCATGGCCAGGGAACCGATAGCGGCTACCAGGTATGTCCTTGCCGCCCATTTGAGGGAATCTTCTGCTCCCTTGTATTCCTGCGGGCTGAGCATGTTTTTGTTCTTTAACCAGGCCAGGGCACGGTTACTCGCATCGTATTCCACCGGCAGGGTTACCAGGCTGAAAATGGTAGCGAGTGACATCAGTACTAGTCCGGCTACGGCTATCAGAAACCCGAAATTATTGGCGATGCCAAGAATAAGCCCACCGATAATAAGCCACTGAGACATTCCGGATGAAACGCTTACTACGGGCACCAGTTTGGACCGTAGCTGTAACCACTGATACGCTTTAGCGTGCTGTACGGCGTGTCCGCATTCGTGGGATGCTACGGCAGCCGCCGCCGCATTACGTTGATTGTATACCCCTTCACTGAGGTTAACCGTTTTGTTTGCGGGGTTGTAATGGTCCGTCAGCATCCCGGGAGTAGAGATAACCTTGACATCACGGATACCGTGATCTGCCAGCATTTTTTCGGCGATTTCCGCGCCGCTCATCCCATTGCGCAAATGTACCGTCGAATAGTATTTGAACTTGCTTTTCAGCTTGTTGCTTACCAGCCAGCTTATTAAAGCGATTCCTCCTATGATGATATAATATCCTAACATTCTTTCTCCGTTTTAACTTTATAAAAATACGAAATTTTCTGTTTCCCTTACTGCGGAAAACCCTTTTCGGAATAAAAGACAAAAACCCGGCCAAAAAGAACGGACCGGGTATGTTATTAAGAATATTTTAGTATTTACTGCCGGATGTAGTGAATTTTTGTCAGGCCACCTCATTAGACCACGGCTTCCCATCCGAAAGCTTCGGCTATGCCTTCATATAGGAGTTCCCCGTTTGCGATATTTACTCCTCTTTCCAGGGCCGGATACTCTTTACAGGCCTTTTCCCAGCCTTTGTTGGCCAGTTGCAGCACATAAGGCAACGTAACATTGGTAAGGCCCACAGTAGAGGTATAAGGAACCGCTCCGGGCATATTGGCTACGCAATAATGTACGACATCATCTATGATGTAGGTAGGGTCTTCATGGGTAGTAGGCCTGGTCGTTTCAATGCATCCTCCCTGGTCTACGGCTACATCGACGATAACGGTGCCCGGGCGCATTTCACTCAGCATGTCACGTGTAATAAGACTAGGCGCTTTGGCACCGGGAATGAGAACTCCGCCTATGATGAGGTCGTGGGTTTTTATATGTTTTCTGATATTGTATTCACCGGAGAATTCGGTAACCACATGACTGGGCATAATATCGTTTACGTAACGCAGGCGTTTCATATTAATGTCCAGGATAGTAACATGCGCCCCGAGTCCGGCAGCCATTTTAGCGGCCTGTATGCCTACGGTCCCTGCCCCGAGAATGAGGACTTTCCCCGGAGGTACGCCGGGAACTCCGCCAAGGAGTACTCCCCGTCCCTTAATGGGCTTTTCCAGGTATTTTGCACCCTGTTGAATAGCCATACGTCCCGCCACTTCAGACATGGGGATAAGTAACGGCAGGCTGCCGTCGCTTTCCTCTACGGTTTCATAGGCAATACAAACGGCATTGCTTTTCAGCATCGCCCGGGTCAGGGCTTCGCTGGAAGCAAAGTGAAAATAAGTGAATATCACCTGGCCTTCCCGTACCAGCGGATACTCTTTTTCAATAGGTTCTTTCACTTTGACGATCATGTCACTTTTGGCATACACTTCCTTGATAGTGGAAAGTATTACAGCGCCTGCGGCTTCATAATCGGCATCAAAAAAGCCACTTCCTTCTCCGGCAGTGGCTTGAATGTAAACCGTGTGGTGGTTCTTTACCAGTTCGAAAACCCCGGCGGGCGTTATACCGACCCTGTTTTCGTTGTTCTTGATCTCTTTTGGTACCCCTATTTTCATAATGTGTGTGTTTTGTACTTAAAATTAACCATTTAGAAGAATAATCGTACAAAGATTTATGCAAAAAGAAAGGGAGTTGTTTCGTTAGTACGAAAAAAAACTCCCTGTATGTTGAAAATATTTAATTATATCCGACGCTAATCAGAAGGAAATATGGCCGGAAAAACGTTGTTATCCCACAATATTAATGATCTTTCCGGGTACGATAATGATCTTTTTCGGGGTCCTTCCCTGAAGCTGTTCCTGTGTCTTTTCATGCGCCATTACAGCTTTTTCCATGTCTTCCTTGCCCATATCCAGAGGAAGTTCCAGTTTAAAGCGCATTTTACCGTTGAAAGAAACCGGGTATTCCTTGCTGCTTTCCACCAGGTATTTTTCTTCGAATTCCGGAAAAGGAGCAAAAGCGACCGACTCTTCATGTCCCAGTTTTTGCCATAATTCCTCTGCGATGTGTGGGGCATAAGGAGAGATAATGATGGCAAGAGGTTCGAGTATTTCCCCGGAATTACATTTCTGTGCCGTCAATTCGTTCACAGCGATCATAAATGAGGAGACCGAAGTATTGAAGGAGAAATTCTCTATATCCTCTATTACCTTTTTGATGGTTTTGTGGAGGGTTTTGAGATTTTCTTTGGAGGCGGGTTCTTCCGATACGTAAAAGGTGTTGTCAGGCCCGGAATGATACAGTTTCCATAATTTTTTCAGGAAGCCGTGGACGCCGGTGATGCCCGCGGTGTTCCAGGGTTTGGCCTGGTCGAGCGGACCGAGGAACATTTCGTACATCCGCAGAGTATCTGCCCCGTATTGTTCGCAGATATCATCCGGGTTAACGACATTGTATTTGGATTTGGACATTTTTTCCACTTCACGGCCTACGATATACTTACCGTCCTCCAGTATGAATTTCACATCTTTGAAGTCAGGGCGCCATTTCCTGAAAGCGTCTATGTCCAATTCGTCTGAAGCATTGATTAACGCAACGTAAGCGTGGATAGGTTGAATAGAAGAAGGACGACTAATAAACAATCTAAGTGCTGCTATCTTAGATTTTTTCAATTCAGCTTTAAAATCCTCTTTAAGATTAGGAGTTAATGCCTTTAAGATATCTTCTTGTAACGGTTGATCTATCTTATCTATATAAATTTTAGACGAATTTTCTATTTCTTTTAAGAATGGTTTAATCCTGTTGTACGAAATGAAAACTCTATTTTTGAATAATCCATTGTATATCGACTCTTTTTTATCCCAATTTAAACCTTTAATATCAGCTGTAATATCTACACGGTAAACAAAAGCGCTCATTCCCAGGATCATGCCCTGGTTAATCAGTTTTTTAGCGAATTCGTCCACCGGAAGCAGTCCTTTGTCAAACTGGAATTTCTGCCAGAACCTGGAGTACAGCAGGTGGCCGGTGGCATGTTCGCTTCCACCTATATAGAGGTCAACATCCTTCCAGTAATCCAGCGCTTCCCGGGATGCGAATACATCTTCATTACGGGCGTCCATGTAACGGTTAAAATACCAGGAACTTCCCGCCCAGCCCGGCATGGTATTCAGTTCCAGGGGGAAAATGGTATTGTGGTCGATGAGGTCGTTACTGACCACTTCGTTCTTTTCGGTATCCCAGGCCCATGTTCTGGCATTTCCTAACGGGGGTTCGCCGGTTTCGGTGGGGAGGTATTTTTCTACTTCGGGCAGTCGTACGGGCAGATGTTCGGCAGCGATCATTTGCGGTAATCCGTCTACATAATATACCGGGAACGGCTCGCCCCAATAGCGCTGACGGCTGAATACGGCATCGCGCAGACGATAGTTGATCCTGCCTTTACCGGCACCGATGGCCTCAAGTTCGGCTATGGCCTTCCTGGTAGCTTCTTCATAGGGTAACCCACTGAGAAAACCGGAGTTGGCGATAACCGTACCGTTCTTTTCACTGTATGCGGCTTCGGAAATATCCGCATTTTCGAATATGTTGGGTATAGGAATATCGAAATGCTTTGCAAAATCGTAGTCGCGCTGGTCTCCACAGGGAACGGCCATTACAGCGCCGGTACCGTAACCTGCAAGAACATAGTCGCCTATCCATACGGGAACGGGTTCTTTGGTGAACGGATGTTCCGCATAAGCGCCGGTAAAAACCCCGGAAATGGTTTTTACGTCCGACATACGGTCGCGTTCGCTTCGTTTGGCAGTCGCTTCTATGTATGCTTCTACGGCCTCTTTCTGTCCGGGAGTGGTAATTACGGGTACCAGGTCGTGTTCCGGGGCGAGGGTCATAAAACTTACCCCGAAAATGGTATCCGGCCTGGTGGTAAATACCGGGATCTCATGATCGGAACCCTTTACTTTGAATATTACTTCGGCTCCTTCGGAACGGCCTATCCAGTTGGTCTGTGCATCTTTGAGCGGCTGCGGCCAGTCTATACGGTCCAGTCCTTCCAGCAGGCGTTGGGCATATGCGGTGATACGCATGCTCCACTGGGTCATTTTTTTCCGGATAACCGGGTGGCCGCCTCTTTCGGAAACGCCGTTCACGATCTCGTCGTTCGCCAGCACGGTTCCCAGGGCAGGGCACCAGTTCACTTCGGTTTCTGCAAGGTAAGTCAGCCTGTATTTTAATAGTAGTTTTTGCTTTTCTTCGCCTGTAAATGCCTGCCATTGCCCGGCGGTAAAGGTTTCCGTATCACTGTCACAAACGGCATTGACATCGGCATTCCCGTTGTTTTCGAATTTCCGGACCAGTGTTTCGATGTCTTCTGCCTTGCCGGTATCGTTGTTGTACCAGGAATTGAAAAGCTGGATGAATATCCACTGTGTCCACCGGTAGTAATCCGGGTTGGAGGTACGTACTTCACGGCTCCAGTCAAAAGAAAACCCGATTTTATCCAGTTGCTCCCGGTATCGTTTAATGTTTGTTTCTGTGGTAATTGCCGGATGTTGCCCGGTTTGAATAGCGTACTGTTCCGCCGGAAGTCCGAAAGAATCGTATCCCATAGGATGTAAGACATTAAATCCGCGGTGGCGTTTATATCGCGCGTAAATGTCCGAAGCAATATATCCGAGTGGGTGTCCTACGTGCAGTCCCGCGCCGGACGGATAAGGAAACATGTCCAGCACATAATATTTGGGTTTGTCTGCTCCTTCGGATCCGGGATTTTTCGCTTCGAAAGTTTTATTTTCTTTCCAATACAGTTGCCATTTGGCTTCGATTGCGTTGTGATCGTATTTCATATGCGGATATTACCGTTTTTACGGAATGCTTTTTAGCGGATTAAAACGATGAATGATGCGCAAAAATACAGTTATTGAACGAAACAGGCAATATCTGAAAAAGCCTGGTGGAAGGGGGGGATTGTTTCAGGTTACAAGTTACAGGTTAGTTGCAGGCTTAGTCAGTTTGAGCACAAAGCGAGGTGGCTGGGTGTCCCGGCTCCGCCGGGATGTACCGAAGCCCCGGGTTATTAAACGGATTTTTGAATATATTCTTTAAGATCCGTCGGGGAATACTTCTTTTTAAAGGTAAAGGCATAGGGTGTTTCCCCGTGTTGCCGGATGTGATCCAGGCGTTCACGGGCATCGGACACCGAGGGGAACATATCGTCCTCCACATACCAGAGGGCCATGTGCATTTCCTGCATTTTGTGAAACCATTCTTTTTTTCGTTTGAATATTTCCACATGGTCGGAATGGTAAACATAGCGGAACAACGAATCCATATCTGCCCATACGGACATATTTACGATAATAAAATCATCGTCATATATTTTCATGGAGGTGGCGTTATTACCGTCGTCCTTAAGTCGCCATACAAACCCGGTACTGCTTTCGGCGAGGGCATTGATACGGTCCAGGTTGGCTACGAAATCGGACATTACGGGGCTATCGATCGCTCCTTTCATGCGGGCGATATTTACTTGCGCTAATTGCATAGATATTGCATTTTTAGAAACAGACGGAATCTGCCAGGCAAAATACAAAACAAAAACGAAAAAAACCGTGCAGGTGAGTTATCCTTTTATAATTTAAGGATGGGGTTGGTGGTAAAAAAGGGGAGGAGGTTGTCCGGAAGGGAACTTAATGGCATAACAAAACCGGTTGTGATACTTATAAGTTCTTCAGGTCCTTGATCACTTTAAATGCCTTGTCTATTTGTCCTTCGCCTACGATGATCGTAAATTCGTTGGTGGTGGAAATTACTTCATGCAGAATAATTCCTTCCCATGCCAGTCGCTGAAAGATAAAGTAATAGATACCGGGGATAACCACGTTTTCTTCGGGAAGTTTAACGGTAATGGATGCCAGGTCTTCTACTTTCTGTGTCATTTTTTCCTCACGGAACAGAGATTCCACCATAGAGTTAAGCGAATTGCTGACCACAATATTGGTTTCGTTAACTCCCCTCGAAGATGTGTAGAAAGCATCTTTGTTCTTGTTTACCTCCTTGAGTAGGCTGGCCTGGCTGTTCAGTATGCTATCGGACAGCAGAAAAGTATAATCCGTGAGTGACGAACGTACGGTAATCTCGCCGATGTTCTTAAGCACCTTCAGTATTTTGTGCGTGGCCCGGAATTCCATATCCATGGATAAACGTTTGAGCGCCATCACAACAGCCCCGCTTCTTACCTCTTTTCCCAGTTGCTCCTCTATCTCCGGCCCTATAATTCTGGATAAAGAGGTTAGATTGATAATGCCCTGTGCCAAAGCGCTCTGCAGAAAAGGCTTTGTTTTAATGTAATTCTCAACTACGGAAGAAATGGTTTTCATCTTGAATGGTTTTGGTTTACGAGGCTAAATTAACAAATTGTTTTATTTAAAACAAATAGTAAATTAAATAAATTAATAAAAAAAATGGAACAGTAGGTTTTTTAAGGAAGTGTAGTTGTTAAAAATCGATGCTTACGGTTCCGAAAGGGTATAATTCCGAGGGTTAAAAGTGGTAAAAAGCATCCTGCAGATGTTCCAGGGTATGTTTTTCGCCTTTTTTGATAATGGTAATGATATCAAAACGAACTTCCGTATCTATATTTTTTGTAACAACGTAGTGGTCTATAGCCTTTACAAGCAACTGTATTTTCTTCTTATTGACGGCGTCCTGCGGATTTCCGAAGTCTATGGAGCTCCTCGATTTTACCTCTACAACGGCCAGGATATCCTTTTTTTGTGCTATAATGTCAATTTCCGCTTTACCGAAGGTGTAATTTCGTTCGAGGATGTGATACCCGTTTTGCAACAGGTGTTGTGTAGCCAGCTCTTCTCCTTTTTTCCCGAAGTTGTTATGTTCTGCCATAGTTTTCGTTTTTCCGCCCTATGAACTCATCTTGACTTTTCTAATTGGCTACAAAATGATCTTTTTACTCCAGATTTCGCCTTTTTCTTGCTCCGTAGCTATGGCTATGCTCCCTATAATTATCGGGAGCAAAAAAGCCTGCATCTGAAGCAAAAATCTCTATTTCCTGCCTGCCTGCTAGGCAGGTTCGCTTCAATCACAAAAGTCAAGATGAGTTCTATCTGTAAAATTAAGGAAAAACCTTATAATATGCGGGGGTTCTTCCGGAAGTGCTGCCTATTTTGTCATTATATCCGTACTTTTATGTATAAATATTTCAACTATGTATTTTCAAAAATCAGGAAATGCCCTGGGCTTAATAGTGTTATTGCTCCTCATCGCCTGTGGGGGTAAGCGGGAGAAAACAGGAGAGAAAAAATCAGGTCCTACCGGAAGTCCTGTAGCGGGGATAACGGAAATTTCCCGCGATACGCTGGCATTGTCGCTGGAAAATGGCTTTGTTAAGGGAGAAATATATAAAGAGGAGCGGGATAAAAAGTATTTTGTGCTTAAAACCGATGCCCCGGTACAATTATCTGCTAGACTGGAATCGAAAGACACGCTGGCCAACCTGCGCTTTACGCAGATATTCTTTCCGGACGGATCGGCGGATGGTCCGTTTGGCCGGGAACTGGAATACGAACTGGAAAAACCCGGGACCTATGTTTTGTCCGTAGGGGAAAATATGATGGCCGGGGAGCCCTGGTCCGGAGATTTTACTATTGAAGTGAAAGTGAAATAAGAATTCTCCTGTTCCGGTATTATTTTTTACGGTCCTTAAACTCCAGGGTAACGGAATCCCTGGCAACGGTCAGTTTGGCATCTTCACCCAGTATCAGGGCCCTGTTGTCCCGGATATGTCCTGCCGGAAAATCGAAACAGACCGGGAAATTATACTTGTCGGCAATTTCCTGTACAATACCTATGGCATCTTTCCCCCACGGAATGCTGTTGTCGTGCATTCGGGTCATACCACCCACGATCAGGCCTTTGATATTATCAAAGTACCCGTTGCGTTTCAGGTTCAACATCATCCGGTCTATGTGGTAAAGATACTCGTCCAGGTCTTCGATAAACAGTATTTTTCCCTCCGTTTTTATAGCCGAGGGAGAGCCTAACAGGCTGTATAGAATAGATAAGTTTCCACCTACTACTTCTCCTTCCGCGACACCTGCGCGGTTCTGTACGCGTGAAGGGACGGTGTATTGCAGTTTTCCACCGAAAAGGCTCTTTTTAAGGCTTTGTACGGCTTCTTCGGAGTTCTTTTTCACATTGATGGGCATGGTGGCATGCAGGGTGGCTATACCGAGATTGTGAATATGACTGTGCAGCACGGTAACGTCACTGTAACCCACGATCCATTTGGGTTTTTGGCGAAACCTGGTAAAATCGAGCATATCCACGATCCTTACCGTACCATAACCTCCTCTTGCCGCCCAGATGGCTTTAACAGCCGGATTATCCAGCATGTTCTGTAAATCCTGTGCGCGGGCTTTGTCTGTTCCCGCAAGCTGATGGTATTCCGGTCCGATGGTCTTTCCCAGTACTACATGTAATCCCCATTGACGCAGGGTGTCTATGGCAGGTTGCAGGTCTTCTGCCTGAAAGCTTCGGGCCGTGGCTATAATAGCTACGGTATCTCCTTTTTTAAGGTTCGGGGGAAAGATCATGGCGTCCTGGGCATATCCTGTTCCTGTGATTAAGGTCAAAAAGAGGATGAATACAAAGTGCTGTGTGTATTTTAACATGTGTAATCCTGGTATGATTAGTATCTGACGGAACAAAATAACAAATTACCGGGGAAACAGGACTACGATTTCCCGATTTTTAAGGTCTAATCCATCCTAATGCTTATTTTTGCACCCTGATCCGGCTGTGTACCGGATTTTAGAGCTTGTTTAAACTGGTTTGATTGAAGCGAACCTGCCTTGCCGGCAGGCAGGAAATGATGATTTTTGTTCCATATGAAGGCTTTTTTGATCCCGATGATTATCGGGAGCATAGCCATAGCTATGGGGCGAGAAAAAGACAAATATGGGGCAAAAAGGACATTTTTTTAGCCTCCCGATAATCATCGGGATGAAATTAGTTTAAACAAACTCTTAAAGAACAGGACTTCACGGATTTGTCCGGATGAGTCTCTTTTTACAGTAAACAAAATAAGAAAGGAACATACTATGCCACAAAACCCAAAGCGCTATACGATCACGTCAGCATTACCTTATACCAATGGCCCCATACATATTGGCCACCTGGCCGGGGTGTATGTCCCTGCCGATATTTATGCCCGTTATCTCAGGTTACGGGGAAAGGATGTCGCTTTTATCTGCGGAAGTGACGAACACGGGGTGGCTATTTCCATGCGGGCCAAAAAAGAAGGGGTTACGTCACAGGAGATCATAGACAAATATCACGCGATCATCAAAAAATCCTTTGCGGATTTCGGTATCTCATTTGATAACTATTCGCGCACTTCGGCAGAGATACATCATAAAACAGCATCCGGTTTTTTCCGTAAACTGTACGATGACGGGAAATTTATAGAAGAAGTTACCGAGCAGTTATACGATGAAAAAGCCGGGCAATTCCTGGCAGACCGTTTTGTTATAGGAACCTGTCCGAAATGCGGAAATGAAGAAGCCTACGGAGACCAGTGCGAAAACTGCGGAACTTCGCTGAATGCCACAGACCTGATCAACCCGAAATCGACCATAACCGGTACCAAACCGGTGCTGAGAGAAACCAAACACTGGTTCCTCCCTTTAGATCAATACGATGCTTTTTTGCGGGAATGGATACTGGAGGGGCATAAGAATGATTGGAAACCCAATGTATACGGCCAGGTAAAATCGTGGCTGGACGACGGACTAAAACCCCGTGCCGTTACCCGCGACCTGGACTGGGGAATCCCGGTTCCGGTGGAAGGCGCCGAAGGAAAGGTGCTTTATGTGTGGTTTGATGCGCCTATAGGATATATTTCGTCTACCAAAGAGTGGGCAGAGCGCGAAGGGACAGACTGGGAGCCTTACTGGAAAGACAAAGACACCAAGCTGGTACACTTTATCGGGAAAGACAACATCGTCTTTCACTGTGTGATCTTCCCGGCCATGCTCAAAGCGGAAGGAAGTTACATATTACCGGAGAATGTTCCGGCTAACGAATTCCTGAACCTGGAAGGGAATAAATTGTCTACTTCCAAGAACTGGGCGGTATGGCTGCACGAATACCTGGAAGATTTCCCGGAAAAACAGGACGTACTCCGGTATACCTTAACGGCCAATGCCCCGGAGACCAAGGACAACGATTTTACCTGGAAGGATTTCCAGGCCAGGAATAACAACGAACTGGTAGCCATCTTCGGAAATTTTGTAAACCGGGTTATTGTGCTTACCAATAAATATTATGATGGTGTTATCCCTTCCCCGGCAACGTTTACCCAAAGAGATGAGGATACGCTGGCAGAACTGAAGAAATACCCGGAGGTCATATCTTCTTCCGTAGAGCGTTACCGCTTTCGCGAAGCCCTTGGCGAACTGATGAATGTAGCCCGGCTGGGGAACAAGTACCTGGCGGATGAGGAGCCGTGGAAGCTGATAAAAGAAGATACGGAAAGGGTACGGACTATAATGTATGTCGCTTTACAGGTAGCAGGAGTGCTTAGTGTGCTGAGCGAACCCTTCCTGCCGTTTACCGCGAAAAAACTCCAAAAAATGCTCGGGCGGCCGGTTTCCGAAGAAAAAGCCCCCTGGGATGCCGTTGCGGAAGGAGAGGGCCTTCTTCCCGCAGGACATCGCGTGAACCAGGCCGAACTGTTGTTTACTAAGATAGAAGATGCGGAAATAGAAAAACAACTGGAGCGGCTGGAACAGACCAAACTTGACAATAAAGCGGAAAATAAGGAGGTAGCCCCGCAGAAAGAAATCATTACATACGAAGACTTTGCCAAACTGGATATGCGTGTCGGGACCATTATCGAGGCGGAAAAGATGAAGAAGGCCGATAAACTGCTCATTCTGAAAGTAGATACCGGTCTTGATGTCCGGACCATAGTTTCCGGTATAGCCGGAAGTTTTAAGCCGGAGGACATTATCGGCAAAAAGGTAACCGTATTGGTAAACCTCGCCCCGAGAAAACTTAGGGGAGTGGAGAGTCAGGGAATGATACTGATGACACAGAACAGCGAAGACAAACTGGTTTTCATGAATCCGGACGATACGGTAGATAACGGGGAAACGATCTCCTGACAATAGACTATAAAATAACAAACAGATGAACATATTAATATTGGGAAGCGGCGGCAGAGAGCATACATTTGCCTGGAAAATTGCCCAGAGTGATAAGGTAAAACGGTTATTTGTAGCCCCCGGTAATGCCGGTACGGCCAAAACAAAGCTGGCTTCCGGAAGTACGGTAACCAATGTAGATATATCCGCTACCGATTTCGGGGCGGTAAAAGAACTGGTGCTTCGTGAAAATATAGAAATGGTCGTTGTAGGGCCCGAAGATCCTTTGGTAAAAGGAGTCCACGATTATTTCCTGGGGGATCCCCATCTGAACAACGTAGCGGTAATAGGTCCGCAAAAGCAGGCGGCTTTGCTGGAAGGGAGTAAGGAGTTTGCCAAACAATTTATGGCACGGCATGATATTCCCACTGCGGCATACCAGAGTTTTACCAAAGATCAGCTGGAAGCCGGGTACGGCTTCCTGGAAACACTAAATCCCCCGTATGTACTTAAAGCGGACGGGCTTGCTGCCGGAAAAGGCGTGTTGATACTGGATGACCTGGACGAAGCCAAAGCAGAACTTAAAAACATGCTGGTAGAGGAAAAATTCGGGAATGCCAGCGCCAAGGTCGTTATAGAGGAATTTTTGAGTGGAATTGAACTCAGTTGCTTCGTCGTGACCGACGGAAAAAATTACCTCACCCTTCCTATGGCGAAGGATTATAAACGGATTGGAGAGGGAGATACCGGGTTGAATACAGGCGGTATGGGAGCAGTGTCCCCGGTGCCTTTTGCGGATGACGATTTTGTAAAAAAAATCGATGAACGTATTGTAAAGCCTACCATTGCCGGTTTGCAGGAAGATAAACTGCCCTATAAAGGTTTTGTATTTATCGGGTTGATAAAAGTAGGAGATAATCCTTATGTTATAGAGTACAACGTACGTATGGGTGACCCGGAAACGGAAGTGGTGCTCCCCAGGGTAAAGACAGACCTGGTAGCGATCTTTGAAGCGGTAAGTACAGGTACCTTAGACCGGGTGAAACTTGAAGTGGATGAGCGGGCTGCGACTACCGTAATGGCAGTTTCCGGGGGGTATCCGGAGGCATATCAGAAAGGAAAAGAAATTACCGGGGAGGACGCTATAGGAGAATCACTGGTTTTTCACGCCGGAACAGTTCTCAAAGAAGGTAAGACCATTACCAGCGGAGGACGTGTAATAGCAGTTACTTCTTACGGAAAAGATTTTAAGGAAGCATTACGGAAGTCCTATCGGAATATGGAAAAACTGGACTTTGACGGAATGTACTACCGGAAAGATATAGGTTTTGACTTGTAAATTCACATAAAAACAGCATCCGGAGAAAATATATGCCCGAGGATACGATAGTAACAAAAGGGCTATTAACTTCGGATGCCGTTCTTTGGAATGAAAGAGAAACCTCTTTATTGGTCTCAGAAATAGTTAAAACTATGCACTTTAGTGCATTTCGCTTTAGCTTCTAAAAAATTTTGTCAGAAGTCGGAAGTCAGAAGCTGGAAGT
Source organism: Sinomicrobium endophyticum (assembly GCF_052983315.1). Classification (NCBI taxonomy): domain Bacteria; kingdom Pseudomonadati; phylum Bacteroidota; class Flavobacteriia; order Flavobacteriales; family Flavobacteriaceae; genus Sinomicrobium; species Sinomicrobium endophyticum. Next base: position 513,560 of record NZ_JBRKIS010000025.1, read on the forward strand.
TTTTTCTTCCTTCTTCATACTCCCAGCTTCCAGCAAAGAGTTGTTATTCATATTGTTAAAGAACGAATTTCATTCGTTATTAAAAAACCTATGGACTTCAGGTTCATGGTTTAGTTCAGAAAAGAATGCGCAGAGACATCTTTGTTCTCTTCCCCTCCGTCATTGTATTTTTTCAGTTGCATTATCCAGTATACCAGGGCGGACATACAGATAAGCATGAATATCCAGTTCAGGGTATTTGCTGCCCACCAGTTTTCCAGTTCCAATGATCGTAACCAGTTAAGGGGTACGAGAAGGATGTTTTCAAACAGGTATTGAATGCTTTCCATTAGATCTTTCATCTGTTATTTTTTTTAATCTACGTATTGTTTATTTCATAGCGGAGTTCATCTAGATGTACTTCGCAATTGTTTTTCATAAGTCATCCCGATAGCTATCGGGGCAGCGAGTTTTGTCGTTTGCTAAAAAGGCATTTCATCGCTAAAAGGTAAAAGTTATACTATATTTACGCAGCAAATTTACGTTTTTTACGTTGTAAAATATAAAAACACAAGATGATTTCCAGTTTTTTTAACCGGGCAAAACCCATAAATCTTTTATTGATCGCGCTTTATGCGGGTTTTTTCTACTGGATAACACAATTTTATCTTTACGATACGGATTGGACGGGATCGGCTATACTCTCCCGGTTTTCCGTTTTTCTGGTTGTCGTTTTCAGTGTTTTCCTGGCCAATTTCGTCATTCGTAAAAATACACTTTGCGAAGGCAATTCATATGCTCCTCTGTTATTTGTAGCATTCCTGTCCCTGTTTCCCCAGATATTCCGGAGTTCCGAAATTATAATGGCCAACCTGTTTGTGTTACTGGCCTTACGGAGGATGATCAGTATCCGGTCGCTGATACAGATAAAACAAAAGATATTCGATGCCGCCCTGTGGATCTGTGTGGCCGCCCTGTTTTACGAATGGGCCCTGCTGTTTCTCCTGGTAGTATTTGCATCTATCCTGGTTTATCGCCTCGGGGATTACAGGAACTGGCTGGTACCTTTTGTCGCGATATTTGTAGTGGCCTTATTGTTGTTTACCTATGTTATCTGGTTTGCGGATATGGAGTGGATAAAGGAGGTTTTTCCGTTTTCCGTGAATTTTTACAGCATCAGGACCAGGACAGTAGGGTTTATACTGCCCATAGCTTTGATAGCATTTTTCAGTCTGTTGTCCCTGGCGGCATTTATAGCTAACTACAAGACGAAACCCTCCGCCATACAGTCTTCCCTGCTTTTAGTGATCATTACATTGCTGGCAGCGGCCGGAATAGCGGCAGTTTCGAATAACAGGGAAAGCGATGAGGTGGTTTTCGTCTTTTTTCCTGCTTCCATACTCATTACCAATTACCTGCAATTGATCTCCAAAAAATGGTGGAAAGAATTTATGCTCTGGTTGTTTTTGATTTTGCCGATAGTTCTGTTGTTTATTTGATGTAAGTTCAGCTTGTTTTGGTTTTGTAATCGGGGATTTAATGTTTGGCGAAAATGATTTCAACCCTGTTTCCCGGAAAATCAGTTTTACCCCAGCCCTAAAGCCTGCCTGGCCGGCAGGCAGGGGAGCCTGATTTTCCTCGATTCTCTCTTTAGCGAAGGGGGCGACCCAAATGAAAATCTATGGGAATTAAATTTTTGTCATGTATTAAAAGCCATTAATTTATCGAACTCACACTATTTAGCAAAACAGTCTTTTCAGTGCTGTAATTTGCTTCCATAAGCAAGGTCGCCGGCATCGCCCAGGCCGGGTATAATGTATCCTTTGTCGTTCAGCGTATCGTCTATTGCCGCAATCCAGAGATGGGTATCGGAAGGGAAATGTTTTTCAACCAGTTCAATACCGGGTTTGGCGCCGATAACGGCAAGAAGGTGTATTTCCGCCGGCGCTCCCAGCTTTTTCAGGCTCTCATATACCGAAATAAACGATTGCCCGGTGGCCAGCATCGGATCGGCCAGGAGCAGCGTTTTGCCATCCAGGGAGGGGGAGGACAGGTATTCTACCCGGATATCGAAATCATCTCCTTGCCCGGTGTGGTGCCGGTATGCCGAGATAAATGCGTTTTCGGCATGGTCGAAATAATTGAGCAGTCCGTTGTGAAAAGGTAGCCCGGCCCGGAGAATGGAGCATATGACCATCTCGTTCTCCACCAACGGGACTTCCTTTTCGCCCAGGGGAGTGGTCACGGACTTCGGAGCATAGGAAAGCGTTTTACTGAGTTCATAACCCAGGATCTCCCCGATGCGTTCCAGGTTCTTCCGAAACCGCATACGGTCCGTTTGCACAGCGCGGTCACGCACCTGTGCAATAAAGTGATTCAATATGGAATTCCGGCTTTCGATATGATGAATATGCATTTGGCGACTTTTGTTTATTCAAATGTACGCAAAATGAGGATAAAGAGAGCGTTTGGAATAAGGTACGGGTTTCCGCTTTGAACTTTAAAGGATTATCGTACTTTTGCGCAAAGGAGAAGGAGAGACAAAGATGTTTTCATGAATTTAGACCGGGTTTGGAAGCAACGGAATTAAGAGGATGGCGTCATAATGATGTGAAGAAAAGAGATAAGGATAAGATGGATATCTTGCTTGGAGTGTTTATTTTTATAATTTTTTAATATGTCAAAATATAAATCTTTAAGGGAAAATAAAATCGCTGTTATTGGTTTGGGATATGTTGGATTGCCTTTGGCGGTAGAATTTGCAAAGAAAGGATATTCCGTTTTAGGGTTTGATATAAACGAAGAACGAATTAAGGAGTTAAAGAGAGGGAAAGACAATACCGGTGAAGTATCAGAAGATGAATTACAAGAGAGCAAAGAGATTAGTTATTCTTCACAGCAAGAGGCTCTTTCGGAATCCAATGTTTATATAATTACTGTTCCTACTCCTATTGACAAGTTTAAACAACCAGATCTGTTTCCTTTGTTGAATGCCAGCAGATTAATTGGGAAATTTCTTAAAAAAGGAGATATTGTAATTTATGAATCCACGGTTTATCCCGGATGTACGGAAGAAGACTGTGTCCCTGTTTTAGAGGAAGCAAGCGGGCTAAGTTATAATGTAGATTTTTATTGTGGATATTCGCCGGAAAGGATAAACCCGGGAGATAAGAACAGAAGAGTGCACAATATTGTTAAAGTTACTTCGGGGAGCACTCCAGAAATAGCGGATATAGTTGATGATCTTTACAATTCGATAATCGAAGTAGGAACTCACAAGGCTCCGAGTATTAAAGTAGCGGAAGCTTCGAAAATTATAGAAAATACCCAAAGGGATCTGAATATTTCATTAATAAACGAATTAGCTCTGATATTTGATAAGCTAGGAATAGATACCTTGGATGTTTTGGAGGCAGCGGGGACCAAATGGAACTTCCTTCCATTCAGGCCCGGATTAGTTGGAGGACACTGTATCGGAGTAGATCCTTATTATTTAACTCATAAAGCAGAAAGTGTTGGGTATCATCCGCAGGTAATACTTTCTGGCAGGCGTATTAATGATAATATGGGTATACATGTAGCCAGTAGTGTGATCAAGTTAATGGTTAAAAATGAATTAAAGGTTAAAAATTCAAGGATACTTATTTTGGGTTTTGCATTCAAAGAGAATTGTCCGGATGTTAGAAATTCCAGGGTTATAGATGTTATTGAGGAATTGCGGAGTTTTGGGGCAAGGGTCGATGTGTATGATCCTTTGGCGGACAAAAAGGAAGCTTTTAATCATTATGGTGTAAATCTTATTAATGATATAAAAAATAAGTATGAAGGGATAATTTTAGCTGTTGGACATGATGAATTTAGAAAAATAGCAATAGAAGACCTTAAGGTTCATCCCAAAACAGTAGTATATGATGTTAAAGGTTTTTTGTCTAAGGACGTAATAACAGGAAGGCTATAATAAGATGAAAGAGAAGGAATTCTTTGCTCATGAAACCGCAATTATTGATGAAGGATGCTCAATAGGTGCCGGAACTAAGATCTGGCATTTCTCTCATATTATGACTGGTTGTGTTATAGGTGAAAAATGTAATATAGGCCAGAACGTTGTTGTTTCCCCTCAGGTAATTCTCGGAAAAAATGTGAAAGTGCAGAATAATGTATCCATCTATACCGGTGTTATATGTGAGGATGATGTGTTTTTAGGACCTTCTATGGTATTTACTAATATAATAAACCCCAGAAGCGCCATAGTCAGGAGGGATGAATATGTAGAAACATTGGTAAGTAAGGGAGCATCTATTGGGGCCAATGCAACCGTAGTTTGTGGCAATACTATAGGACAGTATGCATTAATAGGTGCCGGGGCTGTCGTAACCAAGGAAGTTAAGGACTACGCACTGGTTGTGGGAAATCCGGCGATACACATCGGATGGGTTAGTGAATACGGACATCGCTTGAATTTTGATAGTAATGGCATTGCCGTTTGCCCTGAAAGTCTTCAGGAATACAGACTGGAAGATGATAAAGTAAAACGAATTAAATAGTTATATTATACCCTTTTACATGAAGAATTTTGCATTGGTAGGAGCGGCAGGCTATATAGCTCCGAGACACATGAAAGCTATTAAAGAAACCGGGAATAATTTGTTAGCAGCCCTGGATCGGAGTGATAGTGTAGGTGTTATTGATTCTTATTTTCCTAAGGCCGATTTCTTTGTCGAATTTGAACGGTTTGACAGGCATATAGAGAAGTTAAAATACGAGAATAATACCTATCTGGACTATGTGAGCATATGCTCTCCAAATTATTTGCATGACGCACATATCCGTTTTGCTTTGCGGAGTGGAGCAGATGCAATTTGTGAAAAGCCTTTGGTATTAAATCCCTGGAACATAGATAAGCTTCAAAAAGTTGAGGAAAAAACAGGGAAGAAAGTCTATAATATTCTTCAATTAAGAGTTCATCCTAGTATTATTGCATTAAAGGAAAAAGTAAAAAATGCCCCAAGAGACAGGAAGTTTGAAGTTGACTTGACCTATCTGACATCCAGAGGACACTGGTATTATACATCCTGGAAAGGAGATGTGAATAAATCCGGGGGAATTGCTACAAATATTGGTGTTCACTTTTACGATATGTTGTCGTGGATCTTTGGAGATATACAAGAAAATATAGTTCATGTCCATGAACACGATCGGGCAGCAGGATATCTGGAATTTGAAAATGCCCGGGTACGGTGGTTCTTATCCATAAACGCAAAGTATTTACCGAAGGATATTAAAGCAAAAGGGCAAACCATCTTCAGGTCTATTACTATAGATGGTGAGGAACTGGAATTTAGCGGAGGCTTTACGGATTTACATACTATGGTGTATAAAGATATACTGGAAGGCAAAGGGTATGGTCTGGAAGCGGCCAGGACAGCTATTGAAATTGTGCATGGTATTAGAAATACTGTTCCGATAGGATCTCGTGGAGAATGTCATCCATTTCTTTAATTGCATTGGTTCAAATTGATACTATTTAAGAAAATTAAAGAATTATTGGGTAAATCAGAGTTTACAAAGAATGTTATTACTCTGGTTTCAGGGACTACATTTGCCCAAATTATCCCGTTTGTTATAGCACCTGTTTTATCAAGGATTTATACACCTCAGGATTTTGGGCTTTTAGCAATTTACATGGCGATTGTACAGACTTTAGTTACAGTATCTACGGCGAGATATGAAATGGCTATAATGTTACCGGACAAGGATAAAGAAATTGTATACACTACATTGTTATCAATGATTATCTCTGTTATTTTTTCAACAATGGTATTGATATGTGTAATTTTCTTTAGCGAAAGTATAGCAACCTTATTAGGAGATGAAAAAATTAGATTCTGGTTGTTTCTCGTACCTTTAAGTGTTCTGTTGATAAGTATTTATAACTGTCTGAATTATTATAGTTTAAAAAAAAAGGAGTTTAAAACGGTAGCAATTTCTAAAATCTATAAATCCACTGGAGAGGTTACTTTGCAAACGGGATTAAGTGTTTTAAAAAATTTTAATGGAGGATTGATATTAGGATATATAATTTCGCATATTGCAGGGAACGTGAGAATGCTTCGGTTGTTTTTTAAGGAAAAACATTGCATCAAAGAATTTAAATATGCTGATTTTATGTTTTTTTTAAAGAGATTTAAGATTTTTCCCAAGCACAGTTTGCCCAGTATTCTATTCAATACAGTATCATTACAAATACCTGTGCTGTTCATTTCTAAAAACTTTAGTGTAGTTGAAACGGGGTTTTATTCCTTTTCTTATAAATATATAACAGCTCCTATGAATTTGATTGGTACAGCAGTTGGACAAGTATTTTTTCAACAACTTGCAGAGAAAAAGGATAATTTTAAAGAAGCGGAAAAAACTTTTATCAAAACTCTTATTAAGCTTTTTATAGTTGGTTTGATTGTTTTTGTCCCGATGTTCTTTTTTATAGTCCCGTTGTTTAAGTTTTTTTTTGGTGAAAACTGGACAATAGCCGGAAAGTATGGGAAAATTATTCTTCCATTGATATTTACTCGATTTGTTGTCAGTCCTTTAACACTAAGTAATGTTGTTTATGAAAAGGAAAAAGTTACTTTGGTTAACAATTCTATCTTGTTCGGACTAACCGTATTGTCAATTCTTGTTACGGTGTTTTTAAATCTGAAAATTGAACAATTTCTGCATATCACAACGTATTTATTAATATTTGGTTATATTTTCTTTTTGAGATCGCTATGGGATGTACTAAAAAGGGAAGGTAAAGGGTCGGGATAGGAAACCCTTATATATTTTTTAAGGCAAAAAAATAAAAAGTTTAGTATAAATATATTTCAGATGAAAATATTGACTGTTTTAGGTGCAAGGCCGCAATTTATAAAGGCAGCTACAATATCCAGAGTTATTAAAGAACGCTCTGATATTACAGAAATAATTGTTCATACGGGACAACATTTCGACGCAAATATGTCGGATGTTTTTTTTGAAGAAATGAACATTCCTAAACCGGACTATCATTTGGGTATTGGTGGAGGAAGTCACGGCTATCAAACGGGCCAGATGTTAATTAAGATTGAAGAGGTATTGTTACAAGAAAAACCCGATTGGGTTTTAGTTTACGGTGATACTAATTCTACTTTGGCGGGAGCATTGGCGGCTTCCAAGCTCCACATACCTCTGGCCCATGTAGAGGCGGGTTTAAGGTCATTTAATAAGAAAATGCCGGAAGAACAGAACCGAATACTTACCGACCATCTGGCAGATGTTTTGTTCACACCAACTGCAGATGCCATCAGGAATCTGGAAAAAGAGGGAATATCAGATTTAAAAATTAAAATGGTGGGAGATGTAATGTATGATGCAGCCCTGTATTACGGCGCGATTTCCGATGAGAGAGGAACTGTTGTACAACAGGAGAGATTGGAGGGAAAAGAATATGTTTTATGTACAATACACAGGGCCGAAAACACGGATGACGATGATAGGTTGACAGAGATATTTGATAACCTGGAGGCTTTGTCAAAAGAACAAAAGGTGGTGCTTCCCTTACATCCCCGAACAAAAGAGGCTTTGAAAAGGATAAATTTTAATTTCGGGAAAACAAATATACAATTTATTGATCCTGTGGGATATATTGATATGGTTGAACTGGAAAAATGTGCCGGGTTAATTATTACAGATTCAGGAGGGGTACAAAAAGAGGCTTACTTTCATAAAGTGCCATGTATAACTTTACGAAATGAAACGGAATGGGTGGAGCTCGTAGAAAAAGGATATAATGAGTTGGTACGGGATTTGGGTAAATTAAAGGAAATAGCTGGTAAAAAAATGGGTTATCAGATTGTGCAGAATGAAGCGTTGTACGGGAAAGGAGACGCAGCGAACGAAATAATAGAAACCTTAATTCGGATTTATAGTGAAAGTAGCTTATTTACTTCCAATTAACATAGAAAAATATGGAGGTATTTTAAACAAGGTTGAATCTCAGGTCAGTGCATGGTTAAAACAGGGGGCTCAGGTAAAAATATTCCTGATAACACCTAATAAAGGATATTCCATTCACGATACGACCCTCAAAAACTTTTATGAAAAAAACATCATTGAAATATATTACGTAAGAGAAATTGGACCTATCCCGGTCGATTTTCTAAAAGATTGGTTAAGGATGAAATCTGTCTTTACGAAGGTGCTTGATGATTTAAAAAAGTTTCAACCGGATATAGTTTACACAAGAAATACCCATTATCAGCCTTTCTACAGAAAGGTTGGAAAGGAAAATAATCTTATTGTAGAAGTCAATACTGATATGTATTCGGAGTATAGGGTGCAATCTTCTCAAAACTTCAGGTACTTTTTGAGATATGTTTATTTTTTATTCACTAATAATCTGGCGATGAATGAAGTTTCGGGCATTGCTTCTGTTACTTATGAGATAGCGAAGAGATACAAAAAACTCCCGGTTGAGGTTTTTCCTAATTCAATAAACATAAGTAAATATGAGGAATGTAGGGCTGAAGAAAAGGAACAGAGAATTTTATTTATCGGTTCACCTGGAATGCCTTGGCATGGTGTAGATATTCTTATTGATCTTGCAGCAAAAATGCCGGAAGTGCAGTTTGATATTATCGGTATTTCAGAAACGGAATTTTCTTCCGGTTTTTCAGATAATGTCAATTTTTACGGATACCTGAAAAAAACAGAATACCTCCCATTGTTTAAAAGGGCAACTGCGACTATTGCTTCGCTTGCATTTTATAGAAATAAGATGGAAGAAGCCTGCCCCCTGAAAGTGAGGGAGTATATGGCCTGCTGTAAGCCGGTAATCCTTCCGTATAAAGATACCGCCTTTGAACGGAAAGGTTATCCCGAATGGGTTCTCAGGCTCGAAAACAAGGAGTCGGGTATACTGGAGGCGGTAGAAAAAGTAAGAGCATTTTTAGTGAAATGTCAGGATTTTACAATCACACATGACGATGTAAAGGAATATATAGATGTAGATTATATCGAAAAGGAAAGAATGTCATTCTTTAAAGCAATAATGAAAGAAGGGAATGTTGAGTAAAGGATTGTTTATAACACTTTATATCGTAGTAGGCTGTGCATTACTCACTTTCTCCTATACGGGATTCTACAACGGTTATCTTGAAGTATTCCTGGCTTTCATGGTAATTATTCGTTCCAGGAGCATTCACGGAAGGATATTTATTCCCTTTCTTCTCTGCTTACTCTATTTATTGCTTAGCTTTTGTTATGCTGTTCTCCTCAAGGGCGCGAATGTTTTCGATTTTCTGATGATCTACAAGTTTTTTATATATGCGATTTTCTTTTCGTTCTTAATAAATAAGCGCTTTTTAACGGTTAAGCAATTCTTATGGTTTTATAAGTTCCTAATCGGGGTCTTTTTTATAAAATATTTCGTTACGTTGTTTATTTTTAACAACCCCCGCCCCATCCTGTTTTACGAGAATAATTATGAATTGATGTTTCTCTCCCTGTTATTCTATATGTACTATATCATAGAAAAGAAAGTAGGATTTATACATCAATTTCTCCTTTCTGCGATTTTTTTAATGTCCGGGTCCAAATCGGGCTTATTAATATTATTGTTCATTTTGGGGATTGTCAATTATCAAGTATTAATAAAAAGAATTTATATTATAATTCCTACTTTCATTTTGTTGATAATATCGGTTGTAGCAATATTTAAGCACAGAATGGGAGGGGCACTAGATATAGAGAAAACAGACCGGTTTAAATTTCTTATGGTATTTGTGGATGAAATCAGGGAATGGAGTATTATAAATTATTTGTTCGGCGCCGACAGAATTACAGCTTTAAGTGCCGAAGCATGTAGTAAATTAGGATATTATCAGAGTTTATTTAGTTATAGTGGCGACGGTTCGTGCTATTCGGTTATTTTCCATTCATATATTTTAAGAGCCATTTACGATCATGGAATTATTGGTTTTATACTAATATCGGTATTTGTTTATTTCGTTATTACCCTATCGGGGTTTGAGAGAAAGCAGGCACTTGTGATCGTGGGTATAGCATTGCTAAATGGCCTGTCGGTTTCGTCTTTTAATAGTGTTTATTTCGCGTTGGGCATAAGCTTTTATCTGATAATTGACCGAAGTGGACAAAGGGATTTAGAAGAGGAAGAAGCACAGCTGGAGATTTCCGGTTAAATATAAAAAAATGGGAAATATTACAAAACACGACATTTATGGCTTTTCACTATCTATGTTTCTTTTTAGCCTGAGCTTTGCCCCCGACTGGAGCAGTAAAGCGTTAATTTTCCTTGTTATAGTCTTTATACTTAATTTAAAACCCAACAGGAAGCAGCTTTCCGAAGACAATGTTTTAAAGGTACTGACAGCATTGACAGTATATGCAGTACTCAATATGTTATTTTTATCCGGAACATTTAGTGCTTCAATATTCAAACTGACGGGTTTATGTTTAATTTTTTGTTTGATGATCTCTCAATCTGATTTCAAAGCGATAAATATTAATAAGGCTTTCCTCGCGTTTGTGTTGGGGGTTTTTGTTGTTGGAACGATAAATTTAATAGCTTTTGGAGTGGAGATGGTGAATAATGGCTATTCAGGATTTTTTAATACTTGGCAGACCTTTTCCATTATAGATATCGATAAAATTTATTATGCCGTATACATTAATATGGCATACTTGATAACGGTTGATTGTTTTAGCAAAAAAATCATTGGTCTTAATACTTATATTCTTGTGACTTCTCTATCAGTGATATTGTTTCTTTATACTGGGGCTGTTAGTGGAATACTTGTCTTTATTTTATTAAATGTTCTTTTGGCAGCAAAAAAAGTATGGAAAAAAGGATACACAACCTTGGTCTTTTTTACTTTTCTTACACCACTTATTCTAATGATAGGTCTATCTTTTAAGCCAGTACAAGATGTCTTTCAGAAAATAGATGGAGAAGGATCGAGAATGAGAAATTATAATATCAACAAAGAGATTGTTATTCAGATGCCATTTTTCGGTCACGGGATCGGAAAAGAAATGGAAACAATGCAAAATGCAAGAAAAAGTACTTCCTGGGAATATCAAAATAAATATAATGCCCATAATCAATACTTTCAATATCTGATTGGAGGAGGGATTGTTCTTTTATCCGGAATCATATCTTTGTTATTTATTTTGCTCTATCGCCCCATCAATAAGGAAGCAAAGTTGCTTACTATAGGTTTCTGTTTGATATTGTTGTATATCTTTATTATTGAGTCATTCCTTGAAAGACATCATGGACTTATGTTTTTTGCATTTTTCTTTAATGCATTACTATTTCTGAATAGAGATAAATTAGCAGATAGTAGACCGCAAACGTTATAAATGCAAATATGTCTGGAATAGAAGTGCTTAAGAATAGTGTTAAGGAAAGGAATCATAATACTGATAGACTCATAATATTTATAAACCTCTACAGTTATCTGTTTTACAGAAAAAATATTCACTTATTCCGAAGGTTTGATAATTTGTATATTGATGGCATTGGATTGATCTATATGTTAAAGTTGACAGGAATCAAGGTAAACAGATCCAGTTTCGATATGACTTCCCTGGCCCCGATTGTTTTCAATGAATGCATTACAAAGAACAAGAAAATCTATTTTATTGGCTCCACGGAAGAAGCAATCCAGCAGTTTATTAAAGTAATAGAAGGTGCCTTCCCCGGATTAAATATCATTGGATACAGAAACGGTTATTTCACAGATAAGACAGAAAGAGAAAATAGTTTAAAACATATAACTAAACTCAATCCCGATGTTGTGGTAGTAGGTATGGGGACACCTCATCAGGAGCAATTTCTTATTGACTTGAAAAATACCGGATGGAAAGGCACAGGATATACTTGTGGAGGTTTTATTCACCAGACGGCTAAAGGAATTAATTACTACCCCGATTTTTATAATAAATATAATTTACGCTGGTTATACCGGATGATAGACGAACCTAAACTTATAAAAAGATATTTAATCCTGTATCCTAAAGCAATATTGCTTTTTTTGTATGATATTATAAGCTATAAATTGAAGGCTATCTAACCCTTTTTCTTCTTCTTCCAACTCACTAATTTCAAACCTATAAAAACCCAAAAATCTAATCTTTTCAACCTCGTTTAGTTGGAGTAAACTTTTTAATTCTCTCACCGATTATACTCCCACCACCGGCGGCTTTCCATTGCCGTAGAAATAATGGAATAGTTGACTTGGCTTAAGGGCGAGGGATTTAGTGGATACATCGAGCAAACCTGACTCTTGTCCAGGGGGCAACATCCCTGGCACGGGGGTCAGTATCGACGAAATATCCACGTTTCCGCAGGGCTCAAACGAGGACCAGTTGGAGGAGCCTTCTACTCGACTGGGCGTTCGTTTGATTTGATAAAGATGGGCCTTGATCACAACACAGAAGTTAAAATTGAAGGCCTGGACGGCGTTTATGTAGTGAAAAACAAGACGAACAAACGTAGGAAGAAAAAAATAGGCATCTATATGGGGCAGGACGTAAAAGCCGCCCGCCGGAGTTGCAAACTTCGGAGAACAGGGGAAGGCCCGGAATAACGGATGACCAAGATCCCCGCTTTTGTGGCCTGTTCATTAATTTGCTGACATATATATACTTTCTTTACTCCATTTTATACGAAACATTAATCCAGTTCCATTCCCATGTTTTCCCGTTGTCTTCGGAAAAGGCCTGGCTCCATACGGGGTGATGCCTGTCGCGCATATCCCAGCGGAATACCATAACGATATCTCTTCCATTGAAAGTATCTTTCCCGAAAAAATGTCCGATATCATTGTTAAACGAACCGACAACCGGCGGGTCCAGTACACCGGAATTGCTTGCTACCCAATACAAACTCCACAGTTTTGTTTCGGGGTTGAATAACCGTAACGTAAACCCTTCAAAAGGTTCGCCATCAAAGGTTGCCCTATACAAATCTGTATTGCCGATGCCCTGTAATATGGTCCCATAGTTGATATCAACAGATTCCAGGTAAATCCATTCGTTATTGTTGCTCAACCTGGACTTAAGTTTTTTGTGGTACATCTTCCACTTGCCTGTCAGCACATCGAAGTCGTCGTGAGAAGATGTTTCGGATGCTTTAATGATAAGTTCTCCGTTTTTATCAAACGAAAGATCGGGAATAGGGATTTTTGTGTCAAATGTCAGCAGTTTTTCCCGGAGCTCTTTTTCATTTTCAACCACTCGGTCTTCGTACATGTACCAGTTCCATTCCCATGTTTTTCCGTTGTCTTCGGAAAAGGCCTGGCTCCAGATGGCTTTATCCGGATCAGTTTTGTCCCACCTTGCCATAACGATAACAGGTTTGCCATTAAAAGTGTCCCGGGCATAAAAAGTGCCGATGTTACCTTCAAAAGACCCTACGACAGGATTATCTTTATCAAGTACACCATTTTTGCTGCTTGCCCAGTAAATACTCCAGAGTTTTGTTTTCGGATTAAAGAGGGTAAGGCCTATGCCTTCGTATGCTTTACCATCAATAACGGAACGATTGTTATTGGTATGGCCGATCCCGTTCAATATCTTTTTGTCTTTGTTGGTCCCATCGTATTCAATCCATTCCGTGCTGTTGTTCAGTCGTGTTTTGAGTTTTTTGTTATGGATTTTCCAATTACCTTCAAAAAAGTCAAAATCATGTTGAGAAGAAGTTTCAGAGGGTGTGATTCTTAATGTGCCATCTGTGTCGATGGTGGCATTAACCAGGCCCTCTTTTGTTATTATAGATTGTGCAGGGGCATGTATAAAAATACCGGGTAGAATTAATAAAAATACGATTGCGATATGTGTATTACAGTGTTTCATTTATTTTTTATTTTAAAGGGATATATCGATTAAAAAGAACTGTTTTACCATCTAAAAACCAGAGAGGCCCCATATGTGTACGGTTATATGACCACGGGACCCTTGTCATGGGATTTAAGACCACTGTTGAGGTATATCTTGTTTTTCGTAATAAAAATATTATTATATTCGACTATCTTAGTGGTACACTTTTTACATTGTAACTGGGCCAGATCAAGGACCTGAAAATGGCTGTATATGTTTCCATGGAAATCGATATTAAAGTTTAGCAGGGAATCAACTAAACCGATCTACTTGCAGCTAACAGATGCCATAATTAAATCGATTCATGACGGACATCTTTTCCCCGGACAAAAATTGCCCGGGGCCAGGGTGCTTGGAAATTTATTGAGTTTAAACCGTAAAACGGTTACCGCTGCTATTGAAGAACTATCCAGCCAGGGATGGGTGGAAAGTTATGAATACAAAGGCACTTTCGTATCCAATAATTTGCCCAAATTAAAATATAAACCATTGCAACATACGGATTTCGGGGAAGTGACAGGGGAAACGGACCATAAAGTCAATAAGCTGCCCTTCCTTGAATCTTTATACCTGGATTACAACACTTTTCGCCTGATTGACGATGGCGTTCCCGATGTAAGGTTATCGCCGTTGCATACGCTGTACGGATATCATCGGTCTATTCTTTCCAAAAATGCTTTTAGTGCGTTGTTGAAATACAATCATATTGAGGGAGATCTTGATCTGAGAATGACCCTAAAATCGTACCTGCATACTACGAGGGGAATAGTGACCAATCATCAGAACATTTTTATAACGAGGGGGAGCCAGATGGCGATCTATATCACAATAACTGTGCTTTTAAAAAAAGGGGATTATTGCATTACAAGTTTACCAGGTTATCAGATAGTTGACAATATTATTAATCATTCGGGGGCTAAGGTAGTCCATGTGCCGGTAGATAGCGAAGGTATCGATGTGGACGAAGTGGCCGAGGTTTGTAAAAAGAAAAAAGTCAAATTGCTGTACATCACCCCCCATCATCATTATCCGACAACGGTCAGGCTGTCTCCCAAACGCCGTATCGAATTGTTACAACTGGCCATAAAACATGATTTTTACATATTGGAAGATGATTATGACTATGATTTGCATTACGACAATAGCCCGCTATTGCCCCTGGCAAGTTTAAGTAAGGACGGACGTGTGATCTATATAGGTTCTTTTAGTAAATGTCTCTCCCCATCCGTACGTGTGGGTTATTTTGTTGCACCTAAAGAGATCATGGAAGCCGCTAATAAACTGCGAAGGATCATTGACAGGCAGGGCGACCCCTTATTGGAAAGAGCGGTAAGCCAATTTATAAAGTCCGGGGATTTGAACCGGCATTTAAAAAAAACAGTCAGGATATATAAGCATCGCAGGGATTATTTTTGTTCTTTGCTGCAAAATAATCTTTCAGGGCACTTGAGTTTCATAAAACCTGAAGGAGGAATGTCGGTCTGGGTAACTTTCAAAAAAAAAGAGGTATTAAAAACCTTGCCTGATAAACTTTTAAAACAAGGTTATTTACTTGAAACCGATAATATTTTTATCGAAAGATTCAATGGGGTGAGGATTGGATTTGCTTCACTGAACAATGTGGAAATGGACAAATTTATTGAGACTGTAAAGCATATTTTGTCTTAACCCGCTTCTGCGAAGATTTGTAACTTCACAGTCCCACCCTTCAATAAAAAAATCAAAACTGCTACTCCAAGGTGTATCTCAATTTCTTACAGGCCTTACTTCAAGGGTCGCTGCTAAAGATCAGGTCAATGAAAAAGCTTCCCGTCATTGGCATCTTTTCGGATACCGAGACAGAGGTAATTGAAATCGATGTTTTCCTTTTGGCAGTCCCGGGCAACCCCGCTGGTGCTCGTTTGAGCAAAGCGGAAACGAGTGCCTATCGTTCAGGGCGTTTGCAACGCCCGGGAAAGGACTTGTTAAGATGGAGGAAAGAAATAGAGTAAAACCAGCTTCGCAGTGCTGGTGTTATAGTTGTGGCGTTGGGGGGAGGGGAAACGGGAAGCATGAAGGATGGAGCACGAAGCAGGAAGTGGGGGTGTTGGGTATTCAATGTATTGTGTTTTTTGTGAATAGTTGTTTTTGAAAATGGTTAACTTATTGAGTAAAACATACCCCGCTCAACGAAGTGTTCCGGGCTCTGCATTCTATGTTAAAAACCCGCTCTCCCCACTGTCGCTCGTTTAACGGGGGGCTATTTTATCCGGCATCCCGATGATTATCGGGAGTAATGTCCTTTCATGCGCGTTACAAACGCGTTATACAATGGGTCCTCGTTTCCGCTTTGCTCAAACGAGGACCAGTTGAATCGGTATTTTTCCGAAGGTCAAAATGCGCATCAAAATTGATGATACCGATGGTTTGGCCCTCTTTTTTTGCATCCGAATATCTTTTGATCCCGAGGTAGTGGCCGTAGGCCATATCGTGTCCGCCACCCGAAACAATGGGGAACTGTTTGTTTACCAAAAGGGTTGCAACCGTTTCGGCAAGTGCTTTCTGTGCGGCTTCTATGTCACCATTTTGGCAAGTAATCGATCCTGCATCGTGTAACAGCACATCACTGGCCAGATGGTTGGGCTATTGCCAAAACTGCTTTTAATGGCATCTGGCCTGACCCGGCCCTGGTTTCTCCGCACCCCTTCGTCGCAGGCGTAGCCCAACAGGGTGATGGATTTTTTTTGGGCGGGGGGAATTTCCGCCAAAGGTGTGCAGCGTACCTTTTCATGGAGGTACACCCCCTGGTTGGAGGTTCTGCCGGTCCATAGGTGTTGATTTGGGGCTTCGTACGGTTTTATGGCATTAAAAAAGATCGTTCAAAATACCGGGTTCAACCATATTGGGCAACGTTACTCTTAAATCCGGAGTCCGTTTCATTTCCCGTTGAATGGCAAACAACGCTTCCTTGTTCCGTGCCCAGCTTCTTCGCGAAATACCGTTGTTCACATCGAAGAACAACATCTTTTTCAATCGGTCGGAAGCCTCTGCGGAACCATCCAGTACCAATCCGAAACCACCGTTGATCACTTCTCCCCATCCTACACCGCCACCATTGTGTATGGATACCCATGTGGCACCCCTGAAACTGTCACCGATAACATTGTGGATAGCCATATCGGCAGTGAACTTGCTGCCATCGTATATATTGCTGGTTTCCCGAAAAGGGGAATCGGTGCCGCCCACATCATGGTGGTCCCTGCCCATGACCACGGGAGCACTGATTTCCCCTCGGGCAATGGCAGTGTTGAAGGCATCGGCGATCTTGCTCCTTCCCTCGGTATCGGCATAGAGGATACGGGCCTGTGACCCTACCACCAATTTGTTCTGTTCCGCTTCGGATATCCATTTGATGTTGTCCTGCATCTGTTGCCGGATCTCCTCCGGGGCTTCGGCCTTGATGCTTTTCATGACCTCAAGGGCAATGGCATCGGTTTTTTGAAGATCTTGCGGATTCCCCGAAGTACATACCCAACGGAAGGGTCCGAAACCGTAATCGAAACACATGGGTCCCAAAATATCCTGTACATAGGAAGGATATTTGAAATCGATTTGGTTCTCGGCCATTACATCGCCACCGGCACGGGAAACTTCCAATAAAAAGGCATTGCCATAATCAAAAAAATAGGTGCCTTTTGCGGTGTGTTTGTTGATGGCGCTGATATGTCTTCTGAGAGATTCCTGCACCTTTTCCTTGAAAGCTTCCGGATTTTTCACCATCAGGGTATTGGATTCTTCAAAAGAAAGGCCAGCGGGATAATACCCGCCTGCCCACGGATTGTGTAAAGAGGTTTGGTCGGATCCCAAATGGACAAAGATGTCCTCCTCATAAAAACGTTCCCAAACATCCACCACATTGCCAATGTAGGCCAGAGAGACTGTTTTTTGGTTTGCAATGGCTTCTTTTACCCTTACGGTCAATAACTGGATATCTGCCAAAAGTTCATCTACCCAGCCCTGTTCATGCCTTTTTCTGGCCGCTTCCGGATTCACTTCGGCGCATACGGTGATACACCCGGCAATGTTTCCCGCTTTGGGTTGGGCACCGCTCATTCCGCCAAGTCCGGCAGTCAGGAATACTTTCCCTTCGGGCGATTTATCTTTACCCAACACCTTTCGGAAGGCGTTCATTACGGTAATGGCCGTTCCATGCACAATCCCTTGCGGGCCAATGTACATATAGGAACCTGCCGTCATTTGCCCGTATTGCGTGACGCCTAACGCATTGAATTTTTCCCAGTCATCAGGCTTGGAATAGTTGGGAACCATCATCCCATTGGTGACTACGACCCTTGGCGCTTCTTCGGACGATGGAAAAAGGCCCATCGGATGGCCCGAGTACATATGCAGGGTCTGCTCCCCGGTCATTTCCGCGAGATATTTCATGGTGAGCAGGTACTGCGCCCAGTTTTGAAAAACAGCCCCATTGCCTCCGTAAGTGATTAATTCTTCGGGATGTTGTGCCACGGCGGGGTCAAGGTTGTTCTGGATCATGAGCATGATGGCCGCGGCCTGTTGTGTTTTGGCCGGGTAGTCCGAAATGGCACGTGCATATATATCATAATCCGGTTTGAACCGGTGCATATAAATCCTTCCACAGGTTTTCAATTCTTCGGCAAACTCCAAAGCGAGTTCTTTGTGCCAGGCTTCGGGAAAATAGCGCAATGCATTTTGTACGGCCAGTTTTTTCTCTTCCCTGGAAAGAATATCCTTCCGTTTGGGAGCGGGATTGCCATTTTTTGGATATGGTTTTCCAGGCGGAAGTTCCTTTGGAATTCCTTGAAGGATTTGTTTTTGAAAATCAGTCAATGTATCGGTCATGATTAATCGTTTTAATGGGTGGGGCCTCCTTTTTTCCAGACCTCACGAGGTTTTAGTTGCCCTTGGTTATAGGGGATTTCCTGGTAATTTTCCGTTGGGAAAACCACAAAATCGGCCCAGGTGCCGGATTCCAGTTTTCCCCGATCAGATAATCGCAATGCGGCAGCTGCCCTAAAAGTAATACCTGCCAGTACCTCGGTATTGGACAGTTTTTCAAAAGTACCCAAAATACTGGCCTGGGTCAACAGGTCGCCCATAGGGGCAGACCCGGGGTTGTGGTCACTGGCAATGGCCAAAGCCCCACCTGCATCCAGAATTTTTCGGGCAGGGGTATAGGCGCACCCCAAACCTATGGATGCTCCTGGCAATGCGGTAGCGATGGTATTGCTTTTTGCTAGCAGTTGGATTTCTTTTTCGGTGCTGGCTTCCAAATGGTCGGCGCTCACGGCGCCGAATTCAACTGCCACCTGGCTCCCTCCGGGGGTAAATTGGTCCGCATGAACGGTAATATCGAACCCCATTTCCCTGGCTTTTCGGAAATACAGTTTGATTTCCCCGGGCGAAAAAGCACTCTCTTCAACAAAAGCATCGACACGATGGGCCAGGTTTTCCATTTTTATGATGGGAAACAAGGAAGCGATGATCTCATCCAAATATTTTGTATCCCGGTTCCAATCCTTGGGTTTTATGTGGGCCGCCAAACAGGTCGGAACCAGGGATGCGTTGATGGTTTCATTGGCCAGTTTGATGGCACGGAGCATTTTTAGCTCTTCCTCCACCGAAAGACCGTAGCCACTTTTCACTTCAATGGTGGTGACACCGTTTTTGAGATGTTTTTCACTTCTGGATATAATTCCTTTCACCAAATCTTCCTGTGAAGCTTTTCGGGTCCGGGTCACGGTATCCCAGATACCTCCCCCGGCCCTGGCAATCTCCAGGTAGGTTTTCCCGGCATTTCTGAGGGCGTAATCCCTGGCGCGGCTCCCTGCAAAGCAGATGTGGGTATGGGAATCCACAAAGCCCGGTAAGCAAACATTTTTGCCTTCTATATGGTGAATATCCGAACCGGTGGATTTTAAATCGTCAAATGCCCCGACTTTCAGGATTTTTCCTCCGGAAACCAAAATGCCCCCGTTTTCAATAATGGGCAATTGTTCATCTTTCAAGGCACCTTTTAATGGCAGGCCTGTCATCGGGAGCAATTGGGTAAATGGTCCTATTAAAAGTGGTTTCATGCTAGTATGTTTCAAATGCCGAAAGATGTGGCGTGTTCCAGTGAAGGTTTTTTTCCTTCATGACTTCGTCCACCAAACGGATGATTTCGTTGTTTTGGATGATCTCGATCCCTTTTTCGATATCGTCTGAAAAAACACGGTCATTTTCCGCAAAAGAGACCCTGGTGCGTATGAATTTATGGATTTCATCCAGCAGAATACCCGATTTTAAGGGTTTTCGGTATTCAAAAGCCTGTGCGGCGGTGAGCAATTCAATGGCTAATATTTTTTCGACATTTTCAATGATCTGCAGTGCTTTTCTGCCGCTGATAGATCCCATGCTCACATGGTCTTCCTGTCCCAGGGATGTGGGGATGCTGTCGGCGCTGGCGGGAAAACAAAGACTCTTGTTCTCACTGGCCAAAGCAGCCGTAGTGTATTGTAAAATCATGTAGCCGGAATTGATCCCGGTATCTTTCATCAACAATTTGGGTACACCGGGACTGTTGCCTTCAAGGGAGAGGTAGATTCTTCGATCGGAAATGTTGCCCAGTTCGGAAGCGGCAAGAGCAGCATAATCCAAAGCCATGGCCAAGGGCTGTCCATGGAAATTTCCACCGCTGATGGTCAGTTCATCATCTAGGATGACAGGGTTGTCCGTTACCGAGTTGAGTTCGATTTCCAGTAGTTCCTTCAAATGGAGCCAGGCATTTCTGGAGGCTCCGTGTACCTGGGGAATACAACGAAGGGAGTAGGGGTCCTGCACCCGTTCGCAATCGATATGGTCTTCCAGGATTTCGGAACCTTGGAGCAGGGTACGGATCCTGCCCGCTACATGTTGGTTGCCTTTAAAGGGGCGGAGTTGGTGCAGTTCTGCAAAAAAGGGCTTCATGGAGCCCTGTAGCCCCTCGATCATCATGGCTCCGATAATATCGGCATGCTTTAGGCAATGCTGTAGTTTTTCCACGACCAGGATACCATGGGCCGCGATAAATTGTGTGCCGTTGATCAGGGCAAGTCCTTCTTTAGGACCCAGTTCCAGGGGTTCCAATCCGGATTTTTGGAAAAGTTCCCGGGTGGAAATAGTCTTTCCCTGGTATTCCACTTTACCCAACCCGATCAGGGGAAGGAACAAATGGGAAAGCGGGGCCAGATCTCCCGAAGCACCCACTGAACCCTGACTGGGCACTACGGGGATGGCATCATTCTGCAAATGCCAGAGCATACGCTGCAATGTGCTTTCGGCAATACCGGAATATCCTTTGGCCAGGGCATGGATTTTCAGGACCATCATCAGTTTGGCCAATTGCCTGGAAATGGGGCTGCCCACCCCAACACTATGGCTTTGCAAAATGTTGGATTGAAGGATCCTGGTGTCTTCTTTGGATATTTTGGTATTGCACAAAGGACCAAAGCCTGTATTGATGCCATAGACCGTGTTTCCCTTTTCCACAATCCGTTGCACCCTTTGTTGACTGGTATTGACTTTTTTCAGGCACTCGTCGGAAAGAATGCCCTTAGCGGATCCATTGGCAATGTCCAGCGCGATCCGGGCGGTCAAATGGTGTTCGCCAAAATGAAAGGTATACGGTGTTGACATAATCAAAATCTATTTGTCACAAAATTACCATTTAGGTTTAATAATCGCCAATACTTATATTTGTAATATTTAGTAACTATGAATTATCAAATTGAACTCCGTCACTTTATCTATTTTCTGGCCGTTGCCGAAGAACTCCATTTTCGGAAAGCTGCAGAAAAGCTCTTTATTTCGCAACCCGGGCTGAGTACGCAGATCAGGCAGATGGAAGAAATTCTGGGGACCCAACTTTTTGTGCGGGACAAAAAGAAAGTGCGCCTTACCCCGGCCGGGGAATTTTTAAAAAAGGAAGTGGAATTCATCCTGAACCACCTGGAACAGACCAAAAAACAACTGAAACTGATCGGCAACGGCCATTTGGGCGAGGTCCGGATCGGGTTTTTGGGCTCTGCCATGCAAAATGTGGTTCCGGAATTGCTACTGGGCTTAAAGGAAAAATATCCTTTGGTACATACGACTTTGGAAGAACTTTCCAACCAGGCACAGATTCATGCGATTATGGCAGATCGTCTGGACATTGGTTTTGTGCGGTTGTCCCGGGTGCCGAAAGGACTTCAGGTAAGGCCGGTTTTTGAAGATACATTTTCCCTGGTACTGCCAGCGGATCATCCTTTGGACGGGGTTAATTTTAGGAATATCAACCAAGTGGCAAAGGAGGATTTTATTTTGTTCGCACAAGATTATAGCCCCGCTTACTATGATACGGTGCTGAGCATTTGTGAGGATGCCGGTTTTGCTCCTAATGTTTCGCATAAATCCGTTCATGCACAGACTATTTTTAAATTGGTGGAGAACAAATTGGGCATTGCCATTGTGCCCACCACCCTGCAACACGGTTTTCAAATGAAGGTGAAGTTTATCGAGATGGCGAACATAGAACAGCGGGCCGTGCTCTCCATGGTCTGGAAGGCGGGCAATCGCAATCCTGCGTTGCAAAACTGTATGGATTTGCTACTCACATTATGACAACAACTTTTTCGGGGATAACTGTGGGATTCAACATAAAGGATAAGAAAAAATGTCCTGTCACTTCTGTCGGGGCGGTCTGGCTGTGGATAAAGGCAGACAGGGATACCTCCTCTCTGGGGTGTATTTCAATTTCTCATAAGTCTTATTTCATTTATCGCTGCAAAGACCTGGTCAATGAAAAAGCTTTAAACGAGTTACAAAAATGCGGTTCAACGTTATGTAGCACCGCTTTTGAAAATTTCTCTGAAAGAAGCGCAACATATTGGGTGGTCATTAATGTGCAATAGGCTGCGAATTCAGAGGCATTCGTAGAGTTCGTTAAAACGAGGACCGGAGGGGATATTTTTAATTAACATTAGTTTACGACGCTGTTTCGTTTATTTCGTTTATTTTTGTAATATGGAAAGCAATTCACAATAATTATGGAACCAATTAAGAAAATAAACAGACCTTCAAAGGACGAACAAAAGTTAGCAATAGAGTCCTATCAGGCTTTAGCATCCGTTATAGAGCAATTAAAATCTGAAAATCCAGAGATTGAAATCGAAGAGACCCAAGAAAGAATTAAGATTCCATTGAGTGCACTAAAGCTTTTGGGTGAAATTTTAAAAGCTATGAGTCAAGGAAAACCATTTTCTCTTGTCCCGGTCGCCACCGAGGTAACGACTCAAAAAGCTGCTGAAATTTTAGGATGTTCAAGGCCTCATTTAGTTAAATTACTTGAGGACGGAGAGATTGAGTACACTAAACTCGGAAAACATAGGAGAGTCCGGTTTGAAGATGTAATGAAATATAAAAGAGCAATGAAAAAGAGTCAGAAGCAACACATTATTGATATTATGAAGTCTGACGAAGAATTAGGGTTGTATGATTCACAGCATTAGATTCATATGTGTTCTGGATACTAACGTTATT
Source organism: Sinomicrobium endophyticum (assembly GCF_052983315.1). Lineage (NCBI taxonomy): Bacteria > Pseudomonadati > Bacteroidota > Flavobacteriia > Flavobacteriales > Flavobacteriaceae > Sinomicrobium > Sinomicrobium endophyticum. The sequence goes on from NZ_JBRKIS010000025.1 coordinate 537,017, forward strand.
TATCCAATAGAGATAAGAGATTTGCTTTTTTGGTTTGCATATTATGATATGTATACTCCTAAATGGAGTGAGCATATTTTTGATGAATGGAAAGATGTTATGAAGCGTAAAGGTGTAAGTGAGGAAGAAGCTTCAAAAAGAGTAAAAAAAGCAAATTTGGCTTTTCCCGATGCTTTAGTAACAAATTATACGGGATTGATACATAATTTAAGTCTACCAGATGCGAAAGACTGCCATGTCTTGGCTGCTGCCATAAAGACTAATGCAAATGTAATAGTCACCAATAACACTAAAGATTTTCCCGGAGATTATTTAGCCTCTTTTGGTTTAGTTGCTAAAACAGCGGATGATTTTTTGACTGATATTATTGATTTAAATACGGACCAAGCCGTAAAAGCATTCAAGCAATTAGTTTTAAATAGAAGGAATCCGGATTTAAGTGAATTTGAAGTTCTTGATATTTTAAGAAAGCAAGGACTTAAAGACACAGCTGATTTTCTACACTCACAGCTTTAATTATAAAGCACTACCTAATTTATCTTTTTTTAGTTATTGTTTGGACATGCCGAAAATTCTTTTTTGACAGTGAGGTCCTTTTTATGATAGGCTCCTCGTTTGCGTTTCACTCAAATGAAAAATCAGTTGGGAGCGCAACATATTGGGTTGTCATTATATATCATTCATCTTTCGGATATGAGATTTTATAAACATGACAGAGCCTTATAAAAAACAAAAAATCCGACTAATAGCCGCCGGGGTCTTGTATAATATGTGCAATTACCGGCCAATTCGGCCAATTACCGGCCAATTATCCAAGTCCGTATTTTGTTCCCCTTCCTTTACTGCCAGATTGTTTGAGAATACCTTTTTCTACCAGTGACTGAAGATCCTCTGTAGCTGTGGTCTTCCCCACATTATTTATTTGCTGATAGACAGAATTATTAATACTTCCTTCCTTTTTTACATATTCTACGGCTCTTATTTGTCTTTCATTTAACCCTAATTGCCTTAGGTAATCCTCCGAAAAAATGTTCTTCAGAAAAGTGACTTGTATCCCTCCGGCAGTTTCTTCGATTGTAGGTTCCGGGAGCCCCGCTTCACGACAGGTATCCATTATCATAGAAATACCTCTTCCCCATGTTTCGATGTATCCTGCTTTAAAAAAAATCTCTGCAATTGTCTTGTTACGCGGGTGGGAGGGGTGCTTCCCTTTTAACATTTCAATATTCAACTCATCCGGTAATAGGCCGGCGTTCCATAGTATCAATTTATCGTCGTATACACTGAGTTGAATGGTTGAGCCTTTATAATCTTTGTGGACTATTGCATTTAGGATAGCTTCCCGAAGAGCCGGTTCGGGATATTCCAATTCTTCGATACGTTGCATACCTTCATATCGAATAGGAGACACCAGATACTTACTTTGGAGTATTTCCATAACCTTGTCTGCCATTTCTATCAGGCTTCCTTCTATAACGTCCTGAAATTTAAGGTCGGCATCCGATTGGCCAAATCGCCCAATTTTAAAATAAGCGGAAGTAAAATACTTTTTTGGGTCTTTTCCAAACAGCAACAGAGCAGCATTCTTCAATTTGCCATTATTGTCAAGAAGATGTAAATTATTTAGAAGTGTTTCAGGATCTTCTTCAGCTGCATCTGGTGCAAGCCGCTTATTTCTCATGGCCCTTCTGATGAAAAATGCTATGGCTCTTTCGTCAATATCCTTCAAAGTAGCTGATTCAACCGGAATATCGTCCCATGTTTTCCCGGTGCGTTTCAGGATAAATTCATTTAAGGCAGCACCTTTCAGTTCCTGCAAGGTGCTTCCGGTACGGACATAGTATTTACCCCGGAGAGAAATAGGTACATCATATCGGGAGATAATAATCTCAATGTAATAGCTGCCATCTTCATCAAGCAAATTTACTTCGGCAAATACCCCGAGGACATCCCTGAATTTATTGGGGAGCTGTTCCAGTAATTCACGGTGGTTGTCTATACCCGCTACCTTTCCATTATCATCGATACCGATATACAACTTTCCGCCGTTAGCATTGGCAAAACCACATATCCACTTCAGGTATTCGTCCCTCCAGGCGAGTTTGTATTCCGTGTTTTGGGATTCGGGCATGTTTTATTGTGCTTTAAACATTAAGTTGTCCAAATATAACTTTTACGCCCTTATGTGCCAATTTCTTTTTTGAATGCACTTATAGTCGAAGCAAAATCCCGTTTCAGTGGAGTAATGCCTTTTTATGGCGTGTTACACCTGTGCTGAGTTTAACGAAGTAAACGCACGATACAATGGGCTCTCGTTTCCGGCAGGCTCAAACGAGGGCCGGTTGAGATAAACTTAACGTTACAAAAAATAAGGCTAATGCTCCGGAACATAGTGTTGGATGTTCCCTCATAGCGCGGCTTGATGCCTTGGCCTGTTATTGACCTGTAGTAGACTGCGAAGTCCGAGACACTCGGAGCAGGGGTGCCACCCCGGAAAGGGGCACTCGCAGCGCCAAGAAATATGTAATAGTGCAGAATTTTCTCCTGGTTTATATCTAAATGATAACTTATAATTTATCTTTGATACTATCAAATGATACTATCATGTCAAAACCACCCTATCAAATAACACCTGCAATCTTAAGATTAGTAGCGGCTATTTCAGAAAAACTGGGCGAAATCAATGCGGCACATCTGTATAAACCTCCTACGGCATTGCGCAAAAAGAGTCGTATTCAAACCATTCAATCCTCGTTACAGATAGAAGGCAATACCCTCACAGAAGAACAGATTACCGCATTATTGAACCATAAACGTGTAATCGCCCCTAAAAAGGATTTGCTTGAGGTGCAGAATGCTATTAAAGTGTATGAAAAACTGCATGAATTTAATCCGAATAAACTACAGGACCTGGAGCTGGCACACGGTATTTTGATGAAAGGACTGGTGGACACCCCGGGGAAACTACGAACCAAAAATGTAGGCATTGTTAAAGGATCAGAACTAAAACATATGGCTCCCGGCGGGGATATGGTAAGGGGTTTAATGAATGACCTTATGGTATATTTAAAGGAGGATGAGGATTTACTGCTCATAAAAAGCTGTGTCTTTCATTATGAGTTTGAATACATACACCCGTTTCTTGATGGAAATGGCAGAATGGGTAGGTTATGGCAAACCCTGATATTAATGCAACAATACCCTGTGTTTGAGTTTCTTCCGGTAGAATTGCTCATTAAAGAAAACCAGGCAGCTTATTATAAAGTACTGGGGCATTCGGATAAAATAGGGAATTCTACGCCCTTTATTGAGTTTATGCTAAACATGCTCCAACAGGCCCTGGAACATCTTCTCCAGTCACAAAACAGGACACTTACTACCGAAGATAGAATAGAGCTATTTAAAACAAAGACCGGTAAAGAGACATTTAGTCGTAAAGATTACCTGAACCATTTTAAGGCGATCAGCCCGGCCACAGCAAGCAGAGATCTGAAATGGGCTGTTGATGCGCAAATTTTAAAAAAGAGCGGGGATAAAAGTTTAACGAAGTATGGTTACTTGTCATAGGCGCCCCCATTGGGGCTCGTTTTTAACGAGTGTCCATTTTACCCGGCATCCCGATGATTATCGGGAGTAATGCCATTTTGTGCGCGTTACACCTGTGCTGAGTTTATTGAAGTAAACGCACGATACAATGGGCCCTCGTTTCCGGCAGGCTCAAACAAGGGCCAGTTGGAGTTGTCAGCTGTATTTATTCATTCTGTTCCTCTAAAATATTTGATAAAATTTTAATTCCACTGTTTTTCATCAACTCACTTGCGTTAAAGTCATGGCAAATCTCCGGATGAAGCTTATAGCTGAAAATCATCGAATTATCTCTAATTTCACTATTGAAACTATAATTTGTAACTAATTTTTGATCCCCTGATAGTTTTGCAAGTTTAATATCGTGTGTCGCAATAATCCCTGAGGTTTTGAGCTTACTTATTTGACGAATCAATGAAAAACCTCCCCTATGTCTATCTTCTGAATTTGTACCTTTGAACATCTCGTCCAAAAGAAAAAATACATTGTGACTCCTTTCTATCAGTTTCAGCATTTTTTCTATTCTACGTAATTCTGCATAAAAGGAAGAAATCCCATTTCTTAAATTATCCTGGGTACGCATACTTGTAAATACGTTCAGGTTAGCAACCTGCCCATATTTCGCACAACAAGGTGCCCCAGCTAAGGCTAATACAAGGTTTACGCCAACGGTTCTTAAAAAAGTGCTTTTCCCTCCCATATTAGAGCCTGTAATCATAATAACATTACCTTGTCCTTCGGAGTGAAAGTTATTACATACCCGGTTCTCCGCATTTATTAAGGGATGCCCCAACGCCTCAAAATGTACGTAGTTGTTCTTTTCCGTAATTTCCGGAAAAGTATAAGATGGGTTTGAATAACAAAATCCTGCGAAACTATTAATTACTTCAAATTCACTGACTACTTCAGCCCATGATTTTAAAAATGCTTTATTCTTTGATTTCCATTTTTCTGTCGCGATAATCAAGTGAATGTCCAATAGCAGGAAAATATTTAATAGAACATACATGTAATTTCCACCTATTGGAACCTTTTTTATAGGTCTTTGATGTGAAAATTCCAATATTTTGGATATCCTGTTAATTTCATTGGATGCGGAGTATTTGCCTTTTAAAAGTATGGATTGTAACTCGCATAGTTTTTTTGACTTGAAACGCTCATTTTCAATTTTATCGATCAGTGTGCGATAACCTCTTAAAGTATTTATATTATTTGTTGAGGTTTCCACAATATCTTCCGCCAGGGGTTTTACTTTTCTTAAAATGACAGTATTGATAAGCAAAACAAAAAACATGAGGAAGAAATAAGTAATTGCCTTTTGATTCCCCAGATTAGCATAAAAAAAGTAAGAACCAAGCAGAAAGAGAACGGGAAAGGTTATGGCAACAGCTACATATGTAAGTCGGTTTTTTAGTAAAACGGCAGGCTTTTCTACCCAATCTATCAATTTAAAATAATCACTTTTTTTATTTTGGAAGTGCATGCCTGATGCCTGAAAATCTTGGCTCCACTGTAATTTTTGAGCTAATTCTTTTATGGTCTTTTGTCTATTATATATTTCATTATCAGATGCCGGTTCAGACAACCATTCCGATAAGCGTATCATACCGGACTCCGTAGTTGTTCTGTTAACCAATTGAAAAACGGAATGCTGCCCGAAAATATCCAGATCGGATGTATATGGGTGATTTTGATTTATAAACTTATGCCCGGTATCAAAATCTTCCAGATTACATTGTTCTCTTAGAATTTCGAATTCATTTATTCTTTTCAGGAATGATGTATGTTTTATTGAGTAGGCTATTTTGTTATAATATTTTAAAATGAGATTAAAACCAATGATTAAAATGGGTAAAACAATGAATGCGGGAGTATTTAAATGGAAACTAAACAAGGTTACAAGAATGGCAATTGAAATTACAAAAACAAGTAGCCTGAGTAATGCTATTCTGTTTAAGACCTTCTTTAACCTAAGGGTTTCAATAGTGTACTTTTTTATATTTTCCTGGTAAACGTTCATTAACTATTTTTTCAATTAGCTGAAGTATACAGCGCGTGCTGACCTCGTACGGCGTCATGCACATAAAACACATAAATATACACAATTCCTCTTTGTAATTGCAAAACCACCCACTGCCTGTTAGTTTCTAATCCCCTCAACCAGCTTCACTTTCACCACCACAGTCTCACTCCATGGTCTGCCATTTTCTTTAAGGACTGTAATGATTTTTAATCTTAAACGTACTGCCGTGGTTTGGAGCTATGGTCCAAAAGAAAAACCGCTTAAAGCGGCTTATTTCGATCTGTTTTTTATTTAGTAGGTTTAAAGTATTCCAGCTTCAAATTTTCAGTCCTTTTTACGTCACAACCATAAACAAAAATACGATAAGCAGTATTGTCTGGTCCGTAATATGGTATTTTGTCTTCAAAATATTCAATTCCGATTGCTATTAGTTTGGATTTTAATTCTTCTGATTTCTTTTCCTCGAATAAAAAACCAATACAATGTGATTTCGCCCATTTGTCGTTCTTTATCTGGTTGCAGGCAAATTCTACAATTTCCTGTTCTGTTTTGAATGTTTTCTTAATGTCTTTTTGACCTCTTTCTGTGAAATACCAGTTGAAGAGCCCTCCAATTTGCTCAATTCCAAATCCTTCATATATAAAATTTCCATTTATAGCATAACCATTGAAGTTATAGCAATTGTTTTTCATCCACACCTCCAGCTCATTTCTCGTCTTAGGTTTGTTTTCTAAGTTTTTCATTTCCATAATTTCTTCAATTCCTAAGTTCTGCAAACCTTTATTTATGTCCCCACTGGCGCTCGTTTGTAATGGGTGTCTGTTTTATCCAGGATTCCGATGATTATCGGGAGTAATGCCCTTTCGTGCGCGTTACACCTGTGCTGAGTTTATCGAAGTAAACGCATTATACAAGGAAATCAGCCGAGGGATCTGAAATGGGCTGTTGATGCGCAAATTTAAAAAAGAGCGGGGATAAAAGTTTAACGAAGTATGGTTACTTGTCATAGGCACTTTTTTAGCGTTCTCTTCAAATAGTATTCTTATCCGTGCACCGGGTGAATAGGGTGTGTTATCGGCGTATTTATGGTCATTGACATAACCAAAGGCTGTGAAGTCAGAGACATTTGCCTGCAACACTTCGTAGAATTGGGAAAACCTTTACCGAATTCTTGACGGAAAAGGAAAATAAACGAAACAGGAAGCCGTTAAAAATACATGCGTACAACTGTGAAACCTCTTTATAAAAAATACCGCTCAAAATTTTTATCACGCTCAGTTGTTTTTGGAATCGCACTTGTCCTTTCCGGTTTCACGAACAACAAGGCTTCCCAACAAAGCATTACCCTGGAGGTTACGGCCATGGCCTATAATTCTGTTAAGAGCCAAACCAAAAGAGGAGCCCCTGCGTTAACCGCCTGGGGAGATAAGTTAAAGCCGGGGATGAAGTCGATTGCTGTTTCCCGTGATTTGATAAAAATGGGCCTTGACCACAACACAGAAGTTAAAATTGAAGGCCTGGATGGCGTTTATGTAGTGAAAGACAAGATGCACAAACGCTGGAAGAAAAAAATAGACATCTATATGGGGCAGGACGTAAAAGCCGCCCGCCAATGGGGAAGGCGAAAAGTGACCATCACCTTTACCCCTAACCATTAAGAGAAGGGTTGCCAGGGAGGGGATGTGATGCCCGGCTGCGTTGCAAACTCCGCAGGGCAGGGGATTTTCGTTCGCCCGTTTTGTTTGTCGGTTAAATACTGTCGTCTGAAAAGCAAAAGCCACAGATAATTTGTGTCTGTGGTTTTTGTCTAAACAATCATCGTTGCTAAGTTATTTCAGTGCGTAGCCGATATAACCACCGTCCACCAATAGTTCTGTGCCTGTAATAAAACTTGCGTTGTCGGAAGTCAGGAACAACACCGCTTTTGCAATTTCATCAGGATTTCCCATTCTTTGCAAAGCCGTAGTTGTAGCAAATTGTTTTTTAACTTCATCATCAGGAACGGCTTTGTCAAAACCTTCGGTTTGTGTTGGTCCGGGACTTACGATGTTCACTCTTATTTTTCTGTCTGCCAATTCGTTTGCAGCAACGTGGGCAATTTTATTTACGGCACCTTTGGTTGCAGAATATACACTTCCATACATTTGAGATGTTGTTGCAACAGTTGATGAAGTGAACAGTACCGATGCTCCGTTTGCCAAATGTGGAATAAGTTTTTGCAATGTAAAGAAATAACCTTTTACGTTCGTATTGAATTGTGCGTCAAAGTCTGCTTCTGTTACTTGCTCAATTGATGTAAACAGGGCAATTCCTGCGTTTAGAAACAGAATGTCCACTTTGTTTCCGCTTTCTGCAACTGCTTTTTCCAAAACTGCAATTCCTGCTAAATCCGAAGTGTCTGAAACTACCGTTTTTAATTTCGGGCTGTTGATTTTTGCCGCTGCTTTCTGCAGATTTCCGGCACTTCTGCCTGTTATCCAAACGCTTGCTCCTGTGTGGATAAATGCTTTTGCGGTTGCAAATCCAATTCCTGTGCTACCACCTGTAATGACTACATTTTTGTGTGTAAAATCCATTTTTGAAAATTTCTTTTTTGTTTAGGGGCACAAAGGTAATCGCCGAAAGTTATTTTTAGTAACTTTGTTTCTTAAAATAACAGTAACATCGGTGTAACAAAGTAACATTATGAAGTGTCAGACAAATGATTTCGGGCGGGAACACAAGAAAGAAATGAGAGCCGTCCAGGATGCAATGGATGTGCTGAGCGGAAAATGGAAAATATCCATTATTTCGTCTATTTGCTTTTACAACAAAAGGCGATTTTCGGATATTTTAAATGATGTGGTCGGAATTTCCAACAGAATGTTGAGCAAAGAACTAAAAGAACTTGAAATAAACAAGTTGATAAAACGAACCGTTTTAGATACGCAACCTGTAACTGTTCAGTATCAGCTTACGGAACACGGTCTAACGCTAAAAACCATAATCGACAACCTTACGGAATGGGGGATTGCACATCGAAAAAAGATCATCGAAAAATAGTTGTTGCCGGTAAGTCTGAACGGCTGTCTGTCGTAACAATTTTTTTCTAAAAGTCAGCGAAGGACTGTCTACCCAAAGTTGGATAGAAGAACTGCCTTTGAAGTCTAGCGTAAAATCCGATTAATGTCAGTCAGAATTTTTAATGTTTTTTACGATAGGTCCTTGTTTCCGCTGTGTTCAAACGAAGACCAGTTGGGGTGTTTTGTTCATTAATTAACTTAACGCTTTTCATACAATGCAATGGCATTTAAGTAATCTATAGCACCTTTCATACTTAAATCATAAATAAATCCATCCAGTTCAGGATGGTTAACCTTCACCCAATTCACCAGAATGTCCTTTTCTTTTTGCCATATCTCCCAATTAGCATCACAATCCAGGTTTTCAATTTTGGTTATTTTTCCCGATTCAAAATGGAATTTATGTTTGCAAGTCAAAGGATTATTCTTCAAAAATTCAAACCTTAAAGAATTCACAGAGAGAGTGGCAACAACTTGCTCATCCTGATTTTCTAAGCTAATCAACGTATAAACCGGCTTAAAGACAGAATCCCATTTAAAATGGTTGTAATAACTTTCGGGGGTGTATGTCATTGTATCACCCTCAATAATGGTGAGACTGTCAGAGATCGTTCTTTTTATCCGGGTATAATCGGAATTTTTAAAGCCTTCGTAGTATGCTGTTACTTGCTCGGATTTCGTACTTCTTTTTTCCGTACAACCGGCAATTGATAATAAGACGAAAATGAATAAAATTTTCTTCACTGCATCGGGTTTCTTTTATACACCTTGTTGGGCGCTTGCTTTTCCACGGATAATGTCTAATGTTTCATTCACAAAATCTGTTTTTCCTAACACATAAAAGCCTCGGTCATTTTTAAATTTAGAAGCCAATGCAATTTTTAAGTTTTCATATTGCCTGGCTCTTTCTGTATTTTCGATCAAATAGTCCCGAAAGTCAATTTGTTTCCACATCACATTATCCTTGGGGCACATATGAATATGAAAAATCTGTTGTTTTGTCTCATCAAGAGTATACCCTTTAGCAAAAGATGAATATGCTTCAATATTTTCTCTTGACGGAACTTTGAAATGAGAATATCTCAATGCTGTAAATTTTGCGATTAGATTTTCGTGGAACAATAATTCTTTGGGAATTTCAATCATCAAGTCAATATATGGTTTTGATTTAATGCCCGGAATTGATGAACTCCCAAAGTGTTCTATTCGCAAGATGATTTCATTCCCGACTTTTTCGGCGATTCGTTCTTTTTCTTTTTCGTAAATATTTTTCCATGCAGGATTATGGTCAACCAATTCGATTGGAAAAAGTGTATTCCAGTCATCTTTGGTTAAATCATTTAGAGTTTTCTTCATTTCCGGATTTTTTTCAGCTTGCGCCCAAGACATAAATATATACAATTCCTCTTTTCCGTGCTATGTATTCCCTTATATTCCCGGAGTAGGGCATAGCGAACGCCAAAATTAAATTCCCGTCCGGATACCAAAAAGGGAGTGAATAAAATTGTGAATAGTAGATTTTTCATTGATGTTTTTTTGGCGGTGTGCTCAAACAAGGACCGGTTGGGAAACGTTTATACGAAAACAGTTCTCTGTTTTAGCGAAAACAAATACGGAAACAACACGGACTTGACGAAAGAAAAAGCACATACCACCAAGAATAGCTATACGTAATACGGGTTAAAGTGCTAAAATGAAAGTAAGTGCCTTGAAAACCCGCACTACGGATAGCTGAGACCGTTGCCACTATTATAAAATAGTGTAACAAAAAAAGTATCTGCTCGTCTTCCTTCTATAGAAAAACGTCCATTTAATGAAAAAACTAATTATCCTTATCTTAATTTTGACCGCTGGTGTATCAGTTAAGTCACAAAGTATAAAAGATTCAATCACTATAGAGTTAACAGAATTGAGTAAAAATAGTGACCTTGTTGGCTTTGGTGTAGCTATCGTAAATAAAGACAGCATTGTCTATGCAAAAGGCTTTGGTTACGCTGATAAAGAAACAAAAAAAGCCTACACCATCAATACACAGCAACCCATTGCTTCCATTTCAAAAACATTGCTCGCTGTTGCCTTGATGAAAGCTCAAGAAATGGGAAAATTGAATTTGAATGATAATATCAACAAATACTTACCTTTTAAAATCGTTAATCCGAATTTTCCAAGTGATAACATTACCATACAACAACTCGCAAATCACACCTCTGGTATTCTTGATGGTGATTCATATGAAAATACTTATGTGTTTAAAAACAATATACCTCCTTTTTACAACGGTTTAACCGATAAGGATATAATATCAGAAGTAAAAAAATGGGTCGAATTGTTCAATACAAATGAAATGATGACGCTGGGTGAATTTATTAAAAAACAGTATGTGAAAGACCAAATTTGGTATAACAAAGATCAAAATTTCTCCAAGAACAAACCCGGAAGCACCTATAAGTACAGTAATATGGGAGCAAATATTGCAGCTTATATCATGGAACAAACAACAGGAGAAAATTATGCCGAATTTATACAAAAACACATCCTAGATCCGCTTCAAATGAATAATTCGGGTTGGCGGGGAAAAAATTATGAACCAAAGAACGCTTCAACCTTATATTGGTATGGGCACCCAATCCCCCATTCCGATTTAATAACCTATCCCGATGGTAATTTGATGACAAACATAGTCGATTATGGTAAGTTTTTTAGTGCTATGATTCGTGGGTATGGGGGCGAGGGCAAGGTTGATTTATTAACCGTTGAAAGCTATAAGGAAATGATGAAAGCCCCTATTTCATCCGATTTTAGAAAAGGGGTTTTTTGGAGTGTGGATTCAGAAAAAATTGGTCATAGTGGCAGTGATTTAGGTATTCTTACCCACGCTTATTTTTTAAGGGAAAACAGTATCGGTATTATCGTATTTGTCAATACATCTGATACAAAAAATGATACAACAGAAGTAAGGGACATTTATAGAACACTTTTAAAGTATGCAAAAAAACAATAACAGTGGCTACACCGTATCAAATTAATTGCCGGAGCAAGCCTACTTATGAAAATCCTCGCGGATTTTCTATTCGGTTTGTATTTGCTAAATCAGTTTGCTTCAACCGCGTGTAATCTTCCCTAAAATTAGCTACGATTAGTCATGTAGTTCTATTTTGGTGGTTGTGATACTGCAGATCAGCATTTTTTTAAAAACGCAATTGAAAAATAACCGCGTGTTTTTGACAAAAAAGGCCTTTTTTTAGCCAATGGAATTCTTTTTAAACATGCTCTAAGTACCTTTGGCACTTCTATTGCAAAAGAAAGTTCTACATGCGCATTCAAAACGCCTACCAAAACAATCTTAAAAATATAGCTTTAACCATCCCGGAAAACCAATTCATTGTGGTTACCGGACTGTCCGGTTCGGGGAAATCTTCCCTGGCCATGGGAGTGATCGGGAATGAAGGCTATCGGTATTTTTTAGAGAGTTTGCCCGCTTACAATCAACAAAATGCAGCTTCCATACCAACAGCTTCGGTAGACGATATAACCGGGCTTCCGCCGGTAATCAAGGTAGAGCAATCCAGGCGTTTTCAGTCGATCAACGCTACATTCGGAACCTTGTCAGAGTTGACGCCCGTCTTCCGGATTTTGTTCGCCCGGTATTCCGCAGCAGAAAGCATGAGTAAGTCCCTGTTTTCGTTCAATCACCCCAAAGGCGCTTGTGAAGAATGTCGCGGAATCGGTGAGGCCGAATATATCGATACCGCTAAATTGGTGGGAGATGAAACCAAAACTTTACGCGAAGGAGCTATCGTAACCACGTTGCCCAACGGCTATATAGTGTATTCGCAGGTTACCGTGGAGGAGTTGAATAAGGTTTGTGAAGCACATGGATTTCATGTAGATATTCCGTGGAAAGACTTAACTCCCGAACAACAAGAGGTGATCTGGAATGGTAGTGAACGCATACAGGTGTACTACGGAAAGCACAGTTTGGAATCGCGCCTGCGTTGGGAAGGTTTTAAAGCGAAACCTCGTGAAATAGGTTATTATAAGGGGATTTTGCCTATTATGAGCAATATTCTCCGGTTAGATCGAAATCCGAGTATTCTCCGGTTTACAAGTTCTAAACCTTGTCCCGGTTGCCAGGGCGCACGTATCAAGGCCGAACATTTGAAGTATCGATGGAAAGGACTGAATTTTCAGGAGTGGATGGAGTTGCCTTTACAGGAATTGTATGATAAACTCCGGGCAGGGAAGTACCAGGCAGGAGAGCAGGTGTTGGTAGACAAATTGTGCACCCCGTTATACGATTTGATCCGGTTGGGGATGGATCATTACCGTTTGCGTACGCCGAGCATGGATATTTCCAGTGGAGACGGGCAACGCATCAAACTCATTAAACAGGTAAACAGTAGCTTACAGGGGATTTTATATGTTTTTGATGAACCTTCTATCGGATTGTCACCAGCCTATCAGCAGCATTTGTATAGCATTTTACGACGTTTGATCAGCCGTGGAAATACCGTAATGGTCGTAGAGCACGATTTGAACTTGATCCGGAAAGCGGACTGGATTGTAGAATTAGGCCCGAAAGCCGGGATTCATGGCGGGGAGGTGATCTTTAACGGGAAGAGGTCAGACTTTCTTCGGGCAGAAGGTATAGAGAGCCCGACATTGGCCGAATTGCGCGCTCCCGCACAAAATTTGAACAGCGAACGACAACAGCTTTCCGAAGCAGACTTTTACCCGGCAGCACAAAGTTTATCCGTAGTAAGCAGAAAAACAGCTGCTGTATTAGATGTGATCAAAGCCTATAGCAAAGAACAAGCGCTGCAATTACTTACGGTATCCGATCAACCGATAGGAAAAACACCGCGCAGCAACCCGGCGACGTATACGGGAATGGCCGATAAGATCCGGGACCTGTTGGCAAAAACCGATGAAGCCGGGACATTGCAATTGAAGAAAAGCGCCTTTTCTTTTAATAACAAAGCAGGACGTTGTCCCCGTTGTGAAGGAGCAGGGGTTATTACCCTTTCAATGAGTGTCATGGGAACCATTAATCAAACCTGCCCCGAGTGTAACGGGAAACGTTTTAAGCCGGAAGTACTCCAGGTATATTGGAATACGAAGAACATCGCAGAAATTTATGATCTCAGTATAGCAGAAGCGTGTGATTTCTTTCGGCATGAAAAGAAATTATCCGAAATTCTGGCGTTGATGCTGCGTCTGGGGTTGGGATATATCAAACTCGGGCAACCGTCCAACACATTAAGCGGAGGCGAAGCACAGCGTATTAAACTCACCAAGCACTTTGCGAAGCCTGCCAGACAAACCATCTTAGTGTTAGAAGAACCAAGTATCGGGCTACACCAACAAAATGTAGTACAACTACTAAAGGCTTTGCATCAGTTGAAACACGAAACTTCGAGGATCGTATGTTTTGAGAATCACGCTTTGTTTCAGTCGGGCTGTGATATATGGGTAAATAATGCCGAAAGTATAGCTACGGTAAACGAACGTATTCCCGAACAATCGGCCACGGACGCCATTCGTATCCAAGGAGCACGGACTCATGCGTTAAAAGACATGGATATTACGTTGCCCAGACAACAACTCACGGTGGTCACGGGAATTTCAGGATCGGGAAAATCTTCTTTGGTGATCGATACCCTGCATGGCTACGGATTACAGGAAATGAGCAAACAATTTTCAAGCTATCAACAAAACAGGGTAGGAGTTGACTATCAGTTTGAAGTAGACCATATCACCGGATTGACGCCCAGCATTTGTATCACCCGGAAAGATCAGCAGTTTTCCGAGCGTTCGGATGTAGCCAAACAAACCGATATCGATAAAAGTTTACGTTTTGCCTTTTCGCGTAAAGCACAATACGAAGGAAGGGAATGGTCGGCCAGTCATTTTTCGAATGCACACGAATTAGGGAAATGTGGTGTTTGTGACGGCGTGGGACAAGAATTGCTTCCCGATCTGTCTAAAATAGTGTTGGATTCAGCCCTGAGCATTGCCGACGGACTTTTTGAGCACAACAAAGCCCTGTATTACTATGGGCAGGCAGGCGGACAGTATATGGCAATTGTAAGTGAAATAGGAAAGGCGTATGGTTTTAATCTGCAAACGCCTTTTAAGGTATTGACCCGGGAGCAACGGGGGGTGATCTTTCATGGAATTCCGGAGAAAACCTGGGAAGCTACCTGGACTTTCGAAACCAGATCACGATCGGGGACCCAACAGCTAAAGATGGTGTGGAAAGGCTTGTTTACCTATTTGATGGACGAATACTTTCTTACCCGAAAGAACAAAAATATTCAACATTTACGTGCTTTGTTCACTCCGGAAGTTTGTAGTCATTGCCAGGGCAGCGGGTTGCAACCGGAGCGTTTAGCGGTTACCCTGGGCGGCAATTCTATGCGGGACCTGAAGGCGATGAGTTTACGGGAGTTTGAAGCATGGTTGGTAAATATTCGGCCAAAAGATGCTATTGATGCCGAATTGGTAGCAAAATTACATGCCCATTTGCAACATACCCTGGAGCGGGCGCGTCAATTGCATATAGACCATTTACAGCTCCACCGAAAGTCGGGTACTTTAAGTGGCGGCGAACAACAGCGGGTTTCACTCATCAAACAATTAAACAGTCCGTTACAAGGGGTAACCTATTTGCTGGATGAACCTTCGGCGGGCTTATCCCAAAACAATATACCGGATCTGATTGCTTTGCTGAAAACGCTTGTAGCCAAAGGCAATACGGTCATTGTCATTGAGCATCACAAAGACATTATGCTGGCGGCCGATCATTTGGTGCAGATAGGCCCGGGAGCAGGAAGCATGGGTGGTGAAATTACGTTTCAGGGAAGTGCAGCCGCTTACCGGTCTTCAGAAGTATGTCATCCTTATGTAAAAACAGAAAACAGTGCGATACGCTTTCGGCAGGGAAAAGCGCATATTCATATAGAAAGCATAGCACGTCACAGTCTCAAAAAAGCACAAATCGATATCCCGGTAGGCGGTATTACAGCCATAACAGGGAAGTCGGGTATCGGGAAGACTACTCTGGTAAAAGAGGTGGTAATGCCAGGTTTACAGCAGCATCGACCTGTATATTGCACGCGTATCGATTTTCCGAAGCAATATCAGGGCATACATTATTTTGAACCTAAAAAATTACAGGCTTATAACAGTACTTTGCTGGTAGCCTATTTAGATCTGTTAAAAGTGATCACTAAGGTATTTGCAAAGGAAACAGGGGGTAAGGCCAAAGACTTTTCGTATAAAACCAAAACCAGTCAGTGTACGCATTGTCAGGGAAGTGGTGTCGTAGCCACGAGTCTGGATGTAGCTGCCAAGCATATTGAAATTTGTGATGTATGCGAGGGAAAACGCTATCGAAAAGCTGTTTTAGCCTATACCACAGGCGGAAAACATATTGCAGATGTCCTGGCGCTGAACGTTACGGAATTGCTGGATTGGATAACTCCCTATGCCGGCACAATCAAAGCAGTGCAACAATTACAGGCATTGCACCATATAGGGCTTTCTCATGTACGGCTCGATCAAACGGTAAAATCACTTTCTTCCGGAGAAAAACAACGTTTGTTGTTGCTCAACTGGTTGCAAAACAAAACGAAAGATCAACTATTGATATTAGATGAACCCAGCATAGGATTGCATTATGCCGATATAGATTTGCTGTACAAGGTATTACAACAACTCAGTGTGCACAATGATCTTTTAGTAATAGATCATAACCCTTATTTACTGGAAAAGATAGGCGTTGGCGTGGTGTTGGAGTGATGAAATCATCCTGGATGCTATTAACCTATTGGCCTGTGGAACTGCAAAGTCAGAGACATTCAGAGCCAGAAACACTTCGGAGAGCGTGGAATCTGTGATATATATAAATCTTCTTCATTACAATATAACTTATTAGCTATTTAATTAGTCACCTTTGTTTATGGAGATTAGTTAGGAAAGTTCCAAATGAAAAAAAGCGTTTGGCATTAGAAAGCAGACTCTCTAGGTCTGCTTTTTAATATTTTTATAAAAAGTGATATTCAGATTCTTACAATTAAAAACATAAAGAAATGAGAGGTTTATTATACATCATCGCAGTTATTCTTGTCATCGGTTGGGTATTAGGCTTTTTTGTCTATAGTGCAGGCGGTTTAATACACATTTTATTAGTCATAGCAGTCATAGCAGTTCTGTTTAGATTAATAGGCGGGAAAAGAATTTAGTAACAAAAAGAGAATCAACTACCTCGGGGGATCCCGATAATTATCGGGATCAGGACAGGCGTTGGGGAATAAGACCCATTTAATGGGATTAAAATATTAATAATAAAATCATGAAAACAATAAAATTTACAGTCCTTACATGTGCATTAGCCTTACTATTCACATCTTGTAAAGATGAAAAAGCACAAATAGCCACAGAAAAGGTAGAAATGTATTCAAGCTACGTAGATTCGATATCTAATTTAGATCTTGAACAAGCCAACTCTAATTGGAAAAATATTGAAATCGGTTACACGACTTTCAAAAATACTGCCAGCGAAAACTTAAAGAACCTTGAAAAAAATGAATCTTTAAAAAGAGAGATTGAAGAAACAACACAAAAATTTGAAGACTTTAAAATAGAGTTAGCTGAAAAACAACGTCAAGATAGGTTAACACAAATGGACAATTTTAGAATGTCTCTTTTAGGAAAAAATTATTCAAATAGTGACATGAAATTTGAATGGATAAACAAAGACAATATATTAAGTGTTTATCAAAATTTTGTTAATACGGTTGAAACCAATAAAGACAGTTATTCAAGAGAAGATTGGGATGAAATTAAATTATTGTACGAAGCCATAGATACCAGAAAAAATACAGTGGAAAATGAAGGTCTTACAGGATCCGATAACCGTAAAATTGCAGGATTAAAATTAAAATTTGCACCTATGTACACCTTAAATAGAATGGGAGCAAAATCAGAAGAAAATGAGAAAGCAAAACAATAAATAAAAGGTAGCATCTCATAAACTGTGTAAATAGTAAATATCGAGGGTCATGACCCTCGATATTTTTTTATTAATTTTAAATTTATTAAAGTATACGAGATGCTACCGATTTCGCAGTTGTAAAATCCTGGCGGGTTACCACTACGATTGTCATAGGCCGTAAGAGAAGCCCGTAACCATTACAGCCAGGTAAATGGATGTCTTCATTGCACCGAAGCATGTCATACGGGATAAAACCACGGCTTTGAGTGGCCCATATTAGTTTTTATGCCCTTAATATAGGCTGCGAAGTCAGAGACGTTCGCATAGCATATAACGCTTTGCAGAGCGGGGATAGCATTAAAAATACCGGATTTCCCGTAGACAGCTAAGCCAGAAAAATCAATGCGCTTTGTTAATGAAAAATTTGATATATTTAAAAAATCATTAATCCGGACCTCATCATATTTAAAAATGTGTTCGACAACAATATGAAATCTGTTTGAGAACCAAAGCCTGGATATGGCATAAACACCAGGGGTAATGATTTACCATAGATTACAACCGATAACCAAACTTTTTACTATGAAAAAAACAATTACTTTAAAAGTACTTTTTACGCTTTTGTTGTGTTATGGAATTCACGAACAGGTATTTTCACAAGCGGTTTATGACAGTATCTCCGGCCGTATCCGGAATGAATTACTGGCGGGAGGGGCTGTAAGTTCCCTGGATGTCACTGTCAGCGGCTACCTGAATACGGTTCAGGCCGATGGTTCCTGGACGGATATCGATTATCAGAGCACGGCACGGACCATGTGGCCCCCGAATCAGCATCTCGTCCGGTTAAAGGATATGGCGAGGGCCTATACTATTTCGGAGAGTAGTCATTACGGCAGCAGTAATTTGTATACGGCTATCGTAAACACCCTGGATTTCTGGGATACTACCGATCCGCAGAGCAATAACTGGTGGTACAACCAGATTTCGAGCCCGCAGGGACTGGGACAGATATTGTTATTGTTAAGAGCCGGGAGCACTCCCGTTCCTTCCGCACTGGAGGCCGGTCTTATAGCGCAGATGAACCGGGGCAACCCGGCGTCATGGACAGGGGCGAATAAACTGGATATCGCCATACATTATCTCTATCGTGCTTGCCTGCTCGAAGACGATGACATCATGCAGGTAGCCCTAGACGAAGCCTTTTACCCGGTTGTGTTGACCACCGGGGAAGGTCTTCAGCACGATTATTCCTATATGCAGCACGGTGCCCAGCTTATGATATCCAGTTACGGTTCGGTCTTTCTCGATGGAGAATACCGTATAGCCAACTGGGTACGGGATACCCCTTATGCTTTGTCAGCCGAAAAGAAACAATTGCTTTCCGGGTATTACAAGAACACTTACCTGCGGACCATCCGAGGAAGTTATATAGATTTCAGTACGGAAGGACGGGGTATCAGTCGCCCGAACATACTTCGGAAGAGTGGCGAAAAAGGTCGCCTGGAAAGAGCCAAAAAGGTTGATCCTGTGAACAATGCGGCCTGGAATGCCGCTATCGCCAGAACATCCGGAACCGTGGCTCCCGGTTATATGATAGAACCCTGGCATAAACACTTTTACAGGGGAGACTATACCGTTCACCAAAGGCCGGGCTATCTCTTCAATGTCCGCACGGTATCGTCCCGGACCATCAGGACTGAGAGTGGCAACGAGGAAAATCTCAAAGGTGTTTTTCTGCCGGATGGCGCTACGAACATTCAGCGCAGGGGTGAGGAATACTACAATATTATGCCCGTATGGGAATGGGATAAAATTCCGGGCACAACTTCCGCAGATTATACCGAGGTGCCACCTACAGCTTCCTGGGGAGAGGCAGGAAGTACGGCTTTTTCGGGGGGAGTCACGGACAGCGTTTATGGCGTAACGGCCTATTATCTCAACTATAAGAATACAACAGCAAGAAAATCGTGGTTTTTTCTCGATGATGCTGTAGTTTGCCTGGGAGCGGGAATCAACAGTTCCGGTACTGCCGATATCACCACAACCATCAATCAATGCTGGCTCAACGGCAATGTCCTTGTTTCCGGTTCGGGCGGAAGTCCCGGGATACAGACAGCGCAAACGGAGGTGTCTTATGCCGATCCGGAATGGATACTGCACGATAGCATAGGCTATTTTATACCGCAGGGCGGAAGCGTAAAAATCAGTAACCGCGAACAAAGCGGGAGCTGGTACAGTATAAACCACAGCTATTCAGACGACACCTTGTCGGGAGACGTGTTTAAGATGTGGGTAGATCACGGGGCGGCTCCTTCCGATGCAACCTATGCTTATATTGTTGTTCCGGGGATGGCTTCGGCTTCCGATATGCAGTCGTACGACCTGTCCCGTATCCGTATCGTGGAGAACACACCGGTGGTACAGGCGGTAAAATATGAAGATGCTGATATGATGCAGGTAGTTTTCTACCAGGCAGGAACGCTTTCGGACGGCGATGTTTCCCTGACTGCCGACCGCCCCTGTACGGTGATGCTAAAAGGACTTGAAGAAGAAGAGATTAAGGTGTATATATCCGATCCGGCTCAGCAACAGAGTGCCGTGACCCTTTTTGTGGACGTACCGGCCATAGATGGGACCAGGCAATTGGAATGCCCGCTTCCGGCTGCTCCCCACAGCGGTGCAACCGCATATTTCGTCGTAGATGAAAATACGCCCGAAGCAGGTGAGATCCTTACCGGGTTGCCCGTTATACAGGTTACCGCCAGTGCAGATGATGGGAATGTCCCGGGGAACACCATCGATGATAACCTGGGAACCCGTTGGTCCGCAGAGGGCGACGGTCAGTGGATACGGTACGATCTCGGGGCTGTACACACCGTTACCGGGCTGAGTATCGGCTGGTATCTCGGAGATCAGAGATCGTCTTCTTTTGAGGTGGAGATGTCAGAGGATGGAACCGGCTGGACCAATATCCATAGCGGAACATCGGCAGGGAACACTTCCGGACAGGAAAATTACGATCTTCCCGATACTTCCGGAAGGTATGTACGCATTACCGGACACGGCAATTCTTCGAACGACTGGAACAGTATTACCGAAGTGGATATCTTCGGGTATATGGATACGACGACGGCGACTTATGGAGCCGTAGCCGATGCCTTTGTAAGGGACGGGAGCTATGCGGATACCAATTACGGGGGAAATACGAGCCTTATTCTTAAAAAGGACGGTACGGGATATTCGAGAGAAGTGTATCTGCAATTCGACCTGGACAGTACACAATTACCCGTAAGCAATGCGATACTCCGTTTGTATTGCAGTTACGGAAACACCACTGCCGATAGTTCGCAATGGCAACTGAGTCTCGTTCCCGATAACAGCTGGACGGAGAGCAGCATCACCTGGAACAACAAACCGGCCGGAACGACGGTGCTGGATACCCGTCCGGGTGTGGTCACCCCGGGGTATACAGATTGGGATATCACCGCGGCGGTGAATAGCCTGCCTTCGGACAGATTGTTATCGCTGGTATTGGTGTCGACCGTCGGAGGGCAGACCACAGATGCCGGTTTTGTTTCTTCGGAAGCACTGTCTGCCACACAACATCCTGAGATCATCTGTGTTTATGAAAATCTACCGGAGACTTCTGCTATAGTTTCATCAAAATTACCTTTTATGCTACCGGTAGAGGAACAAACGGCGGAAGAAAACACCATACTGTTCCCGAACCCTTTGTTTTCCGGAAAAGGTACGATCAGTTCGGATACAATCATGCGGTCTGTTAAAGTCTATAGTAAAGACGGTCGTCTCGTGCAGCAAACGAATCGTCTGAACACGACCGGGTATGAGCTGGATCTGACCGGTTTCGCCCCGGGAGTCTACTTCGTAGTGATTTCCGGGGATACCACCGAGGTGACAAAAAAGGTAGTAAAGCCCTAAAGAAAAACCCATTGACTGTGCATATTTCTCTTTATAGTATATGCACAGTCATAGTTTTTATTTATCAACTTGAAAAAGCTGGTTTTGGGATATAGGTAGAAATTACTGAGTTTTAGCCTGATGCCATTGGGCCTGCCGGAAGATTACCTCAATAACTTTGGAATCAGTCGATGGGAATAAAATGCTATTGAGTTGTGAATTGATATTTTTCAAGAGCGCTACAAACGCTTTTTTACAATAGGTCTCTCGTTTCCGCCGTACTCCACAATGCTATCGGTTTGTTGTAATGTTGCCAAAATGGATACTTCGATACATTGCCCTTTTTCGTACCCGCCCTCTCAAACATCCATAACAACCATTCCCTTCTGCTTTCCTGTGGGTTTTCTTCAATGGCCTTCCATATTTTCTTTGAGGTGTATTTCTTGAAATCGCGCAAAACACCTGAAGGATCTTCGCCGGCCGATCGAAATATAAAATGCACATGGCTCGGCATAAAACTATAAAATTTGTAGGTTCTGCATATGTCCTGAAAATACAAAAACTACACTATTAAATCATAGCTTTTTGTTCTGAGGCTCATTACGTACTCATGCCCGTCACCAGTTGAAAACTGGCGGTAGCGGGGGATATCATCAATATAGGTTATAGCGGTCAGGAAAATAACATACCGGAAGAAGAACATATATATGTTGTTTTTAGCCTGTTACCGGTTCAAATCTGATTTTAATCGTATCAGTTCACCCAAAAGTTTTGTTTCCTTTACTTGTTCTTCGTTATGAAACACCATTTTGGAAGCTCCTCAGAGAGGAGCGTGACGTATTGGCCCGTCATTGATGTACAGTGGGCTGCGAAGTCAGAGACATTCGCCTAGCATATGACACTTCGGAGAGCGTGGGTACTGTACGCAAACACAGATCGGTCAAACAGGAAGAACTGATCCGAATCCTAAATCCTATCATTAGGGGCTGGTGCAACTACTACCAATATGTAATATCCGGGCACACCTTTGAAAAAGTAAATAACACATACTTCGGGATAATCTGGAGCTGGGCGAGGTACCGACACAATAACAGGCACAGAAAGTGGATCAAAAGGAAATACTTTACCAAAAAAGGTGGAAATAATTGGTGCTTTAAACTTAAACAGGGTATAAAACTGGTCCAACATATAGATTGGAAAATCAATCCCAGGGAATAGCTTACCGATACACTGCGGAGAATCCCCGATCACAACATCCAAAAAATCAAAGAATTACTGCAGGGATACCAGAAAGCATAAGTGTACTTGCCCGGACGGATACCAAACGAGGACTGATTGGCGAAAAATATTATAAAGTTTCGGAATCGGCTTTAGTACATATTACATTAAGAATATATACAACCCCTTTCTGTTCTTTGTAAAGTATTTTATAGTCCCGAACGATTATCCTGCGATATTCTTGAAATATTTCATCCCGTTGGTACTGTTCGACAAATACAATTTCTTTAGAAGAGCCAATAATATCTTTTCTAACAATCCTTCTTGCCGTAGGAATGTCTTTATACCTATAGTCTAAAATAGCATTGAGAGATTCCCTGGCTTGCCTTGTCCAGACAACCTGGGTTATTTTACGAGGCATTAACTTTCTTCTTGTTCAAATTCATCAGCAGATATGTAATCCCCTTTATCTATCTGGCTTTCTGCAATATCCAATGCCATTTTGTACTCCTGGCGTGTCATGGGAGACCCATCCGGATGATAGGCAACAACTTCATTCTTGAAATAGCCTTCATAAAGTGCATCCACCATCTGTAAAAACCGGATATCTACAGTCTTTATGGATCGTTTCCACTTTTCTCTTAACTCTAATGCTCCCATAATAGTAGTATTGTATATCAAATATACGGTATTTTAAGGACCTTTCCTGTATCGTGTACTTCCTTTTTAATATGATTGCCGGCAATCACAAAAAGAAAACATGTGTCAATGAGGTGTTAAAACAGTGTTTTCTTTGCCGGAAGTCACCAGGCGGCACAATATGCCGCGATACTGTAGTCCTTCTTCGGCACCTGTAAGATGCAAAATATCAATCCCAGGGAATGGCTTACCGATACACTCCGGAGAATCCCCGACCATAACATCCAAAAACTCGAAGAATTACTTCCGGGATACGTATACTTACCCGGACGGATAATTAAGGTAGCATAAGCTGAGAAAATGGGCATGAAGGCCTAAAAACGGGGTTTTATGTTACCTTAAGATACGAATTTATTATCTGAATATCAACAGGTTGTATCGCTCCTGAATAGCCCTTCCCGGTTTCTAAGGAATGACTAAGTTACTTCCTTCTACTGACAGTAAGATTTCACGCCGGCTTTTTATACATCGCCCGGTATCTCCAATAACTGATGCCGCCAAGTATCAGTAATCCAAAAACAATATATTTTACATAACCCGGGGTAATAGCCGCAGCACCCGATTGCGCGTAACTATGAAGGCCAACCAAGTAGAAATTAACACCAAAATAGGTCATCATAATACTACCGTAAGCCGCTACACTCATAAAATTGTAAATCCATCTTCCCCTTAGGCCAGGTACCAATCGCATATGTAGTATAAAGGCATAGACCATGATGGAAACCAATGCCCAGGTTTCTTTAGGGTCCCATCCCCAATAACGTCCCCAACTCTCATTGGCCCATTGCCCTCCCAAAAAGTTACCAATGGTGAGCATCACCAAACCTACTGTTAGGGTCAGTTCATTGATAATGGTCAACTCCTTCAGGTTAATTTCCATTCGCCTTTTGTTCTTTTTGGTCGTCAGCATAATAAGAATCAAAGAAACCACTCCCAAGATCATGCTTACTGTGAAAGGGCCATAACTGCCTACAATTATCGGTACATGAATCATCACCCAATAACTATCCAAAACAGGCACCAGATTAGCAATGGAAGGATCTACCCAACTTTGGTGCCCGATCCAAAGCAGCATCGAAGCAACAAAAGCACTTGCAGCCAGAGTTAAGTCACTTTTTCTGGCAAAAAGTAATCCCATACCTACTGTAGCCCAGGAAACATACAGAATACTTTCATAAGCATTACTCCAAGGGGCATGGCCCGAAATGTACCAACGTAATATCAAGCCTGCGGTATGCCAAATAAAAAATAAAACAATCATCCCCTTTAAGAAGTAGGTTGAGGCCTTCCAGATTTTCCCGTCCTTAAAAATCCTGAAAATGAGAATTAGGAACAACAGCCCCCCTACCATCATATAGTATTTATACAGACGATTGAAGATATCCAGCTTATTGTAAACAATTTCGGCTTTTATCTTTTTCTCAGATAGCATTACTTCAGAACCATGATTTCTTTGGTTCTGTTTAAAGGCTTCCAGCAGTTTATCGGATGCTGAATAATCTCCTGTAGCAATAGCATTCCGTAAAGTATTTACGTAATATGGAAGGCTATTCGTCATAAAATTGGCATACAGGGAATCTTGCACCTGATATGGACCGGAACGGAATTCCAAGGCAGAAATCCATTTGTTGTTCTCATCGTTCACCAACGGAAATATTTTCAATATGGTTCCGCTCAATGCCATTTCCAACAAGGAGAGACGTTCATGAACCTTGATAAAGTCTTTTTGGAATTCATTGGGATTGGTCGTAGAGCTAGCTTCTTCCATGTAAGGCTTTAATTTATACATACCTGTAGCATCGAACAAATCAACCGGCTTAACGTATTTTTTCGTTTTTTCCACTCCCAATATCTGACGAATACTATCATTTTGCCATTTACCAACTTTGATAAATTCTGTATTGTACCAAAGGGTCGGGTTTATCATCATGGAAAGGAATACCTGATCGGAATTCATGTCCTTGAATTTGTCATTGCCACTGAGTTTACGCAACAACTCTGAAGTAAAAGTATGTAAAGGTTTCATCCGCCCTCCTTCATCCTGGATGACCAATTCCCCGAATTTATCCGCATGTTCCTCACTAACAGTTGTGGCCTTGATTAGCGAATCTATTTGTTCCTGAGTGGGTAAGTTGTTATGGTTTTCCTGCTGTGCTTGCTGTGCAAATCCTTGAAGGCAACCCATCAGGAATAACATAACTGCTGCCATTTTTGCCTTTTTCTTTTTCACTTTTTCTAATGCCTTGGTCAAGCCTATAAATCGAGTTTTACCGAAAAACATAATTCCCAGTAATCCCGCATAGAGTAAGAAGTAGCCGATGTAGGTAATCCATGTCCCCCAAAAATCGTGATTAACACTCAAGATCGTACCCTTTTCATCCGGCATAAAACTGGCTTGAAAAAAGCGGTACCCGCCATGATCCAGAATATGGTTCATATAAATATCATAATCAAAGGGGCGTTCATCCTCGATAGTCACTTTGCTCATAAAGGATTTGTATACATTGACCGTTCCGGGGTACTTTTCCGCGATAAAGTCATTGAGTTTCACCCCAAAAGGTAATGGATATATTTTAGAGCCATATCTCAACGAAAATTGCAAATCCCCTAAGGAAAACGGGGCAGCAAAATCTGAGGATCCCTTACTGCCCAATAACTTCTTTTCTACCGTTTGTCCGTTTGCAGTAACGGCAACTACCAAAGCGTCTTGGGTCTGGTCCGTAATTTCATTCTCGGGGACTTTGACCACGCCATAACGTCCTTTAAGTAATGGTTCCGGTAGTACAAATTGCATTCCGGCCATAGAATACAGCGAACGTAGCTGTAATTCCTGAAGGCTATCTTTTACCACTTTTCCCTGCAATTGGTCAGCCATTCGCATAAAATCACCTTCAAAGGGAGCTTCTATAAAATATCCTCCGTCCCTGGTGTAAAAGTTAATGGCTCCCTTGGTCTCTTTATTAAGTGCAAACAGCACATTATGGATGTTGGCAACGGTTCCGTTCTCTATAAAATGTTCGTGCCGTTGCCCGTTTCCTGCCTCAACAATTTTTAGATATTCCTTGCCATTTTCATCAGGAATGAGCCCCTCCTTAGCCCCTTTGATAAAATCAACATATGCAATGCTGAATTCATTCCCGTTAAAATCATCGCTCCAGGGCAAACTTGATCTTTTCCCTTCCTGGGTGACCAAAATATCGTCTTCTAAAACCTTGCGCCTGGGTTGTCCCTCGATTTTGCCATCAATATAGGCGGTGAGATAGGTCTTATCTGAATAAAAGACATTTTCCGTCTGCCCTTCACGAATCGGCATCACGCCTTCGTAACTTATATATCGCGTTACAAAAGCCCCTACAATAATCAATATCCAGGAAAGGTGTAAAATCAAAACAGGCCATTTTTTCCATTGCAGAAGGTTGTACCTGTAAATGTTCCCTGAAAAATTGATAACAAAGAACACCATAATAGCCTCGAACCAAGTGGCATTGTAAATGTAAATACGGGCGGTTTCGATACTGTACCAGGTTTCAATAAAAGTTGCCATACCCATTGCAGTAGCAAATAGAAGAAACAAAATGGCCATTAATTTAGTGGAGAACAGGGTTTTCTGAAGTAAATCTAGCATAAGGACTTTGTTATCGGATTGCAAAATTACGACCTGGAGGAGACTTATAATAATAATTAGTTTGGAATTTAATCCCATTAAATGGGTCTAATTCCCCGATGCCTGTCCTGATCCCGATAATATCGGGATTGCCCCGAGGCAGAGCCTCGGATGCCCGCCACCAGTTGAAAATTGGCGGTAGCGGGGTTGAGCGCCATGGAAGTGCTTCTACAATAATTACCTCGCAGTTGCCCGTAAAGGCTTTAAAGGAATCCACTATTACCAATGCCATATCAGATAGATTAACTAATGGTTCTTACAGCATAGAATGGCAAGGGGAATCGATACGAAAATTTAGAAAAGAACAGTAAAAAAAATTTAATTAATTTAACCGAAAGTTTTTGAGAAAAGTGTCCGTTTTCAGCGGAATATACAGTGTATTCATGAATGATGTGCAAGCTAAAAGAAATGAAGTACGTAGATAAAATATATGGAGAGTTTGAATTTTCAGGAGTAATTGAAGAAATCATAAAGACAAATGTCTTTCAGAGATTGAAGAAAATTCATCAAGGAGGTTCTATCTTTTTAGTTAGCCCAAAAGTAAATCATACAAGATTTGAGCATTCGATTGGGGTAATGCTAATCATAAAAAAACTTGGAGGAAGTATTGAAGAACAAATCGCCGGATTAATTCATGATATTTCGCATACTGCATTTTCTCATTTAATTGATTATGTACTTGACATCGAAGGGGAAGATTATCATGAAAATAGATATGGTGCGGTTTTAAAAGATAGTGAATTAAACGCGGTATTGGAGAAATATCAAATGGATAGAACGGTGTTTATGGATATAGAAAAATTTAAACTTTTAGAATACCCGTTACCTTATTTGTCCGCGGATAGGATAGACTATACACTTAGGGATATGTTTCAAATCGGAGAAATTTCACTTGAAAATATTTCCTGGTTTATAAATGGTTTAGCGACTTTTGATCATAGAATTGTCCTGAAATCCGAAGATTATGGAAAATGGTTTCAAGCAAAATACAACTTCCTGACAGCAGAATATTTTGAAGGTGAGGAAAATGTAGAGATAAATATAATAATGAAGACGATAATTAAAGATTGTTTGGAAAAAGGAGTAATTGAAGAAAAGGACTTTTTCGAGGACGACTTTTATCTTATGGACAAAATAAATCAGGAGTTCAATTTAATGCAATGGATTGATGAAATCAGAGATAATGGATTGAAAAATAAAAAGTTGAAGACTAAAAAACGAATAGTAAATCCTGAAATTATTGTACATAACCAAATCTTGAAATTATCAGAAGTGAATTAAAGGCCGCACATAACACTGTATATATGAAATGAGCGAGATTAAATTCAAGGGTTGTAGCCCTTTTTAAATTTCTTTCGATTTGATACGTTTCAAGCCTGCAATCACCACTTTGCATTTACTTGCCCGTTGGCAACAAGTTAAAAAACAAAATATGAAAAATAGAAACCTATTACTATTCCCCTTATTAATATTATTTTTCACTATAAGTTGTAAAGAAAACGAGAAATCTAAAATGGATGAAAAAGGGTATCAGGAGGTCCATTTTGAAAAAGAAAAAAAAGCCATTTTAGAGCGATTGAATACGGAAACCAAAGATGCTTTTCAAAGGGATTACGAAGCCTGGACAAAAAATTGGGTACACGACCCGACCATTTCGAAAGTATATATGAACTTTGCTGACAGTACTTTTTCGGAGTCCATCGGGTGGAAAGAAATAAGCCAATTTGTGAAAACATTCATCGAAGAACATCCCGAACCTGAACCCATTCCAAAATTGTTGGATAATATTGATGTTAGACTTTACGGGAACGGCGCTTGGGTTACATATGAGCAACAAGATTCATTACGTGGACTGAAACGGGAAACAAGGCTCATGGAAAAAGTGAATGGACAATGGAAAATTGCAGGAATGCAAACTACCATTTACGGCTTTGAAACAGACAAATCTAATGAATAATACCAGTTGCCAACAGCACCTAAGAAAACATGGGGCAGAAAGTGGTTTCTATAAAGTTCTTTCTTTGTGGCCACCTTTGTCATAGGTGGACAGGAAAACGCTCCGAAAAGCCCACGTTTCTTAGCTGTGATACGTTGTACATAATTATGGAAAACCTTAAACTACAGACCAAATGAGACATTATCATTTAACATTCTTAGTGATTTTCTCTTTATCGTTCTCTATGCATGCCCAAAGTCAAGATACGCTAGTAGACGTTGGGGGTTATAAAATGTATTTTAATATAATGAAAGGAAAAGGAACTCCAATTCTTTTTGAAGCCGGCGGGGGTGCTGATAGTTCTGTTTGGAACAATATATTAGAAAAAATTCATAACGTTACGGGTACAACATTAATTACTTATGACCGGTCTGGATTTGGACAAAGTGAATTAAATCCAAATTTGAAAAACGATTCGGATTTTGGAATAGAAAATGGTATTAAAGAACTGGAGACAGGTCTTTCAATGTTGGGTTTCAACAATGAAGTTATTCTGGTTTCCCATTCGTACGGTGGATTGTATAATCTGTTATTCGCACGTAAACATCCTGAAAAAGTGCTCTCGGTTATTTTAATAGATGCTACGCTTAGTGATTTCTGGAATGAGGAATTACTGACAATGAGAGATATGAATGTTGATATGAGTGCTATAAAAAAGCCTTCAGGTGATTTTTATTTGAATTCAAATTTCAATGAAACAATGCGCTATACGAGAAGTATGCAGTTCCCGGAAAATACCCCAATTACAAATATTTTTCCTGAAAACTCCTTTCCAGGTTTTCCAGAGGTACTACTTTCAAATAGATGGAGAAAACTCCACAAGGAGCTTGGTGAACATAAGGATAATGTAAAAAATATTATTGCCAGGGGAAGTGGCCATGCCATATTTCAAGATAATCCTGCGTTAATCATCAATACAATAATTAAAGCGTACTCAGAAACGCTGGACGAAGGGCAACAAAATGCGCTGTTACACAAGGCTCTGGATAATGCCATAGAATTATCTATTGAAGCTAAGGTAAATAA